>NZ_RFFG01000099.1 GCF_003696215.1 Actinomadura harenae | reverse complement strand
ACGCCGCCGCCGAGGAGGGCTTCACCTCGCCGGACGCGGCGTCCGCCTCCTACCTCGACGACGAGGACCAGGCGCCCCTGCGGGAGCGGATCCGCGGGTTCGAGGCGGTCGAGGCCGTCGTGCGCGCCGAACTCGCCAACCGGGCGGTGGCCGGGGCGGCATCCCGTCCGGCACCCGATCTCGAGTCGCTGACGGCGGCGGTCGAGCGGGCCGAGGCCGCCCGCACCGCCGCCGCGTCCGCCGTGTCGCGCGCGGGGCAGCGCCTGTCCCGGGTGACCGTGCTCGGGGGGGAGCTCGCCGGGGCCGTCGCGGCGTGGCGTCCGGCCGCGGAGGCGCACGCCGTCGCCGAGCGGATGGCGGGCCTGACCTCGGGCCGGTCGCCCGCGAACCGGCACGCGATGTCGCTGTCGGCGTACGTGCTCGCGGCCCGCCTCGAACGGGTCGTCGCCGCCGCCAACGAGCGGCTCGCGCGGATGTCCGGCGGGCGGTACGCGCTGCGGCACACGGTCGACAGGGCGGCGGGCGACCGCAGCCGGAGCGGCGGCGGCCTCGGCCTGCGCGTCGTGGACGCCTGGACCGGCAGCGACCGCGACCCGGCCACGCTGTCGGGCGGCGAGTCGTTCATCACCTCGCTGTCGCTCGCGCTCGGGCTCGCCGACGTCGTCACCGCCGAGGCGGGCGGCACCGAGGTGAACACCCTGTTCGTGGACGAGGGCTTCGGCACCCTCGACGACGAGACCCTGGACGAGGTGATGGCCGTCCTCGACGCGCTGCGCGACGGCGGCCGGGCCGTCGGCGTCGTCAGCCATGTCGCCGAGCTCCGCACCCGCATCCCGGCGCAACTCCGCGTCGCCAAGAGCCGCACCGGCTCGACCGTCCGCGTGGTGGTCTAGCCCGTTCCGGCCCGGTCCGGACGGCCCGTGCCGCCTCGTCCCGTGCCGTCCGGTCCTGCCTGACCGTTTGCTGGGCGAGTCACGGAAAAGCCCTCGGGGGCCGGTGGATCATGGTTAGCCTCCCCTGCACCGCTCAAGATCATTTTCTTCGAGAGTGTGGGTGAACAAGTGCATAGAGGAACAAGGATCGCGCTCGTCGCGGGCGGCTGCGCGACGGCGGTGGCCGCCGTCGGCGGCGTCGTCGCGCTGGTCGCGCCGGACTCCACGTCGTCGGCCGCGCCGAGCTCGAGCAGCGAGGCCGCGTGGCGGCTCGTCCAGCCCGCCAACCGCGCCGGCAAGGAGGTCCTGTCGCTGGCGTCGACGCCCGGGGGCGGCATGTGGTCCGCGGCGTACGACTCGTCCACGTACAAGATGACGGTGTCGCGGCTGACCGCGAAGGGCTGGACGCCGGTGTCGGTGCCCGCGTCGCTGACCGGGACGTTGCCGGAAGGGGTCTCCGCCACCTCCGCGTCCAACGTGTGGGTGGCCGGGCAGAAGACGGACAAGAGCAGTGGCTACCACCGGGCCCTGGTGTGGAACGGCACGACGTGGAAGAGCCACGACCTCGGCGCGGGCTACTGGCCCGGGGGCGTGGTGACCACGGGGCCGAAGTCCACGTGGGTGTTCTCCGCGACCGCGGACTACGCGCGCTTCTGGAACGGGTCGTCCTTCAAGAACCAGAAGATCGGCGTCTGGCCGCGGGCCATCGGCGGCACCAAGTCCACGGACCTGTGGGCCGTCGGGCACCTGAAGGGCGTGCCGTCCGTGGCGCACTGGAACGGGACGTCGTGGAAGCGGACGCCGGTTCCGGCGATCCCGAACCTGGACACGAACGGGGAGGCCGCCTCGACCTTCAACTCCGTGGTGCCGGTGTCGTCCTCCAACGTGTGGGCCGCCGGCACCATTTACACGAAGGTGGGCGGCAAGACGGTCACCAAGGCGCTGCTGGGTCACTGGAACGGCACCGCCTGGAAGGTCGCGGTTGGCGCGGCCGGCACGTACTACTCGGACATGGCCTCGGACGGCGCGGGCGGCATCTGGATCTCCCAGGGGACGACCATGCGGCACCGGTCCAAGTCCGGCACGTGGACGAAGGCCGCCCTGACGGTCCCGGCGGGCGTGTCCAGGACGTACGTCTCCGCCATGGTGAACCAGGCCGGGAGCAGGACGGTCTGGGCCGCCGGCGGCATGCTCACCGGCAACAAGATGCAGTCCGCCTACTGGCACTAGAGGCCGGATAGGTGAGCGGGGCCCGGCCGACCACGGCCGGGCCCCGCTTCGTCCAGCCGCCTCCGCGCGAACCTTACTGTGTCAAGGCGCTCGGCCCGGTGCGCGCGGACGGTGGATCAACGGGCCCGGACGATGGGTCACACGAGGACGACGGCCCCCACCGAAGCATGGGGGCATGTCTGTTTCCACTGGTTCCGGCCGGGGCGCCGCGCTCGCGGCGCTGTTCATGGCGAGCCTCTCCCTGGTCACCTCGGAGTTCCTGCCGCCCGGCCTCCTCACCGCGATGGCCCACGACCTCGGCGCGAGCGACGGAGCCGTCGGGCTCTCGGTCGGCGCGACCGCGCTGGCCGCGTTCGCGGGCGCGACCTCGCTCGGCGCGGTCCTCCCGCGCGCCGACCGCCGGCTGCTCATCACGGTCCTGGCCGGTGTCGCGGCCGTGGCCAACGCGGTCGTCGCCGTCGCCCCCGCCCTGTGGGTGCTGCTTCTGGGCCGGCTCGTCCTCGGCGTCGCCGTCGGCGGTTTCTGGTCGCTGGCCCTGGTCATCGTGTCGTCGTTCGCCGATCCGGCCCGGATCGGGCGGTCGATGATGGTGGTGAACGCCGGGACGATGACGGCGACCGTCGCCGGTGTCCCTCTCGGCATGCTGCTGGGCACGCTGCTCGGCTGGCGTCCGGTGTTCCTGCTCGCCGCCGTCCTCTGCGCCGCAGCGGCCGTCTCCGTCCGGTCGACGGTGCCGCCCGTCGCGCCCGGGGCGGCGGGAAGCGGACGCGTCCGGCCGTCGGCGGTGGTCCGGCAGGTGGGCGCGGTGCCCGGCCTGCTGGGAGTCGCGGCGGTCACGGCGGGGCATTTCGCCGCCTACACCTATGTGCGGCCGGTGCTCGAACTGGATCCGTCCATGACGTCCCGGGGGAGCGCGGTGGTGCTGGCGCTGTTCGGTGTCGGCGGCCTGGCCGGGAACCTCGCGATCGGCGTCCTCATCGATCGCCGCCTGGGCGCCTTCCTCGTCGCGATCCCTGCGGCCGTCGCGGCCTCGGTCCTCGTGGTCGCGGTACTCGGCCGGCACGCGCCCGCCGTCATGGTCGCCGTCCCGGTCTGGGGCGTCGCCTTCGGGGGCGTCATCACGATGGTCTCCACCTGGGTCGCGAGGATCGCGCCGGGGCGGATCGAGTCCTTCAACGCCGCCGGTATCGCCGTGTTCCAGCTGGCCACCGTGCTCGGCTCCGCCTCCGGGGGGTTCGTGGTGGACGTCCTGGGCGTCCAGACGGACTACGCGCTGGCCGCGTCCCTGGCGGTGGTCGGGGCGGTGCTGCTGCCGCTGTCGATCCGCCGCCCGTCGCGCCAGCGCGCCGGGGACGTCCCGACGGCGCGCGTGAACGCCCGGGAGAACGCGGCCGACGACCCGTATCCGAGCTGACGGGCGATCTGCTCCGTTCCGAGGCCGCCGTCCCGCAGCAGCCGCCGGGCCCGTTCGATCCGGACCGCCGTCACGTAGCGGACGGGCGTCTCCCCGGCGGCCCGGCGGAAGCGGACGGCGAACTCCGAGCGGGACAGCAGCGCCACCCGGGCGAGGTCGGCGACCGACCACGCCCGTCCCGGGTCGTCGTGGATCGCCGCCACGGCGCGGGCGACGCCGGCGTCCTCGACGCGCATCAGCCAGCGGTCCGGCGCGCATCCGCGTTCGAGCCAGGAACTCACGACGAGCGAGGCCAGCAGCGTCGCCGAATGCCGCAGGACGTCCGTCCTGAACTCCCGCGCCCCCTTGAGCAGCTCCCCGAAGAGCACCTCGACCAGGGGTTCGTTCCGGGCGAGGTCGGTCAGCAGGATGCGGGACGGCAGCCCGGCGTCGTTCCCGTCCCGGACCAGCCCGACGCTGAGCAGGTCGACGTCGGTGAGCGCGTGCAGTTCATGCCGGACGCCGGTGGGGAAGCACACGAGGTCACCGGCGGCGAGGTCGGTGGTCCCCTCACCGCGGACCCGCAGCAGTCCCCGCCGGACGAACGTCACCCGGCTCGTCCCGGCCGGCATCTCCCGCCAGGCGCCCCCGCTCAGCCCCACGTCGCCCGCGTCCGCGAACTCCCAGGTCAGGCTGGAGACCCAGCGTGCCCGGCCGCCTTGATCGTCCACCACCCTCCCGACAACACCCGCGCTCGTCCCACCATTTCCCCCGAAGCGGGCGCGATGGTTCGACTCAGCTTGAGATCAACTGTCGGAGGTGCCTGGCAGGCTCGGGGCATGCCTCTTCACGTCGCCGGTCGCCGCCGCACCACGCTCGACCGGGAGTTCCCTGACGCGCTGATCGTCGATGTGACCTCCCGTGGTCCCGAGCCGTGGACGCGGCTCAGTCCGTTCTGGCCGCATGGCGGCATTCCCGTGCCCGGCCATCCGGAGCGGACCTCGCAGTCCGTCGAGGGTGTCTGGCAGGCGTTGAAGGTGTTCGCCGGTGAACCGGAGGACTTCTCCAAGCTGGACATCACGACGATGAAGGGCATCAAACGGACCGTCCGGCGGCTCGGTGCGCCGTTGGGGCATCGCTGGGAGGGGCGCCTGCTCGGCTACGAGGAGGCGAGGCGCGTCCTGTTCGTCCCGACCTACCGCTGGATGCTCGAACACCGGGCCGCCGACCTCGTCGCCGAGCTGCGCGCGCTGAGTGATCGGCGGGTCGTCGTCCTGCTCGACTACACGACCAACGGCGACATCACCGATCTCTCCACTCCGCTGTCGCACGCGGCGCTTCTGGCCCAGTGTGTTCGGGAGTCCTGAGCGGACGCTCGGAAAGTCGGTGGCACACCCGGCGTCGGCCCTGCCATCGTGCCGGGATGCACGCTTCGATGCTCGACGCGCTGGTCAGGCGGGCGAACGCCGACGGACACGGTGACGACGCGAAGGCGCTGGCCGACCTGATCTCCGAGCTTCCCGCCGACGACGCCACGGGCGCGGCCGTGCTGGAGGCTCTTCAGGGCGCCACCCCGCGCACGTGGGCGAGGCTGGACGAGCGGCTGCGGAATGACGACATCTACCGGAACGGTCATGTGCATGGGAGGCGCGCCGCGTCCAAGGCCCGCCTGACCAGCGAGATCGGGCTGCTGCGTGCACTGTGCTCGGCGGACGGGCGCGTCCGCGAGATGGCCTTGCGACGCCGGGTGGACATGTCGCGGTTGCTGCCGGTCGTGGTGCTCCGGGCGGCGGACTGGGCCGGGCCGGTTGCGGACAGGGCCCGCGCACTCCTGCCCGGCCTGCTGAGGGACGCGCTGGGATCGGCGGACGCGCGGGCGGTGACGGCCGTCGGGATGGCCGCGCACCTGGCCGGCCGCCGGCGCGGCGACGTCGTCCTCGGCCTGGTCACGGACCTTCTCGCGGACGCGTCGCCCGAAGCGTTGGCGGCCGTCCGGGGCGCGGACGACCGGCACGCGCGGCGGCTCGCCTATCGGATCTGGCTGGACGGCCCGGACGTGGAGGCGCGGGGCGTCCTGGACGCGATGCTCGCCGAAGGCGACAACGTCTGCCGGGCGTGGTGCGGAAGGTTCCTGGTGGAGCGGGTGGTCGCCGGAGGGTGTCCCGACCTGGTGGAGCCGCTCCTGTCCGCGGGGAGTGGCGTCCTGCGGGCCATGGCGCTCGACGCGCTCGTTCGGTCGGGGCGTCCCGAGCGCGGGCGGGAGTGTCTCGGGGACCGGTCCGCGGCGGTGCGCTCGGTCGCGCAGTGGGCGGTGCGGCGTCTGGGTGAGGACCCGGCGTCCCTGTACCGGGAGGCCCTGGCCTCGTATGTGGACGACGGGACGGCGGCGGTCGCCGGAGCGATCCTGGGATCGGGGGAGTGCGGCGGTCGCGAGGACGTGGCGGTCGTCGAGCCGTTCCTGCGGCATGCGCGGCCCCGGGTGCGGGCGGCCGCGGTGCGGACGATCGCGTCGCTGGGCGGCCGGGACGGCTGGCCGGTGCTGCTGACCGATCCGGCGCCCGTCGTCGTCCGGACGGTCGGGCGGGAGGTGATCGCGCGGGAGGTGATCGTCCCGGTGGAGGAGCTTCGGGGGTTGCTGCGGTCGGCGGGGCCCCTGCATGTGCGGAGGGCGGCGCATCTGCTCCTCGCCTGGCACGGTACGTGGACGCGGCTTGAGGCCGACCTGTGGCTGCTGGCCGTCCACGACCCCGATTTGGGGCCCGCGGCGCGGTCTGACCTGCACATTTGGCTGGACCGTGACGCACGGGCCGTTTACGGGCGTCCGCCCGCGGGGGTGGGGGAGGAACTGGCGCGGCTGGTCCGGGTCGCCGGGGGTGAGTTGCGGGAGGGGGCCGAGCGGCGGCTGCGGTGGCAGCTCGGCCTGGCGCGCGAGTCTTAGGGAGCGCTTGGTGGTATTTGGCGGTTCGGTGTTGGAACGTCCTGGAATATTCAGGGCATGGCCGGGTCGCCGGAGGACGAGTACCGGGCGGGCAAGGCGCTGCGCAAGCGGGTCCGGAGGAGCGCGCACGCCGAGTGGGCGCCGCCCGCGCACCGGCGGGACCCGGTCGGGGTGATCTTCGCGCAGGACGAGGGCCGGCTGCGGGACCTGGTGCCGATCCGGCACGAGCGGATGGCGGCCGATCCGTTCGCGTTCCTGCGGGGCGCGGCGGCCGTCATGGCGGGGGACCTCGCCACGACGCCGACGACCGGGCCGGCCGTCCAGGCGTGCGGGGACGCGCACCTGATGAACTTCGGGTTCTACGCCTCGCCCGAGCGGGTCCTGGTGTTCGACGTGAACGACTTCGACGAGACGCTGCCGGGGCCGTGGGAGTGGGACGTCAAGCGGCTCGTGGCGAGCTTCGCTGTCGCAGCGCGCGATCAGGGGTTCGGGGACGGCGTCGCGCGGAGGACGGCCCGCCTGGCCGCGACGTCCTACCGGGAGCGGATGCGGAGCCTCGCCGAGAGGACGAACCTGGACGTCTACTACACGATGACCAGGGCCGACGACGTCTACGCGCGGATCACCGGGAAGGGCGCGCGCAGGCGGGCCCGGAAGCTCATCGACCGCACCCGGGGGCGCGGCAACCTCCAGGCGGTCGCGAAGCTCACGCGGCGTGAGGGCGACTCGCTGCGGATCGTCGACCAGCCGCCGCTGCTGGAGCGCGCGAAGGCGGGCGAGGCGGAGGAGATCGTGGCGCGCGGCCTGGACGGGTACGCGCGTTCGCTGCCCGACGACGTCGCGTTTTTGCTCCGCGAGTACCGGTACGTGGACGCGGCCCGGAAGGTCGTCGGCGTGGGGAGTGTCGGGACGCGGTGCTTCGTCGTCGTCCTGCAGGGGCGGGACGTCCGGGATCCGCTGGTCCTCCAGATCAAGGAGGCGGGGCGGTCGGTGCTGGAGCCGCACCTGTCGCCGAGCGCGTACCGGAACCAGGGACGCCGGGTCGTGGCGGGGCAGCGGCTGCTCCAGTCGGTCAGCGACGTCTTCCTCGGCTGGTCGGCGGACGGCCCGCACGACTACTACTGGCGGCAGCTGCGCGACATGAAGGGATCGGTCGACATCGCGGACCTGAACGAGTACGGGCTCGGCCTCTACGCCCGGCTGTGCGGCGGCACCCTGGCCGTCGCGCACGCGAACACCGGGCCCCGCGTCCGGATCGCGGGCTATCTCGGGCGTTCGGGGGTGTTCGACGAGGCCGTGGCCGAGTTCGCGATGGCCTACGCCGACCAGAACGCGCGGGACCACGCCGCGTTCCGCGCCGCCGTCCGGCCGCCCGGCTGAACCTTCCCCGGCTGAACCTGCCAGAGCTGGGCCCGCCCGGCTGGGCCCGCCGTCCCCGGCTCAGCGGACGACGTCGAAGACGTTCTTCTGGAGGCCGTTGGAGTACGCCTCGTGCTCGACGAGCCGCAGCCGCTGGGCGTCCTTGTCGGTGGTGCTGAACAGGCGCTTGCCCGCGCCGAGCAGGACGGGGAAGACCAGCAGGTGGTAGCGGTCGATGAGGCCGGCGTCCGACAGGGAGTGGTTGAGCGAGGCGCTGCCGTGGACGATGATCGGGCCGCCCTCGCCCCGCTTCAGCTCGGCGACCTCGTCGACCGACCGCAGGATCGTGGTGTCGCCCCAGTCGTCGACCAGGTCGTCCTCGGTCAGGGTGGTGGACACGACGTACTTCGGCAGCGTCTTGTACCGGGCGAACTCCTCCATCCCCGGCCAGACCTCGCGGAACGCCTCGTAGCTGGTGCGGCCCATCATCATCGCGGCCGCCTCCTCCTGCTCGCGGCCCTTGATCTCGAACGCCTCGGGGACGAACTCGATGTCCTTGAACGTCCAGCCGGAGTTGCGGTAGCCGGGCTCGCCGCCGGGCGAGTCGACGACGCCGTCGAGGGAGATGAACGCGGTGCTGATCAGGGTGCGCATGAGGATTCCTTGAGTGTGCCGCCGGTCGCCCGATGTCGCTGAACCTAGCCGGAGGCTCTGACAAGCCCGGTGACGGAAAACGGTTGGACGCGTTGAGTGATCAAACAGTAACTATAGGTGAGCAATGTTCGGCAGTTCACGAGAGGGCAGCACATGCACCGATCCATCGTCCGCCCGGCCCTGGCCGCGGCGCTCGCCACCGCGGCGCTCGCCACTGCAGGGACCGCCCTTGCCACGCCGCCGGTCGCCGCCGCCCCGTCCGATGTCACCGGGCGGCAGTGCGTCGACGGCGGCGGCACCATCATGGGGGACGACCCGCTCCCGCTGGGCTGGTGCATCGGGGGCAAGTACGACGGCCAGCCGATCACTGACAAGTGATCCGTCCGGCGGGGCCCGGGCCGGACGGTCACGCCGTGGACGTGCGGTCCGGGCCCACCGGGGAGCTCCAGGTTCCCGCCTCGGTGACGAGGGCGGACGCGGCGCGGGCGGTACGGTCCGCGATCCGGCGCGGCGGCATCGGACGGTCGTTCTCCAGCCACCACGTGATGGCCCGCACGAACATCGCCGACATCAGCGTCGGGGCCGGCCCGGCCGCTGCCGCGGGGGCGACCCGGCCGCTGCCGCGGGGCGGCGGGTCAGGTCAGAGGTAGAGGCCGGTGCCGTGCTCGGGGCGCTCGCTGGCGATGGCGTGCAGGTCGCGTTCGCGCATGACGAGGTAGTCCTCGCCCTGGATCTCGACGACGAACTGGTCCTCGGGGTGGAACAGGACGCGGTCGCCGACCTTGACGGCGCGGACGTGGTGGCCGACGCCGCAGACCTCGCCCCAGCTGAGCCGGTTGGACTGCTCCACGGTGGCGGGAATGACGATGCCGCCGGTGCTGCGGCGCTCCCCGCTCTCCTTCTCGACCTTGATCATGACACGGTCGTGGAGCATCTGGACTTCGAACTTGGCCTGGTCGGACACCCTCGGAAGATACCAGTTACGGGGGGTCCGTCCGCCCCGCGTCAGCAGGTGGGCGGGATGGACGCGATGGTCAGCGCGACGGTGGTGAGGGGCGCGGCGACCGAGACGGCGGCGGCGATCCGGGCCAGCGGGCGGGTCAGCGGACGCGGGTCGGGCGCGGCGTCCAGGCGGGCCAGGCGGCGCGTGAGGGGGCGGTCCCCGGCGGCGGCCAGGGTGCCGGACGGCCCGGGCAGCACGGCCAGGTTCTGCAGCGCGGACCGGACGGCCTCCGGCCCGTGCCGCCGGACGGCGGCGTCGTCGGCGGCCATCTCCAGCAGCAGCGGGACGGTCGTCATGGCCCGGCGGAGCGTCGGCAGCCACGGCAGCGCGGCATGGCTGAGGTCGAGCAGCATCAGCAGGGCGTGGTGGCGTTGCCGCAGGTGGGCGCGTTCGTGGGCGAGGACGGCCGCCAGCTCGGCGGGAGCCAGCCGGGTGCGCGCCCCGCTGCTGATCACGATGGAGCGGGCCCCGGCGGGCAGGCAGTAGGCGACCGGCAGCGGATGGTCGAGGAGCAGGACGTCCGGGTGCCGGTCGTCGGCGCGGGCGACGAGGCGGAGCATGCTGCGGTGCCGGCGGCGGCTCCGGACCGTCCGCCACGCGCGGGGGACGCCGCGCGACAGCCGGACCGAGCACAGGACGGCGAGGGCGCAGCTGCCGAGGCCGCCCCACAGCAGGCCCGGGTGGGAGTGCGGGGTGAGGCAGGTCGACAGCAGCTCGGCGAAGCCGTGCCCGGCCGCGCCCGGCCAGAACAGCAGCAGCGTGACCAGGCCGAACAGCGACGCCCACAGGCCGAGGACGGCGCCCGTCCAGCACAGCACGGCGCTCGCCGGGTGGTGCCGCGCGAACGACGCCGCGTCCAGGGACGCGCCCGCGCAGCACCCCAGCGCGGCGATCAGGAAGATCAGCTGGACGCCGAGAACCAGCACCCCGTCAGCCCCGCGCCTCGTCACCGGCGCCCGAGCCCGAGCCCGAGCCCGAGCCGGGTTCGGTGGTGCGGGCGTTGAGGGCGTCCAGCATGCGGCGCGCGTCGGCCTCGGGGACGCTCTCGACCAGCCGGGCCAGGATCGCGCCCTGGTCGGGGGAGTCGGTGAGGGCGTCCAGCAGGAGCGCGACGGTGAAGTCGTCGCGGCTCTGCGTCGGCGCGTACCGGAACGCCTGGCCGTCGGGGACGCGGCGCAGCAGGTCCTTGCGGGTCAGGCGCTCGGCCACGGTCTGGACGGTGTTGTAGGCGAGCCTCCGCCCGGCGGTCGCGTTGAGCAGGTTGAGCAGTTCGCGGACGCGCAGCGGCTCGTCCGCCGCCCACAGCGCGTCCATGACCGCCCGCTCCAGCGCGCCGCCGAGATCGCCCACGAGGTTCCCTCCTTGCCGTTCCCGCTCGGGCCATTGTCCCGCATGGCGGGGGAGTCCGGCGCGGCCGGGAGGCTCAGGACACCCGGACGCCCCCGGCGAACGGGCGTCCCGCGATCGGGCTGATCTTGACGACGTCGCCGGTCTGCGGCGCGTGGACCATCTTCCCGCCGCCGATGTACATGCCCATGTGGTGCAGGTCGGAGTAGAAGAACACCAGGTCGCCGGGCTGGAGCTGGGCCTGCGTCACGTGCGTGCCCGCGTTGAACTGCGCGCCGGTGTAGTGCGGCAGGTTCACGCCGACCCGCGCGTACGCGTACAGGGTCAGCCCCGAGCAGTCGAAGCCCTTGATGTTGGCGCCCTGCGCGATGCCGTAGGACGGCCCGGACGCGTTGCCGCCGCCCCACGAGTACGGGACGCCGAGCTGGGCCAGCGCGTACCGGACCGCCTGCGCGCCCTTGCCCGATCCGGGCACGTTCGGCGTCTTGCCCGGCTTCTGGCCGGACGCCGGGTTCTGCGCGTCCAGCTGCCCCTTGGCCTTGTCGTACAGCTTGGACACGGCCTCGCGCTTCTTCGCGAGCGCGGAGCGGAGCGCCTCGACCTGCCGGGCCCGGTCCTGCGCCTGGAGCCGCGCCCGCCGAGCGCCCTGCACGGCCTGCATGAGCGCCGTGACGCGCGTCCCGTTCTGCGTGGCGAAGAACCGCAGCGTGGACGCCTGGTCGAGCAGCGACTGCGGGTCGGCCGAGGCGAACATCCGCTGCGTCGGGTCGGTCTCGCCGTTGATGTAGGTGGTCGCGGCGAGCCGGGCGATGTCCCGCCGGACGGCCTCCAGCGAGCGTTCCTGCTGCCGCGCGATCCCGTCCGCGACCTTCGCGGCGCGCCGCGTCTCGGCGAGCTTGACCTTCAGCCCGTTGTACTGCTCGGAGAGCTGTTCGAGCTGGTCGTGGAGCTTGTTGACGTCCTGCTTCGGCTTGGCCGGGGCGGCGTGCGCCGGGGGGACCGTGACCGGGGCCGTGAGGGCCGCGACGGTGATCCCGAGGACCACCGTCGTCCGGGCCAGGGGGACGGGGCGTTGCCGGAGGACGGGGTGTCGGACCGTTCTTGCGGAGCGCACGTGCTCTCCCTTCGCGAGCCGCCGCTCGGGGCGGCCGGGGGCGGTCTGCGGACGGGCCCGGGCCGCGCCTCCTCGGGTGGCGGCGCGGTCCCGGGCCCTGTGGACTCCCGACGCGCCCTCGGGGAAAGGGCACGGCGGCGCCGGCCCGGCGTCCGGGGGTCCGGACGCCGCGCTGACTCCTACAGAGCGTAGGAGCTACGGCCCGCGAACGCCACTCAACCCCCTCCGATCGCACGAATTCGACCCAAGGCCTCCGTCCCGTTCGCCCCCCATGGACGGCCCGCCCGCCCCTGACCTGCGGCGCCGAGAGCTTCGGGGGACTGCCCCCGAACAGACCCCTGGGACGCCCCCGAAGAGACCCGGGGGAAGGCCATACTGCGCCCCGGCACCCGCCTCCCTAGCGTTGAAAAGCATGAGAATCCCCCCGATGCTCACTGCCGTCGCGACAGGACTCGCGACCGTTCTGACACCGATCGCGGCCCAGGCCGCACCCGCCGCTCCCGCGGCGAAGACCTGCCCGGCCGACCACGCGTCGGTGCGGAAGGCGCTCGACACCCTCACCTCGTCCGGGGAGACGCCCGGCGTCACCGTCCGGGTGGACGACCCGCGCTGCGGCACGTGGTCCGCCGCGTCCGGGACGGCCGACCTCGCCACCGGACGGCCCATGCCGACCGGCGAACGCACCCGGATCGGCAGCGTCACCAAGTCGTTCACCGCGACCGTGGTGCTCCAGCTCGCCGCCGAGCACCGCCTGTCGCTGGACGACACCGTCGACCGCTGGCTCCCCGGCCTCGTCCGGACGCCGCGCTACGACGGACGGCGCATCACCATCCGGTCGCTGCTCCAGCACACCAGCGGGCTGCCCGACCACAGCGACGCCATGCCCGACGACGTCCGCTGGCGGCACTTCGACCCCGAGCAGCTCGTCGCGATGGCCCTGACGATGGACCCGCCGGACAAGACCTGGACCTACTCGTCCACCAACTTCGTCCTCGCCGCGATGATCGTGCGGAAGGCCACCGGGCACGGCATCGAGGACGAGAGCACCCGGCGCATCCTGCGTCCGCTCGGCATGCGCGACACCTACTGGCCCGGCGACGAGACCGCCATCCGCGGCCCCCACCCGCACGGCTACGTCCACGACGAGAACGGCCGCTGGACGGACTACACCGACCAGAACCTGACCTACGGCGGAGCCGCCGGCGCGCTCGTCTCCACGACCCGCGACCTCGACCGGTTCTTCACCGCGTTGTTCGGCGGACGGCTCCTGCCGCCGCGTCAGCTCGCCGAGATGCGCCGGACCGTCCCCGCCGACCCCGAACGCATCTGGCCCGGCGCGCGCTACGGCCTCGGCCTGATCCAGACGCCCCTGACCTGCGGCGGAACCTGGATCGGCCACGCCGGCGGGGTCGCCGGCTTCGCCACCGTCGCCGGGGTGGGCCCCGGCGGACGCGCCGTCGCCGTCTCCCTCAACGCCGACCCCGACACCCTCCAGGCCCAGAACCACATGCTCGACGTCGTGCAGGCGGCCCTGTGCGAACGTCGCTGAGAAGGAGCCCCCACGTGCGTATCCTCATGGCCCTCGGAGCGTCCGCCGCGATGCTCGTCCCGGCCGTCCCCGCCGCCGCGGCGGCCCCGGCTCCGGCCGACCCGCTCGCCGCGTTCCACCACCAGAAGCTCCGCTGGACCTCCTGCCACATGAAGGAACTGGACGACGCGGGCGCGCGCTGCGCCGACGTGACCGTCCCCCTCGACTACGCCAAGCCGCACGGCCGGACGATCAAGATCGCGATCTCCCGGCTCACGGCGAAGGGCCCCCGCCTCGGCACCATGCTGATCAACGGCGGTGGCCCCGGCCCGGCCATCGACATGCCGCCCTACATCCGCGACATCACCCCGAAGGCCGGACCGCGCTTCGACCTCGTCGGCATGGACCCGCGCGGCCTCGGCCGCAGCGCCCCCGTCGACTGCGGCTGGCCCAGCGGCACCTGGATCCGCTCGGCGGGACTGACCGGGCGCAGCTTCGACGCGTCCGTGACGTTCGCCCGGACCCTCACCCAGCGCTGCGTCACCAAGTACGGCTCGTTCCTGTCGCACATCAGCACCCGCAACATCGCCCGCGACATGGACGTCGTCCGCGCCGCCCTCGGCGAGAAGAAGATCTCCTACAACGGCGCGTCCTACGGCACCTACCTCGGCGCCGTGTACGCCGCGATGTTCCCCGGACGCCTCGACCGCACCGTCCTGGACAGCAACGTCGACCCGGACCGCTGGACCGGGCGCCTCCTCCAGGACGGCGAGCAGGCCAACGAACTGGCCCTCGCCCACTGGGCCGACTGGACGTCCCGCCGCGACGCCACCTACCACCTGGGCCGCACCCGCGCGGACGTCCTCGGGACCGTCCGCGCCGTCATCGCCCGGTCGAGCCGCTCCCCGCTGCTCGTCGGCCCCTACAAGGTGGACGACTCGACCATCCCGACCGTCCTGTTCAACCTGCTCGCCGACGACCGCGACCCGCACCGCACCGCGCTCGCCGAGGCCGTCGCGGACCTGAACCGCGCGGCCCACGGCGAGCACGTCCCCGCGAAGGGAGCCCTGGACGAATCGCTGAAGTTCCTCCTCACCGCGACCGACTCCGCCTACGGCAGCGGCCAGGCCGCGATCATCTGCGGCGACGCCCCGGCCCCGCGCGACATCGCCACCTACCGGCGCGACGTCCGGCGGGGGATCGCCCGGCACCCGATCTTCGGCGCCCTCGGCGAGGCCATCACCCCGTGCGCGTTCTGGCCGTCCCCCCGGGAATCCCTCACCAAGGTCCGGACGACCCTCCCGAGCCTGCTCGTCGGCGCGACCGGCGACACCCGCACGATCTACACCGGAAGCCAGGCCCTGCACCGCGACCTCAAGGGCTCGCGCCTCATCACGCTCAAGGCCGACGTCCACGCCCCCTACCAGGCGTCCTACGGCAACACGTGCGTGAGCGGGGCCGTCGACTCCTACCTGCTCACCGGCCGCCTCCCGGCGGCCGACGCGACCTGCTCCTGATCCGCTGATCCAGGGGTGGGTGGTCGCCGCCGTCCTTCCGGACCGAGGTCAGCATGACGATCACGGCCCCCACGGCGCCGACCGCCCACCCCGCCCCGAAGGCCTGGAAGATCCCCGTGGCGGCCCCGCCCGCCATCACCAGCCCCCCGAGCCCGATGAGGAGGCACCCGACCCGGGAGATCCCGCCCCGCACCCAGGCGTCCCCGAAGGGCCCTCCCTCCTCCCGCCCGCGCCAGAGGATCAGGACGACGGGCACGACCATCACGACACCGATCGCGGCGTAGAACGGCTCGAAATGCGGATGCGGGTGCGGCATCGTCCACCGCGGCGGGTGCCTCACCAACCGGACGATCGTCGTGAGCACGAGCACCGACCCGAGGACGGCGAAGACGGGCCCCACGACACGCACGTAGATCTGGGCCGGCCCGGGGTCGCTCCGCTTCATGAGGCGCCACGGCGGAATCCGCTCCAGCAGCCCGGCGGACCTCTGCGCCTCCTGGCCGAACCGGTCACGAAAGCCGCGGTAGTTCGTCCAGGTCAGAATCCCGACCGTCGTGGCGAACAGCCCTCCGACCAGCAGGAGCAGCGTGGCCCCCGCGCTCTCCTGCTGCCCCGCCGCCGCAAGCACCGACATGTAGCCACCCACCCGAGAAGCGCGGACATGAGGGCAAGATCCTAGATCGCCCCGACCCCCGCATCTAGCCTCTCCGACATGGATCGAATCGAACGCGCGATCGGCGCCGTCGTCGGCTCGGCGCTGGGCGACGCCCTGGGCGCCCCGTACGAGTTCGGCCCCGCCTCCGCGTTCTCCCTGCGCTTTCCCACCGGCCCCGGCGACATGCGCGCCGGCGGGGGCTGGGACCTGGGCGAGGCGACCGACGACACGCAGATGGCCGTCCTGGTGGCCGAGTCCCTCCTCGACCACGGCGGCCTGGACCTGCCGGACGTGTTCGCCCGCTTCCAACGCTGGGCCGCGTCCGACCCGAAGGACATCGGCCTCCAGACCGAAGCCGTCCTGACCAGCGGCGACACCTGGGACATGGCGGCCGCGATCCACTTCCAGACCAACCTGCGCGCGGCCGGGAACGGCGGCCTGATGCGCGCCGCGACCTCGGCGGTGTTCTTCGCCCCCGGCGGACGCGACGCCACCATGGACGCCGGACGCCGCGTCACCGCGCTCACGCACGGGGACGGCGCGGCCTGGGAGGGGACGGCGATCCTGCACGAGCTGGTCCGCGTCGCGCTGGACGGCGCGGACCCCCTCGACGCGCTGCCCGCCACGCTCACGCAGGTCAGGGAGACGCACCGCGAACGCTACGCGCGCGTTCTCGACCCCGCCTGGCACCCGGACGACGCGACCGAGTTCAACGGGGCGGTGTGGCCCTGCCTCGGGTCCGCGGTGTGGGCGGTGCGGAACACGAGCGACTTCACCGGGGCGCTGCGCGCGGCGGTCGACCTCGGCGGCGACACCGACACGGTCGCCGCCGTGACCGGAGCGCTCGCCGGGGCGGTGTACGGCCTGAGCGGAGTCCCGGACCAGTGGCTCGAAGCGCTCCACGTGCCGCTTCCCGGGTTCGGACGCGTCCTGCGCTTCGCGGACCTGCGCGAACTCGCCGAGAGGCTGGCCGCGGGCGCACCCCGCTGACGTCCGCGGTCGCGGTCGCGGTCGCGGACGCGGACGCGTCAGACGGTGTGGACCGACCGTGGAGCCGCGTAACCGACCGGCCCGTCGTACCGGGCCACAGCATGCTCCTGAGCCTCGGCCGGGGTGAGGGAGGGGCCCACGTGCGTGACGAGGAGGCGCCGTGCCCCGGTGGCGCGCGCGGTGTCTCCGGCGTCTCCGGCCGTGTGGTGGACGCGCTCGTCCCCGCCGACGGGCTCCGCGCTGTCGGCCTCGCAAAGAAGCAGGTCACAGCCGTCGGCCAGCTCGGTGAGCGCCGCGCACGGAGCCGTGTCCCCCGAGTAGGCGAGCGCCCTGCCCGCCGCCTCGGCGCGCAGCGCGAAGGCGGGCATCCCGTGGGAGACGGCGCGGCTGGTCAGCGTGAGGCCGCCGACGCGCGCCTCGTGGCCGTCGTGCAGCTCCTCGACGGCGAACGCGTCCTCGATCGGGCTGCGCCGGGACGAGTTGGTGAGGAACCCCGCCAGCCGGTCCGCGATGCCGGACGGCCCGTACAGCGGAATCGGAGCCGGGAGCCGGACGTCGGCGTACAGCGCGCCGTAGAAGGCCGTGAGGAGGTCGGCGGTGTGGTCGGCGTGCAGGTGCGAGATCCAGATCGCGTCCAGCTCGTCCAGCCGGACGTGGCGGCGGAGCTCCGCGAGCGTGCCCGTCCCGGCGTCCACCCACACCCGCGTGCCGCCCGCCGTGAGCAGGTAGCCGGAGCAGGGGTTGTCCGGCGCCGGATACGGGGTCGCGGAGCCGAGGACGGTGAGGGTGAGGTCAGCGTCGGTCATCCGCGCAGGCTAGCCGCAAAAATTTTCGGGGGTAGTGTCCATTTCCCGGTCCTCCGTCCGTGGAAGGGGTGTGCGGCGCGACGGCCGCACGGCGAAGGAACGCGAAGAGGAGCACGACGATGAAGTACATGCTGATGATCTACGCCGGCGCGGTCGAGGCGGACGGGACGCCCGGCGAGGGCAACGGGAACATCGAGGACTGGCAGGCCTTCCACCAGAAGGTCCAGGACGCGGGGATCCTCGTGTCCTCCGAGTCGCTGGCCGACTTCGTCACGGCCACGACCGTCCGGGTCGACGCGTCCGGCGTCCGGACCGTCACCGACGGCCCGTTCACCGAGTCCCGCGAGGTGCTCGGCGGCTTCTACGTGATCGACGTCCCGGACCTGGACGCCGCCCTCGACTGGGCCGCCCTCTGCCCCGGCGCCGAGGGCGAGGGCGCGATGGTGGTCCGCCCGGTCGCCGACTTCGGAGCCTGACCCATGACCGGCGAGCGGGCGTCCGAAGAGGGGCCCTCCGGCACCGGCCTCCGGATCGAGGACGTGTTCCGCGAGGAGCACGGACGCCTGCTCGCCGCCCTCGCCCGCCGGTTCGGCGACCTGGACCTGGCCGAGGAGGCCGCCGCCGACGCGCTGGAGGCGGCGGTCGCCCGCTGGCCGCTGGACGGCGTCCCGCCGAACCCGGGCGGGTGGCTGATGACGACGGCGCGGCGGCGCGCGGTGGACCGGCTGCGCCGCGACCGCGCGCTCGCCGTCCGGCTGGCGATCCTGCAGGTGGACGCCGACCGCTCGGGGCCCTCGCCCGCGACGTCCCACGACGAGGACGACGTCCCGGACGAGCGGCTGCGGCTGTTCTTCACCTGCGCCCACCCGGCGCTGTCCGCCGACGACCGCGTCGCGCTCACGCTGCGCTTCCTCGGCGGGCTGGGCACGCCCGAGGTGGCCCGCGCGTTCCTGGTGCCCGCCGAGACGATGGCGAAGCGCCTCACACGCGCCAAGAAGAAGATCGCCGAGGCGCGGATCCCGTTCCGCGTCCCCGGCGCCGGCGAACTGCCGGAACGGCTGCCCGTCGTCCTCCAGGCCCTCTACTCGATCTTCACCGAGGGCTACGCGGCCAGCTTCGGACCGGGCCTGCAACGCGCCGACCTGGCCGAGGAGGCGATCCGCCTCGCCCGGATCCTGCACCGCCTCCTCCCCGGGGAGCGGAGGGAGACCGCCGGGCTGCTGGCCCTGATGCTGCTCGTCCACGCGCGCCGCGCGACCCGCGTCGGCCCGGACGGCGCGCTCACCCTCCTGGACGACCAGGACCGTGCCCGCTGGGACCGCGACATGATCGACGAGGGCCGGGCCCTGACGGTCACCGCCCTCACCGGCGGCCCGGCCGGCCCCTACGGCGTGCAGGCGGCCATCGCCGCGCTGCACGCGGAGGCGCCGGACGCGGCGTCCACCGACTGGCCGCAGATCGTCGCGCTCTACGGTGTGCTGCTCGCCCTCACGCCGTCCCCGGTCGTGGAGTTCAACCGCGCCATCGCCCTGGCGATGCGCGACGGCGCGGAAGCCGGGCTCGCGCTGCTCGACGCTCTGGGAAACGAGCCGAAACTCCTCACGCACCATCCGTACCACGCCGCCCGAGCCGATCTCCTGGACCGCCTCGGGCGGCGCACGGAGGCCGCGTCGGCATACCGAACCGCTCTGGAACTGGCCGGAACGGACCCCGAACGCGCCTACATCTCCCGCCGCCTGGCCGCACTCGAGTGAGGCCGGGCCCTACCGGACGTCGAGCCAGACCGGGTTCGTCATGGCGGCCATCGCCCCGGGCGTCCCGTCCGCCGCCGCCGCGTGCCGCACCTCCGCGCGCACGTAGGCCGCGTAGGACGGCGTGGTCCGCCACTCGAACGTGCCCGTCCCGGACCCCGGCACAGCGGTGCTGAACAGCGGACCCTCGTCGGTCACGAAACGCACCGTGCAGTCCGGACCGACCCCCGACACCTCCAGCCGGACGGTCACCGGGGCGTCCGCGCGCGCCCGGAGCCGCTCGCCGATGCCCGCGCGCCGTCCGCCGCCCGACACCGTGAAGTCCAGCTCGACGTGCGAGGACTCGGCGATCCAGCTCCGTCCGGCGCGCAGCCCCGCGAGGATCGCCGGACGCGTCAGGTCGTCGGCGAGGACGACCGTCTGCGGCAGCCCGACGACCTGCGGCTCGCGGTGCGCGTCGCTGTTGCCCATCGCGGGCAGCCACTCGCCCCCGCCCCGCGCGGCCTCACCGAGCCGGTTGTCCCAGTCCCCGATCGACATCTCGTCGTCGGGGGAGTAGGTGGAGTTCCACACCTCCACCGCGTCCGCCTCGTCGTAGCCGTACTTCCAGAACGACGCGATGGACGTCCCGTGCGGATGCGCCGGGACCACGATCCCGCCCGCACGGCGGATCCGCCGCGCGTACTTCTCCCACTCCTCGTCGCGCGCGCGGTAGCGCCAGTCGATGAACGTGCCCGGATCGACGCCGATCGCCAGGACGTGCCCGTTCCGCGTGGTGACCTCCTCGCCCGGCAGGATCAGCAGGTCGTCGCCCCACAGCCCGCCGAACGCCCCGTGCGCGGACGAGGTGTTGTGCTCGGTCGTGGTGATGAAGTCGAGCCCTGCGGCGCGCGCTGCCGCGGCGACCTCGGCGGGCGTCCGCTTCCCGTCCGAGTGGACGGTGTGCAGGTGGCAGTCCCCCCGGTACCAGGCGCGTCCCCGCCCCTTGGCCCGCGCCGGCGGGTACACCGGGCGCGGCGTCGTGCCCGCCGTCCCGTACCGCAGGGTGACCGTCACGCTGTAGTTCACTCCCTGCGGCGCGACCGTGTACGGCCCGAGGACGACATGCCAGGTCCCGGCGTTGACCGGGCCCGCCAGGTAGCCGGGCGTGGCCTGTTCGGCGCTGATCGCGAACTCGGTCCGCGCGCCGCCCGACCAGCCGCGGAACCCGCTCCCGCCGAGCTCCGTGCCGCGCTCGTCGAAGACGCCGATGTCGCAGGCGTTCCCCGCGGTCCCGGACGGCACGGACGGCCGGTCGTAGGAGTAGGAGACCGCGATCTCCCGGACCCCGCGCGGCACCTGGACCGGCAGGTACACGTAGTCGGCGGCGCCGGTCGGCAGGTGCCCGGTGACCGTCCGGGTCGCCTCTCCGGACCCGGGGGCCCCGCCCGGGACGGCGCCGGGCGCGTCCGCGTTCGCGAACGTGACGGGGTCGAGCGTGAGCACCCCCGCACCGGCGATGACCGAGAGCCTGAGTACGTCGCGACGTCGCATGCGTCCCTCCCACGGGATCGAGAACCGCCGGTCAGACTCGTCCCCGCCGGTGACGTCCGCGCGACACGTCGAAGATCATCGGATGGCGAACCGGCGACGTCCGGGCACCCCGGGCCTCCGCTCTGAAGAACAGAACCGTTCCCTGGAGGCCGGGTTCCTGGCAGGATCCCAGCGGGACCGGTCCAGGGCCGGACCCACGGCCGCGCGAGGGGAGCAGCACCGGATGGAACCGCTGCGGGACGCCGATCCGCGCCGGGTGGGCCGCTACCGGCTCGTCGCCCGGCTGGGCGGCGGCGGAATGGGCGAGGTGTTCCTCGGCAGCTCGCCCGGCGGGATGACCGTCGCGGTCAAGATCGTCCGGGAGCACCTGCTGGTCGGCGACCCGGCGTTCCGCGAGCGGTTCGCCCGCGAGGTCGCCGCCGCCCGCCTCGTCGGCGGCTTCTACACCGCCCAGGTCGTGGACGCCGACACCGACGCCGAACCGCCCTGGCTCGCCACCGCCTACATCCCCGGCCCGTCCCTGTACGACGCCGTCCGCGAACGCGGCGAACCCCTTCCCGAGCACGCCGTCCGGGTGCTCGGCGCGGGCCTCGCCGAGGGGCTCGCGGCCGTCCACGACCGGGGCGTCGTCCACCGCGACCTGACCCCGCGCAACGTGATCCTCGCGGACGGCGGCCCGCGCATCATCGACTTCGGCATCGCCCGCGCCCTGGACGCCGCACCGCAGAACCCCGCCACCGCCGTCCTCGGCACCCCCGAGTTCATGTCGCCCGAGCAGGCGAGGGGACGCCGGACCGGGCCGTCCGGGGACGTGTTCTCGCTCGGGTCCGTCCTCGCGTTCGCCGCGACCGGCCGCAGCCCCTTCGCGGCCGAGTCCCCGCTCGCGTCGCTGCACCGCGTCATCGACGACCCGCCCGACCTGCGGGGCGTCCCCGCCGGACTGCGCCCGCTCGTTGCCGCCTGCCTCAGCAAGGACGCGGACGCCCGTCCGTCCGTCGACGACGTCCTGGCCCGCCTCACCTCGCCCGCCGAGGCCGTCACCGAATGGCTGCCCCGGGACGTGGCGGACATGGTCACCGACTACCGCACGCGCACGAGCAGCGCACTCCGCCCGACCCGCGTCTACACCGAAGCCCCACCCGGAAAGCCGGAACGCCCGAAACCGAAGCCGAAACCGAAGCCGAAGCCCGCGGCCCGCCCCGCCCCGAAACCGGCGGCGAAACCGGCGGCGAAAGCGGCGACCAAGCCACCCGCGAACACCCGTCCGCCGTCCCCACCGGTGAAGACGGCCCCACCGCCGAAGCCCGCGGCGTCACCGTCATCGTCCTCGGGCGACTCCGACAACGAGATCCCCAAGATCCTCGCGGGTCTGGCGGCGATCGCGGCGGGGATCGCCTTCCTGCACTTCTACGTGGGCGGCGCGCGCGGCGCGGCGGTCGGCGACTGCGTCTACCAGTGGAACAACAGGGTCTGGAACAAGGACCCCTGCAAGCATCCGATCATCGGCGAGACCAGCTACATGGTGACCGCGCGGCTGACCCCGTACGGTTCGACCGGCTACTGCCCCGGCATGGTCGACCGCACGGCCGTCTTCACGGCGACCAAGAAGCAGTACGCGGTGACCCTGTGCCTGCGGGCCCTGAAACGGAACTGAGGGTCAGGCGCGCGTGGCGGTGAAGTGGAGCGCGACGTCGGCGGGCGCGCTCGCGGACGCGGCGTCGCGTGCGACGGACGTCGAGATCTCGTAGACGACCTCGTGGTCGTCGCCGTCGCCGCGGCCCGTCCAGCGGCCGAACGCCCGGTTCCGCCGGGCGAGGTCGAGCAGCGACCCGCTGAACACCGGGAACGGCATCAGCTCGCCCGCGTGCTCGAAGACCCCGACGTGCACGTCCCGGGACGCGGTGGACGGGTCAGCGCACTCGACGCTGAGGGCGACCACGGCGTCCTCGTCGGCCCGGTACCGGACGATGACGGTGTCCCGGTGGTGCTCGCCGGGCTCGAGCGCGCCGACGTGCAGGTCGCTGACGATCTCCCCGCCGGGGCTCAGCGACAGCACGGGCACGGCCGCCTCCGACGAACGGGGCGGGGACGCGAGGGGCGGCGACGAAACGGGCAGGCCAGCGGGGGCGGACGAGGGCTGAACGGTCATGAAACGACTCCTCCGACGCACTGTCTTTAGTCGTACTAACTACCTGGAGGAGTCGAATATTCCCTGGTCAGCGCATGTGCAGCGCCTCCCAGGCGCTCCCGATGACCTCGGGAAGCCCGGACCGCTCGGGCTCCCACCCGAGATCACGGCGGATCGCCGCCGCGTCGCACAGCAGCAGCGGAGGCTCCGGCGACGGCGGCCGGTGGACGACCGGCACGTCCCGTCCGGTGACGTTCTCGACCGTCCCGATCACCTCCGCCACCGACGCCCCGATCCCGGACCCGACGTTGTAGGTCCGATGCGTCCCGGGCGCTCCGGCTGCCAGCGCCAGCTCGTACGCGCGCGCGAGGTCGTCCACATGCAGGTACTCCCGGACGGCCCCGCCGTCGCCGTTCACCTCCAGATGCGGAGTGTCTCCCTTGGCCACGGCAAGCGCGCGCGGGATGAGCCGCGTCGGGTCGGGGTCGCCGCGTCCGTCCACCGAGCCGGACACGTTGAACGTCCGCAGCACCACCGCGCCGATCCGTCCCGTGGCCGCCTGGTACCGGACGGCGTCCTCGGCGGCCAGCTTGGACGTCCCATAGGGACTGGACGGCGAGGCCGACTGCGACTCGGGAATGGGCTGGCTCTCGGGCGTCCCATAGACGGCCGCCGTCGACCCGTACACGACCGTGGGCGAACCCTTCAGTGCGTCAAGAAGGTGCACCGTGCCCTGAACGTTGGCGGTGAAGAAGCGCAGCGGCTCGGTGAACGACTCGCGCACGCGCGTGAGCGCGGCCAGATGACAGACCGCGTCGTACGCCTCGTCCAAGGCGAGCGGCGTGAGCAGGTCTCCGACGACGGGACGCACCCCCTGCGGCAACGCCCTGTCGGGCGCGCGCACGAGCCCGTCCACCTGATGCCCGGCCGTCACCAGCCGGCGCCCTACCGCGTACCCGACGTAACCCGCAGCCCCCGTGACCAATACGCGCATCCGCCCAGCATGACGAGCGATGCCTGGTCGGGCAACGTCACCGCCACCTGGCGTGTCACATCGGCCGGAGGCTCACAGACGGGAGTAGACGCCGGGGTATCCGGGACGCGCGCACCCGTACGCCCACGAGGTCAACCCGACGACACGACCGTTCACCAGCAACGGCCCGCCACTGTCGAACTGGCACGTGTCGGCCTTCGGCGAGCCCGCGCACAGCATGTCGGACGCGTCGAACGACGTCCCATAGGCCGAAGCGCACGCCGCGTTACCACGCAGGGGAACCGTCGCCGCGTGCAACCGCGTGTTGAACAGGTCCGACTCCGACGTCGTCCCCCATCCGACGACCTCGCCCGCGCGCGCGTCGCCGGGACGTCCTGTCGCGGCGGTCGGCCGGTTCACGCGCCGCTTGAGTGTCAGGACGGCGACGTCGTGATGCTCGACGTCCTCGCTCTTGAACTTCGTCTCGTGATAGCGCGGATCGACCCAGACGCTCTTCACGTCCACGGCCTCGCCGCCCTTGCCCCGCAGGTCGCTCAGCCCGAACGTGACCCGCAGGACGCCCGGCAGGCCCCGCACGGCCCCGACGCAGTGCGCGGCGGTCAGCACCTTGTCGGGCGCGGTGAGCGCGCCGCCGCAGAACTGCCCGGCGGGACGCAGGAAGAAGAACGGCGAGCCGACGGCCCCCAGCCACGGGTACCGCGCGGCGGACGCCTCCCGTCCGTGGACGACCGCCGAGGCGGACGCGACGGGCAGCAGGGCGGAGACGGACGCGGCGGCAGCGGCGGTGAGAGCGGCACGGCGCAGAGGGGAGGAGAGTGCCATACAGCGAATGTAGGAAATCACAGGACTTGTCGCACGGTGTTCCGTCCGTCCCGAAGTCCCGCCGTCCCCCGCCGCTCGTACCGCGGGAAGTACAGCAGCGCCGCCAGCGCGACCGCGAAACCGCCCGTGCGCAGCGCGAACGGCACCGGGTCGGACGGCCAGCCCTCATGGAACAGCACCGTGCTCGCCAGCACCAGATAGCCGCGGCCGATGACGGTCAGCACCGTCGCGATGATCGCCAGACGGCACCGCTGCAACGCCACCTGCAACTGCCCGAGCGCCAGCGCCGCGAGCCCCAGCGTCAGGTACGGGTACGGCGTGTCCAGGACGGCCAGGACGTCATGCCGCGAGTCCTCGTACACCAGCGCCATGCCCCGGATGCCCGCCTCGGCCAGCCCGGCGCACGCGCCCGCCCCGATCCCGTACGCGACCCCGGCCAGCCGCCGCGCGTGCCGTCCGCCCGCCCGCCGGTCCCCGACCAGCCACACCAGCCCCGCGACCAGCAGCGCCGGGACCGTCACCGCGACCATCGGCCACGGGTCGGCGAGGGTGTGCCGCCACCCCCGCCCGGCCGCCGCCGGCGCCGCCCCCTCCCCGGCCGACAGCCCGACCAGCACCGTCGCGGCCACGAACAGCGCCACGCTCGTCCACTCGCGCCGGGTCATCCGCTCGCCGAGCACCGCCACCGCGTAGACCACCAGCAGGACGAGGCTGACGGCGAACGCCGGCTGCGCCACCGCGAGCGGCAGCTCCTCGAACGCCACCACCTCGCCGGCCAGCCCCGCGAACAGCAGCAGCCCGCCGCCGAACCACACCGGATCGGTCAACATCGTCCAGGCCACATGAAACGGACGGCTGCCCCGCAAGGGCGGCATTCGCCCGGCAGCCGTCCGGAAGACCACAAAAGCGACGTAGTACGTGCTGGTCGCGAGCAGGGCGAGCGCTGCGTATCCGAGGTCGTGGCCCATCGGCGGGACCTTTCGGGGGCGGGGCGGCGGGGGAGTCGGGACGACACCCTTCCGTGTCCGCCCATTCCCTGACAATCCCTCAGGCGAATTCCGGCGACACTTGTGTCATCCCGGGAGCGTCCCGACGCGTCCTATCGTCCGCTCTGCCCGCATTACGCCCCCGATCCGTCCGTGTGGACGGCGGCCCGGCGGCCTACTTCCAGTTGCGCCCGGCGCGGGAGATCCGCCGGACCAGCGACGGCGGAACCGCCCGGCTCAGCGTCACGATCGCCTTGTACCGCGCCCCCGGGATGCTGACCTCGACGCCCCGCCGCAGGTCCCGCAACGCGTCGTCGACGACCCTGTCCTGGTCGAGCCACATGAACCCGGGGATCCGCGACACGTCCATCCCGGCGCGCTGGTGGAACTCGGTGTGCACGAACCCCGGGCACAGCGCCATGACCCGCACCCGCTCCGCGCCGGGACGCCCCGCGATCTCGGACGCCGCGGCCTGCGAGAACGACACCACCCACGCCTTGGACGCGCCGTAGGTGCCCCGCGTCGCGAACGCCGCCACCGACGAGACGTTGACGACCCCGCCGTGCCCCCGCTCCAGCATCCCCGGCAGCGCCGCGGACGTCAGCCGCAGCACCGCCTCGCAGTGCACCTTCAGCATCGTCAGCTCGTCCGCGATCGGGGCGTCCAGGAACGCGCCCTGGTTGCCGAACCCGGCGTTGTTGACGAGCAGGTCCACGCCCTCGCGCAGCCGCTCCTCCGCCTTTCCGACGCCCTCGTCGGTGGACAGGTCGGCGGACAGCGTCTCGACCTGGACGCCGTACCTGTCGCGCAACTCGTGCGCGCGCGTGTCCAGGCGCTTCGCGTCGCGGGCGAGCAGAACCAGATCGAATCCGTCGGAGGCCAGGCGGCGGGCGAACGCCGCGCCCAGGCCCGCGGTCGCACCAGTGATCAGAGCAGTCGGCATGCCTGCGAGCCTAGGCCGTCCGGTTCCCGCGTTCCCGGCGCGGCCCCTCGCCCTTCCGCCCTCGCAGGAAGTCCCCGGGGGCCGGACGGCGTGTCGCGTTCCGGTACGCGAACGTGAACCCCGGCCAGTTGTTGACGATCCGCCCGTCCTCCGTCATGTACCAGGACCGGCAGCCGCTGTTCCAGACGGTCGCCCGCAGCAGCTCCTGCATCCTCCGGTCGAACGCGTCCTGGACGTCCGGACGCACCTCGATCCAGTCCAGCCCCGCCCGCCGCATCGCCTCCACGCACCCGACCACGTACCGGAACTGCGACTCCAGCATGTAGATGATCGAGTTGTGGCCCAGGTTGGTGTACGGCCCGTAGAGCAGGAACAGGTTCGGGAACCCGCTGACCGTGATGCCCAGATGCGCGGACGCCCCGCCGTCCCGCCACGCCTCGCCCAGCTCCCGCCCGCCCCGTCCGACGATCTTCATCGGCGCCAGGAAGTCGGTGGAGGCGAACCCGGTGGCGTACACGATCGCGTCCACCTCCCGAGCGCGCCCATCGGCCGTGACCACCCCGTCCGCCGTGATCCGCGCGACGGCCTCGGTCACCAGCTCGACGTGCGGCTCCCCGAACGCGGGGTAGTAGTCGTCCGACAGCAGGATCCGCTTGCACCCCATCGGATAGTCCGGACGCAGCCGCTCCCGCAGCTCCGCGTCCTGAACCCCCTGCCCCAGCGACTTCCGGAACCGCCAAGCCATCAGGCCCATCAACTTCGGATACTTCACGAACCCCAGCGCCCGCGCCTCGAACTGCGCATAAATCCGCGCCCGGCTCACCGCGTAGGCCCCGGGCACCGCCCGCAGGACACCCTTCTCCCACGTCCGGTACGGACGATCCGGCTTGGAGATCACATACGGCGCCGACCGCTGGAACACGTGCAGCCGCCCCGCCGCCCTCGCCAGCTCCGGGACGATCTGGATCGCGCTGGCCCCCGTCCCCACCACGGCGACCCGCTTCCCGCGCAGATCCACCCCGTGATCCCACCGGGACGAGTGGAACGCCGCCCCCGCGAACGAGTCCCGCCCCTCGATCTCCGGCAGGACGGCCCGGTTCAGCTGCCCGCACGCCGAGACGAGCACCCGCGCGGCGACCACCCCGGACGAGGTGGACACCCGCCAGGCGCTCTCCGCCTCGTCCCACTCCGCCCCGGTCACCTCCGTCCCGAACCGGATCCGGGGGAGCACCTCGTACTTGCGCGCGCAGTGCCACAGGTATCCGAGGATCTCCTCCTGCGGCGGGAACCTGCGGCTCCAGTCCGTCTTCCGCTCGAACGAGAACGAGTACAGATGGGACGGCACGTCGCACGCCGCCCCCGGATACGTGTTGTCCCGCCACGTCCCACCGAGCCCGCCGGCCTTCTCCAGCACCACCAGGTCCACAACGCCGGCCTGCCGCAGCCGGATCGCCATCCCGATCCCGCCGAACCCGCTGCCAATGATCACCACGTCGTGCGGAGCACCCATGCCGCCACCCGAATCTCGTTCTGTCCGGACGTCTCCGAGCGTAGTGAGCAACCGGTCACCTGACCAGGAACCCGCACGCCCACCGCTCCTCCGCAATCGAGTTGCAGGCACTCCACCCGTCGGGTAGTGTCACTCCTCGCGCCTTGAGGGATGCAGGACGCCGCTGAGCGGTGGCCGGCCCGGTGTGCGCGACCATCACTGATCATGCGGATCCGATTCGTCGTGCCCGCATGTCCTGATGGCGTCAGAAAGGCTCGATTTTGCGAATCGGCGCCGGTCTGGTGAAATAGAAGGGCCGCAGGGAACGGCCGCGAAAGCGGACGGGAAGTGCGGAAATCAGAATCAGCCGGAAATTGACAAGCCGGCCGGAACTGATAAAGTAAGAGAGTCGCCACGGAGCGAAGGCCGCGGAAACGCGGACGGA
>NZ_RFFG01000098.1 GCF_003696215.1 Actinomadura harenae | reverse complement strand
GGGCCGGTGGGGTCGGGGGCGCCGCCGGGGTCGCCGGGGGCGCTGGGGCCGCCGGCCGGGGCGCCGGTGGGGCGCTCGGTGGGGTCTCCGGAGGGTCCGGAGCCGGTGGGGCCGCTGCCGCCGTCGGTCACGGGTGCGCTGTCAGTCACGTTCTCGATGCTACGGCCCCGGAGCGGGGGTTCTGCTCCCGCGGCCGGTGCGGGATTTCGTCGGCGGGGTCGCCTACGCTTGCTGGGCATGACGACGACCGGGGCCGGGAGCGAGACGGCGAGCGCGGCGGGGGCGGCTGACGGGGCTGTGCCGGGGGCGGCTGGGGAGGGCGGGCCGGGTGTGCCTTCCGAGGGGGTTTCGGGCGGTGCGCCGGTGGCGTCCACGGACGGGCCGGTGGCCGTGGCGGAGGGGCCTGCGGCTGTGGTGGAGGGGCCGGCGGGGGCGGTCGATCCGGAGGTGACGGGGTCGCTGTCGCCGTCCCGGGCGGGCGATTTCATGACGTGTCCGCTGCTGTACCGGTTCCGGGTGATCGACCGGATTCCGGAGAAGCCGTCCCCGGCGGCGGTGCGGGGGACGCTGGTGCACGCCGTCCTGGAGCGGCTGTACGACCTGCCGACGGCGGGGCGGACCCCGGCGGCGGCGCTGGAGCTGCTGGGCCCGGAGTGGGAGCGGCTGTGCGAGGAGAAGCCGGAGCTGGTGTCCCTGTTCGAGGCGGACGCGGAGGGCGACGCCGAGCGGGAGGGCTGGCTGGCGGAGGCGCGGCGGATGGTGGAGTCGTACTTCTCGCTGGAGGATCCGCGGCGGCTCGAGCCGGCCGAGCGTGAGCTGTTCGTGGAGACGGTGCTGGATTCGGGGTTGCGGCTGCGGGGGTACATCGACCGGCTGGACGTGGCGCCGACGGGTGAGATCCGGGTCGTGGACTACAAGACGGGGTCGGCGCCGCGGGCGGAGTTCGAGGCGCGGGCGTTGTTCCAGATGAAGTTCTACGCGCTGGTGCTGTGGCGGCTGCGGGGCGAGGTGCCGCGGTTGCTGCAGTTGATGTACCTGAAGAACGGTGAGGTCCTGCGGTACGCGCCGGACGAGGCGGATCTGCGGGCGACGCAGCGGAAGGTGGAGGCGCTGTGGCTGGCGATCCGGCGGGCGACGGAGTCGGGCGAGTGGCGTCCGCGTCCGTCGAGGTTGTGCGACTGGTGTGATCATCGGCAGCGGTGCCCGGAGTTCGGGGGGACGCCACCGCCTCTGCCGACGGCGCCGGTGGCGCGGCGGGACGTGGTGGTGCCGGAGCCGTCGCGGGGTCTCGACGATCTCTGAGCCCCCGCAGGTGATCTCCGAGAGCCCTGAGCACCTTTCCGTGACCGGGTTCTGAGCCCGGCGTACCGCGCGGGTGGGCCGGTGTCTCCTTCTTGGGGAGGAGTGCGGATCCGCGCTCAGGAGGGCAAGGGACCTGGTGTGACCTCCTAGGGTTGAGGCGTGTCACCCCGCATCCGTGGTCTGCGGACCTTCCGTGCCTGGTTGGCGGCTCGGCCTCAGGCGGCCGACGCCGTCCTGGCGCTCGCTCTGCTGGCGGTGGGGCTTCCGGAGCTGTTCCTGTCGGACCGTTCGCTGGAGGAGGCGCGGCTGTTCGCCGCGCCGGATCCGCGGCAGGCGGTGACGGTGGTGGCGGTGACGTTGTCGCTGGTGCTGCGGCAGCGGTATCCGCTGACGACGTTGTGGATCGTGCTGGCCGGTGAGTTCCTGCTGTCGGTGTGGGACTACGTGCCGTCGATTCCCGATCTCGTGGCGTTCATGGTCGCGGTGTACAGCGTGGCGGCGCACCGGGCGCTGGCGCACAGCGCGCTGGGCGGTGTGGCGGCGTTGGCGGGGTTCAACGCGCTGATGTGGTCGTTCCCGGTGCATCCGACGCTGCTGGAGTTCCTGACGAACAACGCGCTGCTGGTCGGGGTGTGGGTGCTGGGCCGGAATCTGCGGATGCGGCGGGCGTACTTCACGGAGCTGGAGGACCGGGCGGCGCGGTTGGAGCGGGCGCGCGGGTCGGACGCGCGGGCGGCGCGGATCGAGGAGCGGTCCAGGATCGCGCGGGAGCTGCACGACGTGGTGGCGCACCATGTGAGCGTGATGACGGTGCAGGCGGGCGCGGCGCGGCGGATCATCGACCGGGATCCGGGGGGCGCGCGGGAGGCGATGTCCACGATCGAGGAGGTCGGGCGGACGGCGCTGAGCGAGATGCGGCGGATCGTGGGGGTGCTGCGGACCGAGCGGGACGAGCTGGCGCGGGGTGAGCTGGCGCCGCAGCCGGGGCTGGGTGATCTGGGCGGGTTGCTGGACCATGTGCGGGAGACGGGCCTGTCGGTGCAGTTGTGGATCGAGGGTGAGGCGCGGACGCCGTCGCCGGGGGTGGACGTGGCGGCGTTCCGGTTGATCCAGGAGGCGTTGACGAACACGTTGAAGCACGCGGGTCCGCAGGCGCGGGCGTGGGTGCGGTTGCGGTACACGGCGGAGGATCTGACGGTGGAGATCGAGGACGACGGGCGTGGGACGGCGACGATCGTGGCGGACAGTGGGGACAAGCCGGGGCATGGGCTGGTGGGGATGTACGAGCGGGTGGCGTTGTACGGGGGCGAGTTGCGGATCGGGCCGCGGGTCGGCGGGGGTTTCGGTGTGCGGGCCCGGTTCCCGTTGTCGGCGTGACGGCGCGTAGGGTGGCCGGTGGATCGTGGAGTGGGCGGATGAACGGGACGGTGGCGGCGTGAGCACGGTACGGGTGCTGCTGGTGGACGACCAGCCGTTGCTGCGGACGGGGTTCCGGCTGATCCTGGAGGCGGAGCCCGATCTCGCGGTGGTGGGTGAGGCGGGGGACGGCGCGGCGGCGGTGGAGCTGACGCGGTCGCTGCTGCCGGACGTGGTGCTGATGGACATCCGGATGCCGGGTGTCGACGGGATCGAGGCGACGCGGCGGATCATCCGGGACGGGGCGGCGTCGCATGATCCGCGGGTGCTGATCCTGACGACGTTCGATCTGGACGAGTACGTGATCGAGGCGGTGCGGGCGGGGGCGAGCGGGTTCCTGCTGAAGGACTCGCCGCCGGAGGATCTGGTGCAGGCGATCCGGATCGTGGCGGCGGGTGACGCGATCGTGGCGCCGAGTGTGACGCGGCGGTTGCTGGACCGGTTCGCGACGCGGTTGCCGGCGGTGCGGGACGCGTCTCCGCCTCCGGGGCTGGACACGTTGACGGAGCGGGAGCGCGAGGTGCTGTCGCACGTGGCGCGGGGGCAGTCGAACGCGGAGATCGCCGCCGATCTGGTGGTGAGCGAGACGACGGTGAAGACGCACGTGGGGAACGTCCTGGCGAAGCTGGGGTTGCGGGACCGGGTGCAGGCCGTGGTGTACGCGTATGAGACGGGGATGAGCCGCCCGGGCCAGCAGTAGGCCCTCGCAGACGTTCTATGTCCTGGTGCCGGTCGGCGGCGCCAGGACGTTCTGTTTCCAGGGGTGGCACTGCGGGTCGACGGTGGGGGTGGCACCGCGGGTCGACGGTGGGGGCACTGCGGTCTGACGGGGCCGGTCCGGGCCGGGTGAGGGCCGGGCGTCCGTTTCGTGGTGGCGTGGTGGCTCTGCGGCGTCCCTGATCTGTTTCCCCTGGGTGGTTCTCAGGGTGGCCTACTCCCCACGGACGATGGCGGGCGGATGTCTCCTGCCAAGGGTGGAGTCGAAAGTCCGTTCCCTCGGGTCATCCTCAGCGACGCCGCGACTTCTACTGTTTCGTGTGGGCCGGATCACCTTTCCACCGGTCCGTACCCGGCGGGTTCCGTCGATGGTTCCGCCGCTGATCCAGGAGGAGTTCACGTGACTGATTCCGCCCGCTCGACAAGCGACGCGGCGACCGCGCCCGGGGCGGGTGACTTCGCCGCGCGGGGGCACCGGATCTCCAAGGTGTACGGGTCGGGTGACGCCCGTGTGATCGCGCTCGACGGTGTGACGGTGGGGATCCCGCGCGGGCGGTTCACCGCCGTGATGGGGCCGTCCGGGTCGGGGAAGTCGACGCTGATGCACTGCATGGCGGGGCTGGACGCGGTGTCGGAGGGTGAGGTGTTCATCGGGGACACCGAGCTGACGAGCCTGCGGGACAAGCAGCTGACGCGGCTGCGCCGGGACAAGATCGGGTTCATCTTCCAGGCGTTCAACCTGGTGCCGACGCTGACGGCGCTGGAGAACATCACGCTGCCGATGGACATCGCGGGGCGGCGTCCGGATCCGGCGTGGCTGGACCGGGTGATCGACACGGTGGGGCTGCGGCCGCGGCTGAAGCACCGTCCGTCGGAGCTGTCGGGCGGTCAGCAGCAGCGGGTGGCGTGCGCGCGGGCGCTGGCGTCCCGCCCGGAGATCATCTTCGCGGACGAGCCGACGGGGAACCTGGACTCGCGGTCGGGCGCGGAGGTCCTGTCGTTCCTGCGGGACTCGGTGCGGGAGATGGGGCAGACGATCGTGATGGTCACCCACGACCCGTCGGCGGCGGCGTACGCCGACCAGGTGCTGTTCCTGACCGACGGGCAGATCGTGGACACGATGCAGCAGCCGACGGCCGAGCGGGTGCTGGAGCGGATGAAGGGCTTCGAGCTGCCGGGGGTCGGGGCTCGATGACCTCCGTACCGATGGCGCGGGTGACCCTGCGCAACCTGTCCGCGCACAAGATCAGGCTGGTTCTGACGGCCGTCGCGGTGATCCTGGGTGTGGCGTTCGTGGCGGGGACCCTGGTGTTCACCGACACGATGAACAAGAAGTTCGACGATCTGTTCAACCGGATCGGGAAGAACGTCGCGGTGGACGTCCGCGCGGTGAAGGTCGTCGACTCGGGCGACCCGGGTTCGGCGCGTCCGCCGCTGCCGCAGTCGGTGCTGGCGAAGGTCCGGACGGTGCCCGGGGTGAAGGACCCGGTGGGGACCGTCGACGGGTACGCGGCGCTGGTCGGCAAGGACGGGAAGATCGTCGGGAAGGGTCAGAACGGCCCGCCGCAGCTCGGGACGAACTGGACCGGCGACGGCATCGCGCGGATGGTGGCGGGGCGTGCCCCGGCGGCGGCCGGTGAGGTCGTCCTCGACAAGGAGTCGGCGTCGAAGGCCGGGTACGCCGTGGGCGACCCGGTGACGGTCCTGGTGAAGGCGGGGCCGCAGAAGGTGACCCTCGTCGGCACGGCCGACATCGGCGACATGATGGGCACGACGCTCGTGGCGTTCGACACGCCCACGGCGCAGCGGCTGCTGATGAAGCCGGGCTACTTCAGCGAGATCCGGATGGGGACGACCGGCCCGGACGAGGCGGCGCTGCGGGACCGGGTCGCGAAGGTGCTGCCGTCCGGGACGGAGGCGGTGACGGGCGCGAAGCTGCGGGACGAGAACAAGTCGTCGGTCGCGTCGTTCCTGGGGTTCTTCCGGACGTTCCTGCTGGTGTTCGCGCTGATCTCGATCTTCGTGGGCGCGTTCATCATCTTCAACACGTTCTCGATGCTGGTGGCGCAGCGGACGCGTGAGCTGGCGCTGCTGCGGGCGATCGGCGCGGCCCGGTCGCAGGTGACGCGGGCGGTGATCGGCGAGGCGGTCGCGGTCGGGTTCGTCGGGTCGACGCTGGGCCTGGCGGCCGGCGCGGGACTGGCGGAGCTGCTGCAGTCCACGACGGGCGGCGGCGGCGCGCTGACGTTCACGGCGACGCCGGTGATCTGGTCGTATGTGGTCGGGATCGTGGTGACGGTCGTGTCGGCGTACTTCCCGGCGCGGCGCGCGGCGAAGGTGCCGCCGGTCGCGGCGATGCGGGACGACGTGGCGCTGCCGCAGCGGTCGATGCGGATCCGGATGGCGCTCGGGTCGCTGCTGACGCTGGCGGGCGCGGGGCTGATGGGGCTGGGCCTGTTCGGGCACGTGTCGAACCCGGCGGTGCCGGTCGGCGCGGGCGCGTTCGCGGTGTTCCTCGGTGTGGCGCTGCTCGCCCCGGTGATCAGCAGGCCGGCGGTGCAGGTGCTGGGGTGGCCGTTCGCGCGGCTGCTGCGGACGCCGGGCCGGCTGGCGCGGCAGAACGCGCTGCGGAACCCGCGGCGGACGGCGGCGACGGCGTCCGCGCTGATGATCGGCCTTGCGCTGATCACGGCGGTGAACGTCCTCGGGTCGTCGATGCGGTCGTCGGTGGAGTCGCAGGTCGACAAGCAGTTCGGCGCGGACTACGTGATCGAGCCGACCGGCGCGGGCGGCCTGTCGTCGGACCTGGTCGCGAAGGTGAGGGCGACCGGCGGTGTCACGGACGCGGGCGCGATGTACTCGGGGGACGCGAAGGTCTCCGGGAAGCGCGTCCGGTACGCGGCGGGTGACACGCCGCAGATGCTGAGCGGCACCCGGGCGAAGTTCGTGTCGGGGTCGGGGACGCTCGGCCGCGACGGGATGCTGGTCGACGAGGACACGGCGAAGAAGAACTCGCTGTCGGTGGGTTCGTCGGTGCCGGTGCTGTTCCCGGACGGGAGGACCGAGACGCTGCGGGTGTCGGGGGTCTATGCGAAGAACGAGTTCCTCGGGTCGCGGATCCTCTCGCAGAGCGCGTACCTGGCGCACACGGCGGACCCGTCCGTCGAGGTGATCATCGTGACGGCGCACAAGGCGGACGCGGCGACCAAGCACGCGCTGGAGCAGACGCTGTCGGCGCGTCCGGACGTGAAGGTGCAGGACCAGGCGGGCCTGAAGGCCGACGCGCGCAAGCAGGTCGACGGGTTCGTGACGTTCCTGACGGTCCTGCTGGTCATGTCGGTGATCATCGCGGCGGTGGGTGTGATCAACACGCTGGCGCTGTCGGTGATCGAGCGGACCCGGGAGATCGGGCTGCTGCGCGCGATCGGGATCAGCCGCCGGCAGCTGCGGCGGATGATCCGCGCGGAGTCGGTGGTGATCGCGGTGTTCGGCGCCGTGCTCGGCATCGGCATCGGGGTGGCGTTCGGGGCCGCGTTGCAGCACGCGCTGCGCAAGGAGGGCCTGAACGTCCTGTCGGTGCCGGTGGGGACGCTGGTGACCTACCTGGTCGTCGCGGCGGTGATCGGCGTCCTGGCGGCGCTGTGGCCCGCGTGGCGCGCCGGCCGGATGGACGTCCTGAAGGCCATCTCGACCGACTGATCCCCCGCGGACGAGCGACGTCCCGGCGTGAGGGCCCCAGGCCCTGGCGCCGGGATTCGTCGTTTCGGCGCACGGTCCCGGTGCGGGGCGTGAGGGTCTGGTGCCGGGGGTGTGGGGAAGTCGAACGGCCCGTACGGAGGGGATCCGTACGGGCCGTTCGGTTTGGTGCTCGGGCCGCGCCCGCCGTGTCCGGGGGGCGGTGCGGGACGGGACGAGCTCCCGATCGTCCCGTCCCCGGACCGTCAGTCGCCCTCCGGGGAGACCGCGGCCTTGGCGACCACGTCGGTCTCCGACACCGTGGTGTTCTCCGGGAAGTGGCAGGCGGTCATGTGGCCGGGCGACAGCTCGACGAGCGGCGGCTCGACCTGCTTGCAGATGTCCTGCGCCTTCCAGCAGCGGGTGTGGAAGCGGCAGGCGGGCGGCGGGTCGAGGGGGCTCGGCACGTCGCCCTGCAGGCGGATCCGGTCCCGTCCCTCGCGCTGGGCGGGGTCGGGGACCGGCACGGCGGACAGCAGCGCGTTGGTGTAGGGGTGCATGGGACGCTCGTACAGGTCGTCCCGGTCGGCGATCTCGACCAGCTTGCCGAGGTACATGACCGCGACCCGGTCGGAGATGTGCCGGACGACCGACAGGTCGTGCGCGATCACCACGTAGGTGAGGTCGAGCTCGTCCTGGAGGTCCTCCAGCAGGTTCACGACCTGCGCCTGCACCGACACGTCCAGGGCCGAGACCGGCTCGTCGGCGACGATCAGCTTCGGCTTGAGCGCCAGCGTCCGGGCGATGCCGATGCGCTGCCGCTGGCCGCCGGAGAACTCGTGCGGGTACCGGTTGTAGTGCTCGGGGCTGAGCCCGACCAGCTCCAGCAGGTCCTGCACGGCCTTCTTGACGCCGTTCTCGGTCTGGATGTTCTGCAGGTGGAACGGGGCCCCGACGATCGCGCCGACCGTCTTGCGCGGGTTCAGCGACGAGTACGGGTCCTGGAAGATCATCTGGATGTCCCGCCGGAGCGGGCGCATCTTGCCCTGGTTGTACTTGGTGATGTCGTGGCCCTCGAAGGAGATCTTCCCCGACGTGGACTCGAGCAACTTCATGATCATCCGGCCGGTGGTGGTCTTGCCGCAGCCGGACTCGCCCACCAGGCCGAGCGTCTCGCCCTTGCGGACCGAGAAGCTCACGCCGTCGACCGCCTTGACGGTGGCGACCTGCCGGCGCAGCAGCCCGGCCGTGACCGGGAAGTGCTTGCGCAGGTCGGTCACTTCGAGCAGGGGCTCGCCCGTCTTCCGCGCGGTCTTGCCGGTGGCGGCCGGCGCGGCCACGGCGTCCCCGGCGCCCGCCGGGCTCTGCGATGTGCTCACGATGTCTCCGCGATCTTGCTAGGGGGGAGCGGCTCCCCCGGGTGTGCGCCGGTCTCCACGGGCAGGGCACGCCGGGCCGGTCCGGCTCCGGCGTGCTCCACGCGCGCGGTCACAGCTTCGGACGGATCTCGTCGGCGAAGATCTGCCGCCGCCGGTCCGCGTGCAGGTGGCAGGCCACCACGTGCCCGGGAGCGGTCTCCCGCAGTTCCGGCCGCTCGGTCGTGCTGAGCCCGTCGGTCTGGTCGCTGTAGGGGCAGCGCGGGTTGAAGGCGCACCCCGACGGCAGGTTGATCAGGCTGGGCGGAGATCCGGGGATCGGCAGGAGCCGCTCGCTGCGGTGCCGGTCCAGGCGCGGCATCGATCCGAGCAGGCCCCAGGTGTAGGGGTGCTCCGGCTCGTGGAACACCTCGTTGGCGGTGCCCCGCTCGATGCACCGGCCGCCGTACATGACCAGCACGTCGTCGCTCAGCTCCGCGGTCACACCCAGGTCGTGGGTGATCATGATGATCGCGGAGTTGAACTCCTGCTGCAGGTCCCGGATCAGGTCCAGGATCTGCGCCTGCACCGTCACGTCGAGCGCGGTGGTCGGCTCGTCGGCGATCAGCAGCTCCGGGTCGCAGGACAGCGCCATCGCGATCATCGCGCGCTGCCGCATGCCGCCGGAGAACTGGTGCGGGTAGTCGTCCACGCGCTGGTCCGGCTTCGGGATGCCGACGCGGCCGAGCATGTCGATCGCGTGCTTGCGCGCGACCTTCTTGGACACGTCGTGATGCACCCGGTACGCCTCGATGATCTGCGCGCCGACGGTGTAGAAGGGGTGCATCGCCGACAGCGGGTCCTGGAAGATCATCGCCATCTTCCGGCCGCGCAGCTTGCGGACCTGCTCCTCCGAGGAGGAGACCAGCTCGGTGCCGTCCAGCCAGATCTCGCCCGAGACCTTGGCGTTGCGCCGGTTGTGCAGGCCGAGGACGCCGAGGCTGGTCACCGACTTGCCCGAACCGGACTCGCCGACGATGCCGAGGGTCTTGCCGCGCTCCAGCTTGAACGACAGCCCGTCGACGGACTTCACCAGGCCGTCGTCGGTCGGGAAGTGGATCTTCAGGTCGCGCAGTTCCAGGAACGCGGAGGACGGCGCGGAGCCGGCCGCCACTTCCGCGGTGCCGCCGTTAAGAGTCTCGGCGGGACGCTTGGCGTCGCTCATCAGCCCAGCCTCACTCTCGGGTCGATGACCGCGTACAGCAGGTCCACGATCAGGTTCGCCACCACGATGAACAGCGCGGCGACCAGGGTCACGCCGAGGACGACGGGCAGGTCGTTCCCGGTGATGCCGTCGATGGACAGCTGGCCGAGTCCGGCGATGCCGAACGTGTGCTCGGTCAGCACCGCGCCGCCGAGCAGGAGGCCGAGGTCCATGCCGAAGATCGTGAGGATGGGGGTCAGGGTGGAGCGCAGCGCGTGCTTGGTGATGACGGTCCGCTCCGGCAGGCCCTTGGCGCGCGCGGTGCGGATGTAGTCCTCACCGAGCGTTTCCAGCATGCCGGCGCGGGTGAGCCGCGCGTACGTCGCCGCGTAGAGGAAGGCCAGCGTGATCCACGGGAGGATCAGCGACTGGAACCAGGTCCCGGGGTTCTGTGAGAACGGCACGTAGCTGCCGCCGCCGGGAACCAGTCCGAGCTTGTAGGAGAACAACGCCAGGGCGACCAGGCCGGTGAAGTAGATCGGCAGTGACACACCGCCGAGGGCGATGATCATCGCCGCGCGGTCCCAGATGCTTCCGCGCTTGAGCGCCGACAGGACACCGACCGACACACCGGAGATCAGCCAGATCACCGCGGCGCCCGCGGCGAGCGACAGGGTCGCCGGCGCGCGGTCCTCGAGCTGCGGGAGGACGGCCTGGTTGTTCTTGAACGAGTAGCCGAAGCAGGGCGAGGAGCAGTGCTCCGTGGACGGACCGTTGTTGAATTCCTGTCCGACGACCACGCCCTTGACCCACTTGCCGTACTGGACCCAGATGGGCTTGTCCAGGTTGAGCCGGTGCTTGGTCTGGGCGATCGCCTCTGCTGTGGGGGCCTTGCCGACGAAGGAGGCGGCGAGCTGGTCGTTGCTCTGCCCGGCGAGCTTCGGGATCCCGAAGAAGATGCCGAACACCACCATGCTGACGATCACCAGCATGAGGACGGCCCCGATGACGCGTCTGATGAGATATGCGAACACAATGCGCGGCACCGCCCGCCGACCAGAGCTGACCGGTGGGTCACCTCCGGTCGGCGGGCGTCGCCTTCACCTGCCTTCAGGAACTTCGAGTAGCGGGGCCGCTACTACTTCTTGACACCCATGTTCAAGTAGTCGTACTGGCCGCCATAGCCCGACGTGATGCCGACATTGGTCACGTTCGGCGGACGGTAGAGCAGCGCCTTGGCGTAGATGATCGGGATGTCCACGGCGTCGTCCATGGCCATCTGGTCGATCTGGCCGTAGACCTTGGCGCGGGCGTCCTTGTCGGTGTTCCCGATCGCCTCGTCGAAGGCCTTGTTGATCGCGGGGTTGTTCTCCTCGGGCAGGTTGTTGCCGCCGGAGGGCTTGATCGCCCGGCCGTCGAGGATCTGCGAGAGGAAGCCGTAGCCCGTGGGCCAGTCGGCGGACCACGCCATCAGCATGATGCCGACGCCGTTCTTGTGCACGAACTCGGGGGCGCCGACGTACTTGTTGAAGTAGTCACCGGCCGGGTACTGCACGATCTCGGTCTCGATGCCGGCGGCCTTCAGACCCTGCTGCATGGCCTGGGCCATGGCGACTTCCTTCGGCCGGTCGGAACGGGCCGAGATCTTGGTCTTGAAGCCGTTCGGCTTGCCGCACTGCTGCAGCTCGCCCTTGGCCTTGGCGATGGTCTGGTCGTCCAGGCCGCCACCCTGCTTGTAGGTCTGCGGGTACTTGTCGAACTTGGTGTACCCGACGGTGCCCGGGGGCAGGATGGTCGTGGCGATGTCACCACCGGCCAGCGGGCCGCCGTAGGCGGACTGCATGGCGACCTTGTCCGTGGCGTACTGCACGGCGCGGCGGCAGTGGACGTTGTCGAGCGGGGCGACGTGAAGGTTCAGCGACGCGAACCGCAGGTAGCCCTGCAGCGGGTTGTCGGTGTTGGCCTTCTTGGCCGGGTCGGTGAGCAGCTTGCCCTGCGTACCGGCCTGGACGCCCACGCCCGCGGCGTCCATGTCGAGCGAACCGGCCAGGAGGCGGTTGTCGATGTCGTCACCGGACTGCTTGAGCTGCAGCTCGATCCGGTCCGGCAGCGCCTTGCGGATCGGGTCGGTGCTCTGGTCCCAGTTGGGGTTGCGGGACAGGATCATCGACTTGCCGCGCTCGTACGAGTCGACCTTGTACGGGCCGGACGAGACCATCTTCTGCTCGTACTTGAGACCGGTGTCCTTGGCGGCCGGGACCGGCATCGTCTGGGCCATCGCCACCAGGTAGTCGAACTCCGCGAACGGCTTCGACAGCTTGAAGGTGATGGTCGTGTCGTCCGGGGTCTCGATGGACTTCAGGCCCTCGGGGCTCTTGTCCTTGTACGGACCGCGGTACGGCGTGCTGTTGTCCTGGAGGTAGGCCTTGAAGTACTTCGGGCCCAGCTGGAGCTCGTCGGTGAAGTTCGAGCGCTCGACGGCGTACTTCACGTCCTTGGACGTGACGGGGGTGCCGTCGTCGAACTTCACGCCGGAGCGCAGCTTGTAGGTCCAGGTCTTGCCGTTGTCCGGCGTCTGACCCGGGCCCTGAGCCAGGTCCGGGATGACCGTGTTGCTGTCCGGGCCGGCGGTCGGCTTGAAGGTCAGCAGGCCACGGCCGTACAGACGCGCGAAGTTCTGCGACCAGGCGTAGTACGTGTTACCCGGGTCCGGCGAGTCGAAGTCGTCGGAGATGGCGAAACGGAGCGTCCCGCCCTTCTTGTCCGAGGTGTTGATGACCTTGTCGACGGCCGCGTTGTAGCCGGCGCCCTTGTCACTGGTGCTCCCCGAGCCGCCGCCGCAGGCGGCGAGGCCTGTGGTGGCGACCAGGCCGGCAGCGACTGCCGCAAGTGGTCTGATCTTCTTCATGTGCAGGCGCACCCCTTCACTTGAGGGTAAAACCCGGTGTCACTTAGCCCGGGGGTCGAGAGCGTCCCGGAGCCCGTCACCGAGGAGGTTGAAGGCCAGGACGGTGATGAAGATGGCCATGCCGGGCACGACCATGAACCATGGGTCCGCGGAGTAGATCGGCACGGCCAGCGACAGCGTCGCGCCCCAGGACGGGGTCGGCGGGTTGATGCCGACACCGAGGAACGACAGCGCCGCCTCGAACAGGATGTTGGTCGGGATCAGCAGGGTCGAGTAGACCAGGATCGGCGCGACCAGGTTCGGCAGCAGTTCCTTGAACAGGATGTAGCCGGGCTTGGCGCCCATGCTGCGGGCGGCGTCCACGAACTCCCGCTCGCGCAGCGACAGCGTCTGCCCGCGGATGATGCGGCCGATGTACGGCCAGTTGAAGAAGCCGATCACGAAGATCAGCACTCCGATGCGGAGGTTGTTGCCCTCCAGGCCCCACGCCGAGCCGGTGCCGACGACGCCGACCAGGGCGATCGCGAACAGCAGCAGGGGGAAGGCGAGGAAGACGTCCATCGTCCGGCTGATGACGGTGTCGACCCAGCCGCCGAAGAACCCGGCGGTGATGCCCATGATCGTCCCGATCACCACCGAGAGGACGGTGGCCAGGAACGCCACGAGCAGCGAGATCCGCGCTCCGTAGACGGTCCGGGAGAGCATGTCGCGGCCGCTGCCGGGCTCGACGCCGAGCCAGTGCTTGGCGCTGATGCCGGAGTGCCAGATGCCGCCCGTGGGACGGTTGTACGTGGGGTCGACCAGGTTCTGGTGGTAGGCCAGGGGGTCCGCCACCAGGAACGGGCCGAAGATCGCCAGAAGGATCAGGAAGACGATGACGACACCGCCCCCCAGTGCGACCTTGTCGCGCTTGAGCCGCAGCCAGGCGATCTGCCCGAGCGAGCGGCCCTGGATCGCCTTGCCTTCGACGCCGGCCAGGACGGCCTCGGGCTCGGCCTCCTGTTGCGCCCCGGTCGCCTCGATCGGTGCGGTCACGCTCCGTACCTCCTACTAATGGGCCACACGCCCGCGGCGTGTGCCGCGCGGCAGCGGAGATCGTCCACTGTTCGTGCCCGTTACACCGCGTTTGCTGGAGGGAAAACTAGTGCTTCGGCCACGACTGTCCATCCGTGAAGCCGCCGATGCCAGTACCCGTATCTGACTTGTGATCTCGTCGTCATCTAGGGCACACGTGAGATGGACAACACATCGGACGAAAGTGCCCAGATCGTACGATTCCTCCCATGGGTGCAAGCAAGCGGAACACGGCTCCGACCGGCAAGCTTTATCGGACCGAGTCCGTTTTGAGATGAATCATCCGCGGTCTCGGCCGCGGGAACGTGAAAACGGCGGAGCGCGGCCCCCCAGGAGCCGCACTCCGCCGTGAACACGCAGGTCACACGGACACCACCCGGCACACCCCGCACCGGGACCCGATCACCGCGCGGGCGGGCGCCCGGGGGCGCCCGGGACGGGCCGGGCCCGGCCCGCGCGGCCCGGCTACTTGATCCCGCGGTTGCGGAGGATGTCCTCGATCTCGGCGAGATCCGGGTCGCCCGCGGTCGGCGCCGGGCCTCCGACGGCGCCCTTGGGCGCCTTGCCCGCGCCCGCCTGGCGGCCCTTGGCCGCCTTCCGCGAGGACTTGGCGTCCTCACCCTCGGTCACCGAACGGCGGCTCAGGGCCGCACCGGACCCCAGGTACAGGACGACCGCCAGGCCGGCCACCACGACGCCCGCCCACTTCATGGGGCTGAACACCAGGTCGGCCAGGAACGTGGTCACCCCGGTCATGGACGCGGCCAGCGGGATCAGCGACAGCGCCGCTCCCCGCGCGCCGGACGCCGCGCCCTTCCGCCGGTACACCCCCCAGCTGGCGACCAGCCCGACAAGGGTCACCCCCAGGCTGATCGCGAAGATTGCTGCGTCGCTCATGACGGCCCCCAGGCTCGGACGTGCTGTTCTCGGCTCCCATCCTCACACGTCGGACGGCGGATGAGTCTCCTCCGCTCGAACGGTTTGCCCGCGATCATGCCTCCTCCTCACGCGTGACCCGTCCCGGAGGACGGTCAGGGTTCCCCCCGGGGCCGCTCCCGGCGTGCGCCTCCGCTCCCCCGCGCCAGGGCGCTCCGGGGCGGACGGCCCGTCCGGGCGCCGGGCGGGACCGAGAGGCCGAGAGGGGCTGAGAGCGTCGCTCAGCCGTTCGAAGGCGCACGGACGAACGGAGGGACAAGTTCGGGCGAAAGCCGCGTGTCAGGCGAACAGGGAGCGCAGGAACGGCACGTCCACGTCAGCGAGGGACGCCACGACCGTCCGGCCCGGGGCCTCGGCCAGCGCGATCACGCCCGGCACCGCGACCGTCCGGCAGCCCGCCGCCTCGGCCGCCGCCAGCCCGCTCGGGGAGTCCTCGAGCACCGCGCAGCGCACCGGGTCGACGCCGAGCCGCGCGCACGCCGTCAGGTACGGCTCGGGGTCGGGCTTGGTCCGGGACACCTCGTCCCCGGCCAGCGTCAGGTCGAAGTGGTCGCGGCCGATGCCGTCCAGCGCGGGCTCGAGCAGCGCGCGGTGGCTGGAGGTGACCAGCGCGGTCGGCAGGCCCGCCGCGCGGACCCCGGTGAGCAGCTCCTTGGCGCCCGGCAGCAGCGGGACGTTCGTGCGCATCCGCTCGACCATGCCGTCCAGCAGGCGCCGCCCGATCTCCCCGGGCGGGACGGACGTGCCCGACCGCTCCACCATGTAGGCGGAGGCGACGGCCAGGTTCCCCCCGACCAGGTTCTCCTGGTCGGCGTGCGTCCACACGCCGCCGAGGAGCTCCATCACCTCGGTCTCGACCTCGAACCACAGCCGCTCGGAGTCGATGAGGGTGCCGTCCATGTCGAACAGCACCGCCTGCGGATCGTCCTGTACGCCCCGTGTCACGCCGCCTGACCTCCTTTGACCTCGATCGTCCAGGTTAGGTCAGGCGGCGCACCCGCCGGGCCACGCGGGTGCGCGGCCCGGTGGGGGCAGGCCGATCAGGTGTTGAAGTACTTCGCCTCGGGGTGGTGGACGACCAGCGCGTCCGCCGACTGCTCGGGGGCGAGCTGGAGCTCCTCCGACAGCGTGACCCCGATCCGCTCCGGCTCGAGCATCCGCACCAGCTTGGTGCGGTCCTCCAGGTCCGGGCAGGCGGCGTAGCCGAAGGAGTAGCGGGCGCCCCGGTAGCCGAGCTTGAAGAAGTCCTCGACGTCGTCGGCGTCGTCGCCGCCGAAGCCCATCTCCGCGCGGATCCGCGTGTGCCAGTACTCCATCAGCGCCTCGGTGAGCTGCACCGACAGGCCGTGCAGCTCGAGGTAGTCGCGGTAGGCGTTCTTGGCGAACAGCTCCCCGGTCGCCTCGGCGATCTTCGACCCGACCGTGACCAGCTGGAACGCGGCCACGTCGGTCTCCCCCGACGCGCGGGAGCGGAAGAAGTCGGCCAGGCACAGGTGCCGGTCGCGGCGCTGGCGCGGGAAGGTGAACCGCTCCCGGTCCGAGCCGTCCTCGTTGAGGATGACCAGGTCGTCGCCCTCCGACACCGCCGGGTAGTAGCCGTACACGACGGCCGCCTCGATCAGGCCCTCGGTCTGGATCCGGTCGAGCCACATCCGCAGCCGCGGACGGCCCTCGGTCTCGACGAGCTCCTCGTAGGACGGCCCGTCCCCGCCGCGCGCGGGCTTCAGGCCCCACTGGCCCATGAACGTGGCGCGCTCGTCCAGGAACGCCGCGTAGTCGGCCAGCGCGATGCCCTTGACGATCCGGTCGCCGAGGAACGGCGTCTTCGGCAGAGGGTTGTCGGCGGCGACGTCGGAGCGGGCGGGCATGTCCTCGGGCGCGGTGACCTTGAGCGTCGCACCCTTGCGGACCCGGCGCTCGCGCAGCGGCGGGAGGGCGGCGCCGTCCACGCCGCGCTTGACCGCCATGAACGCGTCCATGAGCCGCAGCCCCTCGAACGCGTCGCGGGCGTAGCGGACCTGGCCGTCGAACAGCTCCGCGAGGTCCTGCTCGACGTAGGCGCGGGTGAGGGCGGCGCCGCCGAGCAGCACCGGCCAGGTCTCGGCCAGGCCGCGGCTGTTCAGCTCCTCCAGGTTCTCCTTCATGATCACCGTGGACTTCACCAGCAGCCCGGACATGCCGATCACGTCGGCGCGGTTCTCCCGCGCGGCGTCGAGGATCGCCGACATCGGCTGCTTGATGCCGATGTTCACGACCTCGTAGCCGTTGTTGGACAGGATGATGTCGACCAGGTTCTTGCCGATGTCGTGGACGTCGCCCTTGACCGTCGCCAGGACGATGCGGCCCTTGCCGCCGTCGCCCTCGAGCTTCTCCATGTGCGGCTCGAGGTGGGCGACCGCGGTCTTCATCACCTCGGCCGACTGGAGCACGAACGGCAGCTGCATCTGGCCGGAGCCGAACAGCTCGCCGACCGTCTTCATGCCGTCCAGCAGGACGTCGTTGACGATCTCCAGGGCGGGCCGCTGGGTGAGGGCCTCGTCCAGGTCGGCGTTCAGGCCGTCGAGCTCGCCGTCGACGATCCGGCGCTTGAGCCGCTCCCACAGGGGCAGCGCGACCAGCTCGGCGGCGCGGTCGGCCTTCATCGCGGCGGTGTCGACGCCCTCGAACAGCTCCATGAACCGGTGCAGCGGGTCGTAGCCGTCGCCGCGCCGGTCGTAGACCAGGTCGAGCGCGACCTTCCGCTGCTCCTCCGGGATCCGGTTCATCGGCAGGATCTTGGACGCGTGGACGATCGCCGAGTCGAGCCCGGCGTCCGCGCACTCGTTGAGGAACACCGAGTTCAGCACGATGCGGGCGGCCGGGTTCAGGCCGAACGACACGTTGGACAGGCCGAGGGTCGTCTGGACGTCGGGGTAGCGGCGCTTCAGCTCGCGGATCGCGTCGATCGTCTCGACGGCGTCCCGGCGGGACTCCTCCTGGCCGGTGCCGATCGTGAAGGTCAGGGCGTCGATGATGATGTCGCCGACGTCCATGCCCCACTCGGAGGTCAGGTAGTCGATGAGCCGGGACGCGATCTCGACCTTCTTGTCGGCCGTGCGGGCCTGGCCCTGCTCGTCGATGGTGAGCGCGACGACGCCCGCGCCGTGCTCCTTGACGGAGGGCATCAGCCGCGCCATCCGGGAGGCGGGGCCGTCGCCGTCCTCGAAGTTCACCGAGTTGATCACGGCGCGGCCGCCGAGCATCTCCAGGCCGGCGACGATCACGTCGACCTCGGTGGAGTCGAGGACGATCGGCAGCGTGGACGCCGTGGCGAACCGGAACGCCAGCTCCTTCATGTCCGCGACGCCGTCCCGGCCGACGTAGTCGACGCACAGGTCGAGCATGTGCGCGCCGTCCCGGGCCTGGTCGCGGGCGATCTTCACGCAGTCGTCCCAGCGGCGCTCCAGCATGGCCTCGCGGAAGGCCTTGGAGCCGTTGGCGTTGGTGCGCTCGCCGATCGCCAGGTAGGAGGTGTCCTGCCGGAACGGGACGTGCTGGTACAGCGACGCCGCGCCCGCCTCGTGCCGGGGGCGGCGGGCGGCGACCTCGCGGCCGCGGACCCGCTCGACGACCTTCGCCAGGTGCTCGGGGGTGGTGCCGCAGCAGCCGCCGACGAGCGACAGCCCGAACTCGCGGGTGAACGTGTCGTGCGCGTTGGCCAGCTCGTCCGGGGTCAGGGGGTAGCGGGCGCCGTCGGACGTCAGTTCCGGAAGGCCCGCGTTCGGCATGCAGCTCAGCCCGATCCGCGCGTTGCGGGCCAGGTAGCGCAGGTGCTCGCTCATCTCGGCGGGGCCGGTCGCGCAGTTCAGGCCGATCAGGTCCAGGCCCATCGGCTCGAGCGCCGTCAGCGCCGCGCCGATCTCCGAGCCCATCAGCATCGCGCCGTTCTGCTCGATGGTGACCTGGCCGATCAGGACGGTCTCGGTGCCGGCTGCGTCGATCGCGCGGCGGGCGCCGATCAGGGCGGCCTTCGCCTGGAGGAGGTCCTGGCAGGTCTCGACGAGGATGGCGTCCGCGCCGCCCTGGATCAGGCCCTCGGCGTTCAGCTGGTAGGCGTCGCGGAGCTCGGCGAACGGCACGTGCCCGAGGGTGGGGAGCTTGGTGCCCGGGCCGACCGAGCCGATCACCCAGCGGGGACGGTCGGGGGTGCTGTACTCGTCGGCGATCTCGCGGGCCAGCCGGGCGCCCGCCTCGGCCAGCTCGAAGATCCGGTCGGTGATGCCGTACTCGCCGAGGTTGCCGAGGTTGGCGCCGAAGGTGTTGGTCTCGACGCAGTCGACGCCCGCGTCGAAGTAGGCGCGGTGGACCGACCGGACGATGTCGGGCCGCGTCACGTTGAGGATCTCGTTGCAGCCCTCGTGCCCCTGGAAGTCGTCCAGCGTGGGACCGGCGTCCTGGAGCATCGTCCCCATGCCCCCGTCGGCCACGACGACGCGTTCTTTCAGGGCCTGGCGCAGGGAAGCCGCGGTGGGAGTGCTCATAGGGACCAACCCTATCGGGCCGGACACCGCGCCCCACCGTCCGTCCCCGTGACGGATGGGCGATCGGAACGCTAACGTTCGCCCAGTGTCTACCAACGGGTAACGAGCGCGGGCGCCCCCGGCCGCGCTCGCCCGGACGACCACCGCCGCGGGCGACGCGCGCCCCGGCGACGACAGCAGGGAGCGGCCGTGAGCGCCTACCGGACCATCCTCGTCGGCACCGACGGATCGGACACCTCGTTCCGCGCGGTCGACCGCGCCGCAGCGCTCGCCGCCGCCACCGGCGCGACGCTGCTGCTCGCGACCGCCTTCACCCCCATGCCCGAGAAGGAGCGGCTGTCGGCCGCCGACCAGCTCGGCGACCTGGCCTACAAGGTGCAGGGCTCCACCCCCGCCGACGACGCGCTGCGCGCCGCCCGCGAGCGCGCCGTCGCGCAGGGCGCCACCGACGTCGACCAGATCGCCGTGGAGGGCGACGCGGTCGACGTGATCGCCCGGATCGCCCGTGACCGCAAGGCCGACCTCGTCGTCGTCGGGAACCGGGGCCTCAACAGCCTCGCCGGGCGGATTCTCGGGTCGGTCCCGGCGAACCTCTCGCACCGCTCCCCCGTGGACGTGCTGATCGTGCACACCACGGACGGGAAGTGACCCGATCGTGACGCGTCCGGGCCCGCCGGGCGACCCCCGGCGAGGTCTGGGGCGGCGAGGGGTGGGGTAGTTCTGGGACAGGACGTAGGCTGACAGCCACCGATCATGAGCGGGGCCCCCGACCCCAGGGAATGGACGGTCCCCCGGTGACGCTGTACAGGGCGTCGGAAGGAGGCAGCGCGTGATCGAGCTTGAAGGCGTTCCGGACCTCGTCGATCCGGTCGTCGTGGCCGCCTTTGAAGGGTGGAACGACGCCGGTGAGGCGGCCAGTGGGGTGATCACCCACCTGGAGAGCGTCTGGGACGCGACGCCGATCGCCGAACTCGACCCCGACGACTACTACGACTTCCAGGTCACCCGGCCGATGGTCGAGATGATCGACGGCGAGACGCGGAGCATCTCCTGGCCCACCACCCGGATCTCCCGGGCCCGCCTCCCCTCGGGGAGGGACGCCGTGCTGATCCACGGCATCGAACCGAACATGCGGTGGCGGTCGTTCTGCCGCGAGATCGTCGACAAGATCCACGAGCTGGGCGCGCGGCAGGTGGTGCTCCTCGGGGCGCTGCTGGCCGACGCCCCGCACACCCGTCCCGTTCCGGTGACGGGCGCGGCCAACGACGCGGCGATGGTCACCGACCTCAATCTGGAGCCCGCGCGCTACGAGGGGCCGACCGGCATCCTCGGCGTGCTCCAGGACGCCTGCGCCAAGGCCGAGCTGCCGACGGTGTCGCTGTGGGCGGCGGTGCCGCACTACGTCGCGCAGCCGCCGTCGCCGAAGGCGACGCTCGCGCTGCTCCGCCGCGTCGAGGACCTGCTCGACGTGGCCGTCCCCCTGGGTGAGCTGCCCGAGGAGGCGCGGGCCTGGGAGAACGGCGTGAACGAGCTCGCCGAGGAGGACTCCGAGGTCGCCGAGTACGTCCGGACGCTGGAGGAGCAGAAGGACGCGACCGAGCTGCCCGAGGCGAGCGGCGACGCCATCGCCCGCGAGTTCGAGCGGTACCTGCGCCGTCGCGACGCGGGCTGATCCCGCGGGGCGCATCCGGAAGAGCACCGTCGAGGCCCTCGCCGACCACCGGTCGGCGAGGGCCTTCGCCGTGCGGTGGGGCCTTCGCCGTGCGGTGGGGGCTTGCGGCCCGGACGGACCTGCGCAAGCATTCACTTACCGGATGTTCGCCTCTCCCCCGGGCGCAAGGAGTCCCCCGTGAGCTCCCCGGACACCGCCGCCGCCGTCCGCGACCGGGACGCGCTGCGGCTGCTCGCCGCCGAACCCGCCGTGATGCTCGCCGCGGGCCGCGCGCTGCTCCTCCAGGTCGCCCACCCGCGGATCGCGCGGGGCGTCGCCGACCACAGCGACCTGCGGGAACGGCCCCTCGACCGGCTGACCGGCACGCTCGACTTCCTCACCGTCGTCGCGTTCGGCACCGAGGAGGAGGCGGGCCGGCTCGGCCGCGGCCTGCGCCGCCTCCACCACCGGATCACCGGCCCCGGCTACTCGGGCGACGACCCGGACCTGCAGGTCTGGGTGAACGCCACCCTCACCGACGCCGCCCTCTACGTCTACGAGGAGATCCTGCGCTCCCCCAGTGGCGACCTCGGCGCCGCCTACGTGGAGCAGGCCCGGTACGTCGCCGAGGTGCTCGGCTGCCCGCCGGACGCCCAGCCCGCCGACCGCGACGGGTTCCGCCGCTACTTCGAGGACACGGTCGCCTCGCTCGAGGTCACCGACGCCGGACGCGAGGTCATGCGGGCCGTCCTGTGGTCGCGCGAACTCCGCTGGCTGGGCCCCGCCCTGTGGCTCAACCGGTTCGTCACCACCGGGCTGCTGCCCGAACCCGTCCGCGTCCAGTACGGGCTGCCGTGGGGGCCGCGCCGCGACCGCTGCCTGTGGATCCTGCTGCGCACCGGCGCGTTCTCCTACCGGCTCGTCCCCGGACGCCTCCGCCGCGCGGGCGTCCCCGTCCTGCTGTGGCGCTCCCGCCGCCGCCTCGCGCGCAAGGCCCGAGCCGCCCAGCGGAGCAGGCGGGAACCGGCGGCATGAGAAGAGCCCCGCCGGGCATGCCGGACGGGGCTCGTTCCCGGCGTTCTACAGCTCGACGCCCAGCAGCGCGTCGACGAGGGCGCGGACCTGGGCGGGGGCCTCGGTGTCGCCGCCGGTCCCGGTCAGCGCCGCGTCGGCCCAGGCGTCGACCGCGGCGAGCGCGCCCGGCGCGTCCAGGTCGTCGTTCAGGCGCTCGCGGACGGTCTCCAGCACGTCACCGGCGGACGGACCGGCGGGCGCGGCCACCGCGGCCCGCCAGCGCGTGATCCGCGTCGTCGCGTCGTCGAGCTGGCCGCCGGTCCACTCCCAGTCCGAGCGGTAGTGGTGCGAGAGCAGCGCCAGGCGGATCGCCATCGGGTCGGCGCCGCCGCGCCGCAGCGTCGACACGAACACCAGGTTCCCGCGCGACTTGGACATCTTCTCGCCGTCCAGGCCGACCATGCCCGCGTGCACGTACGCGCGCGCGTGCGGGCGCTCGCCCGTCGCGACCTGCGCGTGCGCCGCGCCCATCTCGTGGTGCGGGAACGCCAGGTCCGAGCCGCCGCCCTCCACGTCGAACGCCATGCCGAGGTGCTCGACGGAGATCGCCGAACACTCGATGTGCCAGCCCGGGCGGCCCTTCCCGAACGGCGAGTCCCAGCCCGGCTCGCCCGGACGCTGCGCCAGCCACACCAGCGCGTCCAGCGGGTCGCGCTTGCCCGGACGGTCCGGGTCGCCGCCGCGCTCGGCGAACAGCGGCCGCATCCGGTCGCGGTCTAGGCCGCTGACCTCTCCGAACCCCGGCTCGGCCGCCACCGGGAAGTACAGGTCGCCGTCGACCTCGTACACCGCGTCCCGCGCCCGCAGCTCCTCGATCATCTTGACCACCAGCGGGATCGCCTCGACCGCGCCGATGTACTGGTCCGGTGGCAGGACCCGCAGGGCCGTCATGTCCTCGCGGAACAGCTCGATCTCCCGGTCGGCCAGATCCCGCCAGTCCAGGCCGTCCCGCTCCGCGCGTTCCAGCAGCGGATCGTCGATGTCGGTGGCATTCTGCACGTAGTGGACCCGGCGGCCCTGGTCCCGCCACACCCGGTTCACCAGGTCGAACGCGAGGTAGGTGTTGGCGTGGCCCAGGTGCGTGGCGTCGTAGGGGGTGATCCCGCACACGTACATCCGCGCGGTCGGCCCCGGATCGGCGGGCCGCGCCTCCCCGGCGCCGGTGTCGTGCAGCCGCAGCGCACCGGCCGCGCCGGCCAGGCCGAGTTCGGGGAGACTGGGGACTTCTGGAGCGGGCCACGATCGCATGATTGAACCTTATCCGTGCGCTCCGGATAGCTTGACACCGAGATAGTCCCGACCGTCCTCCCTGTCCCCGCTGCCCCCCGAACGGGTGGAACGGAGTTCGACCGAGTCCATGGCACGCCATCGCAAGTCGTCCGATCGCCGCGGGCTCCCCCGCGCGGCGCACGGCGGCCTCGCCGTCCTGGTCGCGCTGCTGCTGACCGCCACGATCGTGGTCGGCGTCGGCCGCGTCCGGCACGGCCTGGCCACCGGGCACGGCGCCGCCGAGCCCGACGAACCCCCGCCCGCCCTCCCCGCGCACATCGGCGCCTACACCTCCAAGGTGCGGCTGCCGGGCGAGAAGACCGGGCGCGACCTGGTGGTGTACCGGCCGAAGGTGCCCGACTCGTCCAAGCTGCCGGTCGTGTACTTCCTGCACGGCGTGCCCGGCGACCCCAAGTCCCTGGTGGACGACGGCCTGTTCGACGAGCTGAAGAAGTACCTCGCCAAGGGCGGGCAGCCGTTCGTCCTGGCCGTCCCGGACGGCAACGGCGACCACCACGACGACACCGAGTGGGCCGACGCCGCCGACGGGTCCGACCGGGTCGAGACGCGCCTGCTGAAGGCCGTCATCCCGGCCGTGGAGGGCGACCGCCCGCGCGACGCCGCGCACCGCGCGATCGCCGGGTTCTCCATGGGCGGGTACGGGGCGCTGAACCTCGGCCTGCGCCACCCCGACCTGTTCGGGCAGGTCGTGTCGCTCGCCGGGTACTACGGCGTGGACGACCCCGACCACATGTTCGGCGGACGTGAGGACCTCGAGGCCGCCAACAGCCCCGACCGGCACCTCGACGCCGCCAAGCAGGTCCGGATCTTCATGGCCGTCGGCCAGGACGACGGGAACCCCGTCGTCGAGGGCAGCTCCCAGCAGTTCAAGCGGCTCCTGGACGCCGCGCACGTCCCCGCGACGCTGCAGGTGCTGCCGGGCGAGCACGACTGGGACTTCGTGACCCGCGCCCTGCCCGCCGGGTTCGACTTCCTCCGGCAGGGCTGGGCCCAGAACGCCTCGGCCGGCCGCTGACACGACAGCTGATCAGGGACGACGGGCAGGAACGGCGAAGGGCGGCGCCGCCTCAGGGCGGGCGCCGCCCTTCGCCGTCCGGGTCGGCGGGGCGTCCGTCCGGTCAGGAGAGCCGGACGCGCGGATCCAGGAACGAGTAGCCGATGTCGACGATCAGGTTCGCGACCACCACGAACAGCGTCACCATCAGCGTCACCCCGATGATCACCGGGGTGTCGCCGAGGTTGATCGACTGGTAGACCAGCTGGCCGACCCCCTGCAGGCCGAACACGCGCTCGATCACGATCGTCGAACCGATCAGCGCGCCGATGTCGATGCCGAACTGCGTCACGACCGGCGTCAGCGCCGACCGCAGGCCGTGCCGGTAGATCACGCGGCGTTCCGAGATGCCCTTCGACCGCGCGGTGCGGATGTAGTCCTCGCCCAGCACGTCCAGCATCGAACCGCGGGTCAGCCGCGTGTACGTCGCGACCATGAGGAACGCCAGGCCGATCCACGGCAGGATCATCCGCTGGAAGAAGTGCTCCTGCAGCGGCGGGCCCGCCTCGAAGAAGTGGATACCGGCCTCCCCCAGCTTGGTGGAGAAGACGTACAGCAGGACCAGCGCCATCACGAACGACGGCAGCGACAGCCCGATCAGCACGGTCCCCGTGATGAGCCGGTCGGTGCCCGACCGCGGGTGCGTCGCCGAGTACACGCCGGACGCGACGCCGCCGACGAACCAGATCACCCCCGCGCCCGCGACCAGCCACAGCGTCGTCGGCAGCCGGTTGGCGATGATCGACGCGACCGACGTGCCGTTCAGGTACGACTGGCCGAGATCACCCTTCAGCAGGTGCCCGAGCCAGGAGAAGTACTGCACCAGCACGGGCTTGTCGAGGCCGAGGTTCCGGCGGATCTGCTCCAGCGTCTCGGTGGACGCGCGCGGACCGCCGATCGTCCGCTCCACCGACGTCGGCGACAGGTGCAGGAACACGAAGACCAGCGTCGACACCAGCCACAGCACGAGGATCGCGTACAGCAGGCGGCGGATGACGTAACGGAGCATGGCTCATTTCCCCCCGGCCTGGCGGTCCCCGCGCGGGTCCATCGCGTCCCGGATCGCGTCGCCGAGCAGGTTGAACGACAGCGTGGTCAGCAGCAGCAGGACGGCCGGGACGACCAGCAGCCACCAGGCGGTCTGGAACACCTCGCTGCCCTCGCCGAGCATCGCGCCCCAGCTCGGCATCGGCGGCCGCACCCCGACACCGAGGAACGACAGCGTCGACTCGAACACGATCGAGGTCGGGATCAGCAGCGAGGCCAGCACCGTGATCTGCGCGACCAGGTTCGGCAGCACGTCCACGACCATGATCCGCCAGCGGTTGGCGCCCAGCGACCGGGCCGCCTCGATGAACTCCTTCTGCTTGATCGACATGACCTGGCCGCGGATGATCCGGCCCGTCGCGGCGAACGAGAAGAACGCGATCACCGCGATCGTCATCGTCAGGCTCCCCGCGACCGACTGCACCTGGAACGTCACCGCCAGGGTGATCGCGATCAGCAGGTACGGCAGCGCGAGGGTGATGTCCATGACCCGGGCCAGGACCCCGTCCACCGCGCCGCCGACGTACCCGGCGAGCGTCCCGACCAGGACGCCGACGACCGAGGCGAGCGCCGACGCGGCGATGCCGACCAGCAGCGAGATCCGCGCCCCGTAGGCGGCGCGGACCAGGACGTCCCGGCCGAGCTGGTCGGCGCCGAGCCAGAAGTCCTTGGACGGCCCGATCGGCTGCCCGTTGACGTCCAGGCCGGTCTTGGGGAACGTCGCCGCGTACGGATGGCCCGTCCAGGACGCCCACAGCGGCGCCATCAGCGCGAACAGCACGATCAGCACCAGGATCACCAGGAAGACCAGCGCGACCTTGTCGTTGCGGAACCGGGCCCACGCCAGCTGCAGCGGCGACCGGCCCCGGACCCGCCGCTCCTCGACGTCCGGCGGGACGATCTCGGGTTCGAGTTCGGACAGGCTCGTCACGGGGTCGCCTCCGGCAGCTCCGGTTCGGTGGAGACCTGGGCGATGCCGGCGGTCCGGCCCGCCAGGTGCTCGCCGCGGCCCACCGGGAAGTGGCAGGCGGTCAGGTGGTCGGCCGCGTCGCCCTCGCGGGCGGCGAGCTCGGGGTCGTCGGTGACGCAGCGGTCCTGCGCCTTCGGGCAGCGCGGATGGAACCGGCACCCGGACGGCGGGTCGATCGGGGACGGCACGTCCCCGGTCAGCACGATCCGCTCCGCGCGCTCGGCCTCGTCCGGGTCGGCGATCGACGCCGCCGACAGCAGCGCCGCCGCGTACGGGTGGCGGGGGCCGCCGTACAGCTCGGCCCCGGCCGCGTTCTCCACGATCCGGCCGAGGTACATGACCGCGACCCGGTCCGACACGTACCGGACGACCGACAGGTCGTGCGCGATGAACACGTAGGTCAGGCCCAGCTCGTCCTGGAGGTCCTTCAGCAGGTTGATGACCTGGGCCTGGATGGACACGTCCAGCGCCGACACCGGCTCGTCGCAGATGATCAGCTTGGGTTTGAGCGCGAGCGCGCGGGCGATGCCGATGCGCTGCCGCTGCCCGCCGGAGAACTCGGCGGGGAACCGGTTGTAGTGCTCAGGGTTCAGGCCGACGAGCTCCATCAGCTCCTGGACGCGGGTCTTGCGCTCGCCGCCGTCCGCGAGGCCGTGGATCGCGAACGGGTCGCCGATGATCGAGCCGACGCGGCGGCGCGGGTTCAGCGACCCGTACGGATCCTGGAAGATCATCTGGACGTCGCGGCGGAACGCCTTCAGCCCCGACGCCCCGAGCCGGGTGATGTCGGCGCCCTCGAACACGATCCGGCCGCGGGTGACCGGGTGCAGCGCCGCCAGGCAGCGCGCCAGGGTCGACTTGCCGCAGCCGGACTCGCCGACGATGCCGAGGGTCTCCCCGCGCCGGACGGTCAGGTCCACGCCGTCCACGGCGTGGACGCGCGCGACCTCCTTCTTGAAGACGATGCCCTGCCGGATCGGGAAGTGCTTGAACACGCCCTCCGCCGACACGAGCACGTCGGGTTCGCCCGCCTGTGTCACGTGGTCGCCCGCCTGTGTCACGTGTTCCCTCCGTCCGGCGCGTCCGGCCCCTTCGGCCCCGCCCCTCGCGGACCGTCGTCCGGGCCCTGCGCCTGCGGCCCCGCGTCGGGGCCCTGCGCCTGGGGGCCGGTGTCCGGGCCCCGCTCCCCTGGCTCCGGTTCTCCGGGCTCCTGCGAGGCCGGGCCGGTGCCGGGGCCCGTGCCCTGCTCGGGGCGCCCGGCGGACGGGGCACCCTTTCCCTGGGGCTTGCCACTCGTCTTGCCGCTGGTCTTGCGGCCGGCCTCGGCGGCGGCGAGCCGCCGGGCCTGGGCCTCGTCGCCGAGGCCGACGGCGTCGTGCGGGAGCCAGCAGGCGGAGGTGTGCGAGGGGTCGTGGCCGTCCGCGCCCTCCGGCGGGCCCGCCGGGTCGAGGGTGGGCTCGTCGACGCGGCAGCGGTCCATCGCGAACTCGCAGCGGGGGTGGAACACGCAGCCCGTCGGCAGGTTGATCAGGCTCGGCGGCTGCCCGGGGATCGGCCGCAGCCGCTCGCCGCCGCCCGCCGCCGTCGGCACCGACCGCAGCAGGCCCATCGTGTAGGGGTGGTGGCCCCGGTAGTACAGGGTGCGGCGCTCGGCCTGCTCGGCCGGCTTGCCGCCGTACATGACCAGCACGTCGTCGGCCATGTCCGCGATCACCCCGAGATCGTGGGTGATCATGATGAGGGCGGTGTCGAACTCCGACTGGAGCCGCCGCATCAGGTCCAGGATCTGCGCCTGGACGGTCGCGTCGAGGGCCGTGGTCGGCTCGTCCGCGATGATCAGCTTGGGGTTCAGCGCCAGCGCCATCGCGATCATCACGCGCTGCCGCATGCCGCCGGAGAACTGGTGCGGGTAGTCGTCGACCCGGCGGTCCGGCTTGGGGATGCCGACCAGGCCGAGCATCTCCACCGCGCGCTTGCGGGCCTGGTCCTTGGAGACCTGCTTGTCGTGGGCGCGGATCATCTCCTCGATCTGCCAGCCGACCTTGTACAGGGGGTGCAGGCTCGACAGCGGGTCCTGAAAGATCATCGCGATCTCGGCGCCGCGCAGCTCGCGCATCCGGTCGTCGCTGACGGTCAGCAGGTCCTGGCCCTCGAACAGGGCGGTGCCGGACACCTGCGCGCCGGGGGTCAGCCGCATCAGCGTCTGCGTGGACACGCTCTTGCCGGACCCCGACTCCCCGACGATGCCGAGCGTCCGGCCGCGGTCCACGGAGAACGACATCCCGCGCACGGCGTGGACCTCGCCGTCGGCGGTGTGGAAGGAGACCTGGAGGTCGGTCACCTCGAGAAGACTCATCGACGCCCCTTCGCGCCCGTGCCGCGCCGGTCCTGACCGGGCCCGCCCCGGCGGCCGCGCCGCCGGGGCGGGGGCCGCCGTGCCCGCGTC
>NZ_RFFG01000097.1 GCF_003696215.1 Actinomadura harenae | reverse complement strand
GGCAGCGCGTCCGCGCCGACCGCGCCCGCCCAGTGCAGCGCGGTGATCTCGCCGAGGCTGTGCCCGACGGCGACGTCCGCGCGCAGGCCGAGGCCCGCCAGCACCCGCAGCCCGGCGAGGGAGCCGGTCGCGATGCGGGGCTGCGCGACCTCGGTCGCGGTCATGTCGCCGGTCTCCGGGAGGCCGACGCGGGTGTAGACCTCGTCCGCCTCGGCGAACCGGCGGCGAAGCGCGCCGCCGGTCGTGGACCGGCCCGACCCCTGCCCGGGGAACAGGTACCCGACCCGGGCGGGCCGGGTGACGTGGCCGAGGAACGCGGTGCCGTTCGGCGCGTGCAGCGAGGTCTCGCCCGCGTCCAGCGCGTCCAGCAGCCGCCGCAGGCCGCGCTCGGCCTCGGCGGGCGACGGCGCGATCACCGCCGCCCGGTAGGGACGCCCGGCCAGCCGCCGCCGCGCCGTGTCGGCCAGGTCGGCGAGCTGCCCGTAGGCGACGGACGGCACCCAGTCGGCCAGCTCGGCGACGCGGGCGCGCAGCTCGCCCGGGCTCCCGGCGTCGAGCAGCAGCAGCTCGGCGTCCTGCGGGGACGCGGCGAGCGCGCGGGTCGTGGCGTCCAGGCCGGATCCGCGGACCGGCGCGCCCTCCACGACGATGTGGGTGTTGATGCCGCCGAAGCCCATGGCGGTGATCCCGGCGCGCACCGGGGTGTTCTCCGGCCACGGTTCGGCCTTGCGGAGCGTCCGCAGCCTCGCGCCGTCCTCGGTGAGGACGGGATGCGGGTCGACGCAGCCGATGCTCGGCGGCAGCACCTGGGCGTCCACGGCGAGGACGGCCTTGATGAACCCGGCGACCCCGGCCGCCGCCTTGGTGTGCCCGATCATCCCCTTGATCGAGCCGATCGCGGCGCGCGGCGCGTCCGGGCGGGCCTCGGCGCGCGCCTCGGACAGCGCGGTCAGCTCGGTGACGTCGCCGACCGCCGTCCCCGTGCCGTGCCCCTCGAACAGCGGGACGGTGTCGACGCCGAACCCGGCCCGCTCGTACGCGCGCCGCAGCGCCAGCCGGTAGCCGCTCACCTCGGGCCGCGTGATGCCGCCCTTGCCGTCGGACGAGACGCCCCACCCGGCGACCGTCGCGTAGACGCGCAGGCCCCGCGCGCGGGCGTCGTCCTCGCGCATCAGCACGACCATGCCGCAGCCCTCGCCCGGCCAGAAGCCGTTGGAGTCGCGGTCGTACACTCGCATCTCGCGGCGGGCGAGCGCGCCGGTCTTGGCGAACCCGATGATCTCGAACGGGTCGATGGACAGGTCCACGCCGCCCGCGACCACGACGTCCAGCTCGTCCTCCAGCAGCGACCGGCAGCCGGTCGCGACCGACAGCAGCGAGGACGAGCAGGCGCCGTCGACGGTGTAGCCGCCGCCCTTGAGGTCGAAGTAGTTGCAGACGCGGCCCGCGATCGTGTTGGACAGGCCGCCCGCGAGGCTGTCCTCGTCGATGGCCGGGAACGGCTCCTTGTACCGTTCCTCCAGCTCGGCCAGGAACGAGCCGAGCCGGTCGTCCTCCCAGCCCTCCTCGCGCAGCGCGGCGGCGAGCGTCCGGCGGACGTACGGCCAGCGCAGCCGCATCAGGTTCGCGCGGGCGAACTCGCCGGTGAGGGTGTTGCCGACGATGACGCCCGTCCGCTCACGCGGCAGGCCCTCGCCCTCGGGGAAGCCGGCGTCGGCGAGCGCCCGTCCCGCGATGTCCAGCGCCAGCCAGTGGGTCAGGTCGGTGGAGCGGTAGGTGCTCCCGGCGATCCGGTGGCCGACGCGGTCGAACTCGTAGCCCTCGATGACGGCGGCGTTGCGGGCGTAGAAGCGGTCCGGCGCGGCGGGGTCCGGGTCCCAGTAGTCCTCCAGCCGCATCCGCTCGTCCGGCAGCCGCCGGAAGGCGCGCCGCCCGGCGAGGACGTTCTCCCACAGCTCGTGCGGCGAGGCGGCGTCGGGGTACCGGCACGCCAGGCCGACGACGGCGATCCTGCTCATCCGAATTCCCTGTTCTCCCTGCTCGTCCGGCACACCGCTGTCGGGGGCACCGCTGTCCTGGGCACCGCTGTCATGGGCACCGCTGCGGGCGCCGCCTGTCCGGGGGGCGCCCGTCCGGGCGGCGCTCACGCGAACTCGGCGGCGATGCGCTGCCGCCACGTCTCGTAGGCGGGCACGAGGCCGTTCCGCCCCTGGGGCGGGTGGTCGGCGTCGTCCGGCAGCTGCTCGGCGCAGACCATGGCGGCGCGCTCCGGGGTCGTCCCGCAGAACACCTGCGTGGCCAGGCCCACGTGCGGCACCATCAGGTCGGCGCGGAGCCGGGCCTCGGCGCCGAACGCGCTGCCCTGCGCGAGGATCGGCCGGTGCGCCCCGGCGCGGTCGCGGAGCCGGACGAGTTCCTTCTCCTCGACGCCGCCCGCGTAGGTGGCGGCCAGGCCGACGCCGCCGTACAGGTCGGCGCGGCGATGCTCGGGGAAGCCCTCGACGGTGTCGGCGACCAGTTCGGCGTCGGTGCCGCACACGAACCACAGCCCGCGGCCGATGCCCTGGTCGATCACCCGGAGCGGGTAGCCGTCCGGTCCCGAGCGCGGCCAGGGGAACGACGCCTCGCGGAACCGCTGGCGGACGTACCGGTCGGTGTGGAAGTACGCCTGGTGGAAGCCGTAGCCGTCCAGCACGAGCCAGCGCAGCAGCGGGTCGGGCGCGTGCAGCGTCCGCCAGCGGAACCGGGGCAGCCGGGCCATCGCCCAGCCGATCCCCACATAGGCCATGTAGACGTGCGGGGAGCCGGGGCCGGCGAGGAACTCCTCGGTCCGGCCGCGGCCGCCGCCCGGCAGCCCGTCCAGCATGGCGAGCCCCATCGTCGCGCCCTCGTAGGCGAACCCGCGGAAGCGCGTCGGCACCTGGTCGAGCCGTTCCTTCGCGGCCGCCGCCGAGGGGGCCTCCATCGCGTCCGCGTAACCGTCCAGGAAGGTCGCGCCGATCGTCTCCAGCAGGCCGCGCGCCTCAGGGTTCTTCACATGGAAACCGCGGACGTCGAGATGCGTCTCGGACTTCTTCGGCGTGAGAATCCGGCTGCGGAGCCTGCGCCACTGATTCGCCAAGATGTGCTCCCCGCTTCGGTGCCCGGTCGGGCCTTTCTCTGCTACGAATCTGCCCGTGTCACAGGCCCTGCGGCTACTTCGCGTGTGCTCCGAGGGCCCCTGGACGAGAAAGGGCCCGGAAACGGCGAAAGCCGTTTCCGGGCCGTCCCGGCACGTTCAAAGAAAACGCGTCTAAAGAAAGGGTGTCAGTCGGCGGCGCGCGCCTTCTCCAGTCCCTCCTGGACGTTCTGCCGCCACCGTTCGTAGGCGGGCGCGGACCCGCCGGAGGCCCCCGTGACGGCCGTGTCGTCGGCGAGCCGGACGGCCCGCTCGACGTCCAGCCCGGCGAGGCGTCCGACGGCGTCCCCGGTGTGCCCGGGGACGAAGCCGGAGTGGTGCCGGGCCTTGACCGCGAACACCGAGCCCTGCGCGAGCTCGGTCCGGTGGTCGCCCGCCTCGTGGCGCAGCGTCGCGTAGCCCGCGTCGCCGGTGCCCCCGGCGAAGGTGGCGGCGAGCCCGACGCCCGCCCACAGGTCGGCGTGCCGCTCGGCCGCGAACGCCCGGACGGCCGCCGCGACGTCGCCGGGGTTCCCGCCCCGGACGAACCAGAGCGCCCGTCCGATCCCCTGGTCCACCGCACGCGGGAAGTAGCCCGCGTCGCCCTCCCAGGCGTAGGCGGCCGGGCGTTCCTGCCTGTCGATCCAGCGTTCGGTGTCGAAGTAGGCGAGGTCGAAGCCGTAGCCGTCGACGGCGAGCCAGGACATCTCGGGGTAGTAGCCGCCGTCCCGGGGCAGGTCCGGGGCGACCTTGCGCCAGAGGACGCGCGGCAGCCGGGCCATCGCGAACCCGATCCCGATGTAGGCGAGGAAGATGTGCGGGCGTCCGGGCCCGAGCAGCAGGTCCCGGGTGCGGTGCCCGCCCCGGGGGGCCATCGCGTCGAGGACGGCGCAGGCCATCGTCGCGCCCTCGTAGGCGAACCCGCGCTGCTCGGCGTCGACGAGCGCGAGCCGGCGCTCCAGCTCCCACTGGCTGCGCGGGTCGATCCCCCATTCGAAGCCGCACACCACCGCCTGCGGGATGGCCTCGAGCCGCTCGGTCGCCTCCGAAGGCGACACCGGGAACCCCCTCCCGGCGAAGCTCACCTTCTCCAGGGACGGTGCCAGCACGAGTCTGCGCAGCGAACCGATGATCGGCACGATCGCCTCTCCCTCCGCGACGGGTCCACCCCTCATGCTCCGCCGCCGGGCCCCCGCCCGCATCTCCTCGTATGCCGCCCGCCCCGGGCACCCGGGCCCTCCCCCGCGCGTTGAGGGTCGCCGGCCATGACGCGCTGGTCGGCCCGCGCCCGGGCGGCCGAAGTCTCCGGGGCGCGTTCAGCGTGACGATGGAGGTCATGCATGTTCGAGATGAGAGAACGCAGGCAGAACCCCCCGTCACGGCGTCCCGGCGGGTGTGGTGGACGCTCGCGGTGGTCAGCGCCGCGCAGCTCCTGGTGGTGCTGGACGGGACGATCGTGAACATCGCGCTGCCCTCGGCGCAGCGCGCCCTCGGGATGTCGGACGGCGACCGCCAGTGGGCCGTCACCGCCTACGCGCTCGCGTTCGGCGGCCTCCTCCTGGTCGGCGGACGGGTCAGCGGAGCCCTCGGCCACCGCCGCGCCTTCCTGACCGGCCTGCTCGGCTTCGCCGCCGCGTCGGCCCTGGGCGGCGCGGCCCCCGACCCCGGGACACTGTTCGCGGCGCGCGCCGTCCAGGGCGCGTTCGCCGCGCTGCTGGCCCCCGCCGGGCTCGCGCTGCTGACCACGACGTTCACCGATCCGAAGGACCGCGGACGGGCGTTCGGGGTGTTCGCGGCGGTCGGCGCGGCGGGGTCGGCGGTCGGCCTGATCGCGGGCGGCCTGCTGACCGAGTACGCGAGCTGGCGCTGGTGCCTGTACGTGAACGTCCCGCTCGCGCTGGCGGCGGCGGCCGGTGTCGCGGTCGTCCCGAAGGACCGTGCGCTCGGCGCGGGCCGGGGCCGCCTGGACGTCGCCGGGGCGCTGCTCAGCCTGTCCGGGTTCGCCGCGCTGGTCTACGGCTTCGCGCAGGCCGAGACCCGCGGCTGGGCGTCCGCCGAGGTCACCGGCCTCCTGGCGGGCGGCGTCGCGCTCCTGCTGGCGTTCGTCGCGGTCGAGTCCCGCGCGGCGCAGCCGCTGCTGCCGCTCCGGGTGCTGCGGCACCGGGTGCGCGCCGCGGCCTTCGTGGCGATCACGCTGCTGTTCGTGGCGATGTTCGGCTTCTACCTGTTCATGAGCTTCTACACCCAGGCCGTGCTCGGATACTCACCCGTCCAGGCCGGGCTGGCGCTGCTGGTCAACGCGGTCGCCGCGCTGGCCGGGGCGTCGCTCCTCGCCGGACGGCTGCACGGACGCGTCCCGCCCGCGCTGCTCGTCGTCCCCGGGCTGCTCGCGGCGGCCGCCGGGGTGCTGATCCTGACCCGCCTGAGCGTGGACGGCCCGCACGTGTTCGCGCTGCACCTGCTGCCCGCGCTCGTCCTCACCGGCCTGGGGCTCGGGTGCGTCCTGCCCCCGACCGCGAGCCTCGCCACGGCGGGCATGGAGGGACACGACATCGGCGCGGGCGCCGCCGCCTACAACGCGGCCCAGCAACTGGGGGCCGCGCTGGGCACGGCACTGCTGAACACGCTCGCGTCCGGTGCGGCGGCCGCGTACCTGGCGGGCCACCCGAACGCGGCGCGGGCCGCGTCCGTCCACGGCTACACCCACGCGCTGACGGTCGCGTTCGGCATCCTGCTCGCCGCCGCGTGCGTCACCGCCGCCCTGTTCGCCGGACGGCGCGGGACGGCGGATCGGCCCGAGAACGGCTAAGGCAGGACGAGCTGCCGGACGGCCTGCCCGGCGGCCAGGGACTCCAGCGCCTCGTTGAGGTCGGCCAGCGGGAGGCTGCCGGTGTGCAGGAGGTCGACCGGCATGCGGCCCGCACGCCACAGGTCGATGAAGCGCGGGATGTCGCGGCGCGGGACGGCGTCGCCCATGTAGGAGCCGAGCAGCGACTTGCCCTCCCCGGCGAACGCGAGGGCCTGGACGGCGTCCAGGGTGCGGTCCGGGGCGGGCAGGCCGACGGAGACGACCCTGCCGCCGCGGTCGACGGCGCGCAGGGCGTCCGCCATGACGGGCGCGGCGCCGACGGCCTCGACGGCGACGTCCGCGCCGCCGCCGGTGAGGTCGCGGATCGCGGCCTGCGCCTCGTCCGGCGCGACGGCGTGGTGGGCGCCGAGCCGCAGGGCCAGCTCGCGCTTGGCGGGCACCGGGTCCACGGCGATGATCGGGAAGGCCCCGGCCGCGACCGCGCCGAGCACGGCCGACAGGCCGACGCCGCCGAGCCCGTACACCGCGACCGACTGGCCCGGACGCACCGACGCCGTGTTCACCACCGCTCCCGCCCCGGTCAGGACGGCGCAGCCGAACAGCGCGGCCACCTCGAACGGCACGTCGTCCGGGATCGGCACGGCCGACTCCTCGGCGACGACCGCGTGCCGCGCGAACGCCGAGACGCCCAGGTGGTGGTGGACGAGGTCGCCCGACGCGTCCCGCAGCAGGGACGGCCCGTGCAGCAGCGCGCCCGCCCCGTTCGCCGCCGCCGCGTTCGCGCAGAGCGCCGGACGGCCCTCGTCGCAGCGCTTGCAGCGTCCGCAGCTCGGCACGAACACCAGGCAGACGTGCTGCCCCTCGGTGAGCCCCCGCACGCCCGGCCCGACCTGCTCGACGACACCGACGGCCTCGTGTCCGAGCGCCATCGGCAGCGGCCGGACGCGGTCGCCGTTCACGACCGACAGGTCGGAGTGGCACAGCCCGGCGGCGGCGATCCGGACGAGCACCTCTCCCCCGCGCGGCGCGCCGAGCTCGATCTCCTCGATCCCGAGCGGCGCGCTGCCCGAGTAGGGACGCGGCCGGGCGACGTCGCGCAGGACGGCGGCGGTCGTCCGCATCAGTCCTCCCCGAGCGGGTTCAGCCGGTACACCTCGCGGCTCTCCAGCCGCGGCACGATCCGCCCGAGGACGATCCGCTGGAAGTGCTCGGTCTCGCAGTGCGCCTTGAAGGCGTCCTCGGAGTCGTACTCCTCGTACAGGACGACGAGGCGGTCGTCCTCGGCGCCGAGGTGGGCGCGGTAGGCGCGGTTGCCGGGCTCCTTGCGGGACTCGCGGGCCATCTCGTCCAGGAGCGGGAGCAGGCCGTCCCGCTCGCCGGGGGCGGCGAGGTAGCGGGCGACGACGACGAAGCTCATGACGTGCCTTTCTTCGTTGGAGCGGCCCCGGTCCCGGCCCCGGTCCCGGCGGTGAGCCGTTCGCGGGTCAGGTGCCAGAGCCGGGGGTCGGAGGTGGCCACGGCCGCCGCGCCGAGCGCGAGCGCGGCGGCGGCGTCGCGTTCGGTCTCGACGAAACCGGCGGCGACGTAGGGGCTGAGCAGGCGCTTGGCCTCGGGGTCGAGCCGCGCCACGATCGGCGCGGGCATGATCTCGACCAGGTCGGGACGGCCCCGGCCCACCGCGTCCAGGCTGCGCCGCAGGTTGGACCGGTCGGTGACGAAGACCTTCATCATCGTCAGCAGGTCGAGCGAGTGCCCCTTCTCGACCAGGGAGAGGCGGGTGCTCACCGCGCCCTGCGCGCCGTTGTCGCGCAGGAACTCCAGCGCGCCCCGGTCCTGGGCGAGACCGGGGCAGCTGTCCACGTTGACGAACACGGTCTTCTCGGCGCCGCGCAGCGTGGCGAGGACGCCGCCGAGCTGCCCGACCGGGACGGACGCGAGGATGCACACGTTCGCCGGGGCGTCCATGAAACCCCGCACCCGCTGGGTGCCGACGACCGAGGCGATCACCGGCACCTCGCGGAGCGAGGCGGCGAGGCGGGGCAGCATCCGGGTGACGGCGGACGCCGCGGACGGCCTGCTGGAGTTCATCATCTGCCCCCGTGGCGGGTATCGGTCAGCACATCAGTGCAGCGGTGACGTGCCGAAACGGCTGGGAAGTCCCAGCTTGCCAGGGTTGAGGATCCCGGCGGGGTCCAGGGCCTCCTTGACGGCCTTGAACGTCGCGAAACCCGCTCCCAGGGCGTCCTCCATGTAGGGGCCGCGCAGGAGGCCGCAGCCGTGGTGGTGGCTGATCGCGCTGCCGTGCCGGATCAGGACGCCGTTGGCGGCGTCCCAGACGGCGCGGTACCAGTCGCGGCGCTCGTCCGGGTCGACGTCGCCGCGCAGCGAGAAGTAGACGCAGGCGCCGTCGGTGTAGGCGTGGGACTGGTGCGCGGACGCGGCGAGGGTGCCCGGGACGCCCTGGATCGCGGCGACGACGTCGTCGTACACGGCCGGGAGGGCCGTCCAGGTCGCGGCCATCTCCAGGGTGTCGGCGACGAAGCCCGGACCGGGCTTGAAGCCGTCGGCGGACTTGCCGACCAGCATCCGCTCGTCCAGCCAGCGCTCGAACACGGCCTTGCCGTCGAGCTCGGTGCCGCCGGTCTCGCGGCAGACGGCGTCGCTGACCCGCAGCCCGGCGTCGATCAGCTCCGGGTCGCCCTCGTCCGCGATGAGCAGCAGGTTGGTGTCCGGGTGACCGAAGTGGACGCCGCTCTCCAGCGTGTCGTAGAGGCGCAGGACGGCCGGGGTCGCGCCGCGCTGGAGGATCTTGCGGCAGGCGTCCAGGCCCTCCGCGAAGGTCGCGAACCCGAAGGCCAGCGCGTTGGCGTACTCGGGGAGCGGGTGGACGCGCAGCCGCGCCGAGACGATCACGCCGAGCGTGCCCTCGGACCCGACGAACAGCTGCCGCAGGTCCGGGCCGACGGCGGCGCGCGGGTAGTCGCCGTAGGTGGCGCGGGTGCCGTCGGCGTGCACGACGTCCACGCCGAGGACCATGTCCTCGATCTTGCCGTAGCGGGTGGACAGCTGCCCGGCGCCCCGGCAGGCGATCCAGCCGCCGACCGTGGAGATCGCGAACGCCGACGGCCAGTGCCCGGTCGTCGCCCCGAACTCCTCCTGGAGCCGCTTCTCGAACAGGTCGCCGAACATGCCCGCCTGGACGTCGACGATCAGCGACTCCTCGTCGAAGGAGGTGATCTGGTCGAGCGCGCACAGGTCCAGGACGACGCCGCCGAACACCGGCAGGGCCGCGCCGGTGACGTTGCTGCGCCCGGCGGACGGCGTGACCGGGACGCCGTTCTCGTGGCAGATCCGCAGGACGGCCGCGACCTGGTCGGCGTCGGCGGCCTCCACGACCACGGCGTCCGGGGTGGCGGGACGGCCCTCGGTCTCGCCGATCATGGACCCGGCCCACCAGTCGCGGGTGCGGGCCACGACCTCGTCCCGGGAGGTGTGCACGGCCTTCGCCACCCCGCGCAGCGCCTCCACGACGTCCTCGGGGACGGTCACGACCTCGCCCTGGAGCGCCGCCGGGCCGTCGCCGATCGCGGTGTTCTTCGCCCAGCGGGACGGGGACGGCGCGCCCACGACGTAGTCGCCCCGGTTGAACGGATGGGTGATCGTCTGACGGCTGATCATGCGGAGACTCCTTCGAGCAGGACGGACTTCTCGTGGGCGACGGCGGCGCGGTACTCCGCGACCTGCGCGTCGATCTGCTGGGGGGTGAGGCCGAGCTCGGCGCCGAGCAGCTCGCCGACGACCTGGGCGGCCTCGGCGGACGCGTCCCGGCCGAACAGGCGGGCGCGGGTGCGGCGGGACAGCACGTCGTCCACCGACCGGGCCAGCTCGCAGCGGGCCGCGTACACGACCTCGGCCTTCGTGTAGGGCATCCCGGGGATCACCGGCTCGGCGAGCGAGGGGTCCTCGGCGATCAGGTCGTGGACGAACCGCGCCTCGGTGCCGAACCGCTCGCCCAGGTGCGCGGCGATCCCGCCGGACGCGGCGACCGCCTCGGCGTCGTAGCCCGCGCCGCCGAGCAGCGGCAGGTTCACGGTGCGGCTGCGGCCCTTGCGGCCGAGCACCTCCATGACCTTGTCCACGACCAGCTCGCCCATGTGGCGGCTGGTGGTGAGCTTGCCACCGGTCACGGTGACCATGCCGCCCGCGCCGACGGTGATCCGGTGGTCGCGGCTCATGTCGAGCGTCGCGCCCTCCTTGCCGCCGACCAGCGGGCGCAGCCCGGCGATGCTGCCGAGGACGTCGTCCGGGGTCAGGTGCACGTCGAACGCGGTGTTCGCGCCCTCCAGGAGGAAGTCCATCTCCTCCTTGGTGCACAGGACGTCCTCCAGCGACCCCCGGTAGTCCTCGTCGGTCGTCCCGAGGACGACCGCGTCGCCCCAGCGGGTGCAGGTCGCGCGGCGGGCCCGCCCGGGGATCGGGACGGTCACGGTGCAGTCGATGCGCAGCTTGCTCCACGGCACCACGATGTGGACGCCCTTGGCGGGCCTGACCTGCGGCGAGTGGCCGGACTGGGCCATCGCGTCGAGCGTGTCGGACCACACGCCCGTCGCGTTCACGACGGCCGAGGCGCGGATCTCGAACTCCTCCCCGCCGTCCGGGGCGACGCGCGCGCCGGTCACCCGGCCGCCCGCGTCCGTGGTGACGTTCTCGACCCGCGTCCCGTTGAGGACGGCCGCGCCGAGCGCCGCCGCCGTCCGGACGATCGTCAGCGTCAGCCGGGCGTCGTCGGCGCGGCTGTCGTAGTACAGCAGGCCGCCGGTGAGCTGCCCGGCACGCAGGGTCGGCGCGTGCGCCAGGACCTCGTTCACCGTCAGCCGCTGGTGCAGCTTGCCGATCCGCCAGCCGCCGAGCAGGTCGTAGGTCCACAGCAGGCCCTCGAACGCCTTGGCCAGCCGCGGGTCGAGCACGCCGTCCTGCTTGAGCAGCGGGAACAGGAACGGCAGCCGGTGCACCAGGTGCGGCGCGTTCTTCCGGAACCGCTGCCGCTCCAGCAGCGAGTGCCGGACGAGTCCCAGGTTGCCCTGCTCGATGTAGCGGAGCCCGCCGTGCACCATCTTGGACGACTTGGACGAGGTGCCCGACGCGAAGTCGTCCTTCTCCACGAGCGCGACCCTCAGCCCGCGCGACACGGCGTCCAGCGCGGTGTACGCGCCGGTCACGCCGCCGCCGACCACCAGCAGGTCGAAGCGTTCGCCGGCCAGCCGACGCAGCGTGGACGCGCGGTCCAGGGCCAGCGGGCGGGCTCGGGTGGCCGCCGCCTTCCGGCTCGGCCTGCGGGCGGGCATGGTGATCACGACATCAACTCCTGGTGGTTCACGGGTGCCGGGGGACGCTGTTCGGGAGGCGCGTCAGCCGGCCGGGTGCTCGCCGGCGGCCCCGGCGAGGCGCGGTGCGAGGACGGTCCGCCATTCGGCCCGCCTCCCGTCGCGCTCCGCCGGGCCGAGCGCCGGTTCGAAGACGCGGCCGATCGGCTGCGCCTCCACGATGGTCTTCAGGGACGGCCAGAGGCCCAGGCGGGCCCCGGCCAGGTAGGCGGTGCCGCGGAGGCTGGCGGTCGCCGAGTCGGCGTCGCGCTCCAGCGGCAGCCCGATGAGGTCGGCCTGGATCTGCATGAGCGTGTCGCTGCCCGCGACGCCGCCGCCGACCCGGATGCGCCGCAGCGGCGACCCGGTGGTGGCGGTCACGCCGTCCACGAGGTCGCACACCGAGTGCGCGATGCCCTCCAGGACCGCGCGCGCGAGCTGGGCGCGCCCGGTCGCGAGGGTCAGCCCGGACAGCGCGGCCGTCGCGCGCGGACGCCACCGCGGGGTCCGGACCCCGGCCAGGGCGGGCACGAACCACGCCCCGCCGGACGAGTCCGCCTTCGCGGCCAGCTCGCTGATCTCCGCCGGGGTCTGGAAGAACCCGAGGTCCTCGCAGAACCAGCGGAGCGCCGAGCCGGTCGTGGAGCAGTACGCCTCGAGGCTGAAGTGCGTGGTGTCGCCCTCGCGCCGTCCGACGTGGGTGAGGACGCCGTCCGCGCCGGGGACGGGCGGGTGGACGTCGGTGCCGGTCGCGGCGTCGGCGAACGTCCCGGTGCCGTACATGCACATGGCGTCGCCCGCCGCGAGGCCGCCGAGCGCGATCAGGGCGGCGTGCTGGTCGCCCATGGACGCCGCGATCGGCACGGCCAGGCCGAGGACGCCCTCGTCGGTCACGCCCAGGACCTCGTCGTCGGAGCGCAGCTCGGGCAGCAGCTCGACGGGGAAGCCGAGGCGCTCGATCCACGCGGTGTGCCAGGCGTGCTCGCGCAGCAGGTAGCCGCCGGTGGAGCAGGCGTTGGTGGGCGTCGTGGCGTACGCCCTCCCGCCGGTGAGGTTCCAGGCGAGCCAGGTGTCGACGGTGCCGAACAGCAGGCGGCCGTCCGCGGCGGCCTCGCGGGCGCGCGGGTTCCCGGCGATCTGCCGCGCCGCCCAGAGGAACGGCGACCGGCTGCCCACGGGACGGCCCGTCCGGTCGAGCAGGTCGGCGTCCCAGTCGGCCTCCAGGGCGAGCAGGTCCCCGGCGTAGCGGCGGTCCTGCCAGACGACGGCCGGGGCGAGCGGGCGGCCCGTCTCCCGGTCCCAGAGGACGGCGGTCGCGCGCTGGGTGGACAGCGCGACGGCCGTGACCTCGACGCCGTCGGCGCGGGCGGCGGCCAGGGCCTCCCGGCACACCTCCAGGGTCGCGGTCCAGATCTCGGCGGCGTCCTGCTCGACCGAGTCGTGGTCGGGGTGGTCCACGCCGATCGGCCGGTAGGCGACGCGCGCCACCGAGCCGTCCTGCAGGACGACGCCCGCCCGGGTCCCGGTGGTGCCCTCGTCGACGGCCAGCACGCCCGGGCGCCGCGGCGCGCGGTTCCGGACGGGGGTGATGCTCGGCGTCATCGTGCGGACCCCTCCTTCGTGGGGTGGGCCCGCCGGCCCGGACAGGCCGGCGGGGACTTACGTGACAGGGCTGTACGGGTGGGACACGCTCACGAACCGCGAGATACCCACCTAGGCCCGCGGATACGGCCGGGAACGGGGACCGGCGTGCCCGCGCGGACGGTCCGGCGCGGGCCGGACGGGCTGCGCCCGCGCGGGCACGGCCGGATCAGCCCGCGGCGGGGGCGGGAACGGCCGCGCCGGGGAGGTCCTCCTCGTCCCGGGCGCCGGCCCGGGTCGGGTCCCACTTGATCAGCAGGCAGGTGATGAGCCCGGTGAGCGGCACCACGGCGAGGACCAGGAAGGTGTGCCCGAGCCCGAGGTTGTCCTTGATCTGCGGGAACAGGTAGAGGCCCACGACGCTGCCGAAGCTGCCGATCATGCCGGTCACGCCGGTGCCGAGCGTGCGCACCTCGCTGCGGTAGGACAGCGCGGCGATCGACTTGCCGTTCGCGCCGGGTCCGGCCGAGTGCGCGAAGATGAACAGCACCGGCAGGATGAACGCGAACCAGGTCGGGACGTGCCCGAAGGTCAGGCCCATGACGACGAGCACGACCAGGACGATCGCGAACCCGGCCGCCGAGCTCAGCCGCAGGCCGATCCGGCGTCCGACGTAGGCCGACAGCAGGCCGCCCGCGATGCCGAACGCGTTGAAGATCATCGAGCCGACGGTGGCCTTCTCGAAGCTCTGCCCGAAGATCGCCAGGCTGATCACCGGCAGGTACCAGCCGACCGCGAAGTACTGCATGGCCTGGTCGAGCGAGATGACCGACGACAGGATCGTCCGGGGCAGGTACTTGCCGCGGAACAGCACGCCCGCCTGCTTGAACCCGACCGCCGGAGGAGCGCCCCCGGCGTCCGCCCCGCTCTCGGGCTCACCGGCCTCGGCCTTGATCCCGTAGAGCCGTCCGAGGTTGCGGGCGGCGTCGGCGAGCCGTCCCCGGCTGGCCAGCCAGGACGGGCTCTCGATCAGGAACTTCAACTGGCCCAGGAAGAGCACGAGGGCGAACACGCCCGCGGACCCGACCGACCAGCGCCAGATGTCCGCGCCCGCGTCGAGGTTGAAGAACAGCAGGGTCAGGGCGAGGTTGCCGGTGGTCGCGATGTACCAGACGCCCTGCCAGAGGTTGAGCCGTCCGCCGAGCTTGGCCGGGGTGTACTCGGCCAGCAGCGCCATCGCGACCGCGAAGTCGATGCCGTAGGCGACGCCCACCAGGACGCGGCCCATCCAGACCGTGGTGAAGTCGCCCGCGAACGCGGCGAGCAGGGCCCCGCCGAGCGCGAACAGCTTGGCGATCAACAGCGGGGGGACGCGGCCGATCCGGCTGGCCAGCCAGCCGCCGACCGGGTTGAACACGATGGCGAGCGCGGGGGCGGTGGCCGTCAGGATCGACACCTGGTCGGTGCTCAGGTGCATCTGCTTGGTCATCGGGGCCAGGCCCGCGCTCAGCGCGGCGTTGGAGTAGGCGTCCAGGAAGAGGCCGCCGAACACCAGGATCCACACCAGTTTGGCGCGTCCGGTGATCTTGCCATGTCCGTCGATGAGCGCTGCGACGTCTTTGACGCCGCGAACAAGGGGGTGGTGCGCCATACGACCTGCCTTCGGGGTACAGCCCGTCGGGGGGTACGACAGCGCTTGAGGGCACGGCGAAGCCACCGACAGGATGGTCTTCGTCTGTGCCTGTCAAACAATGCCCGGATGCTAGGAAAGCGTTAACTCTCCTGTCAAGCCCCGCTTACCTGCGAATCAGCGGATCCCCCGCCCACAACGGAAAAAATCGGTCTCCCGGAAGGGCATCATCCGTTCGGTTGACGCGAGGTTCAGCCGATCGCACGCACCCGTTCCGCTCCCGGGCGGCGAGCGTGGACCCATGAAACGCATCCACGCCCTCCTGTCCCTGCCGCTGGCGGGGGCCGCGGCCGCACTCGGCCTGGCCCTCCCCGCGCAGGCGGAGACCTCACTGCCGCACGGCATCGACACGTCGACCTTCGACCGCGGCGTCGACTGGAGCGACGCCGGCCTCGCCTTCGGCATCGCCAAGGCCACCGAGGGCAGGACCCTGGACGACGGCTCCTTCGCGTCCACCTGGAAGGCCCTCGAGCAGAACGGCAAGGTGCGCGGCGCCTACCACTTCGGGCACCCGGGCAACGACCCGGTCCAGGAGGCCGACCACTTCGTCCGGGTCGTCCAAGCCCAGGGCCTGAAGGACGGCGACCTGCTCGTACTCGACCTCGAGGCCGCCGACGGCCGCTCCACCGACCAGGTCAACGCCTGGGCGAGGACGTGGCTGAAGCGCGTCACCGACCAGACCGGCGTCCGCCCGTTCTTCTACAGTTCATGGTCGTTCGCCCAGCGGTACGGTGAAGGCCTCGGCGACTACCCGCTCTGGGTGGCGCACTACGGCAAGGACGCGGGCAAGGTCACCGCGCCCAGGCCCTGGACGTCCTGGACGATCCACCAGTACGCGTCCACCGACCACGACCACAACGTGTCCCGCCTGGCCCCGGACCAGCTCAGGGTCCTGGGCTACCACCCGGCATGATGATCTCCCGGCGCGGGGCGCTGGGCGCGCTCGCGCCCAGCGCCCTCGCCACCTCCCGCACCCAGAAAGCCCGAACCATGCCTGCTGACGAGACCCTGCTGAAGGCCGCCTCCCAGGGCGACGCTTCCGCCGTCCGCGACGCCCTGACCTCCGGCGCCGACACCGAGACCCGCGACGGACGCCGCCGCACCCCGCTGCTGCTGGCGTCCGCCGCCGACCACGTCGAGGCCGCCAAGGTCCTGGTCGCCGCCGGCGCGAACCCGGACGCCCAGGACGACCAGCGCGCCAGCGCCTTCCTGGTCACCGGCGTGACCGGCAGCGTCGCGATGCTGCACGCCCTGCTCCCCGCCAAGCCCGACCTGACCCTGACCAACCGCTACGGCGGCGTCGCCCTCATCCCCGCCTGCGAGCGCGGCCACGTCGACTACGTCCGCGAGGTCCTGAAGACCGGCATCAACGTCGACCACGTCAACGACCTCGGCTGGACGGCCCTCCTGGAGGCCGTCATCCTCGGCGACGGCTCCACCGCGTACCAGCAAATTGTCCAGCTTCTCATCACCGCCGGCGCCGACCTCGACCTCCCCGACGCCGAAGGCGTCACCCCCCTCCAGAACGCCCTCCGCAAAGACCACCACGCACTGGCCACCCTCCTCCGCACCGCCGGAGCCCACTGATCAGAGGAGGTCGCGGCGTTCGCCGGGCGGGAGGGCCGCGACGTCCGGCGTTCCGGCGGCGAGGCGCACCGCGTCCGCCGCCGTCCCGTCTGGACGGAACAGCCATGAGAGCGGGTCGTGACCGTGCGCCTCGTGGACGGGCACCAGCACCCGCGCCCCGAGGACGGACGCCCCGGCCACCGCGTCGCCCGGTCTCATGACCAGGCGCGGCCCGAACAGCGGCCGCAGGCCGTTGACGGGCAGGAGCGCGACGTCCGTCTCCGGCCGTCCCGCCCGGTACCGCTCCAGCAGGGACACCTCGGCGATCTCGCCGCCGAAGAACACGCGCCCGCCCGGCGCGTTCAGCACGTACGCGTTGTTCGGCCACACGAGCGTCCGCCCGGCCTGGACGACCTCCATCGACAGTCCGGGCGCGATCTCGCGCGTCTCCCCCCAGCGCACGCGCTCCGCGCGGCCGAATCCCAGCCTGCGCGCCCGCCGGACCATCCCGGCGGTCGGCACGTACAGCGGGGTCTCGGCCTTGCGCGGCAGGGCGCGGAGACCGCGCAGGTCCCAGTGGTTGGTGGCCAGGTTGGTGACGATGATCGCGGTGAGCGGCGGCAGCTCGTCCGGCCGCAGCCCGAGCGGTTCGCCCCGGCGCAGCCACCACCGCTCGGTGAACCAGGGGTCGGTGAGCACGGCGCGTCCGCCGAGCTCCAGCAGCACGCACGAGTTCACCACGCGGGTGACGGCCAGCTCCTTGTTCGAGCTCTGCTTGTCCATACCGCGAGCGTGCGGGTTAATCCGTACATGAAGTCAACCGCCGCGCTGACGATCGGGGAGCTCGCGGAACGCTTCGGGCTGCCGGCGCACGTCCTGCGCTACTGGGAGTCCATGGGCCTGCTCGAACCCGCCCGCGACGGCTCGGGCCGGCGGACCTACGACGCGTCCGACCTGGCCCGGGTCGCGCTCATCCTCATGGGCAAGGAGGCGGGCCTCACGCTGCGCGAGATGCGCACGCTGATGTCCACCCCGAACCCCATGGACCACCGTGACCTGCTGATACGCCACGTCGCCGAGCTGGAACGCCGCATCGCGCAGAGCCGGGCGGCCAAGGACCTCATCGAGCACGCCCTGTCCTGCCCGCTCAGCTTCGCCGAATGCCCCCACGCCCAGGCCCGCATAGCCGCCCGGATCCCCCCGGCCGGGCGGGTCTAGCGAGCTCAGTCGTCGTGGCGGGCCTTGCTGGGCTGGACGCGCTTGGGCTCGCCCTCCATCTTCGGGTAGTTCGGCGGGTAGGGGGCGTCGCCGAGGTTGTGGTCCCGCTCGTCGCGGTCGGCCATCTCCAGCAGCGGGTCCAGCGAGAACGACCGGTCGTCGATGTCGGCGTGCGGGTCGCCGATCTTCGCGAACCGGGCGGGCATGGTCGCGATGGTGAAGTCGTGCGGGTCGGCGTCGGGCAGCTCGTCCCAGGTCAGCGGGGCCGACACCGGCGCGTACGGGAGCGGGCGGACGCTGTAGGCGGACGCGATCGTACGGTCGCGGGCGTTCTGGTTGAAGTCGATGAAGACCTGCTCGCCGCGCTCCTCCTTCCACCACTTGGTGGTGACGTCGGCGGGCGCGCGCCGCTCGACCTCGCGGCCGAACGCGAGCGCCGCGCGCCGGACCTCGGTGAAGCTCCAGCGCGGCTCGATCCGGACGTAGACGTGCACACCGCCCTTGCCGGACGTCTTGACGTAGCCGGTGTAGCCGAGCTCGTCGAGCAGCTCGCGGGCGGGGCCGAGCGCGACCCGGACGGCGTCGGAGAAGTCGGTTCCCGGCTGCGGGTCGAAGTCGATGCGCAGCTCGTCGGGGTGGTCGACGTCGTCGCCGCGCACCGGCCACGGGTGGAAGGTCAGCGTGCCGAGATTGGCCGCCCACGCGATCGTCGCGACCTCGGTCGGCATCACCTCGTCGGCCGATCGTCCGCTCGGGAACGCGATCCGGGCCGTCCGCACCCAGTCGGGCGCGCCCTTCGGGATGCGCTTCTGGTAGAACGCGTCGGACTTGCCCGCGCCGCCCCCGGCCTGGCCGCGCGCGTAGTCCTCGCGGGTGGCCATCTTCGCGCCCTCGAACACACCGCCCGGCCACCGTTCGAGCGTGGTCGGACGGTCGCGCGTCGCGCGCAGGATGCCGTCCCCGACCGCGATGAAGTACTCCACCAGCTGCCGTTTGCTGTACCCGAACTCCGGAAAGTACGGCTTGTCCGGATTGGAGACCTTGACGAGCCGCTCCCCGACGGGGATCTCGATGTAAGGCGAAGCCATACCGGCACGCTAACCCACCCCTCCGACAGTCCCCGCGTCCGACCACCGCCCCCGCGCGCCTTTCGCCCATGGCTCGCCACCTTGAGGACGGTCCGGGCCCAGGGACCGGCGGCCCCCTACTATCGCCACGGAAAGTAGTGGATCAACTGCCTCTAGTAGGCATCGTGGGAGGGATTTCCATGAAGCTCGCCACGTTCGCCCTGGCCGCCGGCCTGGCCGCCGGGCCGCTGCTCGCGACGCCCGCGCACGCCGAGACGGCCTCCGGGCCGTGGACGTACCAGTGCGTGGAGGGGGCCCCGGCCCCCTTCGGGCCGACGTCCATCATCGCCCACGGGTGCGAGGCCCTGAAGGGCGCGCCCGTCAAGGAGGTCCTGAAGGAGGGACGCTTCCCCGCCGGAAGGCTCAGGCTGGTCGTCCGCCACTTCGGCGAGAACGAGCCGAAGGTCGTCCGGTGCGAGGAGATGAACCTCAAGCACTTCCCGCGCCTCATCGACGCCCGAGGCTGCGCGCGCGACGACCTGCGCTGACACCCGAGACGAGCCCCCGGCCAACCCCGGGGGCTCGCCGCTCTCCAGCCACCCCGCCAAGGACCACCATGAAGCTTCTCGCCCTGGCCACCGCCATCACGATCACCCCGCCACTCGCCGCACCACCCCGAGCATCCGCGGCCGACCTGCGCTTGCACTACGACTGCGCAACGGCGACACCCAAACCCGGCCTCGACACAACGGTGACCGCCAACACCTGCAAGGCGAAACCGGGCACCCCCACCTCAGGAATGATCGAAGCCGGACGCTACCCGAACGGCCAAATCGAGCTGACCACCACACGCCCCGGCCAGCACAAGGTCTACCAATGCACCAGGACGGACCTCCTGAACTACCCCCGCCGCATAACCGCCATGGGCTGCACCCGAACCGACGACACCGACTGACGCCCCAGCAGGCCCCTCGGCGAGGGCGGCGAAGCAGCGTCCGATGCCGTGACGGGCCGACGGGTCCACGCAAGGCCCTCCACGGAACCCTGACGCTGCGCAGGTCACCATGCCCGCCTCCCCGGGCGTACGGCCAATCACCCACTCGCACCCGACGTCGCCAAGCGTGCTCACCTGGTCGCTACCGAGTAGCGACGCCCACCCACATTCGAGGGTTTACGCGCTCAAAGGAAATCTTCAGCTTGCTTTCAATTTCCCTCGAGCCTATTCTGCCAAATGACGCCAGGACGTGGCATACCGATTTTGGAGAGTCACTTCCCTCCGCCGAGGCCGAGCCACGTCCAGGGCATCACCCCAGAGAGGAACGAGCAAGCATGCTCCAAGCACTTCTTTCGGCAATAGGCGTGGTCAACCGCATGACCTTCAAGGCGACCGGGGGACGGGTCATCCTATATAGATTCAGCGGATTCACCGGGATCCGTGTCACGATCCTACGTCGCGGCGAATCCATATTTGATGACATGGTTCCCGTCGTCACCGCCGGGGCGGGTGCGATCGTCCTGGTAGAGAGTGATGACCAGCAGGTCGCCGGACTTTTGGACGATGCCCTCCGCCACCAGGCGACCGCCGAACTGAAGCCCGATCTCGGCGGTGGCGTTGATGCGAGGATCACCAGGACCGACACATCGACGCGACTCCAGACATGGCCTCGCAAAATCAGACGACCCCTGACCCTGCACCAGCGGCACCTGGCAAGGGAAAGGCGCATGCACCCACTGGCAACAGTGGAGTCCAACCAACTAGAGCAGCTCCTGTGCACAAACGATCTCGTGCTGGCCATCCATTACTAGCCCGCGATTAACGCCTACTCCCAGGCGCTGCACCATTCACTTGATCGCCTTCGTCTCCAAGTCCCGGCTTCACGCCTGCCAGCCAGGAGGACATTGGCCAGCCCACCGTTGCCAGTTGCTGGAAACAACTCAAGTCTCGCTTCGGACACGCTCCAACAACAGCCCCAGCTCGGCCGTGGAGACACTGACATGCCCGGCGTCAGGAGCCTTGCTGTCTCGAAGGCCGACTTCGCCAAGCCCGAGACCAGCCAGTTCGACGCAGGATCCTTCGTAGTCGTTGCTGTAGCTGGACTTACGCCACCTGGTCATGCACACGCTCTCTCATTCGATGGAACAGATTAAGCGATTCTCCAACATTGAGAGCGATGTCGCTGATCCGGTCAAGAGCTATGCGATAGCTGGCCACCTCACCAGGATCCGCTACCAGCCTGCCAGGCCCCAGAGTGATTGTGAACAGGTGCTCCCGGCCGTCCGGCCCCGTGTACACCACGAAGGACCCGTCCCGACCGATATGCGGCCCGGCCGACAGCTCAACGACCCGGATGGTGATCGTCTCAGCCATGGCGATCAGGTGATCGAGCTGCCCGAGCTGCACCTCCGGAGTCCCCACAGGAACCATCAGGGCCCCCTCGTCGAGGATCGCCCTGACGATCGGCAGCGGGCTGCGCTGCAGAAAGTTGCCCTGAATCTCCATCCGCCGCTGCACCGCCTGCTCCACGTTGAGCCGTCCGGCGGCCTTGAAAGTCGCGCGAGCGTACTCCGGGGTCTGGAGCAGCGCAGGGACCCAGCCGAGCGACCAGATGTGCGCCTGGGCGGCTTCCGCCATGATCGCGTCTACTTCTTCAGCCCACGAAGAAGAGTGGCGTGACTTTGCGATACGGATGATCCGGCCGAGCGTCCCGCCTGTCTCGCACGCCTTGTCGATCTTGTCAGCGTCCTTCAGCTGAAGCGGGGTGACCCCGTTTTCAACCTTGGAGATGAGAGAACTCGTCTTCCCGATGATCTGGGCGACGTCCGCGATCGTCAGGCCTCGCTCGCCACGCAGATTTCGCAGCTCAACGGCCGCCCAGTCGAACGGCTCACCCTCTGGGTTGAGGACCTTCCCGCTGTTGGGCATGCGGCCTCCACAGTCACGAAGCGACTTGAAACTTGCGAATTCTGCTGGCCAAGGTACACCCAGCGGAGTCAATCTGTGACCGAAAGCACACACTCGGTCGTCAGGAGGGCGCATGACCCCGGCCATGAGAGTTCACACGTACTTGCTCGACGTGGCGTTGCCCGCTGAGGAGGTGTCTGTGGGGGTGGGGCGGAAGGGGGTTTGGGGCGTGCTTCGGGCGGCGGGGTACTGCGAGGACGTCGTTGACAGTGCCGGGACGGTCGTTACCGAGCTCGCCTCCAACGCCGTCCGGGCGGCGGTGGAGGAGGCGATCAGGGTGCGGGTCTCGTCCGTCCCGGGCGAGGGTGTCTGGGTCGAGGTGTGGGACGACCAGGACGCCGAGCCCGTCCCCCGGCTCGCCGTTCAAAGCCTCGATGACCTGGACGGGCTCGCGTGCGACGAGCTCATCGGCGGCTGGGGGCTCGGCATCGTCGAGTCGCTCTCCGTCGCGCAGGAGGTCCGGCCGACCGAGCCGTATGGCAAGTGGGTCGGCGCGCTCATCTCCGGTCGGTCGGACGAGCGATGACGCCTCCGAAGTACTCCCTCGGCGTCGCCGGGTGTCTGCCGCTCGACCCGCTCTCGCCCAGCCCCGCCGACCATCTGCCGCAGGTGATCGTCTTCGCCGTGCCGTCCGAAGCGGGCGATACCGACGCGGCCGCCGAGGCCGCCGAGGCCATGACGGCGCTCTTCGAGCATCCTCGGGTGCGGGCGGGCATGATCGTGTCGACGAGCGAGCCGGACGACTTCCCCGTCGGCGCGGCCATCGGGGGCAGGGACGCGCTGGTCGTCAGGTATCGGGGGCATCGGGAGCGGCACTCGGTGCCCGGCGGGCTCGTCACGGCGATGCTGGAGCAGCGGCGCTTCATGATCACGCTGATCGGGCGGCCGTGGCCGTTTCCGGCGGCGCGGCGGCGAGAGCGTGCGCTGCTCTGCGCCTTCCTCAACGATCCCGCGACGCGGCCTCGGGCCGGGCTCGTCGTGCCGTTGGTTCGGGAGCACGGCCGCGGGCGGCGGGTCACGGGTGTTCGGTGAGGTCGAGTCGGTACTTCTCCAGACGGTCGGCGAGGGTCTTCGGGTGGCTGAGCATGGGCATGTGGTCGCCGGGCATCTCGTCGGGGACGATGCCCAGGCGGTCCTGGACGACGCGGCGCAGGAACTCGGCCGGGAAGAAGCGGTCGTCGCGGGCCAGCAGGAAACGGGTGGGGACGTCCGGCCAGGTCGCCAGGGGCCACGGCTTCATCATCGGGGTGGCCGACTGGCCGCGCGGGTGCTTCGCCGCCTCGGCGATCAGCTCGGGCGGCGTGTCGAAGTAGAAGAGCGTCCTGTCGTCGTCGGGTGCGCGGGCGTCGCGTTCGTCCTGCTCGCGGCGGGCCTGCTCGTAGCCCGTGGCCGCCCACCACTCGCCCGGGCTCTCCCCCGGCTTCGGGACCATGGCCTGGAGCATCACCAGCAGGTCGACCTTCACCCGGTCGCAGAGCAGCGTCCCGGTGAAGCCGCCCAGGGAGTGCGCCACGACGATCAGGTTCTCGCGGTCGCCGACGGCCTCGACCGCCGCGTCGGCGTACTCGGCCAGGCCCGCGGAATCATCGTCGGACGGCAGGTCGACGGCGACCACGTCGTGGCCGCGATCACGCAGCTCGTCCACCAGCAGATGCCAGTACCACGGGTCGGCCCCGCCCCCTGGAATCAGCACGTACGTGGCCATCGCGAAGACACCCTCCCGATCATGGACTCCTACCAGGCCGCACCCTAGCCGGGGCCACCGACAGAACAGCGGAGCCGCGAGGTACCGTCGACGGTATGGAGAAGATCAGCAGGTCTGAGGACGAGTGGCGGGCCGTCCTCAAGCCGGAGGAGTTCCGCGTACTGCGCGAGGCGGGCACCGAGGCCCCCTTCACCGGCGAGTACACCGACACCAAGACCGTCGGTGTCTACCGCTGCCGCGCCTGCGGGACGGAACTGTTCCGGTCCGAGGCCAAGTTCGACTCGCACTGCGGCTGGCCGTCGTTCTTCGAGCCGTCCGAGAGCGACGCCGTCACGCTGATCGAGGACCGTTCGCTCGGCATGACCCGGGTCGAGGTCCGGTGCGCGACCTGCGACTCGCACCTCGGGCACGTCTTCCACGGCGAGGGGTACAACACCCCGACCGACGACCGTTACTGCATCAATTCGATCAGCCTCACGCTCGAACCTGCCGAGTAGGCCCTGAACACAGAAACGCCTCCGGCCCAAAGAAAACGGGCCGGAGGCGTTCTCCGTGGTTACGGCAGGGAGGCGATGAGCTCCGTGACCGGCTTGCGGCGGCCTGTGTAGAACGGGACCTCCTCGCGGGTGTGACGGCGCGCCTCGGCTCCGCGCAGGTGGCGCATGAGGTCGACGATGCGGTGCAGCTCGTCCGCCTCGAACGCGAGCATCCACTCGTAGTCGCCCAGCGCGAACGACGACACCGTGTTGGCGCGGACGTCCGGGTAGCCGCGCGCCATCTTGCCGTGCTCGGCGAGCATGGCGCGGCGCTCCTCGTCCGGCAGCAGGTACCACTCGTAGGACCGGACGAACGGGTACACGCACACGTACGCGCGCGCCTCCTCCTCGGCGAGGAACGCCGGGATGTGGCTCTTGTTGAACTCGGCGGGCCGGTGCAGCGCCATCTGCGACCAGACCGGCTCGCTCGCCCGGCCGAGCGCGGTGCGCCGGAACCGGGAGTAGACCTCCTGCAGGTCGTCCGAGGACGGCGCGTGCCACCAGAACATGTAGTCGGCGTCGGCGCGCAGGCCGGCGACGTCGTACAGGCCGCGGGTGACCACGTCCTTCTCGGCGGCCTGGTCGAGCAGGTCCTGCACCTCGGCGGCGTCCTGCTCGGTCACCGCGCCCGGCCGGGACACCCGGAACACCGACCACATGGTGTACCGGATCACCTGGTTAAGGTCGCGTGCCTTCGGCTTCGCGGGCTTGTCCGTCATTCTCGTCTCCCCGACTCTCCAGATACTCCAGTATGCGTCCGGCGGCGGACCGGGCGTTCGCGATCACCGCGGGCACGCCGACCCCGTCGTAGGCGGCGCCGGCGACGGCGAGCCCCGGATGCGCGGCCACCGCGGACCGGACCCGTGCGATCCGGTCGGCGTGGCCCACGTCGTACTGCGGCAGCGCCCCGCCCCATCGGGTCACCCGCGCCTCCACGGGCAGTTCGGCGACGCCGCAGGTCACCGACAGCTCGGTCATCGCGGCGGCCTTCAGCTCCTCGTCGGAGCGCTGGAGCGTGTGCTCCTCGCCGACGCGGCCGATCGACGCCCGGGCCACGATGATCCCCGGGTCGGCGTCGCGCAGGTGCGGCCACTTGACCGAGCTGAACGTCACGGCCTTGACCTGCCGGTCCTCGACGGACGGGACGAGGTAGCCGCTGCCGTGCGGGGCGCGCCGGAACGCCGAGGCCGGGTAGGCGAGCGTGATCAGCGCCATCGACGCCGTCTCGATCCTCTCCAGTTCGCGGGCGGCGGCCGGGACCTCGCCCGCGAGCAGGCGCGCGGCGGGCGGGGCCGGGCAGGCGACGACGACGGCGTCGACGTCCAGGGCCTCGGGGTCGCGGGTCGGGCCGATCGTGAGGCGCCAGCCGTCCGGCGTGCGGCGCAGTTCGCGGACGGTCGCGGAGGTGCGGATCTCGCCGCCCGCCGCGGTCACGGCGTCCGCGATGAGGTGCGGGAACCGGCCGAGGCCGCGGGTCAGGGTCGCGAAGACCGGGCCGGGGTCGGCGGGCGCGTGCGCGCGGACGCCCTTCACCGCGTTGATCAGCGAGCGGTGGCCGCGCGCGGCGGCGGCGACGGCGGGCAGCGTGGACTCGAACGACAGGCGGTCGGCGCGTCCGGCGTAGACGCCGCCGAGCAGCGGCTCGACGAGGCGGTCCACGACCTCGCGGCCCATCCGCGCGCCGATGAAGTCGGCGACCGACACGTCGTCCCCGCGCGGCGTCTCCGGCAGGACGAGGTCGAGGGGCACGCGGGCGAGGCCGGCGGGCGACAGCACCTGCGAGGCGGCGAGCGCGCGCAGGTCGGACGGGACGCCCATGACCTGCCCGGACGGCAGCGGGCGCAGCGCGCCGTGGCTGAGGATCGACGCCGTGGTGGTGCCGGGGTGGACGAGGTCGCCGCCGTGGCCGAGCTCGCGGACGAGGTCGACCGCCTCGGGACGGCGGGCGAGGATCGCCTCGGCGCCCTCATCGACCGGCAGCCCGGCGATCTCGGAGACCTGGAGCTTGCCGCCGATCTTCGGCGAGCCTTCCAGGAGGGTGACCCTGACGCCGCCGCCGGCGAGCCGCAGCGCGGCCACCAGTCCCGCGACGCCGCCACCGACGACCGCCACATGCGGGGTGGGTTCGGCGCTCATGCCTCCACCTTCCCAGATACCCCCCGGGAACCGGTCAACGGGTCGCCATCTCGCCATATGAGATGCCTCGCACGAACGGCACCGCCCTCGCATCGCGTGACACCGGCGATCGCCGCGTCCGGGCACGCCGACGCCGACCGGTGACGACGTCACCGGTCGGCGCAGGTCAGACGACTATGAGCCCTACCGGGCGGAGTAGGTGCGCCCTACCGGGCGGAGTACTCGTGGACGAACTCGGCGAGCCGCGCCAGGACGTCCGGGTCGATCGTCGGAGTGACGCCGTGCCCGAGGTTGAAGACGTGCCCCTCGGCCGTCCGGCCGCGGTCGATGACGTCCTTCGCGCGCCGCTCGATCGTCTCCCACGGCGCGAACAGCATCGCCGGGTCGAGGTTGCCCTGGAGGGCCTTGCCCGGCGGGACGCGCCGGGCGGCCTCGTCCAGCGGGACGCGCCAGTCGACGCCCACGACGTCCGCGCCGGCCTCGCCCATCAGGCCCAGCAGCTCGCCGGTGCCGACGCCGAAGTGGATGCGCGGCACGCCGAGCGACTCGATCTCGCGGAAGATCCGGCTCGTGTGCGGCAGGACGGAGTCGCGGTAGTCCTCGGGCGCGACCGCGCCGACCCAGGAGTCGAACAGCTGGATCGCGCTCACACCGGCCGCGACCTGCACCTTCAGATAGGCGATGGTCATGTCGGTGAGCCGCTCCATGAGCCGGTTCCACAGCTCGGGCGCGCCGTACATCATGGCCTTGGTGTGGTCGTGGTTCCGCGACGGCCCGCCCTCGATCAGGTAGGACGCGAGGGTGAACGGCGCGCCCGCGAACCCGATGAGCGGCGTGCTCCCCAGCTCGCCCAGCAGGGCGCGGACGGACTCGGTGACGTAGGGCACGTCGTCCGGGGTCAGCTCGCGGATGGCGTCGATGCCCGAGGCGTCGCGGATCGGGTCGGCGATGACCGGGCCGATGCCCGGCTTGATGTCCAGGTCGACGCCGATCGCCTTGAGCGGCACCATGATGTCGCTGAAGAAGATCGCCGCGTCGATCGCGTACCGGCGCACGGGCTGCATCGTGATCTCGACGATCATGTCCTGCCGCGTGCACGCCTCGAGCATCGGGACGCCCTCGCGGACGCGCAGGTACTCGGGCAGCGACCGTCCCGCCTGCCGCATGAACCACACGGGCGTGTGCGGCACCGGCTCCCGGCGGCAGGCCAGCAGGAAGGGACTCTCCGCGAGCCCGGAGGCGGGCCGCGCATCAGCGTTCGGTTGGACAGCGTCTTCAGCCACCCGCCGATGGTCCCACGGATCCCCGCGCACCCGTACGCAGGGTCACCGTCCCGGTCCGCGTCCCGGTCCACGTCCCGGTCCGCGTCCGGGTCCGCGTCCGGGTCGCGCCGGCGAGCCGGAGCATCGCCCGGGACGGTGCACACTGACTCCCGCACCGGACGATCCGGAGCGTCGTGTCCGGGCCGGGCGCCGCGCCCGGACACGCCTCCCGGCGGAAAGCACCGCGGGGAGCGCTGCGTCCTCGAGCGGACACGGAACGTTCCAGGACGGGATGAAGTTCCGGACACGCCGAGCGAAGTCCCGCATTATGTCCCCGCCACGTGCGAACGTGATTCGCGTCATAGCCGAGGAGGTCCCCCGTGTACTGCTCCACCTGCGGTGACGAGCGCCGGTTCGAGCGGACGCCATGCCTCGACGGGCACGGAGCCGACTGTCCGGAGCGGGCCTGCGTCGAATGCGGCGCGGCCGTGCTCGCCGGACCGGACGCCACGCTGGGCGACCCCTGGATCGTCACACCCGGTGACCGGCCTCTCGTCACCCAGAGTGACCCGGCCCCTCCGTCCCGGGCGCCCGTCCCCGGCCCTGTCCCTGTCGCAGGCCCCTCGGCCCTCTCCCTCTCCACCCCCGCACCTTCCGCCCCCTCCGACCCCGCGTCCGGCGAGCCGGGCCGCACGGAACCCGCGTCCGCGCGGGCCGTCGCCTGACCCCGACGCCTCTGAAGACGAGACCTGTGCTGTGCCCCCAACCCCGCTCTCCCCGCCGCTCAGTGCGACCGGCGGTCCTCCCGGTGTGCCCGTGACCGGCGGCGACGACGCGTCCGGCGACCTCGTGCCGCCCCCGTTCCAGCGCGCCCGCGACGCGCTGCGGGCCGTGCTGGACGGCCCGTCGCCGCGTCCCGAACTCGATCTCGAGGACATGCCCGCCCCGCAGCGCCTGGCCCCGTACGCGGCCGCGCTGTCCGGGAGCGTCTACCGCGACGACGACACCGAGGTCGCCTCCGGGCGGCTGATCGTCCTCTACGACCCGGCGGGCCGGGACGGCTGGGAGGGCGGCTTCCGGGTCGTCGCCTACATCCGCGCCGACCTGGAGCCGGAGTTCGCCGCCGACGAGCTGATCGGCTCGGTCGCGTGGAGCTGGCTGCTCGAGGCGCTCGAGCCCGCCGGGTACACCGCGGTCTCCGGGACGATCACCCGCGCCGTGTCGGAGAGCTTCGGCGACAAGAGCGACGAACCGTCCGCGACCGAGCTGGAGCTGCGCGCGTCCTGGTCCCCGTCCGAGTCCCCGTCGGGCTCCGGTTCGGGCATCGACATGGCCGGGCACGTGGCCGCGTGGTGCGAGGTCATGAGCACCACGGCGGGCCTGCCGCCCGCCGGGGTGACCGCGCTGCCGGACGGCTCCGGCGGCACGGGCCGCTGAGCGACGTACGGTAGGGGCGTGGGTAGCAGAGCGCCGGGCACCGAGACCGCCGGGGAGAACACCGAGACCGTGGCAGCGTCCGAGACACCGCAGACCGCCGCGCGCACGGGCACGACCGAGCCCGCGGGCGCGGTCGACGCCGGAACCGCCGGAACCGCGACCGGACCGCCGTCCGCCCGCTCCGGCGGGCGCGCGGCCACCGGAG
>NZ_RFFG01000096.1 GCF_003696215.1 Actinomadura harenae | reverse complement strand
AGACCGCGCGCCAGCCCGCCGCGCCGACGAGCAGGCCGCCGAGCACCGGGCCCGCCGCGACCGCGCTGCCGCTGATGGCGGCCCAGGCGGCGATGGCGCGGGTGCGGGCGGCGGGGTCCGGGTAGAGCCGCGTGATCATCGCCATCGAGGCGGGCACGCAGGCCGCCGCCGCGACGCCGAGCAGGGCGCGCAGCCCGACGAGCGCCCCGAGCGTGGGGGCCGCCGCGCACAGCAGCGAGAGCGCCCCGAAAGCCGCGATGCCCGAGCGGAACACCCGGTGCGCGCCGAACCGGTCGGCGACCGCCCCGGCCGTCAGCAGGAGCGCGGCGAAGACGACGGTGTAGGAGGTCGTCGCCCACTGCAACCCCGCCGTCGAGGCGTGCAGTGAGGACGCGAGGTCGGGTTCGGCGACCGACAGGACGGTCATGTCGAGCAGCACCATGAAATAGCCGAGCGAGACACCGGCCAGCGGGATCGTCCGCGTGGTGGCCGGCGTCGCCGGAGCAGTGATCGTCATGCCGTTCAGCCTCCGCGCGACGGGGGTTCCGCTCCACCGGCCGTCGCGTACGCTCCGTTCGGAAAAACCGAACGGTCGTGGTGGGGGCGTGGGATGGAGCTTCGTCAGCTGGAGGTCTTCCAGGCGGTGGTCCGGCACGGGACGGTGACCGAGGCCGCCGTCGCGCTCGATCTCGCGCCGTCCAGCGTCTCGGCCCGGATCCGCTCGCTGGAGCGGTCCCTCGGCGTGCCGCTGTTCGACCGGACGGCCCGCGGGATGCGGCTCACCCCGTCCGGCGAGCGCATGCTGACCTGGTCGGGCCGCCTTCTCTCCGCCGCGGACGAGGCGCGGCGGGAGGTCGTCGGCACGGCGACCGCGCTGCGCCTCGGCGCGCTGGAGACGATCGTCGCGACGCACGTCCCGCACGTCCTGGCGAGGCTGGCCGGGCGCTCAACGGAGATCACGCCGGACCGGGTCGAGGTGCGCTCCTCGGGCGTCCGGGACGAGCTGCTCGCGGACGTCACCGGCGGGTCCCTTGACGCCGCGCTGCTGCTCGACACCGGCGACGCGCTCGGCGACCTCGGGTTCGGGCGGCCCGAGGCGCCGCTGACCTTCCTGGACGTGGAGCCCGTCCCGCTCACCCTGGTCGCGGCCCCGGGCAACGCGCTCGCGGGACGGCCGAACCTCACCCGGGCCGACCTGGCGGGCCAGTCGCTGCTGGTCAACGTCGAGAAGTGCTCGTTCCGGCTCGCCGCCGACCGGTTCCTCGGGCCCGAGCCGGCGCGCGTCCGCGCCGGGGGCGTGCCGGTGCTGCGGGCCTGGGCCGAGCAGGGGCTCGGGATCGCGCTGCTGCCCGGGTTCGCGGTCGCCGACGCCGTCCGGCAGGGGGCGCTGGTGGCGCTGGACCTGCCGGTTCCCGACATCAGCCTGAGGTTGGTGTGGCGGTCGGACCGCGAGTCGCTGCCCGGTCTGCGTGAGCTGCTGTACGCCTGCGCTGCCACGCCTGTCGGCTGACCGTCCGATTAGGGACGGGCCGTAACGGGTCCGGCTGTGGGGACAAAACCGGAAAGGTTGCGGTTTGCCCAAGAAACCGTGACAGGGGCTTGTGGCGTAGTTCACGTTCAGCTGATCATCAGCCTCTATGTGGCATCCGGGGCTCGTCCTACGGCGGATGGCCAGCGACAGGACCCTGGTTCTCGCGGCCTGCGCCACCGCGCTCTTCGCGACGACCGTCCTCGCGGCCCTCGTCGGTTATGCGGGCGCGGTGACCCGCGACGGCCTGCACCGCACGCTCGCCCAGAACGCGCAGATCGGCGCGGCGGTCGTCGTGACCGTCCTGCCCGGCCAGGGCGCCGAGACGAGCAGGCAGCTCGACCAGGCGCTCCGCCGGACGTACGGGAACATCCCGTACCGGCTGGAGACGACGGCGCGCAGCGACTCCTACACGCTGCCCGGCCAGGAGCGCGCCCAGCACCCCGAGCTGACGAAGTTCGCCACCTTCACCGGCATCGACCAGCACGCGCGGCTGACCGCCGGACGCTGGCCCGCCGCGACCGGCGACGACACCGCCGAGGCCGTCCTGCCGAACTCCGCCGCCCGCCAGATGAAGCTGAAGCCGGGCGCGGTCTTCACCGTCCACGGACGCGTCGACAAGGCGTCCGCCATCAAGGTGCGGCTCGTCGGGACGTTCGACGTGCGCACCAAGGACGACTACCTCTGGCACCGCGACCCGCTCGTCACCACCGGCGCCGAACAGCAGAACTACACGACCTACGGGCCGCTCGTCCTGACGCCCGCCGTGTACCAGGCGCGGTTCTCCGCCGCGGGCGGCGACGTGACCTGGTTCGTCCGCAACGACCTGTCCCACCTGGACGTCTCCGGCCTCAAGGCGCTCGGGCAGCGCATGGAGGACTCCACGACCGCGCTGCGCAAGTACGGCGACGGCACGACCTTCGCCGTCTCCAGCGACCTGCCGCAGCTCGCCGACCAGCTCTCCAGCGCCGTCCTCGTGGCCCGGTCCACGATGTTCGTCCCGGTGCTCCAGCTCATCCTGCTCGCCGGGTACGCGTGGCTGCTGGTCGCCCGGCTGCTCGCCGACCACCGCCGCACCGAGCTCGCCCTCATGCGCACGCGCGGGGCCGGAATGCGGCAACTCGCCGGGATCACGGCCGCCGAAGGGTTCGCCGTGGTCGTGCCCGGACTCCTGCTCGGCCCGCTGCTCGCCGACCCGCTCCTGAAGCTCGCCGGGCACGCGCCCGCCGTCCGGGCCAGCGGAGTGCGGCTGTCCGCCGGGTCGCCGGGCACGCTCTGGACGGTCGCGGGCGTCGCAGCGATCGCGTTCGTCGCCGCCGTGACCGTCCCGACGCTCCGCGCCGTCAAGGGGACGTTCGTGGAGACCGAGGCCGCGATCAGCCGGGGCCGCCGCGGCGCCTGGGCGGGCACCGGCGCGGACCTCGCGCTCCTGCTCGTCGCCGGGCTCGGCGTGTGGCAGCTCACCCGGTACGGCAGCACGCCCCGGGCGTCCGGCGCGGGCGGCATCGACCCGTTCATCGTGTCCGGCCCGGCGCTCGCGCTGCTCGCGGGCGGCGTGCTGATGCTGCGCCTCGTCCCGGTCACCTCGCGCGCCGCCGAGCGGTTCACCACGCGCGGCCGCGGCCTCGCGCCCGCCCTCGGCGCGCGGCAGGTCGCGCGCCGTCCGCTGCGGTACGCCGGACCCGCGTTGCTGCTCGTCCTCGCCATGGCCGTCGGCGTGCTGTCCGCGACGACGATGAGCACCTGGCAGCGGTCCCAGAAGGACCAGGCCGACTTCCGCGCCTCCGCCGACCTGCGCGTCACCGAGCCGCCCGGCGACGTCGCGCTCGGCGCCCTCGGACGCGGCGCCCGCTACGCCACGCTGCCCGGCGTCCAGGACGCCGTCCCCGTGGCGCGGCGGACGGCCAGCTACGGCAACGCCGACGCCGTCCTTCTCGCCGCCGACACCAAGACCCTCGGCAAGGTGCTCCGGGTGAGCCCCGAGCTCACCCGGTCCCTCAAGCTCGGCGCGCTGGCCGCGGCCCGGCCCGCGACGCACCTGGTGCCCCTGCCCGGCAGCCCCACCAGGCTGGCCCTCGACCTGCGGCTCACCTCGCAGGGCGCCGCGCAGGGGCTCCCGACCGGCATCTACCTCGGCCCCTGGGACCCCAACGCCTCCACCTACGAGGTCACCGCGATCCTCACCGACGCCCGGGGCGCGACCTACACGGTCGACCTGAGCGGCCTCAAGGCCGACGGCAAGGCCCAGACCGCCACCGTGGACCTCGCGCCGCTCGCCGGCCCGCAGGGCGCCCTCTCCTACCCGGTCGCGCTGCGCGGCCTGCGCTGGTCGGACCCCGCCAACCCCAACCACGGGCCGATGACGTTCGAGCTGCTCGGCGTCCGCGGCGACGGTCCGGGCAGCGGCCCGGCCGCCCTCCCGCAGGGCTCGAACTGGGACCAGTGGTGGGACGACGGCACCGGACCGGGCGCCAGGAGCGCCCCGCTGAGCGCGCAGCAGAAGCCCGGCGTGCTCCTCACGACGACGATCCGGCCGAGCGCGCCGGTCGGCGACCCGCCGAGCATGCCGACGGCCCGGACCACGATGCTCGTCGCGCACGGCGACGCGCCCAACCACGACTACCAGCCGACAGGGAGCGAGCCGTCGCTGCCGGTCGTCCCCGGGGTCATCGACCGGTCCCTGGCCGAACGCGCGAACGCCAAGGTCGGCGACACGGTGGAGCTGCACCTCGGCAACGGCCGGCAGCGCGTCCACGTGACGGGGATCGTCCGCGCGCTGCCCGGCCTCGAGAGCGGCGCGTCCGGCGCGCTGGTCGACCTGCCCACGCTCTCCGACGTCTGGGAGGCCGCCGGCGCCGCCTCCGACACCGCGGCCAACCCCGACGAGTGGTGGCTGTCGGTGAAGGACGAGCGGACCGCCCCGGCCGTCGCGACGCTGAAGAACCGCCAGGGCTGGGGCGACGTCGCCGCCGACCGCATCCAGCTGCGGCAGGACCTGAAGAACGCGCCGCTCGCCGCGTCCCTCCAGGGCGCGCTGCTCCTCGGCTTCGGCGCGGCGCTCGCGTTCACGCTCATCGCGTTCATCGTGAACGCCGCGGTGGCGGTCCGCGAGCGGTCCCGCGAGTTCACCGTCCTGCGCGCGCTCGGCCTGAACCAGAGACAGGTCTCCGGGATGCTCGCGGTCGAGCAGGCGATCCTCGTCGGCCTCGGCCTGTTCGGCGGGCTCGCCCTGGGGTTGGTCGTGGCGAAACTCGTCGTGCCGCACATCGTGCTGACCGTCCAGGCCGCGCCGCCCTACCCGCCCGCGTCGCTGGCCGTGCCATGGGTCGCCGTGCTCGGCCTCGCGGCCGGGGTGGCGGTGATGCTCGGCCTTGTCCTGATGGCCGTGATCCGGGTACTGCGCAAGCGCGGCCTCGGCGGCGACCTGCGCGCGGGGGAGGACCGATGAGGGGGCCGCGGATCCGGCTCGTCCGGACGCACTGGGCGGCGCTGCTGGCGGTGGCCGTGCTCACGGCCGTCACGACCGCGCTCGCGGTGGTGTTCCCGGCCCGCGCCGTCAACGGTTACGACAAGGCCGCGGCCGGCGTTCTCGGCACGGACGGCACCGTGAACATCGTCGGCGCCGCCGGCGACCGCGCCGCGTTCAGCAAGTTCGCCACCCCGGCCGCGATGGTCGCCGAGGGCGTGACGTGGCACTCGATGATGCCCACGCGGCTCCGGAGCGCCACCCAGGTGGCCGACCCGTTCGCCCTCGCGACGAAAGAGGCCGTCCAGCAGCCCAGGATGGTCCGGCCCGCGAAGATCGACCTCGTCGTGAACGCCGAGCTGACCGGCCCCTACCGAGTCGTCCAGGGCCAGCCGTACCCGAGCGCGATGCATCCGGACCTCGCGCTCACCCAGGCGACCGCGGACCTGCTCGGCGTCAAGGTCGGCTCCGCCCTCCAGGTCGGGAAGGGCCCGAACGCGATCTGGTTCACCGTCTCCCAGATCATCGCGCCGGTCGACCCCGGCGGCGGCTACTGGTCCGGGCGCGGATCGGTCGTCACCCCGCACGTCGAGGTCGACGCCGACGGCCGGGAGACGGCCGTCGGCGGCGCGCTGATGAACTACAACGGCTACACGGAATTCCTGACCAAGTACTCCGGCAGGTTCCTCTACAACTGGCGCTTCCCGGTCGACCCGTCCGGAATCCACGCCTCGAACCTGGGCGGCCTGTCGACCGACCTGAACCGCTTCCGGGTCGCCGTCCCGGCGCGGACGGACATCTTCGCCTGCGAGGTGCACACCCCCCTCGACGGGCGGATCTCCGACTTCGTCGGCCAGTACGCCACCGCCCAGGTCATCACCGGACTGGCCTTCAGCGGCCTCGCGGCCGTGCTCGTCGGCGCACTGCTGCTCAGCCTCGCGCTGTTCACCGAACGCCTGCGCGGGACGCTCGCCGTCATGCGCGCGCGAGGCTCGTCCCTGTTCCAGCTCGTCCAGACGATCAGCTGGCTGACCCTGCCCGCCCTGCTGCCCGCGGCGGCCGCCGGATACGGGATCGGCCTGCTCGTCCACGCCGGGCCCACGCGGACGATCTCGCTCTACCTGGCCGGCGTCATCGCGCTGGTCGCCGTCGCCTTCCCGTGCGCGCTCGCCGCGCGCTGGAACCGGGGCGCGGCCACGGCCGGACGGCGCCCGGAGGGCACCACGCCCAAGGCGTCCCGGCGACGGCTCGTCCTGGAGCTCCTGGTGCTGGTCATCGCCGTGATCAGCCTGATCATCCTGCGCCGCCGCGGCCTCGCCGCCCAGGCCGAGCTCGGCGCGGACCCGCTGATCTGGGCCGTCCCCGTTCTGCTCGGCGTCGCCGCGGGACTGATCGTCCTGCGCGGCTTCCCCTGGCCGCTGCGCGCCGCCGGACGCCTCTTCGGACGCGGCCGTTCCATGGTCGGGTTCGTCGGGTTCGCCCGCGCCTCCCGGCAGCAGGTCGTCACCGTCCTGCCCCTGGTCGTGCTGCTGCTCGCCGCGGCCGTCGCCGGATTCGGCGCGACCGTCGACGCCGCCCTCGGACGCGGCCAGCAGACCGCCGCCTGGTACTCGGTCGGCTCGGACGCCCGGATCACCGCGACCCAGTTCGACTACCGGCTGCCGCAGCAGTTGAAGTCGGTGCGCGGCGTCACCGGCGTCGTCCCGCTGCGGTCCATCCCGGACGCGGGCATCGGCGGCGGAGCCGGCCAGAAGGGCCACGTCTCGATCACCGTCCTCGCCGTGGACCTGGACGCCCTGCGCGCCATCGCGGGCGGCGCCGCCCGGTTCGTCCCGCAGGCCCCCACCGCCCCGGACGGCATCCTCGTGTCCCCGGCGGCCGTCCAGTACATCGGGACGCAACCGACCACGCTGAACTGGTTCAACAAGTCGCTGCCCGTCCGCCCGGCCGGAATCGTGAACCGGTTCCCCGGCCAGGACGCCACCACCCCGTACGTGATCGTCCCGTTCCACGCCCTCAAGGACATCGACGCCTACCCGACACGCGTGTTCGTCCAAGGCCGGAACATCGACCGGAAGGCCCTGGACCAGGTCGCCCGCAAGGCCGTCCCGGACTTCGCGGCCAACTCGATCGGCGCCGACTTCGTCCGCTACCAGGGAGACGTCGAACAGTCCCTCCGCAAGGGGCCGATGGTCCAGGTCGTCCACAAGGCGTTCGCGGAATGCGCGCTCATCGTCGTCGGCTACGGCCTCCTGTCGGTTCTCATGCTCCTCCTCGTGGGCGCGCGCGATCGCGGACGGGCCATCGCGCACCTCGAGGTCCTCGGACTGAGCCGCAGGCAGCGCCGCACCCTCGCGCTCATCGAGATCGGACCGGTCGTCCTGTGCGCCGTCCTGGCGGGCTGGCTCGTCGGCATGCTGCTGCCGCGACTGACCGGGCCCGTGGTGAACCTGCGTCCGTACACGCTCGGGTTCGCGGCGTCCAACCACGCCGTCGAACCCCTGCACCTGGCCGCCCTCGCCGCCGTCCTGCTGGTGGCGGCGGGCGCGGCGGTCCTCGTGGACCGGATCTTCGACGCCCGCCACCGGCTGGGCGAAGTGCTTCGAACGGGGGAGGAGACATGACCGAGACGCCGAGCCTCGCGGAACTCGAACGGCGCGCGACCGACCGAGGTCCCGTCTACGGCACGGGGGCGCACATCGTGTGCGACAACCTCGTCCGCATCTACAAGGCGGACGGCATCGAGGTCGTCGCGCTCCAGGGCCTCGACCTGCTGGTCGACCCGGGCGAGCTGATCGCGATCGTCGGCGCGTCCGGCTCCGGCAAGTCGACGCTGCTGAACATCCTGTCCGGGCTGGACGTCCCGACCGCGGGGGTCGCCCGTGTCGCCGACGTGGACCTGCTGACGATGAAGGCGGCGCAGCGGCTGACGTTCCGGCGCGAGAAGGTCGGGTTCGTCTGGCAGCAGACCGCCCGCAACCTGCTGCCGTACCTGACCGCCGAGCAGAACGTCCAGCTGCCGATGCGGTTCTCCGGACGGTCCCGGAACCTGCGCCGCACCCGCGCCGCCGAGCTCCTCGGCGTCCTCGGCATCGGCGACCTGGCCGGACGCCGTCCCGGAGAGCTGTCCGGCGGCCAGCAGCAGCGCGTCGCGATCGCGGTCGCCGTCGCCAACGAGCCGGACGTCCTGCTCGCCGACGAGCCGACCGGCGAGCTCGACTCCGCCACCGCCGAGCAGGTCTTCGACGCGCTCCGCCGGGTCAACTCCGAGCTCGGCACCACGACCGTAATCGTCACGCACGACTCGCACGTGGCCGAGGAGGTCAACCGGACCGTCGGGATCCGCGACGGCCGGACGAGCAGCGAGGTCCGCCGCCGGAACGCCGTCGACGCCGACGGCCGCGCCGTGCGGATCGCCGAGGAGTACGCCGTCCTGGACCGGGTCGGCCGCGTCCAGCTCCCGCGCCACTTCATCGACGCGCTCGCCATGAAGGACCGGGTCCGGCTGGACCTCGAGACCGACCACGTCGCCGTCCACCGGGCGGAAGAGGAGCCAGGCAGTGAGTGAACCCGAGCGCGACCCCATCCTCACGGTGACCGACCTGGTCCGGACGTACCGGACGGGCAAGGTCGAGGTGCACGCGCTGCGCGGCGTGTCGTTCTCCGTGGGCCGCGGCGAGCTGGTCGTCCTCAAGGGCCGGTCCGGCTCCGGCAAGACCACCCTGCTCAACCTGATCGGCGGCCTCGACACGCCCACCTCCGGGAGCGTCCTGCTGGACGGCCACGAGGTCACGTCCCTCGACGAGGACGGCCTGATCAGGCTCCGCCGGCAGACGATCAGCTTCGTGTTCCAGTCGCACGGCCTGATCCCGGTGCTGTCGGCGGCCGAGAACGTCGAGGTCCCGCTGCGCCTGGCCCGCACCGCGTCCGCCGAGCGCGACAAGCGCGTCGAGACGCTGCTCGCCCTCGTCGGCCTCGCCGACCACGCCCGGCAGCGTCCCTACGAGCTGTCCGGCGGGCAGCGGCAGCGGGTCGCGATCGCCCGCGCCCTGGCGTCCCGCCCGCGCCTCCTGCTCGCGGACGAGCCGACCGGCCAGCTCGACTCGGAGACCTCCCGCGCGATCATGCCGCTGCTGCGCGCCGTGATCGCCGCCGAGGGCGTCACCGTCCTGGTCGCGACGCACGACCCCATCGTCATCGAGCACGCCGACCGCCTCCTGGCGATCACCGACGGCGCCGTGACCGAGGAACCCCTCCCCGCGCGCGCCTGACGGCCGCTGAGCGGTCAGTGATCGCTCTCGGTGCCGTACTCCCAGTGCCAGGGCTCGAACGGGCTGCTGTAGGCCCACGACGGGTGGACCCAGCCGTACGTCCCGGCGTTGGCCCGCATCCAGTTGAACTGGGTCGAGCCCTGGTTCTGGACGCCGTCGCAGAGGTCGACGGCCTGCCCCTTGCCGTGGTTGCTGGTGCCCGGCACGGCCGCGAACCCGGGCCGCTCCGCGTACACGCGATGCTGGTCGGCCAGGCTCCGGTACGAGGACGTCACGCACAGCTTGTGCCCGAACCGGCGCTTGTACGCCGCGTTCAGCTTGTAGAAGGCCAGCGCCGCGTCCGCGCGCAGCATCATGCCCTTCTGCGGCAGCGGGCACAGGTACTTGTCCGGGATCAGCCCGTTGGGGAACCTGGTGGACTCCGACGCCAGGCTCTTGTCACAGGTCAGTTCGAGTCGCTTGTCCGGGTCCAGCTTCTTCAGCATGCCCTCGAGCTGCGCGGTGAGCTGGGCCGACTTCTGCTTCAGCCCGTCGACCTGCTGCTTCAGCTTCGTCTGCGCGACGGCGTTGTCCGACTGGAGCTCCTGCGCCGCCGACGCCAGCGTCTGCCTCTGCTTCTGAAGCTGCGTGGCCTGCGCGATGAGCGACTTCTGCGCGTCCGCCAGATGGTCCACGTCGGCCGTCGAGCGCAGCGCCGAGACGTCCCCTCCCGCCCCGAAGACGGCCATCGAGCCGACCACTCCGGGCTGCTGGTAGGACGCGTTCGCCAGCCGCGACAGCGGCAGCCGGATCCGGTCGAACCGGGCGTCGGCCTCCGCGAGGTCCTTCAGCGTCGACCGCAGCTTGTCCTGGGATCCCGCGAGCGTCCGCCGGCTGTCCTCCATCTTCCGCGTCGCCGCGAGCAGGTCCTTGCGGGCCTTGTTCGCCGCCGTGCGCAGCTGCTCGGCCGCGTCGCCGCTGGGGTTCTGGGGCGCGCTCGCCGCGGCGCCACCGGGGGACACCAACGTCCCCACCATGAGGACGACCGCGATCAGTGCCGCCGACCGGGGAATCGGCACGTCTGGTTTCCTCCTGATGCCCGAAGCCGAAGAGCCGCAGGAACGCTACTACACGTCCCAGCGTGATCAGGGGGCAACGGTGCGACGATGACGGTCGCACCAGTGCCGCAGGAAGGGGTAGTCCTTCCACCCGGGCGGGCACCCCCGGCGCTGACCGGGCGGCCTCCCGGGCCGTTGCGTGGGCGTCGGCGAGGGCGCCTTCGGCCGGACGGCCGTCCGGTGATCCACCGCCGGAGGACGCGTCGCCGCGGGCTTCGGCCGGGGCGGAACGTAACCCTCCACAGTGGGATTGCTCTCCGTGGTCGCCGCCGTCGTCGGCCGCACGCCCACGGCGTCCGTCCGTCCCCCTGGCGACGTCCCGAAGAGGACCGCGCCGGCCAACACCACGAGGATCACGGTCCCCCCGGCGATCATCCAGACCCGCCGAGGCGTCCGCCCGACGCCGCCACCCCGAGGCCGCGCCAGCCCACGATGCCGACCCACCACGGGACCGAACTGTACTCACCCTCGCCCCATGGGGCCTAGTCCCCAAATTCGGTTCCACCCCTGCCCCTTCCGTCCCTTACCCTTGTCACCGGGTGACCCTGGTAGCCGGGTGACCCTGCAGCGGGTGTCCGCTACGCTCTACCGCGAACACCACCCAGCCTCCGTAGCTCAGGGGATAGAGCACCGCTCTCCTAAAGCGGGTGCCGCAGGTTCGAATCCTGCCGGGGGCACCACACACAGGGGAACCGCCCGCCCGACCACCGGCGCGGGCGGCCCTCATTCCGGCGAACACCGTGATCACCTCATCGGCGACGCAAATCTGATCTTCGATGGCGCACGGCCCCCGTCAAGATCACCCGGCACTGAGCGAGCCGCGTGCGCTTGTCGAAGCCGAACTCCACGCGGCAGGTGCCGAACGGCTTCCGCATGATCGAGTCAGACAGCAGATTGCCCGGATCTTGGCGAACTCCTGTGCCGTGGCGAAGATCTCAAGGCTGACGACGGCCGGATGCGTGGGCTTGTCGGACCTCCTGTGTCCGATAGGTCCCGGCCGGTGCCTTCATCACCGCGTCCGGGGTGCGTGTGAATGTTCCCGGCAGGGCTCGCTACGAGGCGGACAGCACCAGTGCGGTGCCGTCACTGCTCGCCAGGCCCATCGGCGCGGACCGGCCTCGTCATGCCTGCCTGGCTGATCGCGTCCACCTGGACCAGGTGGAGATCTTCTGGGACCGGCCGATGCGCTGACCGTCAGGTCAGCCTGAGGTGCCTTGCCGAATGATCGTCAACGTCCTGGTCTGGCGCGGGCCAGGCACAGGAGGGTGAAGGCGGCGGTCAGGGGGAGGCCGAACAGCAGGGTGGTCAGGAGGACGAGCCAGCTGGCTTTGCTGTGTCGGTGCGAGGTGGCCGTTATGGGCAGCGGGGCGCCTGCGGCCCGGGGTGGCTGGGCGGGCGTGGTGATCGCGGGCGTGGGAGGCGCAGGGACGGGTTTCTGCTCTTTCGGGAGGGCCCCGGCGCAGTCCGCGCACACGTAGAGCGGACTGCCGTCGGCGAGTGTTCCCAGGAGAATGTGAGGCCGTGGCCAGCGCTTCTCGCAACTGGCGCAGGCTATGCCCTTGCGTTGGGCGCGTGAAAGACCAGCTCCGGAGAAGACGCGTTGTGTGGGCCCTGTAGTCATCGGAAGAACCTTTAATGAGCGGGGATTGCCTGTTGCGGAGTGCCGAAGGCCGTGGTCATGACGGACGGGCGGCGGCTCGGACGGACGCCTCCAGGGCGTCCGCTGGTCCCCTGAGATGCACTCCCATGGCCTGAACGTAAGGCGCGTGGCCGCCGGTTGAACCTGATCAGGGTCAGCCGTAGGAATTTCGTAAGAACTTCACCGGCCGCCTGACCAGGCGATCCGTCGGGGTGAAGGGACGCGGACGGCCCGCGTCGCGGGGCCGGTATGGGTTACCGGTGCCGCGGCGCGGGCCGCCAGGTCGGGGTGATCGTCAGGAGAGGGCGATGTTGCTGTAGTAGTAGCTCAGGATGTAGCGGAAGTCGTGGCCCGCGTTCGCGAGGTCACGCGACCCGTACTGCGACATCCAGTCGCCGGTCGTCCAGTCGCCGCAGGCGGTGGACGTCGAGCAGTAGTGCGCCGCCAGGATGCCGCCGCTGCGGGTCATCCGCGTCGACCAGGTGCGCTGGACGGCCGCGGACGTCGAGGACAGCGCCGAGCCCGGCTTGTAGACCTGGTCGCCGGTGTCGTCCCGGACGTCGTAGCACGCGCCGCTCGGCGTCTTCCGGGACGAGTGCAGCGCCCAGTACCAGGCGTAGCTCTTGACGGCCATGGCCCCGGCGTCCAGCGAGGCGCTCGGCCAGCTCGAGATCCACTCGTTCGGGAGAACGTTCTCCACGTAACTCTGGAACCCGACCCTGTCGACGCGTCCCAGGCCGACCCGGTACACCAGGATCGTGCTGGGCAGCGTCGTGTTGCTGCCGTCCGTCTGGCACCCGGTCGGACCGCCGGACACCAGCTGGTGCGAGGCGTTGTTGTTCTTGAGCGTGGCGTTGAGGTTGCCGCTCGCGCCGGGGGCGAAGTCCTGGGAGTCCCCGCCGTAACCGCTGTTGAAGTAGACGCGCACGGTTGATCCCGTGCGGTTCCACACCGACGCGGCGTTGTTCTTCACGCACACGCCCTGGCCGTTTCCGGGGCCCTTGAAGTCGTAGCAGGTCGGCTGGGTCGTTCCGTAGTCGCTGATCGACCCGGTGAAGTCCGAGATCGAGCCGGCCTGGTTGCTGTTGTAATAGTAGCAGAACTCACCGCTGTCGCAGACCCCGTCACGGGAGGCCGCGGATGCCGGATTGGACACCGCGACGATTCCCGTGAGCATCGAACCGGCGACGGCGAGAACGGCGAACGCCTTTCTCAGGAATGTCATCGCAGGTCCTTAGAAGTGGAGCATGTACTGGAAGGCAGTGTCAGCGCTGCTGACGCGGAGGTGCGAACGCGTGCCGTAGGCGAGCGGGTTGTTCCAGTTGTACTCTTCGACGTCGAACGATCCGTCGGAGTAGACGGCGTTCACGTAGGCGACGTGGCCGACCTTGTGGACGTCGTTGACGGCGATCGCGCCGACCGAGGGCGTGGTGTTGACGGTCACGCCGACCCGGCGGGCGGCGTCGTCCCAGGTGCCGGCGTTACCCCAGGTCGTCCCGCCCCAGGAGTTGCTGAAGTTCGAGACGCCGAGGCGGCTGGCGATGCGGTAGGCCGCGAAGGCGGTGCAGTTGTTCTGCGCGAAGCCGCGGGCGTTGCCGTCGTAGTCGTTGCGCGGCGACTGGTTCCCGCCCGAGCTGCCGATGAACTGGTGCGAGGCGTTGTTGTTCTTCAGGGTGGCGTTGAGATTGCCGCTCGCGCCGGGCCCGAAGTCCTGCCAGCTGCCGCCGTAACCGCTGTTGAAGTAGACCCGCACGGTGGAACTCGAGCGGTTCCACACCGACGCGGCGTTGTTCTTCACGCACACGCCCTGGCCATTGCCGGGACCCTTGAAGTCGTAGCAGGACGGCTGGGTCGTTCCGTAGTCGCTGATCGACCCGGTGAAGTCCGACACCGAGCCCGCCAAGTTGCTGTTGTAGTAGTAGCAGAACTCGCCACTGTCGCAGGAGCCGTCCCGGCCCGCCGCGGAAGCGTGCGTGGTGGTGGCGACGAAGGGGGCGGCAAAGGACAGCGCGGCGCCGGCGATGGCGACCGTCCTACGTACGTACGACATGTTTCCCTCTTTCGCGGAGTGATCGACTCATCGGGCGATGGCCGATGATCGGGGGTTGGAGATCACGGGGACGAAGGTCCGGGGCGGCGGTGTGTCGGGCGCCCGGTCAGTGCGTGCGCTGGTAGTCCTCCCAGGTCTGGATCGGGATGCGGGGGCCGTCGTCCGGGGCGCGGTTGGCGAGGCCGTTCATGCCGAGGTAGTAGTCGCCGACCTGGTGCTGGGCCTCGCTGGACAGGTCCGTGTCGCTGATCGCGACCGCGTGGATGTGCCACGGCCAGTCGCCCTGGCTCGGGTTGCGGACCCACGCGGCGAAGCCGACCTGGCGCAGCGCCTTGGCCACGGACGTGCGGGTGTCGGCGGACATGCCGTCGACGTTGATGTCCACGACGCCGCCGCCATCGTGGGTACCGGCGGACGTGGGGTCCCCGCCGGGGTTGTAGGAGCCCTGGTCCAGCTTCAGCGTGAAGCCGAGCAGCGCCTCGGTCCTGGTGAGCATCGCCTGGGTGCGCGAGTCGACGGTGTACCCGTCCCGCTGGACCTTCGCGCCCGCGGTGATCACGTTCGTGACGGTGAACTGGCCCTGCCCGAGGGTGGTCAGGGAGGTCTTGCCCGGCAGTCCGTTGGCGTCCAGGCCGGTGTAGCCGAGCGAGCGCTGGAAGGCCGCGTACGCCGAGATGGTCGTCGTCCCGAAGTAGCCGTCGACCCACTGGGAGGCGAGCAGGCCCTTGGACTGGAGCACCTTCTCGACGGCCAGGACGGAGTCCTTCGCGCCCGGGGTCAGCGTGTTGTCGGCGCGCCGGGGGTCGATCTGGGCGGCCAGGACGGTGGCCTCCATGTTGACGACCGGCAGCACCGCGGCCTTGGGGGCCGTCGGCTTCAGGGGCGCGGCCGACGCGTGCACCGCGCCGGCGGCGAGACCGCCCGAGACCGCGACGGTCGCGAGCAGCGCCGTGAGGGCGCCTCGGGTCTTGAACGTCTTCATCGTGGGGTGTTTCCTTCCGTTCGTTCTGCGGGGGGCGGTTCGGTGGGGCACGCTTCGGTGGGGCACGGTCCTCTGCGGTGCCGAGGGGGTGTGCGTCAGCAGCGGACGTCGGTGGCGGCGCTGGCCCGGTCGGGGTACCAGCCGACGGCGACGGTGCACTGGTCGAGCGTCGCGGAGCCCAGGGACCACGCCTCGGTGACCTTGCCGGGGCACTGGAGGTCCACCAGGTGACGGCCCGCGGAGTCGACGGTCGCGATGGAGACGCAGACGTCCCAGTTGCTGTGCGTGGCGCGGTAGCCCGACCACACGTACAGGTAGCCGTAGTTCTTTCCGCAGCCCTTGAACTGCTTGACCGACGCGAAGGTCTGGCCGTCCAGGTTCACGTAGGCGGTCGAGCCGATCTGGACGGTGCTCGAGCAGCCGGGCGCCTGCTCGGCGTGCGCCGTCGCGCTGAAGAATCCGAGGGCGAGCGGGGTGGCCATCGCGGCGCCGATCGCCGCGCGGGTGAGGCTTCTCATGACGGTGTCCTTTCGGGGTGAGGGGCAGCCGCACCGCGGGGCGGATCCGAGGGAATCCGCGGTGCGAGGACTCTCCCCTTCGGAGGTCGGGCCCCTCAAGAGTCCGCGAGCGCGGTTCCGAAAACCTTCCATCGCGCTTCCCTTTCGCTACCGCGGAGCGCGAAAAAGGGAAGTGAGCGGTAGTGGCCGTCGGACACTTCCCGCAGGGGGAACGTGACATGGCCATTGGAGGGCGCGTCCGTCGATACTCCGCCCGATGAGGGAGGCTGCGATCGCACCCCTATTTGGACGAGGAGTTGTTCCCCTAAAAGGTGGGCGAGTGTCCCTTCGCGGGGCGGTTTCGAGCGTCATGGGCCGATGAACCTCACCATTGAGCGGTCGTCGGCGGTGGTGGCGACGTGGATGTACCGGCCGCGGTCGTGGAAGACCAGGCCCAGCGCCTTCCAGCGGTCGATGACCTGCCTGACCTCGGCGTGTGTCACGTTGACCCCGAGGTCGGCCGTGAGGCGCTTCACCAGCGACGGCAGTCCTCGCGGGCTGTGGAGCAGGCGGAGGAGCGCCAGGCCGAAGGGGTCGGCGACCGTGAACTCGCTCCACGGGAACTGCGGTCTGCTGTTGGAAAAGCGCACCCCGCCGCCGGTGTCCCAGTGGACGAGCCGGCAGCCCGGGTGTTCGGAACGCCAGATGTCGACGGCCGATTCGAGTCGGGCGATGGTCTCCTCGCCGATGCCCTGTTCCGGTGCCCGGAAGGGATGGGCCAGGGCGAAGAGCTCGCGCTCGGGCAGGTCGTAGATAATTTGATAATGTGCGGCCGGTCGCAGGTCGGTGAAACCCGGTACGGGGCGGTCGAAGTAGGGGTCGGGGCGCTCGGCCGCAATGCGGGACGCGCCCATCGGCGGTGGCAGATGGTGCAACGCGGGGAACTGCTCGAGAACCGGCAGGTGGTCGGCGTCGTCTTCACCGGGAAATCCGTAAATGTAGTTCCAGGTTGGCCGAATCCCGGCCGACGCGGCGTCCCTTATTGTCCGGACATTCACGCACCCCGTGGCCCCATTGTTCGCGGGCCTCGTGGACGCCGGGTTCGCGTGCGCGACGCCGTTCCGGTCACGCCAGCACAGTCCGGGGATCGGCGCGAGATCACCGCCGTCAGCGAGCGCGCCCACTAACTCGGCGAAGACCACCGCGCCCTCGCCGCGGACGACGAAGTCGACGGCGGGGAAGTTGCGGTGGAGCGCGGCGCCCTGGACGCCGTCGCAGTTGGCCCCGCCGAGAACCGTCCGGATCGCCGGGTTCAGCTCCTTGACCCGCCGCGCGGTGGCCAGGGACGCGGTGTTCTGCTGGAACGTCGAGGTGAACCCGACAAGGTCCGGGGCGGCGTCCACGACGCGGCGGGCCAGCCGGTCGACGAACGCGGGCGCCAGCGCGTGCAGGGCGTGGCCGAGGTCCCGCTGGTGCGCCGTCCACGTCCCGCCCATGGACGCGTCGAACTCGTCCGCCCGCCAACCTGGGACACCGTGCAGGGCGCTGGAGAACACCCAGTCGCCGCGTCCGTCGAAGCGCGAGCCCGCCGAGTAGTAGCCGTAGTCCTCGATGGTGAAGGGGCGCCGCTCGGCGACCCACTGATGGAAGTCGGCGTTGGCGTGGACGACCTCCACGTCGTCCCCCGGACGGCGGCTCGCGACCGCCGAGGCGAGGGCGTCGAGGGCCGGGGAGGGGACGTCCACCGGGGCCCACGGCAGGGTCGCCAGCACGATGCGCACGGCGCGCGCGCCTTAGGGAGCGACCGTCCCGGCCTGCGCGGCGCGCGTCCTCCGCCTGGTGGACCGGACGTCTTCGAAGATCACGATCTTCCTCATCGCCGCACCCTTCCCACGCTCGCACCGGAGGTGCCCCGGAGGTTCTGGAGGTGCCCGGAGGCTAAGGGGGGCCACTTCCGCCTTCCTACCGTTCGACTACCGGTCCGAGGGCGGCCATCAGCCGGTCCAGATCGTCGGCGGCGGGGCGGTTCCCGAGCTCGTGGTAGATGCCGCGCGCGGCGAGGTACGAGGCATGGGCCTCCCGGTCCCGCCCGCACATCCGGAACGCCTCCGCGAGCCACGAATGCACCTGCGCGAGGAACAGCGGGGACGTCGACGACCACCTTGGTTCGTCGGAGCCCTCCGAGGGGCCGACCGAGTGCGCCACGCGTCCTTCGGCCAGGTCGACGAGGCCTTCGCTCAGGTCCAGGCGGGCCATGACGTAGTGCGTCCACGGCCCTCCCGGGTTCAGGAGCCGGGCCAGCAGGGCCAGGCCGGAACGGATGAGCGAGGCGGTTCCGGGGTCTCCCACCGACAGCGCCGACAGGCCGAACGTGAGCAGCGTGAACGCGTCGGACGCGTCGCCCGGATCGGACGCGTCGCCCGGATCGGACAGATCGGACGGATCGGACGGGTCTCCCGGATCGGATGCGTCGGACGGGCCGTCCCCACGCTCCCGCCGGAACGCCGACGCCCGTTCGGCCAGGTCGAGCGCCTCCTCGCGGTCGACGTGCTCCCGCCTGGTGCCCGCCAGGCGACGCAGCGCCACGGACTGCTCGGGGGACATCCCGCAGCGCGCGGCGCGGTCCAGGCTCCGTCCCATCGCCGCGAGGGACTCGGCGTCCCGGCCGTGCTCGTCGTCGTTGAGGACGATCTCCCGCTCGGCCCAGAGGGCGGCGCGCTCGTTGCCGGCCCGCCGGGCGGCCTCCCGCACGCGGCTCAGGACGGTGGCCGCCTCCCGGTGCCGTCCGGCGGCCCGGAGGACGGAGGCCCGCGCGGCGAGGGCCTCGGCCTCCGCCGCGTGGCATCCGAGTTTCTGGAAGGTCTTCTGGGAGAGTTCCGCCTCCATCAGCGCGCTGTCGAAGTCCCGGTGCAGCAGGCACCGGGCCAGGCCGAGGCGCGTGGTGGCCTCGCCCATCGTGTCCCCGGCCTCCAGGCAGAGCCACAGCGCCCTGAGGTGGGTCTGTTCCCAGTCGTCGTACTGGCCGCTGAGCTCGAAGAACTCCACCAGGTGATGGCAGATGCCCCAGGCCGCCCCGGACAGGCCCGCCGCGCACGCCTGCGAGACCGCCCTGCTGAGCGCCAGGCGCTCCTCGTCGAACCAGAGCAGCGGATCCGAGATGATCTCGTCCATCTCGGCGTCCGACAGCCCGGCGTAGACCGCCCTCGCGGACGCGCCCGGGCCGACCTGCGGCGTCGCATCGAGGCTGGACGCGCCCGGGCCGACCTGCGGCGTCGCTCCGAGCCTGGACGCGCCCGGTTCGGCCTGCGGCACCGCCCCGAGCGCCGACGCCCCCGGACCGTCCTGCGGCACCGCCCCGAGCGCCGACGCCCCCGGACCGTCCTGCGGCATCGTGTCGAGCCCGAGTGCGGACGCGGGCGCGGACGCCGAGGTCGGAGCGGGGCCCCAGCCGCGTTCGGCTCTGGAGTAGGCGCGGGACTCGGCCATGCCCGCGAGCCGCAGCCAGGCGTCGCTGACGCGGGCCAGCGCGGCGTGCCTGACCTGCTCAGACTCCTCGGCCAGGCACTCCCTGGCGTACAGCAGCACCAGGTCGTGGAAGCGGAGGCGCAGTCGGCCGCCCGGTCCGCTCCGGGCGACCTCGAGAAGCTGGGCGTCGATGAGCGCCTCGACGAGGTCCTCGGCCTCGCCGACCGGGACCCCCAGCAGCGGGCCGACGACCCAGGCGGCGAACTCGGGGACCTGCACCAGGCCGAGGACGCGGAAGGCGCGACGCTGCGGTTCGCTCAGGCCGGCGTAGCCGAGGGCGACGCTCGCCCGCAGCTCCAGGTCGCCGAACGCGAGCTCGTCCAGGCGGCGCCGCTCGTCCGCGAGGCGGTCCACCAGGCGGGCGAGCGGCCAGTGCGGACGGCTGGCCAGCCGCGCCGAGGCGATGCGCACCGCCAGCGGCAGGTGGCCGCTCAACCGGGCGATCTCGCGGGCCTGCTCGGGTTCGGCGGCCACCCGCTCCCGTCCGACGATGGCCTCGATGAGCCCGACGGCCTGCTCCGGCTCGAAGACCTCCAGGTTGAGCAGCTGCGCGCCGCCCAGCCCGGACAGCCGGGACCGGCTGGTGATCAGCACCGAGCAGGTCGGGGACCCGGGCAGCAGCGGCCGCACCTGGGCCTCGCTCGCCGCGTTGTCCAGCAGGAACAGCATGCGGCGTCCCGCCGTCCGCGACCGGAACAGCTCACCGGCCTCGTCGTGGTCGTGCGGCATCGCGCTCTCGTCGACGCCGACCGCCCGCAGGAACCGGCGCAGGACGTCGTGCGGGTCCGTCGGGCGAGGGTCGTGGCCGCGGAGGTTCACGTACAGGCGGCCGCCCGGGAAGTCCGGTCCCATGTCGTGCGCGACCTGCAGGGCGAGGGCGGTCTTCCCGACGCCGCCCTTCCCGGAGATCACGAGGACGGGCACGGCCAGGCGCTCCGCCGTCTCCGCGCCGCGGGCGAGCCGCGCGCGGACCAGGCTCATCTGCGCCTCCCGTCCGGTGAAGTCGCCGACGGCCGCCGGAAGGTTCACCGGCTGCGGCCCCGCCGTCACCGGGCTCGCCGACACCGGGCCCGCCACCAGGCTCGGCACCGGCCCCGCCATCGGGCTCGGCACCAGGCTCGGCTCCGCGATCCGCCTCGGGGGAGGGGCCGGGTCCGGATCCGCCCTGGACGGTGTGGGCGCCACCTCGAGACTCGGGTCGCCCACCAACACCGCCTGGTGGAGTTTGCGCAGCTCAACCCCAGGGTCCAGGCCCAGGCCGTCCGCGAGGACGCTGCGGCACTCCTCATAGGAGGCCAGCGCGTCCGCGACCCGTCCGGCCCGGTGGAGGGCGAGGATCAGCTGCGCCCAGAGCCGCTCCTGGTAGGGGTGCTCGGCCACCAGGATCCGGAGTCCGGACACCAGCTCGGCGCTCCCGCCGAACCTCAACTCGGCGTCGGCCCATTCGAGCGCCGCGCTCAGCCGCCGCTCCTCCAGGAAGTGCCCGTCGCTGCTCAGCCCGGGGGCCGCGTCGGAGATGGACCGTCCCCGCCACGTCCACAGCGCCGCGCGGAACCGTTCGGCGGCCTCCTCGAACCGCCCTTCGGCCAGGTGGACGCGGGCGTCGTCGGTCGTGGTCTCCATCCCGGTCAGGTCGACCTGGTCCCGGTGGACGTGCAGCGCGTACCCCTGGGCGTGCCGCTCGATCGAGCCCGGACCCAGGAGCGCCCGTAGCTGCGAGATCTGCTTGTGGAGTTGCTGGACGGCGGTCGTCGGGGGCTCCTCGCCCCAGAGCCAGGTGATGATCCGGTCGGCCGAGACCGGTTTGCCGGCGCGCAGCGCCAGCCCGGCCAGCAGCGTCCGCTGCTTGACCCCGCCGAGCGGCAGCCGGTCTCCGCCTCGCCACGCCTCGATCGGCCCGAGAAGGAGAATCCGCAACTGGTCTCCCTCGCCCATCCGCCCACTCCCGTCCACGACGTGGCGTCCACTCGCCCCCGTCAAGATCGCTCCGGGTACCCGCGCCGTCAAGGCAACGGAGGGTGAAGGTCTCCGAAGATCACGTTCCTTGGTGATCAAGCACAAATTCGGCGCGGGATTTGGTCAACCGATGAGGTGTGAGGGCGGACGCCCCCTTCCCCGCGGGGCCCGCGAAGCCCTCGTCTGAAGGGTTCCTGGACGATCCGCCCGCCACCGCGGAGCGCGGGCCGAGGGCACGTCTCGGCGTACCGACGCGGTCTCCATCCCGGTCTCCGTCCCGGTCTCCGTCCCGGTCTCCATCCCGGTCTCCATCCCGGTCTCCGTCCCGGTCTCCATGCGGGGGATCGCCCGCCGCGGGTGACGGTCGTGGACGGAGTGCGTAGCATCCAGTCAATCGATCGATCGATTGGAGTTCGCGAGTGCGTATCGATGCGGTTCTGACGGATCTGGTCGGGGTGAGCGTGGATCCGAGGCGTCCCGTGGTGCGGCGGATCGGCGTGCATCAGGGGCGGATCGTCGGGGTGGACGAGGAACTGGACGGCGTCCGGGCCCGGCGGGTGATCGGGCTGGACGGGGCGTGCGTGGTGCCCGGCTTCAACGACGCCCACAACCACATGGTGCTCTTCGGCATGTCCCGGACCGAGATCGACCTCGCGAGCCCGCCCATGCGGACGGTCGAGGACGTGTACGCGGCGGTCGCCGAACGGGCCCGGACGCAGCCTCCCGGAACCTGGATCATCGGGTCCGGATACGACCAGAACAAGATCGGCGGGCATCCGCACCGGGACGGCCTGGACGCCGTCGCCCCCGATCACCCGGTGTGGCTGCGGCACACGTCGGCGCACATGTCCGTCGCCAACTCGCGGGCGCTGTCGGCGGCCCTGGACGGGGCGGCCGTCCCAGAGGGCGGCAAGGTCGCGACCGATCCGGACGGGCGGCCGAACGGCCTGCTCGAGGAGCAGGCGCAGATGCTGCTGCGCCGGTTGCGCTACCCCTTCCCGGAGGAGCAGATCGTCCAGGCGATCGGGGCGGCGAGCGCGCAGTACCTGAGCGAGGGCATCACGACCTGCACGGAAGCCGGGATCGGACGCGGCTGGATCGGGCATTCACCCGTCGAGGGCGCCGCGTACCAGGTCGCGCGGGAGCGCGGGCTGCTGGGCGTGCGGGTCCGGCTGATGGTGGCGTCCGACTCGGCGCGGGAGCTCGACCGGGAGCCGGGGCTCCCTCCGGCGAACGGCCTCGACCTGGGCTTCCGCACCGGATTCGGGGACGCGTGGCTCCGCCTCGGCGCCATGAAGATCTTCGCGGACGGCTCGCTGATCGGGAGGACGGCGGCGATGTGCTGCGACTTCGAGGGCGAGGCGGGCAACAGCGGCTACCTGCAGATGGACGCCGGAGTCCTCCGCGAGCGGATCCTCCGCGCTCACGCGGGCGGATGGCAGGTCGCGACGCACGCGATCGGCGATCGAGCGATCGATGTCGTCCTGGACGCGTACGCCGAGGCGCAGGCCGCCCAGCCGCGCCCGGACGCGCGACACCGGATCGAACACTGCGCCGTCACCCGTCCTGACCAGGTCGAACGCCTGGCGGAGCTGGGTGTCGTGCCGGTGCCGCAGGCGACGTTCGTCGGGCAGATCGGCGACGGGATGCGGGCCGCGCTGGGCCCGGCGCGCGAGCCGTGGTGCTACCGGCAGCGCTCGTTCCTGGACGCCGGACTGGTCGTTCCGGGCAGTTCGGACCGTCCGGTCGTCCGGGGGAACCCGCTGCTCGGCATCCACGACATGGTCGACCGCCGGACGCAGAGCGGCGCACCGCTCGCCCCGGACGAGGCCGTCAGCCCGCTCGAGGCCCTCGCGTCCTACACGGCGGGCTCGGCCCACGCCGGATTCGACGAGCGCGACATGGGGACGATCACGCCCGGCCGCCTCGCCGACCTGGCCGTTCTCGACGACGATCTCACCAGCGTCGACCCGGGGCGGATCAAGGACCTCCGCGTCCTCGCCACCATCGTGAACGGCGACTTCGCCTACCAAGCCCCCGACGTCGCCTTCGACGACGCCTAACCCCTGCGGCCGGAGACGGCGCCGACGTCCGGCGTCGGCGTCCGACGCGGACGCCGTCTCCGGCTTGTCGGCGTCACCCGGTCAGATGGCGGACTCGGGCCAGGCGGCGGCCACGACGGGCTGGAGATCGAGGTCGTCCAGCAGGCGCTCGATCGTTCGATAGTCGCGACCGCACGACAGCAGGCTCAGCGCCATCTGCGCGTACGTGGTGGTGAGGTCGCGCAGGGACGTCTTGCCGGACGCCGAGTACCAGCCCGCCACGCCCGAGCACATCTGGAGGAGCGCGATCCGGGCGATGCGCGGGTCCTGGACGGCGAAGGTCCCGGACGCGCACCCGTCCGCGATCACGCTCGCCCAGAGGCCCTCGTAGCGGTCGCGGAGCTCGACGGCCTGGGCGAGCCGGTCGCCGTCCAGGCTGCGGAGCTCGTTGTCGACGACCGCGGTCTCCTCGGGGTGCGTCGCGTGCGACCAGACGTGCAGGTAGACCAGGCCGCACAGCCTGACCTGCGGATTCAGGTCGGGGGAGAGGCGGTCGGCGGCGTCGATGAGGCGGCGGAAGCTGTCCTGCGTGATCGCGAAGAGCAGGTCCTCCTTGGTGCCCATGTAGTGGTACAGCGTGGAGGAGTTGATCCCGACGGCCTCGGCGAGCTGGCGGATCCCGGTCGCGTGGAACCCCCGGGTGGCGAACAGGTGCACCGCCGCGCGCCGGATCTGCTCCTCGGTGCCGCCGGCCACGGCCCCGCCCTCGCGCGTCCTCGGGCCGCTCGCTCGTGCCATGGAAGTGCCGTCGCTTTCTGTTCCGCCGGATCGGGCCCCTGCCCGGGTTCGCGGGGCGGACTCCGGCCGCCCCCGGGCGTTCCGGAACGTGGCCTCCCAGCGTATAGGCGGGTCGCTCGATGCCGTCCGGACTCTTGACGGAGCGGCCGCGGCCGGTTTAGCGTCCAGCCCAATCGATCGATCGATCGAGGATCGGGCATCGTGACGTTGGAGGCAGGATGGCCCAGGTGAACGACCCTCTCGCGGCGTCCGGGACGCGGCCGGTGGAGGTGGCCTTCGACGACGCGGCGGCCGTCGTCCGCCTCAACCGCCCGCACCGGCTGAACGCGGTCAGCCCCGCACTGGTGGACGGCCTGCTCGACGCGCTCGCGTCCTGCGCCGACGCCGCCGGACGCGAGATCGGCGCGGTGGTGCTCACCGGAAACGGCCGCGCCTTCTGCGCCGGCCACGACCTGAAGGAACCCCGTGAACAGCCGACCTCGCTGACCGAACGGCTCGACCGGCTCCAGGAGGTCACCCGGCGGATCCGCGCGCTGCCCGTCCCGGTGATCGCGGCCGTCCACGGCCACGCGGTCGGCGCGGGCGCCGAGTTCGCCCTGGGCTGCGACCTGGTCATCGCCGCCGAGGACACGGTGTTCCGCTTCCCCGAGGTCGGAATCGGGCTGAGCGTCACCGGCGGGGTCAGCCGCCTGCTGCCCGCGCTCGTCGGCCCGGCCAAGGCCAAGGAACTGGTCCTGCTCGGCGAACCCCTCCCCGCCCAGGAGGCCGAACGGATCGGCCTGGTCAACCGCGTCGTCCCGGCGGGCGGACAGCTCGACGCCGCCCTCGAATGGGCCCGCCGCCTCGCGTCCCAGCCGCCCCTCGCGACGTCCCTGGCCAAGACCGCGCTCGACGAGGGCACGGACGGCACGCTCCACGGCGCGCTCGCCCTGGAGATCGCGCACGCCCTGGTCACGGACGCCGCGATCGCCGACGAGGACTCCGCCCACGCCGCCCTCCGCGGCAGCCGCGCGAGGAACACCTGATGCCCCCGCCCCCCACGCAGGACCGCGCCACGCAGGACTCCGCAGTGCAAGACCGCGCAGCGCAGGACCGCGCAGCGCAGGACCGCGCAGCGCAGGACCGCGCAGCGCAGGAGCGGGCCGCGCAGGACCGCGCAGCGCAAGGGCGAGCAGAGAGCCCGGACGTGTTCTCGCAGGGCGGGTCGGAGTCGGCGAAGGGCGTTCGGCCTCGGGCGGGTTCGGTGGTGGCGGCGCGGGTGGAGACGCTGGACGGACTGGTCCGGCGGGCCGCGGCGCTGTGGCCTGAGCGCGTCGCCTGGATCTTCGACGAGACGGGCGAGCGCCTGACGTTCGCCCAGGTCGACGCCCGGACGGACGCCCTGGCCACGCTGCTGGCCGAGCACGGCGTGGGGCCGGGCGACCGGGTCGGCGTGATGGTCCGCAACAGGCCCGAGTTCCCGCTGAGCTGGCTCGCGGCGGCGAAGGCCGGCGCCGCGATGGTGCCGGTCAACACCGGATACCGGCAGTACGACGCGACGCACGTGATCGCGCACGCGGGATGCCGCGTGATCCTCACGACCGGCGAGTTCGTCCCGCTGATCGAGGAGATCCGGGACGCGACCGACCTCGTCCACGTGATCGATCTCGACCGCGTCGCGCTCCCGGCCGACGCGTTCCCGGAGGGAAACCGTCCGGTCAACGCGCGTCCGCGGGATCGGGCACCCGCCGACGGCATCGCCTCGGAAGGCGCGCCGTCCACAGAACCGGTTTCGGTTGCGGAGAGCGTGGCGAACGTCCAGTACACGTCCGGCACGACGGGCGCGCCCAAGGGATGCGTCCTGCCGCACCGCTACTGGACGACGCTTGCCGCCGGGCTCGTCGACGACTGGCCGGGCCTGGGCGAGGACGACGTCATCCTCACCGCGCAGCCGTTCCACTACATGGACCCGCAGTGGAACGTCGCCGTCGGGCTGACGTCCGGAGCGTCGCTGGTCGTGCTCGACCGCTTCCATCCGACGACCTTCTGGGACAAGGTGCGCGAACACGGCGTGACCTGGTTCTACTGTCTCGGCCTCATGCCGAGGCTGCTGCTCGACATGCCCCCTTCGCCGGACGACCGGAACCACCGGGTCCGGGCGATCTGCGCGTCCGCGATCCCGCCCGCGCTGCACGCCGCGCTGGAGGAACGCTGGGGCGTCCCATGGTTCGAGGCGTTCGGGATGACCGAAACCGGCAGCGACATCCGGCTCGGTCCCGAGGACCACGACGCGACCGTCGGCACCGGATGCCTCGGCCGTCCCGCCCCCGGACGCGAGGCGATGATCGTCGGCCCGGACGGCGCGACCCCCGTCCCGCGCGGCGAGACCGGCGAGCTCGTGATGCGCGGGACCGGCATGATGCACGGCTACTTCCGCGATCCGGGCGCCACCGCCCGCGCGTTCGCCGGAGGCTGGTTCCACACCGGTGACCTGGCCCGAATGGACGACGAGGGCCGCGTCTACTACATCGGCCGCACCAAGGACATGATCCGCCGAAGCGGCGAGAACGTGTCCGCGCAGGAGGTCGAGACCGTCCTGCAACTGCATCCGCGCGTCGCGCTGGCCGCCGTCCTGCCCGAGCCGGACGAGCTGCGCGGCGAGGAGGTGCACGCGGTCGTCGTGGTCGAGGGCGGCGCGGACGCCGTCCCGCCGGACGAGCTGATCGCCCACGGACGCGCCCAGCTCGCGTACTTCAAGGTCCCGCGCTACTGGACATACGTGGATGAACTCCCGCGTACCGCGTCCGAGCGCGTCTCCAAAGCGGCCGTCCGAAACCTGCTGGCGACCGTCCCGACCTACGACGGAACGTCCGGAACATGGACGTGACGTCCCGGCCCACGTGGGTGATCCCCACGACCGTCCACTTCGACGAGTTCGATATGAACGGGCACCTGCACAACGCGCGCTTCGCCCTGCACGTGGAACGCGCCACGACGGCGCTCCTCGCCCGAGCCGGATTCGACACCACCGCCACCCACGACCGCGACGACGACCTGCGCTACGCCGTCGCCGCGTTCACGATCGAGTTCGACGCGCCCGTGTGCCACCCGGGACCCCTGCTCGTCGAGCTCACCCTGCGCCGCCTCGGCCGCACCAGCGCCGAGTGGGCCTTCGCCTGCCGCACCGCGCCCGGTGCGGCGCCCAGCGCGACCGGCACCCGGACGATCGTCAAGATCGACCGGACCGGCCGTCCCACCCCCTGGACCCCGCGAATGCGCGACCTCGCCCCTCTGGAGGCGCCATGACCACCCCCGAAACCCGAACCGAGACCGCGGCCCCGCACGACGAACCGGCGCTGAAGCCGGCCCTCGCGGACCGCCAGATGAGCATGATCGCGATCGGCGGCGTCATCGGCGCCGGCCTGTTCGTCGGCAGCGGCAGCGTGATCAAGTCCGCCGGACCGGCCGCCCTCGTCTCCTACGCCGCGTCCGGCCTGCTGGTCGTGCTGGTCATGCGGATGCTCGCCGAACTGTCGGTGACCACGCCCGCCACCGGCTCGTTCGCCGCCTACGCCTCCCGCGAGCTCGGCAGCTGGGCCGGGCTCGCGATCGGCTGGATGTACGCCTACTCCTGGTCGGTGACCGTCGGCGTCGAGGCCGTCGTCGGCGGCGGCCTCGTGCACAGACTGCTCCCGGACGTGCCCGGATGGTCCGCCGCGCTGCTGTTCATGGTCGTCCTGACCGGCGCGAACCTGGTCGCGGTGCGCGCCTACGGCGAGTCCGAGTTCTGGTTCGCCCTGGTCAAGGTCATCGCGATCGTCCTGTTCATCGTCCTCGGCGTGCTCGCGATCGCGGGCCTCATGCCGGGCGTGGACGCGCCGGGCACCACCAACCTGCTGCACCACGGCGGGTTCGCGCCCCACGGCTGGTACGCGGTCGTGCCGGCCGCGCTCGTGGTGATGTTCGCGCTGAACGGCGCCGAGGTCGTCACGATCGCGGCCGGCGAGGCCGTCCGCCCGGCCGAGGCGGTGCGCAAGGCCGTCCGGTCCACGGTGACCCGGATCCTGATCTTCTACATCGGCTCGGTCGCGGTCATCGTGACCCTCCTTCCCCACGACTCGGCGAGCGTCACGTCCAGCCCGTACGCGGCGGTGCTCGACACCCTCGGCATCCCGCACGCCGGGACGGCCATGGACGTGATCGTCCTCATCGCCGTCCTGTCCTGCCTGAACTCGGGCATCTACACCTCGTCCCGGATGATGTTCGCCCTCGCGGCGAACGGCGAGGCGCCGCGCTTCCTCGGCCGCACCAACCGGCACGGTGTGCCTGTCGCGGGCGTCCTGCTGGCGTCCATCGCCGGATTCGTCACGGTCTGCGCCAACTACTTCGTCAGCACCACCGCCGTGTTCGACTTCCTGGTGAACTCCAGCGGCTCGGTGATCGTCCTGCTGTACCTGACCATCACCATCACCCAGCTCCGCGCCCGAGCCCGCGCCGACCGCGAGGGCTTCGTCCCGGCCGTCCGCATGTGGGGACACCCCTACCTGTCATGGCTGATCGTGCTGGTCCTCGGCGCGATGCTGATCTTCCTGGCCACCCACTCCGACACCCGCCGCTCCCTGACCCTCACCTTGTCGGTAACGGCCATCGCCGTCCTGGCAGGTGCCATCCGCCAATCCCGCCGCCGCTCCACCTCCTGACCCATCCACCCCGCTCGGCGGCCCACCCAAGGGCCGCCGAGCCCCAACCCCGCACCCCCCCCACAACGCAATCCCCACCCCTCGCAGCCCACCCCAACCACCACCCAAACCCACGCCCGCTTCCACCACCCGCGCCCGCGTCCGTGGCCCGCTTCTGCCGCCAGGTGCCCACCGCCCACCGCCCGCCGCCCGCTCCCACCGCCAGGCGCCCGCCTTCGCGGCCCGCGCCCGCGGCCCGCGCCC
>NZ_RFFG01000095.1 GCF_003696215.1 Actinomadura harenae | reverse complement strand
GGCGCGGACGGCGGGCCACGCCTCGGGCGGCCGGGGGCGGACGGCGGCCCCCGCTACGGGCGGCCGGGGGCGGACGGCGGGCGCTGGTGGTGGTCGAGCGGGACGTCCACGACGACCTCGGTGCCGCCGCCCTCGCGGCCGTGGAACTCCAGCTTGCCGCCCAGCTCGCCGACGATCAGCGTCCGGACGATCTGGAGGCCGAGGCTGTTGCTGGCCTCCATGTCGAAGTCCTCGGGCAGCCCGACGCCGTCGTCGGCGACGACCACGACCAGGCGGCGGCCGTCCGGCCCGTCGCCCGCGCCCTGGCTCCGGGACGGCGGCTCGATCTCGTCGGCGGGCCAGTCGCCCCAGACGCGGATCCCGCGCTGCGCGGCGACCGGCAGGCCCTCGCCGTACCGGCGGACGCGCACCTCGAGGGTGCCGTAGCGGTTGGCGAGGCCGTGCTCCAGCGCGTTCTGGAGCAGCTCGGTGAGCGCCATCGCGAGCGGCGTGGCGATCTCGGCGGGCAGCACCCCGAAGCTGCCGGACCGGCTCGGCGCGACCTTGGTCTCGGGGGTGGACACCTCCCCCGCCATGGTGATCACGCGGTCCGCGATGTCGTCGAAGTCGATCAGCTCGTCCGGGGTGTGCGACAGGGTCTCGTGGACGATCGCGATGGACCCGACGCGCCGGACGGCCTCGTCCAGCGCGGCGCGCCCCTCGGGGATGCGCAGCCGCCGGGCCTGGAGCCGCAGCAGCGCCGCGACGGTCTGGAGGTTGTTCTTCACCCGGTGGTGGATCTCCCGGATGGTGGCGTCCTTGGTCATCAGCTCGCGGTCGCGCCAGCGCAGCTCGGTGACGTCCCGGCAGAGCACGATCGCGCCGATCCGGTTGCCGCCGACGACGAGGGGGATCGTCCGCAGCTGCATGACCGAGCCGTGCGCCTCGACCTCGACCTCGCGCGGCGCCCGGCCGGACAGGACGACGGTCAGCGCCTCCTCCCTCGGCTCGCCCGTGTCGCACAGATCGCTGGTGACCCGGCCGAGCGACTCCCCGATCAGGTCGGTGGCCAGCCCGAGCCGCCGGAACGCCGACTGCGCGTTCGGGCTGGCGTAGGTGACGTGCCCGGACCGGTCGAGCCGGATCAGGCCGTCCCCGACCCGCGGCGACCGGACGAGGTTGGGCTCCTCCCCCGGCACCGGGAACCGGCCCTCGGCGATCATCTGGGCGAGGTCGCTGGCGCTCTGCAGGTAGGTCAGCTCCAGCCGGGACGGGGTCCGCGCGGACGACAGGTTCGTGCTGCGCTGGATCACCCCGAGCATCTTCGCGCCGCGCCGGACCGGGATGGACTCCTCCCGCACCGGGATGCCGCTGCCCCACTCCGGGTCGCCCTCCCGGACGATCCGCCGCTCCCGCCAGGCCACGTCGATCATCCCGCGCCGTCCGATGCGGACGACCTTGCCGACCAGGTCGTCCGGGTAGGCGGTGGGGCCGGTCGTGGGGCGCATCTGCGCGATCGCGACCCAGCCGGGCGCCGATCCGGGCGGGGGCGGCGGGACGTTCCGGCGGCCCGCCGGGGGCAGCACCGCGTCCGACCGCAGCGGCACCCACAGCACCAGGTCGGCGAAGGACAGGTCGGCGAGCAGCTGCCAGTCGGAGACCAGCGCGTGCAGCCACTCCAGGTCCTCGTCGGTCAGGTCGGTGTGATCGCGGACCAGGTCGGTCAAGGTAGGCACGCTCCAATCATGGCGCACCGATCCTGTGCTCCGGACACGCCGCTGACCTGGCAGGATGCCGGACATGACCGGTGGCACCATCGAACATTCGGCCGCGGCCGCCCCCCTGATCCATCCCGGCGCGGATCCACTCGCGCGCCTCCGCGCGGATCCACTGGCGCGCCTCCGCGCGGACGCGCGGCGGCGGGACGCGGACGGGCTGCGCCGGACGCTGTCCCCGCGCGGCGGTGACCACGACGGGCTGATCGACCTGGCGTCCAACGACTACCTGGGACTCTGCCGGGACCCGCGGCTCGCGGCGGGCGCGGTCGCCGCCGTCCGGGAGTACGGGACGGGAGCGACCGGATCGCGCCTGGTCACCGGCACCACCGACCTGCACGCCGAGCTGGACCGGCGGCTCGCCGCGTTCACCGGGACGGGCGCCGGGCTGGTCTTCTCGTCCGGCTACCTGGCCAACCTCGGCGCGGTCGCGGCGCTCGGCGGACCCGACGTGCTGGTGATCTCCGACCGGACCAACCACGCGTCCATCGTCGACGCCTGCCGCCTGTCACGGTCACGCGTCGTCATCACCCCGCACCGGGACGTGACGGCCGTCGAGCGCGCCCTCGCCGAGCGCGGCGAACCGCACGCGCTGGTCGTCACCGACGCGGTCTTCTCCGTGGACGGCGACGTGGCGCCGCTCGCCGCGCTGCACCGGGCCGCCCGCGCGCACGGGGCGCTGCTGGTGATCGACGAGGCGCACGCGCTCGGCGTGGTCGGCGACGGCGGACGCGGCGCCGCGCACGCCGCCGGGATCGCCGGGGAGCCGGACGTCGTCCTCACCCTGACGCTGTCGAAGGCGCTGGCCTCGCAGGGCGGCGCCGTGCTCGGAGCACCCGAGGTGGTCGAGACGCTGGTGGACGCGAGCCGCGCGTTCATCTTCGACACCGGCCTCAACCCGGCCGCCGCGGGCGCCGCGCTCGCCGCCCTGGACGTCCTGGCCGCCGAACCGGACCTCCCCGGCCGCGCCCGCGACCGGGCCCGCCGCATCGCCGCCCTCACCGCGGGATCCGGCCTCACGACGACCCCGGATCCGGCCGCGGCCGTCGTCCCGGTCGTCCTCGGCGCCCCGGAGGACGCCTTGCACGCCAGGGACCTCTGCCGCAAGAACGGCCTGAAGGTCGGCTGCTTCCGGCCACCGTCGGTCCCGGCGGGCCGGTCCTGCCTGCGGCTGACGGCCCGCGCCACCCTGGACGAGGCGGAACTCACCGTTCTCGGGGGTGCCCTGGAGATGATCGCGCGCTCTACCGGCCGTAGTCTGCACACGTAACATCGGGGACAACCGATGATGAACGTGAGGAGAGGCCGTGACGGAGGTCAGGGGCACGCCGTCCCGCCACGCAGGCGGGTACGAGCGGTCGCCGTTGAGCGACATACGTCACTCGGCCTCGGCGCCGCGCATCCCGAAGTACTACAAACTGAAGGAACTGCTCGTCGAGCTGATCCTGTCGCTGCCGCCCGGCAGCCCGCTCCCGCCTGAGCGGACGCTGGCCGAGCGGTACGAGACCTCCCGCACGACGGTCCGGCAGGCGCTCGCCGAGCTGGTCGTCGAGGGACGCCTCCAGCGCATCCAGGGCAAGGGCACCTTCGTCGCCAAGCCGAAGGTCTCCCAGGAGCTCCAGCTCGTCAGTTACACCGAGGACATGCGCCATCACGGCCTGCACCCGGAGACCCGCATCCTCGACGCCGGCTACGTGAGCGCGGACGAGCGGCTGGCGACGCTGCTGGCGATCCGTCCGGGCGGCCGCGTCCTGCGGATCCACCGGCTGCGGCTGGCGGACGGCGAGCCGATGTCGATCGACACCTCCCACCTCCCCGCCCGCCGCTTCCCCGGCCTGCGCCGCGAGTTCGCCCGGCACCGGTCGCTGTACGAGACGCTCGCCACGGCCTACGACGTGCACCTGGCCGAGGCCGAGGAGACGATCGAGACCGTCCTCGCGACGCCGCACGACGCGCAGCTCCTCGGCGTCGACGTGGGCCTGCCGATGCTGCTGCTGTCCCGGCACGCGTTCGACACCACCGGCCAGCCCGTCGAGTGGGCCCAGTCCCTCTACCGCGGCGACCGGTACAAGTTCATCACCCGGCTCAAGCGCGACTGACCGCTCGCGGGGCCTGGATCACAGGGTCTTGGAGAGGGCCTTGATCGGCATCCGCAGCTCGGTGAGCAGCTCCAGGTCGCGCTCGGCGGGACGGCCCAGGGTCGTCAGGTAGTTCCCGACGATGATCGCGTTCACGCCGCCGAGCATGCCGTCGCGGGTGCCGAGGTCGCCGAGGGTGACCTCGCGCCCGCCCGCGTAGCGCAGGATCGTGCGGGGCAGCGCCAGCCGGAACGCCGCGATCGTCCGCAGCGCCTCGGCGCCCTCGACGACCGGGCGGTCGGCGAACGGCGTGCCCGGACGCGGCGCCAGGAAGTTCAGCGGCACCTCGTCGGGGTCGAGCGCGGCGAGCTGCGCGGCGAACTCGGCGCGCTGGGCGACGGTCTCGCCCATCCCGACGATGCCGCCGCAGCAGACCTCCATGCCCGCCTCCTTCACCCTGCGCAGGGTGTCCCAGCGCTCCTCCCAGGTGTGGGTGGTGACCACCTGCGGGAAGTGGGAGCGGGCCGTCTCGAGGTTGTGGTTGTAGCGGTGGACGCCCATCGCGGCCAGCTCGTCCACCTGGTCCTGGGTGAGCATGCCGAGCGAGCACGCGATGTTGATCTCGACGGCGTCGTTGATCGCCTTCACGCCGTCCCGGACCTGGGACATCAGCCGCTCGTCCGGGCCGCGGACGGCGGCGACGATGCAGAACTCGGTCGCGCCCGTCCGCGCCGTCTCCCTGGCCGCCTCGACGAGCTCGGGGATGTTCAGCCACACCGACCGGACGGGGCTGGTGAACTGGCCGGACTGCGAGCAGAAGTGGCAGTCCTCCGGGCAGCCGCCGGTCTTCAGCGACACGATGCCCTCGACCTCGACCTCCGGTCCGCACCAGCGCATCCGGACCTCGTGCGCGAGGGCCAGGGCGTCCTGGACGCGGTCGTCCGGCAGGGTCAGCACCGCGAGCGTCTGCGCCTCGTCCAGGCCGCGCCCCTCGTCGAGGACCTGCCGCCGGGCGATGTCGAGGATGTCGGTCACGGGGTCTCCTTGGTGGGGGCGTGCGCCGCCCGGAAGGCGGCGGCGTCGAAGGAGCCGCCGAGCGCCGGGGCGAGACCCCGGCGGGCGGCGCGCAGGAAGCCGGCGGTGTCGAGCGCGCCCGCGCCGGACGGCAGCGCCCCGGCGAGCGGGCGCGCGGCGAGCGCCTCCAGGTCGGGCAGGTTGCTGCGCATCGCGAGGTCCGGATCGTCCGGCCAGGAGCCGATCACGACGCCCGCGAGGTTCAGGCCCCGGTGCGCCATGGCCTCCAGGGTGAGCGCGGTGTGGTTGAGCGTGCCGAGGTCCGGCCGGACGACCAGCAGCACGGGCGCGCCGAGCCAGCGGGCCAGGTCGGCGACCGTGTTGCCCTCGTCGTCGTAGCGGACCAGCAGCCCGCCCGCGCCCTCGACCAGGACCAGGTCGTGGTCCGCGGCGAGGCCGGTGATCCGTCCGACGGCCGCCGGGAGGTCCACGGGGGCGACGCCGGCGCGCCGGGCGGCGGCGGCCGGGGACAGCGGGTCCGGGAACCGGGCGTACTCGTGCAGGTCGGTCACGCCCGAGAGCCGGGCGATCTCGGCCAGGTCGCCGTCCTCGCCGGGCGGCACACCGGTCTGGCCCGGTTTGACCACCGCGACCGACGCCCCCCGCGCGGCGGCGAGGGACGCCACCGCGGCGGTCGCCACCGTCTTTCCGACTCCGGTGCAGGTCCCGGTCACCACGATCACGCTCACGTTCGCGACACTAGCGCGGCGTTCTCGGATGATCGCTCGCCGAATCCCACAGACTCCGGACGCTCCGTTTGTATCCGACCTGCGGCATTGTCGTCCGCGCCGGAACGGGGCGAGGCAAGCGGAACCTGGACGCGCGGCGGACGGAGCCCGGGGGCACGGTGGGCGGAACCCTGGGGCACGGCTGCGCGTCCAACCGGCATGGCGGTTCCCTCCGTACGGCCCGCGGGCAGGACGGCCCGAGGCGTGACAGCGGTGCTGGTGGGCGCGTCCGTGCTCACCGGCTGCGGCTCGAAGGCGGTAGACGTGCACGAGTCCCCCTCGGCCGGCGGATCCCGCTCGGCCTCCGCGCTCCCCCCGGGGCAGGGCGGCGACCGGCTGGTGCTGCGCTGGCGGATGTCGGGCGGCATGGGCGGTGTCGGCGGCCCCTGGAACGTCCCCGACTTCTCCCTCTACGCGGACGGCACGGCGATCACCGCCGGCGCTCCGGGTAAGGGGTCGCAGCTCAAGCGGTACCACCTCAAGCAGGCGGTGTTCCAACAGCTGGTCGCGGACGCGAAGAAGGCCGGCCTCCAGCGGTCCCAGCGGATCAAGGTGTCGGGGCGGATCGCCGACGCGATGGTCCTGACGATCTGGATGGGCTCGGCGCGGACGGACATCGAGATGCCCGAGCAGCACCACGTCCCCGCGACGGCGCTGTGGAAGCGGCTCCAGCCCGAGCAGTGGCCCACGGACGACCAGCACTCCCCGCCGGACATCTACCATCCGGTCCGGCTCGCGGTCGGCGCGCTCGACACCGGTGAGCAGTCGGCTCCGCCCGACGCGGTCGCCTGGCCGCTGTCGCCGCTCGGCAAGGGACGCCAGGTCCGCGGCAGGCTGTGCACGGTCTACTCCGGCGCCGACGCGACGCGCCTGCGCGACCTGGCGTCCAAGACCGTCCTCGGCGCCCGGTTCACCAGCGGCGGGCGGCTCTACACGATGCAGATCCGTCCGCTGCTCCCGGACGAGACGTCCTGCGACGCGCTCGCCTGAGCCGTCCTCCCCCGGACAGGAAGAACCCGCCCGGCCGCGGGGAGTCGACGGCCGGGCGGGAACCCCGGATCCCTACTTTCTCTTGGCGGCGGCGATCTGGCCGAGGCCGGTGTCGAGTGCGGTCGTCAGGGTGCCGGTGTCACCGGACAGCTCCCAGATCATCGCGCCGAGCAGGCCCTTGCTCTTCAGCCAGGCGGTCTTCTTGCCGATCGACCACGGGTCGTCGAACGACCACCACTGCCCTCCGTTGCCGGTGTAGCAGTACGAGGCCACGGCCTGCTCGTTGTGGTAGACGGTGCAGTTCGGGACGCTGGACATCAGGTTGCTGTAGCCGCGCGTCCCGGCCTCCTCCTGGAACTGGCCGGGCGCCGCACCCTGCGCGGCCTGCCATTCGCCGTGGACGCCGCCATCGGTGACGCCCTGCCAGCCGCGTCCGTAGTAGGCGAACCCGATGTCGAGCTTGCGCGGGTTCACGCCCGCGGTGAGGTAGGCGTTGACGGCGTTCTCCACGCTGAAGTGGAACGAGTACGGGTCGTTGGTGTCGGTGTACAGGTTGCCCGCGTGCCCGGTCCGGTTCGGCTCCCAGGAGTTGTCGCTGCCCGCGCCGTGGAAGTCGTAGCCCTGGACGTTGTAGATGTCGAGCGACTTGGCGGTGCCGGGCAGGTCCCAGCCCGCACTGATCTTCGCCGGGTCGGCGGGCGAGAACGCGGTGAGCAGGTAGCGCTTGCTGTTCTGCTTGCCGAGCGCGTCCAGCTGGCTGCGGAACTCGGCGAGCAGCAGGGTCAGGTTGGCCTTGTCGTTCGCGCCGACGTGGTTGCCGGGGTGGCCCTCCGCGCCCGGCCACTCCCAGTCGACGTCGATGCCGTCGAAGATCCCGGCGGCGGTCCCGGCGCCGCCCGCGCCGTTGTAGGACGGCAGGTTCCCCTTGATGTAGGTGTCGATGCAGGACGAGACGAACTTCTTGCGGGACGCGTCGGTGGCGGCCACGTCGGAGAAGTACTTGGAGTACGTCCAGCCGCCGAGCGAGATCAGGATCTTCAGGTTCGGGTACTTGGCCTTGAGCTTCCTCAGCTGGTTGAAGTTCCCGCGCAGCGGCTCGTAGCCGGTGTCGGCCTGGCCGTCGACGGACTGCGCCGCCGACATCGGGCGCGCGTAGTCGGCGTCGGCGTCGCCCGCGCCGTCGCCCTGGCTCGGGTCCTCCGGGTCGGACGTGGTGCCCTTGGTGACGCCCTCCAGGCAGGTCAGGTTGGTGGGGTCGATGTTGCCGAACGCGTAGTTGATGTGGGTGAGCTTGGCCGCGTTGCCTGTCGAGTCGAGGTTCTTCACGAAGTACTGCCGGCCGTAGATGCCCCACTGGACGAAGTAGCCGACACGGGCGTACCCGCTGACCACGTCGGCGGTGGTGACCTGGAGCGGCGTGCTCTGCGCGGACACGTTGTCGTACTGGTCGCGGGCGAGGACGGTGAACGCGTACGTCGTGGACGGCGAGAGGCCGGTGACGGTCGCGCTCGTCCCGGTGACGGTCGTCGCGGTCGCGCCGTTCACGAGGACGTCGTAGTTCGCGACGCCGGTGTTGTCGGTCGAGGCGTCCCAGGCGAGCTTGACGCTGCTGGAGTCCTTGCCGGTGCTGTGGAGGTTTCCGGGGACGGACGGCGGGGTCGTGTCGTCCGACGGGTTGTTGGTGGTGACGGACACGGCCGCGCTCGCGGCGGAGGCGCCGCCCTTGCGGTCCTTGGCCTTCACGGTGAACGAGTAGGCGGTGTTCGGGGTGAGGCCGCCGATCGTCGCGGTCGTGTCGGAGACGGACGCGGCGACCGTGGAGCCGTTGTAGACGTCGTATCCGGTGACCGGGAGGCTGCCGGCCTTCGCCGCGTCCCAGCCGAGCGTGACGGTCTTGGTGGTCTTCACGACGACCTTCAGCCCGGTCGGCGCGGACGGCGGGGTGTCCGGCGTCCCGTCGCAGTTGACGTCGTTGACCCGGCAGGACGTCGGTTCCGCGCCGGACGAGCTGAGCGTGAACGTCGGGCTGTACGGGTCGGTCGTCTTGCCCGCCGCGATCGTCGTGTTGAAGTAGGCGGGGGTGAGCGTGACCGTGGTGCCGGTCTGGCTGATCGACCCGTTGTTGGCGTTGCTCGCCGTCACTCCGGACGGGAGCGTGAAGACGACCGTCCAGCCGTTCACGGCGGCGGTGCCATGGTTGGCGATGACGAACGTGCCGGTCGAGCCGCTGACCGAGTAGTCGGCGGTGACGCCGGTCAGGGTCGGCGGCGGCGCGCCCGTCCCGTCGCAGTTCGCGCCGTTGAGCAGGCACGACGTCGGCTGGACGGCCTGGCTGAGGGTGAACGTCGGACTGTACGGCTCGGTGTTCTTCCCGCCCTGGAGGGTGTCGATGTAGAAGGCGGGCTTCAGGGTGACCTTCGTGCCGTTCTGGGTGATCGTCGCGTTCTGCGGGTTGGACGCGGTCACCCCGGACGGCAGTTCGAACACCAGCGTCCAGCCGGACACGGCGGTCGTCCCGGGGTTCGACACAACGTACTTCCCGGTCGTCCCGGACAGGCTGAACGCGGCGGTGAGGCGCCCGTCGGCCGCGTGCGCCGGAGCGGCGAGCGCGGCCGTGACGAACACGGCGATGAGGGCGGCGAGCAGTCGGCGCATGGGCCGTCACCTACTTCAGGGGGTCGAGGAGCGCGGGGAGGTCGGGGAGCGCGGGGAGGCCGAGGGCGGCCGGGAGTCGAGGAGCGCGAGCATCGTGGCGATCTCCGCCGACCGTGAGCGGTCGATGTTCGCGGCGAGGGCGCGCGCCCAGGCGTTCTCGCCGCGCGCGGTCTCCATCCGGGCCAGCTGGACGGCGTCGTCCTGGTGGGCGATGAGCAGGTTGAGGAAGGCGCGTTCGAACCGGTCCGCCGGGGCACGCTCGACGGACCGGACGGCGGCGGGCGAGGTCGCGGGCATCCCGCCGTGCGCGGCGTGCGAGCCGGGCGCGGCGGTCGCCGGACGGCGCCAGGCGCGCAGCCGCTCCGACATGGACCGGACCTCGGTGAGCTGCGTGCTCGCGATCGCGGCGGCGAGCCGCGCGACCCCGGGACGCACCGGGCGGCCCCGCGACCCGTCCGCGAGCCGGGCCAGGGTCACGCCCTGGCCCTCGTGCGGGGCCGTCATCTGCAGGAACATCACGTCGGTGGGGTTGAAGCCGGGGCCGCCGCGCGGCGCCGCCGGCGACGTGGAGCCACCGGCCGCCCCACATCGTCCGAGCAGGAGCAGCGCGCACGCGGCGGCCACGGCGAGGACGGCCCACCGCGTCACGCGGATCGCCACAACGCCGGGGCGTTCGGCGGTTCCCATCCCGCGATCGCGGTGTGGCCCTGAAGGCAGGTGTAGGTCACGCCTCCGTAGGTGACCTGGTCGCCCTGCGCGTAGGTCGTCCCGGCCGTCCAGGTTCCGCCGGGCTGCTGCGTCGGCGGTGTCGTGGGCGGCGGAGTCGTCGGCGGGGTCGTCGGTGGGGGTGTGGTCGGGGGTGTCGTCGGGGGCGGGGTGGGCGTGGTGGAGCCGCCGAAGTCGACGTCCGAGCAGGTGTAGAACGCCTCGTCGCTGCCGACGACCCGCTGCCAGATCGAGTAGATGAGCTGGCGGCCGGTGCGCTGCGGCAGGTTCAGCGTCCACTGCGTGTACGTCGACGGGTTCTGGTGGGTGAACGAGGCGAGCGAGACGAGGTCCGCCCAGCGCAGCGGCTGCGTCGGGTCCCAGCCGTCCCGGGTGATGAAGAAGTCGAAGTTGCTGTCCTGGTGCGGGGCGGTGGCGTAGTAGGTGACGGTCAGCGGCCCCGGCCGGACGGCCTTGGCGGGCCAGTCGGGGCGCTGGAGGTCCAGGCCGCGGTACTTGGCGCGGCCCGCGCTGCACAGCTGGCCGTCCGGGATGATCTGCCTGGACCGCCCGGCCGCGTCCAGCCGGGACACCTCGTTCCAGTCGTAGAAGGGCTGGGTGCCCGCGACCGCCACGGCGGCCTTGCAGGCGTCGGACTGCGGGTTCTCCGGGCCCTCCTGCTTGCAGACGAACACCCGGCTGGGCGGGTCGGACATCGTGCCGTGCGCGGACGCGGGCCTGGCGGGCGTGGCCACGGCGGCCACGAGGGCGGCCGCGGGAACGGCGGCGACCGCGAGGGCGACCTTCGCGTGGGCAGATCGCATGGTCATCCTTCTTTCGGGGGTGGGAGCGGGGGGCGGGAGCGGGGCGGGGGCGGGGCTGCTCAGGGAAGGGTGTCGAGATGCGGCCGGACGGTCTTGGCGAAGGTGGTGCCGTTGGTGACGTCCCAGTTGATGGACCAGGTCATCGCGCCGCGGATGTCCGGATAGGTCTGCGAGGGCGTGAACGAGCCGCAGTTCGTGCCGCGCGCGAGGCAGTCCAGCGCGTTGTTCACCAGGCCCGGCGAGACGACGCCGCCGCCCGCCGCGCCCGGCCCGGCGGGCAGGCCCAGCGCGACCTGGTCGGGACGCAGCCCGTTCTGCAGCTGGATGCAGGCGAGCGCGGTCATGAAGTCGACCGTGCCCTGCCCGTACACCTTCTGGTCGCAGCCGAGCATGGAGCCGGAGTTGTAGTACTGGGTGTGGACGACGGTGAGGATGTCCTTGATCTTCAGCGCGAGCTGGAAGTAGGACGCGCCCGTCGACTGCATGTCGATGGTCTGCGGAGCCATCGTGATGATGAGGTTCGCGCCGACCTGGGAGCGCAGCGCGCGCAGCGCCTGCTCCATGTAGGTGGGGTTGACGCCGTTCTCGAGGTCGATGTCGACGCCGTCGAACCCGTACGCGCTGATGATCTTCCCCATGCTGTCGGCGAACGTCGCGGCGGACGACGCGTCCCCGACCTGGACGGTCCCGTCCTGGCCGCCGACCGACAGGATCACCTTCCGCCCCTTGGCGTGCAGGGCGGCGATGTCGGCCTTGAACTGCGCGTCCGTATATCCACCGAGCGCGGACGACAGGCCGGAGTCCAGCGCGAACGTGACCTCGCCGGGCTTGCTGGTCGCGTTGGCGAACGCGACGGCGACCAGGTCGTACTCGCTCGGCACGTCCGCGAGCTTGAGCGGCTTGGCGGAGTTGACGAAGTCCTGCCAGTAGCCGGTGAGGAAGTGCTTGGGCAGGGGGCCGGTCGCGCATCCGGACGTCGTGCCCGTGGCGGCCGCGCTCGCCGTGGACTCGCCGTTCGCGTCGTACGCCTTCACCGTGTAGGTGTGCGTCGAGCAGGCGGTGAGGCCGGACAGCGTCGCGGTCGTCCCGGTGACGGTCGCCGCGAGCGTGGAGCCCTCGTAGACGTGGTAGCCGGTGGGGGTGCCGGTCCCGGCCGTCCAGGTCAGGGTGAGGGACGTGTCGGTGCGGCCGCTGACGGACGGCGTTCCGGGCCGGCCGACGCCGCCGGGCGGGGTCGTCCCGCCGCCGGAGCAGGACGCGCCGTTCAGCGTGCAGTTCGCCGGGGCGCCGGACCCCGCGCCGAGGAACCCGAACGTGACCGTCCCGCCGGGCGGGATGGACGCGTTGTAGTCGCGGTTCGTGAACGTGTAGTGGGGCGGCGCCGAGGTGAGCAGGGCGTCCCAGTAGGAGCCGACGGTCGTGCCCGAGGGCAGGTCGAACGCGACCTTCCAGCCGCTGACGGTCTGGGACGAGCCGTTGGCGAGGGTGAACTGCCCCTGCCAGCCCGACCCCCAGTCGGAGACCTTCGTGAACGTGGCGGTGGGCGTCCCGTCGGCGCGGGCGGGCGCGGGGACGGCGGCGAGCGGCACGAGCAGCGCGGCCAGGAGGACCGCGACGGCGGCGAGCACACGCTGAGGTGAGCCGGGCCGAGGTGAGCTGGTTCGAGGTGAGCTGGTTCGAGAGCGCAAGGCGACTCCAGGCACGGTGACGACGGACGGACGTGAACCCCGATCCCCGAACCCCGATGACGCCGCTACTGATCAGTTAGGAAAGTTTCTTTTCAATTAATCCGCACCGTAACCAGCGCGCCATGCGCCCGGCAAGACCCGTGCCGCGCCCCCGCCGGGCCGTCCGGCGACCACCCCAGTTGGGGCACCGAACCAGCTCGGCGCCCCGCCGAACTTTGGCGGCATCCGCCAACGCGAACGCCGCCCCCTTGGCGTTTTCGCACAAGGGAGCGGCGTCGGGGTGGAGCGTCAGGACGTGATCGTGCCGTGCTCGACGCAGCGGGCCGTCCAGCCGAGCGGCGTCACCTGGACGACCATCCGGCGGCGGCAGTGCCCGCAGAAGCGCGGCGGCTCGAGCTCCCGGGCCGTCCGGCAGGCCGCGTGGTCACCGGTGGGGAGGTCGTCCCCGCACCGGTCGCAGTAGACGTGATCCGTCACGGCGGGCACCGTTCCCCTCCTCAGTTCGACGCCGGACGCATGCGCCCGACGATCCCGGTGTCGTAGCGGCCGGAGACGAACTCCGGGTTGTCCAGGAGCTCGGCCAGGAACGGCAGGTTCGTGGTCAGCGTCCCCTCGATCCGGAACGCCGCGACGGCCGCCCGCGCCCGCGCGAGCGCCGCGTCCCGCGTGTCGCCGTGGACGACGAGCTTGGCGAGCAGCGGGTCGTAGTACGGCGTGACGCTGTTGCCCTCGGCGTACCCGGCGTCGATCCGGATCCCCGGGCCGACCGGCTCCTCCCAGACCCGGATCCGCCCCGGACGCGGCGCGAACCGGAACGGGTCCTCGGCGTACACGCGCAGCTCGATCGCGTGCCCGCGGGACCGGACGCCGCGGAACGACACCCGCTCCCCCGCCGCGACCCGCAGCTGCTGCTCGACCAGGTCCACGCCGGTCAGCATCTCGGTCACCGGATGCTCGACCTGGAGCCGCGCGTTCATCTCCACGAAGTAGAACTCGCCGGACACCGGGTCGAGCAGGAACTCGACCGTCCCCGCGCCGCGGTAGCCGACCGCCTCGGCGGCCCGGACCGCCGCCAGGTGCAGCCGCGCCCGCATCCCCTCCGGCAGGCCCGGCGCCGGGCCCTCCTCCACGATCTTCTGGTGCCGGCGCTGGACCGAGCACTCCCGGTCGCCGAGCGCGACGACCGAACCGTCCGGACGTCCGATGACCTGCACCTCGACATGCCGGGCGCCGCGGACGAACCGCTCCAGCATGACGTCCGGGCTGGCGAAGAACATCTCCGCGCGGGACCGCGCCGCCGGGTACACCGCGCGCAGCCGCGCCTCGTCGTGCGCGACGCCCATCCCGATGCCGCCCCCGCCGGACGCCGCCTTCACCATGACCGGGTAGCCGATCCTGGCGGCCTCCTCCAGCGCGGTCTCGGTGTCCGGGACGGGCTCCCACACGCCGGGCGCGACCGGGACCCCGGCCTCCTTCATCAGGTTCCGCGCGTTGATCTTGTCTCCGAGGCGGGCGATGGTCAGCGGCGGCGGGCCGACCCAGGCCAGCCCCGCCGCCTCCACGGCCCGCGCGAACCCGGCGTTCTCCGCCAGGAACCCGTACCCCGGGTGGACGGCCCGCGCGTTGTGCCGCCGGGCCGCCTCCAGCACGGAGCGCGCGTCCAGATAGCTCTGCGCGGGCGCGGACGGGCCGATCAGCACCGCCTCGTCCGCCTCGTGCACGAACGGCAGGTCGGCGTCGGCGTCGGAGTGGACGGCCACCGCCTTGAGGCCGAGACCGCGCACCGTGCGCGTGATCCGGCTCGCGATCTCCCCGCGGTTGGCCACGAGGACCGATTCGAACACCTGCGGACACATCCTTCTTCTGCTAGTTCCGGGCCGCAGCCCCCAAACTAGCGGCGACGCCCCCGCGGGTCCGAACCGTCCGCCGACAAATACCCCGGGCTAGATCTGTCCGTGCCGTCCCGTTGGGCTCCCGTTCACCCGCGCCGGACGTCAGGTGCGGGGACGCCGGTCCACGACGCGGCTGAGCGCCTCGACCACGGACGGGTCGTACTCGACGGCCGAGTCGAGCCGCAGGCGCTCCAGCACGGCCGCGCCCCGGTCCCGGTCGGTCGAGTCGCCGACCAGGTCGTCGTAGGCGTTGGCGACCTTGATGATGCGGCTCGCGAGCGGCGGGCCGGGCGGGAGCTGCCCGTCGGTCTCGACCCGTCCGTCCGACGGCGGCGCGGCGGGCGCGCGGTACGGGTCGGACGACAGCCGGACGATCCGCGCCACGCCGTCCAGGACCCCGGTCTGCTCGATCACGCCCGCGCCGAGCTCGGCGATGCGCCGCTGCTGGCCGGGTGCGGCCAGGACGGTCGCGCCGCCCGGGATCGGGTCGCCGAGCGACAGCTGCCCGATGTCGTGCATCAGCGCCGCGTACTCCAGCTCCAGCAGCTCGCCCTCGGACATGCCGAGGCCCCGGCCCATCGCGACGGCCAGCTTCGCGACACGGCGCGAGTGGTCGCGTTCCACGTACCCGCCGACCTCGGTCACCCGCGACAGCGCCCGGACGGTCTGGAGGTAGGTCGCGCGGATCCCCGCGTACCGGCGGAACGCGAACTGCGTGACCAGGATCGGCGCGGTGAACACCGCCAGCGCGACCGGCCCGAGCGCGGTCGTCGCGACCGCGATCAGCATCGCCGTCGCGGCCGTCGCCGCGCACAGCCCGGCCTTCGCGGTGAACTCGTCCCGGATCGCGATCCCGAACCGGGCCCGGACGGCCTCGGCGCGGATCAGCGCGGCCAGCCCGAGGTCGACGGCGCAGGCCAGGGCGGCCGCCAGGACCATCACGACCAGCAGCATCCGCCAGCCGAGGTGCAGTCCGAGCAGCGGGCGGAAGCACAGCGCCACCACCCCGACCGAGATCACCCGCCGCGCCACCGCGTCCGGACGGGGCGGACGCCCCACCGCCAGGTGCGGCAGCGACCCGAGCAGCGCCGCGACCGCCGTCACCGCCACCACCTGGAACGCCGAGTGCGTCGCCGGGACCCCGCCGAACGGGGCGTCCTTGGGCGCGCCGCGCGGGCCGACCCCGGCGAGCAGCGCGTACCCGATCGCCCCGGCGGTCGCGATCGGCGCGACCTCCCGGTTCCCGGGCATCACCATGCGGACCAGCTCGCCGAGCGCGATGAGCACGCCGAACACCACCGCGACGTTCGGCTGCCGCAGCCCGGACGCCGCGACCTGGGTCACCGCCCCGATCACCAGCAGCACCGCCGCCGCGACCATCAGCAGCTGCCCCGGGTCCACCGCCTGCCAGCCCGCGCGGGACGACCGCGAGGCGGGCGCGCGCCGCGCCGCGCGGGAGGTCGTGCTCACCGCCGCCACACCTCGTCCCCGGCCGCGGGCCGCTCGGCTCCGGGCTCCCCGGACTCGGCGCGCGCCCCCGCCTCGCCCGCGGGCTCGGAAGCTGCCCCTGACGCTGCCCCTGACGCTGATGCTGACGCGGGTTCGTCGCCCTCGACGCGGATGGGGACGCTCGGGTCGTCGTGGTCCTGCTGGGTGGTCTCGACGACGTCGTCGTCGGGCGGCGGGGCGGGCGCGGGGGGCTCCCAGCCGTCCCGGCCGAGCGCGCGCAGGAACGCCTCGACCATCACCGGGTCGAAGTGGTCGTCCATGCCGCGGCGCAGCTCGGCGACGGCCTCCTCGATGCTGCGCGCCGCCCGGTACGAGCGGGTGGACGTCATGGAGTCGAACGCGTCCGCCACCGAGATGACCCGCGCGAACTCGGGGATCTCGTCCCCGGCCAGGCCCATCGGGTAGCCGCGCCCGTTCATCTTCTCGTGGTGGTGCATGATCCCGGCGAGCGCCTCGTCCAGGAACCCGATCTCCCGGACGATCTCCAGCCCGCGCATCGGGTGCAGCTGCACGGCCGCGAACTCCTCCTCGGAGAGCTTGCCGGACTTGCGCAGCACCTTCGTCGGGACGCCGAGCTTGCCGACGTCGTGCAGCATCCCGGCGTACCGGATCGCCTCGACCCGGTCGGGCCGCATCCCGATCTCCTGCGCGATCATCACCGACCCGCGCGACACCCGCTCGGAGTGCCCGCGGGTGTAGTAGTCCTTGGTCTCGACGGCCTGGCAGAGCGCGGCGAGCGTCGCCGCGTGCGCCTTGCGCTGGTCGTGCGCCTGCTCGAACGCCCACCGGGCGATGAACAGCGGCAGCAGCACCAGCACGGCGGCGAACGGCCCGACCCGCGGCCACAGGCCCGCGATGAGCAGCCCGAACATGCCGTAGCCGAGGAACCCGACGACGACCGTCCCGGACTCGCGCGCCAGCTCGCGCGGCGCGGCCTGCCGGGACAGCACGAGGATCCCGGCGGTCAGCGCCATGTTCACGAACACGAACGTGACGAGCGCGCCCAGGAACGGCCCGATGACGTGCTCGGCCCACTGCGCCTGCTGCGGCTCGAAGCGGTGCCCGCCGAGGACGGTGAAGACCGTCCCGGCGGTGAACCCGCTCAGCGCGAACTGCGCGCCGTTGAACAGCCGCTTGACCGGCTGGAAGAAGCGCTGGCCGGTGATCAGGGCGCTGCCGCCGAGCAGCGCCGCTCCGGCGGGCCCCACGAGCACGACGGAGGCCAGGCTCGCGGCGAAGCTGAGCGAGACCCTGGCGCTCGCGACGTTCAGCCGCGCGGGCGCGGAGTCGCAGACCAGGAACAGCACGGCCAGCACGGCCAGCGTCCGCCAGTCCACCTCCGCGTAGGACGCCGTCCCGATGAGTCCGACCGCGAGGGCCACCACACCGCAGACGTACGCCCAGGCAGCCAGAGGTAGTCCACGCAATGCCGCCCCCTCCGGGAGTCGACGTTCCCGTCCCCCCGGCGGGGACGGAGGCCCGTGAGAGGAACGTCCCCCTCGACGGTACGCGGGCGCCGCCCGGCCCGGGGAACGCTACCGCGTCCCGGGGCGCCGGACATCCGAAGCCCGGGCGCCTAGGCCCAGGACACGCCCTTGGACACCGTCAGCGACGACACCTCGGCATGCCCGATCGGGCCGTGACCGGCCCTCTGCGGAGTTGCACACATCGGTTTTCAGCCTCCCCCCGTGATCCGGGATCCACCCGGACCGCGGTCGCGGCCCGGATCCGTCCGGGCGGGCCCGTCTTCCGGCCCCGAGGCTCGTCATCGAGCCTCCCGGACGTGCACGTGCTCCCGTCGCTGTTTTCGGGCACAAGCCTAACGCGAGAGACCCAGGTCACACAGGCATGCCGGGAATCGTGAGCAAAGCGTGAACTATCTGCCACGCACCGTCGCCAAGGGGTCCCGAACCCTCACCCCCAGTACACGCACAACCCACCTGCACGTGCACCTTTCCGGGGAAGGTAATAAACCGCTACAGATCCGGTCGAGCGGACCCACGCGACCGCGCCCACGCGACGGTGGCCGCCAGCCCCTCCGGAAGGTCCGTGCGAGGGCGCCAGCCGAGGGTCTCGGTCGTCCGGGACGCGTCGATCGCCATCGCCGGCAGGTCGCCCAGGCGCGGGGGCGCGAACTCGGGGTCGTCGGGGGCGTCCGCGGCCCGCGCCACGAGCGCGTGCAGGTCGCGGTCGGTCGTCTGGAGGCCGGTGCCGACGTTGAGCCGCAGCCCGGACGCGTCGTGCCCGGCCGCGCGCGCGAAGGCGTCCACGACGTCCAGGACGTAGACGTAGTCGCGGGTCTGCTTGCCGTCCCCGAAGACCTTGGTCGGCTTCCCGGCCAGCAGCGCGTCGGTGAAGATCGAGACGACCCCGGCCTCGCCCTCGGGCGTCTGGCGCGGGCCGTAGACGTTCGCGAGCGTCAGGATCGTGTGGTCCAGGCCGTGCAGGGCCGTGTACATGCCCGCGTACACCTCGCCCGCCACCTTGGACGCGGCGTACGGCGAGGCGGGACGCAGCTCGGCGTCCGGCGGGACGGGGATCGCGTCCGGGACGCCGTAGACGGCGCAGCTGGAGGTGAAGACGACCTTGCGGGCGCCGGCCAGCCGGGCCGCCTCGAGGACGTTCGCGGTGCCGACCGCGTTCGTCATGGCGTCGCCGCGCGGGTCGCCGACGCTCACACGGACGCTGACCTGGGCGGCGAGATGGCAGACGACCTCGGGCCGGAAGGCCGCGACCCGCGCCGCGAGGGCGGGGTCGGCGACGTCGCTTCGCCACAGCTCGATGGCGTCGTTGCGGTTGTGCCCGGTGGAGAGGTCGTCCACCCCGGCGACCTCGTGGCCGTCGGCCAGCAGCCGATCGACCAGATGGGAGCCGATGAACCCGGCCGCGCCGGTGACCAGAACGCGCATCCCAGCACCCTACTCGGCGCTTCCGGCCGCCGCGTCCTCGCCGGCCGTCCACGCTCACCGTTCACGCGGGACAGGGGGCCAGAGGGCGACGGCCCGGGAAGGCTTCGGTCAGGCGGGGTCGCCGTCGGTCTGCTTCATCTCGCCGCAGATCTGCTCGATGCGGCCGAGGACCTTGGCGCGCAGGTCGTCGGGTGCGGCCTCGCACTCGCAACCCTTCTTCACCAGGCGTTTCACGGCCTCCTCGAGGCCGTACTCGCGCAGGCAGGGCCCGCACTCGTCCAGGTGCTCGCGCACCTCGCCGCAACCGCCCTCGTCGAGTTCCCCGTCGAGGTATGTGTAGACCCGGGCGAGGACCTCGGTGCACGAGGTCTCGTGGTGGTCGCCGCAGCTCATCGCTCATTCACCTTCCAGGGGCGGACACCGGTACGGTCCGGAAGGGGGATCATTTCGACCCCTCCCCCGCGCGGGTCAGGCCACGGCCCTGAGCGTAGTCCTCCAGCATGCCGCGCAGCTGGCGACGGCCCCGGTGCAGCCGCGACATCACCGTGCCGATGGGCGTGCCCATGATCTCGGCGATCTCCTTGTAGGCGAACCCCTCGACGTCGGCGAGGTACACGGCGATCCGGAACTCCTCCGGCAGGTCCTGCAGCGCGCGCTTGACGTCGGAGTCGGGCAGGTGCTCGAGCGCCTCCGCCTCGGCCGACTTCAGGCCGGACGAGGTGTGCGACTCGGCCCGGGCGAGCTGCCAGTCCTCGATCTCCTCGGTCGCCGACTGCTGCGGCTGCCGCTGCTTCTTGCGGTAGGAGTTGATGAAGGTGTTGGTCAGGATGCGATACAGCCAGGCCTTGAGGTTCGTCCCCTCCCTGAACTGGTGGAAGGACGCGAACGCTTTCGCGAACGTCTCCTGGACGAGATCCTCGGCGTCCGCCGGGTTGCGCGTCATGCGCAGCGCGGCGGAGTAAAGCTGGTCCAAGAACGGGAGCACGTCGCGCTGGAAGCGCTGCTGACGCTCCTCGACGGTCTCTGTGGGGCCCGTTACCTGACCCACCCCCTCGGCTGCGGCGACGCTCCCCTTGGCGCCGTTCCCCCCAGACGATATCGGTCCGGCAACACGCATCACGCCGTCGGGTGCCGAGCCCCGTGGCAGGGGAACGGTTTTACCGTTTCGTGCCCCGGCAACGGCTGTGGTCATCAAGCGCCCCTCCGTTGTACTACTGTGCCTCGCTCCGCGCCGCGTGCGGACCGTCATGGTGCGTCACAACGCACAGAGGGTCGGTTCGATTCCCTTACCGGGGGTGACGCGGGGAACAAGTTTCCGGATGGTTCGGATCACCTTCCCTCATCCTGCACGGAGGGTGATGTCCGGGGATGGCGGGGAAAGAAAGCTCATACACGGCGAGAACAGGAGCAAAGCGTTGCTACCGGTGCCGGCGCAGCCTCCAGAACCCACCATCGCCAGCCTTCGCGAGGCCCCCGGCGCCTCGGGGGAGGCCGACGGCGATGCCCTCGGCCCCTACTGGACGTTCTACTGGGCGGTAGCCGCCGCCCAGCTCGCCCGGTGGCTTCCCCGCAACCCCGCGCGCGTGCTGGACCTGTCCGGCGGCGCCGGACGGTTCGCCCGGCAGGCCGCCCGGTCGGGGCACACCGTGATCGAGGTGCTCGACCGCCCGCCGGAGGCGCCCGTCCCGGCCGTCCCGGGGGACGATCACGCCCCGGACGGCCCGGCCCCGGGCGTGCTCGCGGGCGGACGCGTCCCGGAGGCCCGCGGCGAGGTCGCCCCGGAGGACGGCGCCCGCGCGAACGGCGTTCCGGCGAACGGCGCGCGCTCCGGGGCGCGCTCCTCGCGCGGACGGCCCTCGAACGGGACGCCCGGCGGGTTCGCGCCCGGGCCCCGGACGCCCCTCGGGCGGTCCGGGCTGCGCGTCCCGGGGCTCGTCCCGGCGCGTCCGGTGTTCCCGCCGGGCGAGGTGCGGCGCGTGGTCGGCGATCCGGGCGCGGCGTCGTTCCTGGCCGACGGCTGCGTGGACGCCGTCGTCGCCGAGAACCGGATGCTGTCGCGGCACCTGGTCGCCGAGTCCACGGTCGCCGAGATCGCGCGGGTCCTGCGGCCCGGCGGGCGGGTGCTGATGACCGTCGACTCGCTCACGCTCGGCATGGCGCTGCTCGCCGAGCAGAACTGCTGGGCGCACCTGTCGGACGTCCCGCGCGCCGAGGTCGTCCTCGTGCCCTGGCCGGACGGCACGATCACCCGGTGCTTCCAGGCCGACGAGCTGCGCGAGCTGCTCACGGACGCGGGCCTGGAGGTCGAGTGGATCCGGCCGCGGACGGCCCTGTCGGCGTCCACGGTCGAGCACGTCCTGGCCACGTCGCCGGGCGCCCTGCCCCGGCTCGTCCGGACGGAGCTCAACGTCCCGCCCGGGGACGAGTCCCTGGGCATCCACCTGCTCGCGAGCGCCGTCCGGGTGTGACCGGGGCCGCCTCAGAGCCGCCTCAGAGCCGCCTCAGGGTCGCCTCAGCGGCGCCGGCGGTCCCGCCTGGCCTGGCAGGGGACGCAGCGGGCGGCGTCGGGGCGGGCCTCGAGGCGGCCGGGCGGAACGGGGCCGCCGCAGGTCACGCAGAGGCCGTAGCGGCCCTGGTCGATGCGTTCCAGGGCGGCCTGGACGGCGGCGCGCTGGCGGCGCAGGGAGGCGAGGGCGGCCTCGACTCCGGCGGCGTCGGTGAGCCGGGCGCCGGCGTCGGCGTCCGACGCGTCGTAGGCGGGGCGTTCACCGGTCAGGATCCGGAGGGAGCGGTCCAGGTCGGCGCGCTGCTCCTCGAGGCGGGCGCGCGCGGCGACGAGGTCGACGGTGTCCACGGGGCTCCGTTCTCCTTCCGGAGCCCCGGGCGCGGGGGGCCGCGCCTGATCCTCGTGGCGGGGGCGTCAGAACAGGGTTCCGGAAGCACTGCCAGGACTATCCCCGTTCGTGGCGGGTTCTATGAGTTGCGGGCCGTTGTTTCTGACGTTGCCGACGAGGGGGGCGACGGGATAGGCGTCCATGGTCCCGGCCATGGCCGGGGTGAGCAGGCCCTGCACCTCCTCGGGGGTGGTGAGGTCGGGGTCGAGCCAGGCGTCCCAGCGGTCCGGGGTGACGATCATGGGCATCCGGTCGTGGATGCGGCCGAGGTCGTCGGGGGCGTCGGTGGTGATCAGCGTGCAGGTCCAGACCCACTCGTCCTCGGGCGACTTCCAGAGCTCGTAGAGCCCTGCCATCGCCATGACCTCGCCGTCCTTGGGATGGATGTAGAAGGGCTGCTTGCGCGGCTTCTTCTTGCGCCCCTTCTCGTCCACGGCCGGGTCGGCCTGGAGGGTGTACCACTCGTAGTAGCCGTCGGCGGGCAGCAGGCAGCGGCGGCGGGCGAAGGCCCGGCGGTAGGCGGGCTTCTCCGCCACGGTCTCGACCCGCGCGTTGATCATGCGCGCGCCGCCGGACAGATCCTTCGACCAGGACGGCACCAGACCCCAGCGCAGCATGCGCATCTGGCGCACGGCCTCCTCCTCCGCGTCCCCTCCGGGATGCCGGATCAGGACGGCCGGAACCGGGTCGGTCGGGGCGACGTTGTAGTCGGGCCGCAGGTCATCACCGGTCTCGTCCACCTGGACGGAGAACTGGTCGAGCAGCTCCTGGCGCGCCCTCGTCGTGGCGTAGCGTCCGCACATGGCCCCATCCTGCCGCGCTTGACCGACGAAGTGGTGGGCATGAAGCCCATCATGCGACCCATCACGAGTCCGGTCCGCACGCTGGTGGCGGCCCCGTACATCATCACCGGCCTGGAGGCGCTGCGCGATCCGCGTCCCCGCGCCGAGCAGGTCGCGCCCACCGTCAAGCCGATCGCCGACCGGCTGGCCTGGCTGCCGAAGGACCCGGTGACCCTGGTGCGGATCCAGGGCGCGGTCAGCCTCGGCACCGGGGCGCTGCTGCTCAGCGGGCGTGCCCGCCGGTTCGCCACGCTTCTGGCCGCCGTCCAGCTGACGCCGGCGCTGGCCACCGAGCACCGCTACTGGACCGAGGACGATCCGGAGCGGCGCGCGAGCGAGCGGTCCCATCTGCTGAAGAACGCGGCGCTGTTCGGTGCGCTGCTGATGGTGTCGGGCGCGCCGCGCCGGGCGCGCACCGCCGAGCTGCGACGCCAGCTCCACGACGCGCAGGCCCAGGCCGGGATAAAAACCAAGGAACTGCGCAAACAGGCCCAGGCCGAGATCAAGGAGCAACGGCGCGAGGCCATGGCGGACGTCATGACCAAGCGCCGCGAGGCCCTCGCCGAGGTGAAGGCCGCGCGCAGGGAGTCGGCGGCGAAGGCACGGGCGAGGCGGCGCAGGACCGCCGCCGGGATCATGGCCGCCACGGCGGGCATGAAGGCCGCCCAGAAGAAGATCAAGGCGGAGCGGAAGCGGGCCGTGGTCTCCCAGAAGAAGGCGGCCTCCGGCAAGAAGGCCGGGAACGGCTCGCACGGGCTGGTGCATGCCGTGCTGGCCGGCCGGAAGGGCGGGCACTGAGCGGCGGTCACGGGCCGGGGGGCGGAGTGCGCCCTCCGGTTCCGCCGCCCCCGGTTCCGTAGCGGCGCGACAGCACGGGATCGGTCTCCCACCAGGGACGCATCATCTCCGGCTCGTCCACGACGACCCCGGCGGCGACCTGGTCGGCGACCTGGCGTTCCTGCTCGGCGTCCAGTTCGCGGTCGACGCGTTCGGCTTCGACGCGGTCCTGGCGCAGCATCCGGATCGCGAGGACGACCAGGAACGGCATGCCCGCGAAGTCCCCGACCATCCACAGCAGGCCGCCGCCGATCTGCTGGTCGCGGTGGATCGACGGGCCCCACGTCCGATGCACGTTCTCGTAGTAGGACGCCGCGATCGGGTGGTGCCGGAGCATGATCGTGAGGCCGAGCGCGCCGTCGAACATGGCCTCGGCGAACGTGATGCCCATCGACAGCAGGTGCGGGTACGAGCGCGGCATCGGGTCGACCTGCAACCGCGCCCAGTAGTAGACGAGCCCGATCAGGACGAGCGCGACCTTGACCGTCTCGTCCGCGACGGCGTTCCGCAGCGTCAGCTCGTAGAGCGGGCTGAAGTAGAGCAGCCAGGGCGTCACGACGAGCGCGGCCGTCCCGGCGGGCGGCGAGGTCAGGACGGCGACGGCGCGGCTCGACAGGACGCGTCGGACGCGGTCGCGGCGCGGGCCGTCCGGCATGGTCTCGAGGAGGAGCGTGAACGGGGCGCCGTTGGCGAGGAAGAGCGGCGAGATCGCCAGAAGGGTGATGACCTGAAGGGCTCGCGGCCAGAAAAGTGTGTCGTCGTAGGCACCGACGAAGGTGACGGTGACGGCGAGGACACCGCCGAGCCCGAGGCCGAGGAAGTTCAGCGTCCGGGAGAGCGGCCAGCCGTCCGCGCGGCGGGCCCGCCGCAGGTACCAGGCGCCGAGCGCGGCCACGAGGACGATCATGACGGGGTCGAACGTCCACGCCGTGAAGGCGCTCGCGACCGTCAGCTCACGCACCTGCCGTCCCCCACAGCGGCCGTTCCCCCCAAGGTCGAGCCGGGTGGCCGGGTTCCCTCACACCCGCACCGCGAACCCGGCCACCACGTGACCAGCACATTAGGACGGTGACCGTAAGCGCCAGGTGAACGTCCCCGAAACCCCCCGATAGGACACCTGGTGCGGCACTTCCGGTTGGATGGCGGGGTGCGAGCGATCGGGGTGGGAATCTGGCGGAGGCTGAACGGGCGCTGGCAGTGGAGGCTGGTCCGCTGGCGGCATCACGGGTTCCTCGTGTACGCGGCGGGCGTCCTCCGCGACGAGGACGGCCGGGTTCTGCTGCTGCGGCACCGGCTGTGGCCCGAGGCGCGCCCGTGGGGCCTGCCCGGCGGGTACGTCAACGCCGGGGAGCGCCTGGAGGACGCGGCCGCGCGCGAGATCCTCGAGGAGACCGGGCTGGAGGTGGCCGTGACCGGCCCGCCGGTCGCGGTGTTCAGCGGCTACCGGTACCGCGTCGAGACCTACTGGGCGGCCCGGCTGATCGGCGGTGACCTGCGGCTCGACCCGTCCGAGGTGCTGGAGGCCCGCTGGTTCGCCCCGGACGAGCTGCCGGCCGGGCTGTCGGAGAACCACCGCGCCCTCCTCGGCGGCGCGGTCGGCCGTCCCTGACCCGGCGCGGCCCCCGGAGGGGGCGTGTGTGATCATCGGGAGAGGTGGCGCGGGTCACCCGGCCCCCGGATTCTCGTCCGCCGCGATCGGGCGTAGGTTAGCCATACCTAAGCGATTGCGCAGGAGGCGAGATGACGGTGGCGGAGTGCGCTCCCGGCGCGGTGGTGCGGCTGCGGCGGGTCGCCGCGCGCAACGGCCGGTTGCGGGAGCTCGGCTTCGTGCCCGGCGCGGTGCTGCGGGTGCTCGCCCGCGGCGGCACCGGCGGGCTGATCGTCGCGATCGGGGACGCCCGGATGGCGGTGGACCGCGAGATCGCGCACGTCATCCACGTCGAGCCCGTGACCGGCCCGGCCACCCCGGCCGTCCAGGCCGCCGCCGGAGCCCGCCCGGCCGCCGCCTCGTGAGCGGGGTCAAGGCGGCGAGCTGCCACGGCGGCTCGACGGCGGTCGCGTCCCCGGCCGGCACCCCGGTCGTGGCGCTCGCGGGCAACCCGAACGTCGGCAAGTCGACGGTGTTCAACGCGCTCACCGGGGCGCGGCAGCACGTCGGCAACTGGCCCGGCAAGACCGTGGACGTGGCGCGCGGCCCGTGGCGGCTGCCGGGCGACCGGCGCGTCGAGGTCGTCGACCTGCCCGGCACCTACAGCCTCGTCCCGTGCTCCCCGGACGAGGAGCTCACCCGCGAGCTGATCGTCACCGGCCAGGTGGACGCCGTCGTCGTCGCCCTGGACGCCGGGAACCTCGCCCGCAACCTGTACCTGCTCGCCCAGCTGCTGGAGACGGGCCGTCCGGTCGTGGTGGCGCTGACCATGGTCGACACGGCCAGGGCGCGCGGGCTGACCGTGGACGCGGCCGTCCTCGCGGAGCGGACGGGCGTCCCGGTGGTGCCGGTCGACGCGCGGTCCGGGCGCGGCATGGACGAGCTGGGCGCGGCCGTCGCCGGGCTGCTCGACCACCCGCATCCGCCCGTCCCGCCGTCGCTGGGCCCGGCCGAGCCGGTCCTGGCGGAGCTGGAGGCGGCGGCGGACGTCCCGCAGCTGGACGGCCTGCCCCGCCGCTGGCTGGCGACCGCGCTGCTCAGCGGCGACCTCCCGGAGGAGACGCCCGAGGAGGTCCAGGCCACGGCGGCGCGGCTCGGCGAGCGGCTCGCCGCCGAGACGGGCGACGGCGACGACGACCTGTGGGACGCCGACGCCGTCCTCGCCGACCAGCGGTACGCGTGGGCGCACGAGGTGCTCGAGGCGTCCGTCCGCCGGGACGCGGCCGCCGACGCCGACACCCGCACCGACAAGGTCGACCGCGTCCTGACCTCGCGGCTGTTCGGCCTCCCGATCCTGCTCGCCGTCATGTGGACGGTGTTCTCCGCGACGACGACCCTCGCCAAGCCGCTCCAGGACGGCCTGTCCTCACTGTTCGACGGGCCGATCACGTCCGGGGCGCACCGGGCGCTCTCGTGGGCGCCGGGCTGGCTGGACGGGCTGATCGTGCAGGGGCTGATCGGCGGCGTCGGGCAGGTGCTGTCGTTCATCCCGCTGATGGTCATCATGTTCGTCCTGATGACGCTGCTGGAGGACTCCGGCTACCTCGCGCGGGCCGCGTTCCTCGCCGACCGGCTGATGCGCGCGATGGGGCTGCCCAGCCGGGCGTTCCTGCCGCTGCTGGTCGGCTTCGGGTGCAACGTCCCGGCGCTGTCGGCGACCCGGATCCTGCCGAACGCGCGGCAGCGGCTGCTGCTCGGCCTGGTCATCCCGTACCTGTCGTGCAGCGCGCGGCTGGTCGTGTACGTCCTGATGGCGTCGATCTTCTTCGGCTCGCTGGCCGGGACCGTCGTGTTCGGCATGTACGTCCTGTCGATCGTCATGGTCGTCGCGGTCGGGCTGCTGCTGCGCCGCACGCTGTTCCGGGACGTCACGCACGAGCCGCTCGTGCTGGAGCTGCCGCCGTACCGGGTGCCGACCGTCCGGGTGACGGCGGCGCAGACCTGGGTGCGGCTGCGCGGGTTCCTGCGCACGGCGTCCGGGATCATCGTCGGGACGGTCACGGCGGTGTGGCTGCTGTCGTCGGTCTCGCTGCACGGCGAGGCGTTCGGCAAGGGCCCGATCGACGACAGCGCGATGGCCGGGATCTCCCGCGCCGCCGCGCCGGTGTTCGAGCCGCTCGGGTTCGGCGACTGGCATCCGGCGGCCGCGATGGTCACCGGGTTCGTCGCGAAGGAGGCCGTGGTCGCGACGATGGCGCAGACCTACTCGGTCACCGAGCCGGGCGACAACCACAGGCCGGGGGCGCTCGGCGGCCGGATCAAGGCGACGTTCGAGAAGACCTCGGGCGGCCATCCGACGGCGGCGGCGCTCGCGTTCCTGGTGTTCCTGCTCGCCTACACGCCCTGCATGACGACCGTCGCGACGCAGTGGCAGACGATCGGCCGCCGCCTCACCCTCTACGGGATGGGCATGCAGCTCGTCATCGCCTGGGTGCTGGCGCTCGGCGTGTTCCAGCTAGGGAGGCTCATGTGACGACCCCTATGCGCGGCGTGATGAACGCGGTGACCGGCGGCGCGGCCACGCCCGCCGAGATCGCGCGGACGACCGGCCTCGACCGCTCGGAGGTGGAGGCGATCCTCGACCATCTGAGCCGCCGCGGCCGGGTCCGGCTGGAGACGCTCGGCTGCGGTCCGTCCGCGTGCACGGGCTGCGGCCTCAAGGGCGGGTCCTGCTCCGGCAAGTGAGGCGCGGCCGGGCCGGGGTGACGGGCCCAGCGCCGGCTCAGTGACGGCTCAGGCGGCGGGTTCCAGGGTGACGACCTCGTCGATGTGGCGGAGGACGGGGTCGCCGCCGGGGATGGCGTCCCGGTGGGTGATGAGGATGACCGTCCGGTCACCGGCGGCCTTGAGGAGGTCGGTCAGGACGGCGACGGCGGTCGCGTCGTCGAGGTGGGCGTCCGGTTCGTCCAGGACGAGGACGGGGACGTCGGCGAGCAGCGACCGGGCCAGGGCGATGCGCTGGCGCTGGCCGCCGGAGACCGCCGAGCCGTGCTCCCCGACGCGGGTGGCCAGGCCGTCCGGGAGGGTGTCGAGCCACGGGCCCAGGCCCGCGCGGCGGAGGGCGTCCGCGACGTCCTCGTCGGACGCGCCGGGACGGGCCAGCCGGACGTTCTCGGCGAGGGTCGTGTCGAAGACGTGCGAGTCCTGGCCCCCGAGGCCGATCACGCGCCGGACGTCGTCGGACGCCAGGTCGCGCAGTTCCACGCCGTCCAGGGTGACCGAGCCGTCGTAGTCGAGGAAGCGGGCGAGGACGGCGGCGAGGGTGGACTTGCCGACGCCGCTCTCCCCCATGATCGCGATGTGCCGTCCCGGGGGCAGGTCGAGTTGGAGGCCCGGCTCGCACAGGGAGTCGGACGCGGCGCCCGGCCAGCGCGCGGTCACGCCGTCGATGCGCAGGCGCGGCGGGCCGCCGGGGAGGCCCGCCGGGGCCGCGGGCTCGGTGACCGGGTCCGGAAGGGACAGGACGGCGGCGACGCGGCGGGCGTCCTCCCGCGCGCGCAGGAGCCGCTGGGCGGCCTGGGAGAGTTCGGCCACGGCCTCGAAGGCGGCCAGCGGCGTCAGGACGATCACCGCGAGCAGCACCGGCGACAGGCGCCCGTCGCGGACGGCCGGGACGCCGAGGGCCAGCGCTCCCAGCACGGACGCGCCGGTCGCGAGGACGGTGAGGGCCGAGCCGAGACCGGCCGTCCAGGCCGAGCGGAACGCGGCCCGCTTGACGGCGCGGTCGGCGTCGCCGAGGGCGGCGAGACGGTTCGGGAGCGCGCCGAACGCGACGAGTTCGGGCAGGCCGTCCAGGGTCTCGGCGGTGCGCGCGGTGAGCGTGGCGCGCGCGGCGGCGGCGCGGAGCTCG
>NZ_RFFG01000094.1 GCF_003696215.1 Actinomadura harenae | reverse complement strand
GCCGCCCGTCCGCGGACGGGCCACGCCGGACGCCGTCCGGCACGACCTGGTCCCCGGACGGCCCGACACCCGCGCCTTCCCCCGCGACGCCTGGTCGGGCGCCATGCGGCACGTCCTGCGGGAGGCCCCGGCGGACGCGTTCGGCTTCGGCGACACCCGGGGCCGCCCCGAGCTGAGGACGACGCTGGCCGCCTACCTCGGACGCGTCCGCGGCGTGCGCGTCGACCCGGCCAACCTGCTGATCTGCTCGGGCTACACGCAGGCGCTCGACCTGCTCGCCACCGCGTTCGCGGGGCTCGGCGTGCGGGCGGTCGGCATGGAGACCCCCGCCATCGGCGACCACGTCACGATCGTCGCCGCGAAGCTGCCCGTCGCCGACATCCCCGTCGACGCGGAGGGCGTCTCCCTCGCGGCCCTCGAGGCCTCCGGCGCCGAGGTCGCCGTCTGCACCCCGGCCCACCAGTTCCCCCTCGGGACGACCATGTCGCCCGCCCGCCGCTCCGAGCTCCTCGCCTGGGCGGACGAGACGCTCGGCTGGATCGTCGAGGACGACTACGACGGGGAGTTCCGCTACGACCGGCGTCCCGTCGGGGCGCTCCAGGCGCGGCGTCCGTCCCGGACCGTCTACGTCGGATCCACCAGCAAGACCCTGGGGCCGACCGTCCGGCTCGGCTGGATCGCCTGCCCGCCCCACCTGCTCGAACCCCTCATCGAGGCCAAGCGCCGCGCCCGGGGCACCACTCCCCTCGACCAGCTCGCGCTCGCCCGGCTCATCGACACCGGCGGGTACGACCGGCACCTGCGCACCGTCCGGCGCTCCTACCGCGCGCGCCGCGACCTGCTCGCCGAGGCCGTCCGGACGGGCCTGCCGGGCGCCCGCGTCCTCGGCGTCGAGGCGGGCCTGCACGCGATCCTCGAACTGCCGTCCCACGCGCCGGACGAGACGACCGTCGTCAAGGCCCTCCGGGACGCGTCGATCCACGTCCATCCGCTCGGCCAGTACGAGCGTCCGGCACCCCGGCGCGACCGTCCGCCGTCCCTCATCGTCGGCTACGGAACCCCGGCGTCCCACGCCTACGAGGCCGCGATCCGCGCGCTCGTCGACAGGCTCCGCGTCCTCACCGCGCCGTGAAGCGGCCCGATCCGGCAGCGGCGAAACGGCCCAAACCCGCGATCCATCGCGGCCTAGGTTCCATGACATGCGGAACGTGGAACAGCCGACGAGCTCAGTGACCGTCCTTCAGGAACAGCAGCCGGACATCCCCGACGAGGCCCGCGTGATGACCATCCTCGTCGAACTGCCGCCGGGAAACCCGGGAGCCCCGCCGCACCGCCACCCCGGCCCCGTCTTCGGATACATGATCGAAGGGGAGATGCTCTTCGAGATGGAAGGCGAACCCGAACGCGTCATCCGCGCCGGAGAGGCGTTCTGGGAGACGGGCGGCGACCCCATCCACTACAAGGGCGCCAACAACCTCACCGACCAGTGGACCCGCTTCGTCGTCCACGCCCTGTGCCCTCCAGGCGAGCACTTCCTCAAGCTCGTCCCCGAGGAGGAACTGAAGCAGCGGGAGTCCCGCCGGGCCCCGCGCCCGTAGTCCACGCCTGGGCGTGCCGCCATGGTGCGGTACGCCCAGGTCGGGGGCGTTTTCTGGCGAATCTCGTAGGGCGCGAACTTCTTCGCCCTCTCAGGAGATCCAGACGCCGAATTCGTGGGTCGGGTTCGGCGCGGGACGGGTCGGATTGATCACGTCGCGCCGCACCAACCCCCGGGACGGAGCCCGCATCACACCCCGTACAGCGCGATCACGGAGACCGCGCACCACGGTTGGGAGCTCCCCCCATGCGCAAGATCCTGCTCACCGGCGTGACCGCGGCGCTGGCGCTCAGCCTGACGGCCTGCAACTTCAACGCCAGCGGCAAGGTCGAGGCCGCGCCCGGCTCCACCGGCCCCGGCTCCACCGCGTCCGCTCCGAGCGAGACCGGCCCGACGAGCGGCACGCCCACCCGGACCCCCAGGGCGTCCACCCCCGGCTCCCACGGCTCCCAGCCCGGCCCCGCGTCCAAGCCCTGCGACGCGAACCTGTCGCCCATCCGGCAGGGCGCCTGCCAGATCACGTCCAAGTGGGGACGACTGCGCTACCTGGCCCCGGGCAAGTACACCGTCGGCGACACCGCCTTCTTCACCACCCAGGACACCGTCCTGGTCGTCGCGAGCGGCACCTGCCCCGACGGCACGAGCTCCGGCCCCAACATGCACTGCAGCCTGGACGGCATCGACAAGTGGGTCCAGGCGGCCCCGCACAACGCCACCGTCCACTTCAACGGCGGAAACGCCACCAAGATCCAGGAAACCCAGTGACACCCGCCGCCATCAGCCGTCGGTAACACGAATGAGCCCCTCCTGCATAACGGAGGCGACGAGGTCGCCGTCGCGGGTGAAGATCTGGCCTCGGGCCAGGCCCCTGGCGCCGCCGGCGAAGGGGGGTCTCGGTGCGGCTGGCGAACGCGACGTCCCGTGCAGGAAGCCGCCCGAGGTAGGCGATGTCGTGGCGGAGGCCCGCTTAGATGACGGACCATTCTCGGCGGGGGATCCGTTCCGAGTCGTCCGCGAGGGCGGCGTTGACCATGAGCGGGCGAGTGAGGAGATGGTCACCGGCGCGTTGAACACGGAGGTAGAGCCCAAGGTCCAGCGAGCCGGGCTCGTAGTTGCCGCCATAGTAGAAGGGCAGATCTCTGGCTGCGAGGTAGTCCTGCAGCCACTGCTCCATGACCGACGGGACCTGTGCCACCAGGTCGACGCCATCCAGAGTGATCTGGGGGCCGGTCCGCATGTCGCCGGCGATGGCGGCCAGCCGCTCCTCCACGAAATACAGGTGCACACCGCACTCTTGGACGCTGTACCCGACGGCCTCCCATCCTCGGAGGTCAGCGGGCTGCACACCGAGCGCGACCGCCACTTGGTCCGCGTTCATCCCGAATGCCAGCGGCCCGACACCATGAAGCGGCGTGAGCTCCCACCGATCCCGCTCGGCGTTAGGTTTGACCGCCCACGGGTTCCAGTCCTCCACTGACTCCCCTCCGAGGTGATGGCGGTCGACTACGACGTGCGCGAGCCAATGGCGATCACGGCTGAGCCGAATCCCACTCGCGGGCAGCGGGGGCGATTCATCAGCGCGCGCGGCCGAGCGCGCACTCCCCCCTCAAGCACGAACACCTGGATCCATTGGCTGATCTCCGCACACTCCCCGCACAGTGATTCTGATGAAGGACGTGCAACGACGGCTGACAATGGCGGCAGGCGGAGACGGGCGCGCGAAGAACTTCCTTCAGCTTCCGCGACTTCAAATCCGCCTTCGGATTGCCAACGCGCGCGTAGCTCACGAACACAGCAACACTCGCGTTTCAGCTGGTCAGCTGTCGGTTACGCGGATTAGGCCCTCTTGCATGACGGAGGCGACGAGGTCGCCTTCTCGGGTGAAGATCTGGCCGCGGGCCAAGCCTCTGGCGCCGCCGGCGAAGGGGGTGTCCTGGTAGTACAAGAGCCAGTCGTCGGTTCTGAAGGGCTTGTGGAACCACATGGCGTGATCGAGGGAGGCGCCCATGGTGCGCTTGTCGCCCCAGGCCAGGCCGTGGTTGAGCAGGACGGTGTCGAGGAGCGTCATGTCCGACGCGTAGGTCATGAGGCAGACGTGGAGGAGGGGGTCCTCGGGGAGGTCGTCGTCGACCTTGAGCCAGACCTTGGACTCCGGGGTGGCCAGGGTGGTGTCCTTGGCGGCCTCCCAGGTCAGGGGGGTGGCGTGCCGGACGTCGAAGGGACGGCGGTTGACGAACTCCTCGGCGGCGCGCTCGCCGAAGACCGGGATGAGGCGGTCCAGGGCGGTCGGCAGGGACTCGGGGTCCGGGGCGTCCGGGATGGGGGCGTGGTGGGTCGGGCCGTCCTCAGTGATCTGGAAGGACGCCGAGAGGCTGAAGATCGCCTTGCCGTGCTGGATGGCCAGGACGCGCCGGGTGGTGAAGGAGCGGCCGTCGCGGACCCGGTCCACCTGGTAGACGATCGGCACGGACGGGTCGCCGGGCCGGATGAAGTAGGCGTGCAGGGAGTGCACGGCGCGGGTCGGCGGGACGGTGCGCCCGGCGGCGACGAGGGCCTGGCCGGCGACCTGGCCGCCGAACACCCGCTGCTGGCGGTCCTCGGGGCTGCGGCCCCGGAAGATGTCGTTCTCGATCTGCTCCAGGTCGAGGATGTCCAGCAGCGCCTTCACTGATTCCTTCACGGGGATCAGTATCCCGAACGGGGGCGTGTGAGCGGGCTCTCACCCCCCGCCGTGCGGCGTCAGCGGCCGCCCAGGAGGGACAGGACGTCCGAGCCGAAGCGGTCGAGTTTGACCCGGCCGACGCCGGGGATCCGCGCCAGTTCGTCCAGGGAGGACGGGGCGCGCTCGGCGATCGCCTGGAGGGTCGAGTCGGTGAAGATCACGAAGGCGGGTTCGCGGCGCTCCTCGGCGGTGCGGGCGCGCCAGTCCTTGAGGGCGAGGAGGACCTCCTCGTTCAGCTCGGCCGGGCAGTCCTCGCAGCGGCCGAGCTTCTGCTCGATCGCGGCGGTGAGCGGACGGCCGCAGACCCGGCACGGCTGCGGGCCGGAGCGGCGCGTCCGGCGGGACGCGGCGCGGTCGACGCGGGCGGGCACGGGCGTGCCGGTCTTGCTGGTCAGGCCGTCCAGGAAGCGGGACGGCTGCCGGTAGCGGTCGCCGCCGGGGTCGCGGGACAGCGCCCACGACAGGTGCAGGTGGGCGCGGGCGCGGGTGACGCCCACGTAGAGGAGGCGGCGCTCCTCCTCGACCTGCTCGGGCGTCTCGGCGTACTTGATCGGCACCATGCCGTCGGTGAGGCCCATGACGAACACCGCGTCCCACTCCAGGCCCTTGGTGGCGTGCAGGGACGCGAGGGTGACGCCCTCCAGGGTCGGCGCGTGCTGGGCGGCGGCGCGCTCCTCGAGCTCGGCGACGAAGTCGGCGAGGCCGGCGGACGGGTTGTCGACCGCCATGTCCTCGGCGAGCTGGCCGAGGGCGGCGAGGGACTCCCAGCGGGACCGGGCCGCGCCCGCGCCCTCGGGCGGCGCGTCGGTGAGCCCCGCGCCCATGAGGACGTGCCGGACGGTCTGGATGAGCCCGAGGCCGTCGAGCTCGGCGTCGCCGCCGGCGCGGGCGGCCCCCCGGAGGCGGACGACGGCCTCCCGCACCTCGGGGCGTTCGAAGAACCGTTCCGCGCCGCGCAGGACGTACGGGACGCCCGCGCCGCTCAGGGCCTCCTCGATGCGGGCGGACTGCGCGTTGATCCGGAACAGGATCGCGATCTCGCGCGCCGGGACGCCCTCCTCGATGAGCTTGCGGCAGCGCTGCGCGATGTCGGCGACCTCGGACACGTCGTCGCCGTACTCGCTGAAGACCGGGTCCGGGCCGTCCTCGCGCTGGGCGACGAGTTCGAGTTTGTGGCGTTTCGCGGCGTCGCCCCGGGCCCGTCCGATCACCTCGTTGGCGAGCCTCACGACCTGCGGGGTGGAGCGGTAGTCGCGGACGAGCCGGACGACCTTGGCCGCCTCGTGCTCCTTGGTGAAGTCGAGCAGGTAGGACGAGGTCGCGCCGGTGAAGGAGTAGATCGTCTGGTTCGGGTCGCCGACGACGCAGAGGTCGTCGCGGTCGCCGAGCCAGGTGTCCAGGAGCATCTTCTGCAGGGGGTTGACGTCCTGGAACTCGTCCACGACGAAGAACCGGTACTGGTCGCGGACCTGCCGGAGCACCTGCGGCTCGTCGTGCAGGATGGCGACGGTCAGTTCGAGCATGCCCTCGAAGTCGAGCAGGTTGCGCTCGCGGCGCAGCCGGTCGTACTCGGCGTAGACCCGGGCGACCTCGACCACGTCGGTGGACGGCCTGCGGCCCGCGCGGGACGCGGCGTCCATGTAGTCCTCGGGCCGGTGCTGGGTGACCTTGGCCCACTCGATCTCGGACGCGATGTCGCGCAGCTTCGACGGGTCGGACTCGCGGATCCCGCACTCGCGCGCCGCGTCCCGGACCAGCCCGATCTTGGATTCGATGATCTTCGGCGGGTCGCCGCCGACCACCTTCGGCCAGAAGTAGGACAGCTGCCGCAGCGCGGCGGCGTGGAAGGTGCGGGCCTGCACGCCGGGCGCGCCGAGCGCGCGCAGCCGGGACCGCAGCTCGCCCGCGGCGCGTGTGGTGAACGTCACGGCCAGCACCCGCTGCGGGGTGACCACGCCGGTCAGGGTCGCGTACGCGATCCGGTGGGTGATCGCGCGGGTCTTGCCCGTGCCCGCGCCCGCCAGCACGCACACCGGGCCGCGCGTCGCCTCCGCCACCGCCCGCTGCTCGGGGTCCAGTCCCGCCAGCACCGCCTCCGCCTGCATCCCCCCATGGTGTCAGGCCGGGCGGAATGCTCGGGGACGGGCGGGCCGGAATGCCCGGGGACGGCCGGGCGTTGTCGTCCAGAGCACGATTCCTTGCGTGCGGAGCACGACCCCTGTCCCCAGCCCGATCCCCCGTCCGTCCAGGTGAGGAGCCGACGAGAGCGATGACGACGAAGGCCGCCGAGAAGTCCGACCAGCAGGGCCGGATCACCATGTACACCACCACGTGGTGCGGTTTCTGCCGCCGCCTCAAGACCCAGCTGGGGCGCGACGGCATCGAGATGGTCGAGGTGGACATCGAGCGCGACCCGAAGGCCGCCGAGTTCGTGATGAGCGTCAACGGCGGCAACCAGACCGTCCCCACCCTCGTGATCCAGACGCCGGACGCGGGCGAGGTCGTCCTGACCAATCCCAGCGCCAAGGAGGTCAAGCGCCTCATCGGCGCCTGACGCGGGGCAGGTCGGCCGCCGGTTCCGGCGCCTGACCGCCCGCCGCACTCCCGCGAGGCCCTTCCGTTCGGATAACGGAAGGGCCTTCGGCATTCCGGGGAGATGTCCGTTATGGCTAGCGTGGCCCCGTCGATGACGCGAAGGGAATTCACGTTGGACGTGGCGGACGTGCTGTCGCTCGGCTCCGGGCTGGCCTGGACGGCGACCTACCTGCTGATCATCTGGACGAGCCGCCGCGAGCGGACCTACGGCATGCCGATCGCCGCGCTCGGCGCCAACCTCGGCTGGGAGTTCCTGTTCTCCTTCGTCCGGCCGGGCGACGGGATGCAGCTGGTCGTCAACTACGTCTGGTTCGGGTTCGACGTGGTCATCCTCGGCCTCGTCATCGCCCACGGCCCGCGCGAGTTCCGCTTCCTGCCGCGCTGGGGCTTCCTCGCGATGCTGGCGTCCGTGCTGGTCATGGGCTATCTCGGCGTGGACCTGGTGAGCCGCCAGTTCGACCACGGGCTCGCCACGTTCGCCGCGTTCGGGCAGAACCTGATGATGTCCGGGCTGTTCCTGTCGATGCTGATCGCGCGCGGATCCACGCGCGGGCAGTCGGTGTGGATCGCGCTCACCAAGGGCGTCGGGACGGCGCTGGCGTCCGGCGCGTGCTGGATCTGGGCGCGGGACGAGCCGTGGCGGCACGGCCCGCTGCTCCCCTACCTGATGATCGCGACGGCCGTGCTCGACCTGGCCTACCTCGTCGCGGTCTACCTGGTCGCGCGGCACGAGGAGGGCGGCTCGGCGTCCGCGCCGCTCCGCCTCGACCGCGTCCCCGAGGGCGTGTGAACCCCGCGAACGTCTGAACCCCGCGAACGTGTGAAGCCGGGCCCGGCCGGGGACCAGGGGGCCGGTCAGAAGAGGGGCATCTTGGGGAGCGGGCCGCCGTACCAGCGCATGATGAGCTGCGCGGCGATCGACAGCGGGCCGGGCGCGACGATCCGTCCGGACGCGATGGCCTCGGTCAGCTCGTCCCGGGTGTACCAGGCGGCGTCGCGGATCTCGACCGGGTCCGGGACGATCGGCTCGGCGGCGTCCGCGACGGCGGTGAAGCCGATCATGAGGCTCTGCGGCAGCGGCCACGGCTGGCTGCCCAGGTAGCGGACGTCCCGGACCGACAGCCCGACCTCCTCGCGCACCTCGCGGGCCACGGCCTGCTCCAGCGACTCGCCGGGCTCGACGAACCCGGCGAGGATGGACCGGCGGTCGGCGGGCCACTGCGGGCCGCGCGCCAGCAGCACCCGGTCGTCCCGGTCGGTGACCAGCATGATCACGGCCGGGTCGAGGCGCGGGAAGTGGTCGCTCTCGTCGTTCGGGCAGCGCCGGACGTGCCCGGCCTGCCGGATCTCCGTCCGCGTGCCGCAGCGCGGGCAGTGGGTGTGCGTCTCGTGCCACTGCTCCAGCGAGACGGCGTGCGTCATCAGCCCGGAGTCGCGGTCGGGCAGCAGCGCCCCCACCCGGCGCAGGCCGGCCGGGTCGGCGCCCTCGACGACCGGCAGCGGGGCGGCGACGGCGAAGTAGGCGACGCCGTCGCCGTCCACGCCGAGGAAGTAGCGGTCGCCGGACGGCGCGTCCCCCGGAGGCAGCAGCACGAGCGCGGGCTCGTCGCCGACGACGACGTTGACCTCGCCGCGCCGGACGACCACGACGCGGGTGCGCGGGTCGTCCCACGCCGCGGCGAGGAACGCGTCGTCGCCGCGGCGGTCGGCGGCCCGGTCGAGCGTGCCGCGCGCCAGCGCCAGCCACTCGAGCGGGCCTCCGCCCGTGCCGTTCTCGCCGTTCTCGCCGTTCGTGCCGTTGCCGTCGCCGCCGGTCCGGGGGGTTTCGCTCACCCGGTCACGCTAGCGCAGCGCGGTTCCCAGCTCGTCCCAGAGGTAGGCCGCGGCCTCGGCGCCCTTGAGCAGCAGGGGCATCTCGACCTTCTCGTTCGGCGCGTGGATGCGGTCGCCGTTCAGCCCGACCGCGACGAACACCAGCGGCGCGTCGAGGATGTCGGCCAGGTCGGCCTCGGGGCCGGAGCCGCCCTCGCGGGTGAACAGCACCTGGGTGCCGAACGCCTTCTCCATCGCGCGGCGCGCGGCCTCGACGCCCGCGGAGTCGATCGGCGAGAAGCACGGCCGGACGCCGCCGCCCGGGGCGCGCACCTCGACCTCGACGCCCGCCGGGGTGTTCGCCTCGACCCACGCGACGAAGGCGTCCCGGACCTTGGTGGGCTCCTGCCCGGCGACCAGCCGGAACGAGATCTTGGCGTGCGCCTCGCGCGGCACGATCGTCTTGCCGCCGGGGCCGGTGTGCCCGCCCCACATGCCGTTGATCTCGGCGGTCGGCCGCGCCCAGATCCGCTCCAGGGTGGTGAAGCCCGCCTCGCCGTACGCGGCGCGGCTGTTCCCGGCGGTCTCCAGCCAGGCGGCCTCGTCGAACGGGAGCCGCGCGAACAGCTCGCGCTCCTCGTCGGTGAGCGGGATGACGTCGTCGTAGAAGCCCGGGACCGTGACCCGGCCGTCCGCGTCGTGCAGCTTGGCGAGCAGTTCGACCATGGCGTGCAGCGTGTTCGGGACGGCCCCGCCGAACGACCCCGAGTGCAGGTCGACCTCGGCGCCGCGCAGGGTGATCTCGGCCTCGGTGAGGCCGCGCATCCCGGTGCACATGGACGGGACGTCCGCGGCCCACATCGTGGTGTCGGAGATGATCACCGCGTCGGCGGCGAGCCGGTCGCGGCGCTCGCGCAGCAGCTCGGCGAAGTGCACCGAGCCGGACTCCTCCTCGCCCTCGACCAGCAGCTTGAGGGTCACGGGCGGCGCGTCCGTCCCGTTCGCGGCGAGGTTCGCGCGCAGGCCCAGCGTGTGGAAGAACACCTGACCCTTGTCGTCGGACGTGCCGCGCCCGATCAGCTGGTCGCCGCGTTCCACCGGGGTGAACGGGTCGGTGTCCCATTCCTCCAGCGGGGTCACCGGCTGGACGTCGTGGTGTCCGTAGACCACGACGGCCGGGGCGGCGGGATCGGCGGCGGGCCACTCGGCGTACACGGCGGGCAGTCCGGCGGTCGGCCAGACCTCCACGGTCGGGAAGCCGAGGCCGCGCAGGTAGCCCGCGAGCCAGTCGGCCGAGCGGCGCACGTCGTCATGGTGGGCCGGGTCCCCGGAGATGGACGGGATCGCCAGCCACTCCTTGAGATCCGCGAAGAACTGGGCCTTGTTGGCCTGGATGTACTCCACAACGTCCACTGACATGCTCCCTTGCAGATGCTTTGCCCCCGAACTCTAGGGGACGTCAGGCGTTCAGCAGGAGGAGCTCGGTGGCGAGGTTGCGGCGGGCGGCGTCCTCGAAACGGGCGCGGGCCTCGGGGGTGTGGAAGAGGCTCGGAAGGTCGAGCAGGCCGCGCAGGATCTCGGCGCGTCCGGCGCGGAAGATCTCCTCGGGGACGAAGGCGTACTCCTCCCGGACGGCGGCCGTGTAGGCGGCGTAGCGCTCCGGGTCCGCGCCGAGGATCGCCAGGTCGGCGTCGCACAGCACCTGGCCGTCGCGGTCGGTGTCGTCCGGGGCGTGCGTCTCGGTCAGCTCGACGAGCCGGACGACCTCGGCGACGCGCTCGGGCGCGAGGTCGGTGTCGGCGAGCATGCGGGCGGCGAGGCGGCCGCTGCGGGCCTCGTTGTCGGCGCGCTCGGGGTCGTAGACGGCGTCGTGGAACCAGGCGGCGAGCCGCACGACGTCGGGGTCGGCGGCGTGCGCGGCCAGCTCGTCCACCAGGTCGAGGACGGTGGTGAGGTGCGCGAGGTCGTGGTGGCGGCGGTGCGGCTCGGCGTAACGGGCGGCCAGCCCCTCACCGATGTGCCGGGTGGCCTCTCCGGCGAGGGCGACCCAGCGCTCCACAAGGTCCATGGCCCCATCCAACACGCGATGCCGCCGTTCTTGCACACCGGGCGGGGTCCCGCCAGTATGGTGACGGCTCGAGTTAGGCAAGGCTAACCTCATCTTTTCGCCCTCATCTTTTCGGCTCATCGTTTCGGGAAAGGGTGCCGTGGCCGCCGCGCTCCACCTCGTCTCCGGCAAGCTCACCGACTCCGTCGCGCGCGGGTTCCTGCCCGCCGCCGCCGCGCTCGGCCTGGACGTGACCGTGCTGACCGACCGTCCGGACGCGCACGCCGAGGTCTTCGACGGCCCGGTCGTGCGCTGCGACGTCACCGACTTCCGCGAGATCCTCGCCGCGAGCGCGAACGCGGGCCCGGCCCGGGCGGTGTTCACCAACTCCGACCACCTCCAGGCGCCGGTCGCGCTCGCCGCCGCCTACCTCGGGCTGCCGGGCAAGGACTGGCGGGCCGCCGTCGCCGCGAAGAACAAGCACGAGACCCGGCGCCGCCTCGCCGCGCTCGACCCGGTGTTCGCGGCGCCCGCCGACCGCGTCCCGCCGGACGCGCCGTACCCGCTCGTCCTCAAGCCGCGCGAGGGCGTGGCCAGCGAGGACGTCTTCCTCGTCGCGGACGCCGCCGAGCTCGCCGCGCGCCGCGCGCAGGCCGGCACGGGCCGTCCGCTGATCGTGGAGGAGTACCTGCCGGGCGTCCTGCACACCCTTGAGACACTCGGCGACGGGCATGGTCCGCGCGTCCTCGGGTCGTTCCGGACGCGCCTGTCCCCTCCCCCGCACTTCGTCGAGGAGCGCCTGGAGTGGGCGCCGCCTCCACCCGAGACGCCGCAGGTCCTCGCGCAACTGGACGCGCTGGGCGTCGGCTTCGGCGCGTGCCACACCGAGTTCGTCGTCCACGAGGGACGCGCGCGGATCATCGAGGTCAACTACCGGGTGATCGGCGACCACTGCGACTTCCTGCTCGCCGACCTGCTCGGGGTGCCGCTGTTCGCATGGATCCTCCGCGTCCACCTGGGCGAACGCCTTCCGGAGGCGGGTCCGCGCCCGGACCGGCACGCGGTCGCCGACTGGGTGCTCGCGGAGCGCGCGGGCACGCTGACCTCCGCCCCGGACGCCGTCGACCTGGAGGACGGCGGGGTGCGGCTGGCGTACCGTCCGCTGCGTCCGGTCGGCGTGGACGCGCCGCTGACCCGCTCCAACCGCGACTACCTCGGGACGATCCGCGCGGTCGGCCCGTCCCGCGACGCGGTCGACGAGGCCGTCGCGCGCTTCCGCGCCGCGCACACCTGGACCATCGCGTGACGACCACCCCCGGTTCCGTCCCGGACGCGCGGCGGCCCGGCCTCCAGGAGTCGCCTTCCAGCGGCCGGGCCCGCCGCGTCCCCTCCGTGTCGGCCGAAGGGGTTCTCGCCGCGCGCGCTTTGGACGCGCTGCTGCGCGAGAACTACGGCGGCCTGCGCTCGTACGCGCGCGACGGCGTCCTCACCCCACCGGGCTCCGCGCCCATCGAACTGCGCACGGACGGCTCGGCAGGCGGATTACATCCGGGGTTCTTAGCCCACGCGGTCGTGGACGTCCGCCAGGAGCTTCGCCTCACCGATGTGGTCGCGATCGCGCGCCGGGTCGCCGACCCTCAGGACGACGTGACGGCGTTCGCCCGCGAATGCCGGGAGGCCCTGACGGCGACGCTGCTGAGCGAAGGCGCGCGTCCGGTCGTGATGCGGCGGCTCGCCGACGCGGATCCGCTCGGGCCTGGCGTGTTCTACGAGACGCTCGCCGCGCACACCGACCACCCCGTGTACCCGTGTTCCCGCGCCCGCGCCGGGCTCACCCCATCTGACCTGCGACGATACGCACCCGAATACGGGCCGGAGTTCCCGTTGCGCTGGGCGCGGGTGCCCGCCGACCAGATCGTGTCGGCCGGGACGCCGCCCGGGTGGTGGCCCGATCCGACGCTGTTCCCGGTGCATCCGCTGGCGGTTCCGGCCGTGCGGAAACGCGCGGAGGTGCTGCCGGAGGCGTTCCGTCCGGTGCGTCCGACACTGTCGATGCGGACGCTCGCCGCCGGTCCGGGCGTCCATGTGAAGGTGCCGCTGCCGACGAGCACGCTCGGGTTGCGGAACCGGCGGACGATCGTGCCGGGCACGCTGCACGACGGCGCGCTCGCCGAACGGCTGCTGCGCCGCGTCCTCGCCGAGGAGGACCATCCCGTCCTGCTCGCCGACGAGCAGACGTACGCGCACGCCGGGACGCCGCTGCTCGCCTACCTCGTGCGCCGCTTCCCGGACGCGACGGAGAACGCGCACGTCGTCCCGGTCGCCGCGCTCACCGCACCGCACCCGGACGGCGGTCTCGTCATCGAGCGATGGGACGTCCGCGACCTGTTCGGCCGCTACCTGGACGTCCTGCTGGCCTGGAACATCGCACTGTTCCGGCGCGGGATCGCACTGGAGGCGCATCAGCAGAACGTCGCGCTCGTCCTCGCGCCCGGAGCGCCGCTCCGGCTGCTGCTGAAGGACAACGACGGGATGCTCGCCGACCCGGACGTCCTCGGCGTGCCCTGCCCGTTCGAGGACCACCGGATGCGCACCGGCGACCGCGAGGCCCTCGCCCGCGTCCTGATCACGATCACCCTGCACCTGTGCGCGGCCGCGCCCGCGTTCGCGCTGGCCGAGCACGGCCTGCTGCCCCGCGCGACCGGCCTGGCGATGATCCGCGACCGGCTCGGCGCGCTGCTCGACCGGCGCGGCGACGCGTTCCTGCGGGCCCGCCTGCTGGACGCGCCGGCCCTGCCCGGCAAGGCGATGGTGACCGCCGGGACCCTGGTCGACAAGGTCCGCACCGGCGCCGCCGACATCAACAAGCACTACGGCCCGGGCGGGCCGAACTACCTACGGGACCTCATGTGACGCTGACCCACCCCGCCGCCGTGGCCTCCGCCGCGGACGGCACCTCCACCGCGCTCCTGAACTGCCTCGTCCGCGAGGTGTGCGGGCCGGAGCGGCAGCTCTTCCCCCGGGACGGACGCCTGGTCATGCGGCTGCCGCGCGCCGGGGTGCTGCTGCGCGCCGGGCTGGCCCGCCCGCCGCACGGCGCGTCGTTCCGGCTCGTCCCGCCGTTCGAGGAGCGGCGCGACGGGGCCTGGATCGCCGCGGACCGGACGCGCCTGGCGTCCCTGATCGCCGGAGAGCTGGAGCTGTCGACCGGGCGCGCGAACCCCGAGTTCGCCGCGCAGGTCGAGGACGGCCACGACGCGCTCGCCGCCATCCTCGCCGCGCGGGCGCGGACCGTGGAGGGCGGCGATCCGTACGTGGAGTCCGAGCAGTCGCTGGTGTTCGGGCACCGGTTCCATCCGTCGCCGAAGGCCCGGCAGGGCGCGCCGTCGGAGTGGCTGGCCTACGCGCCGGAGGCGCGGGCCCGGTTCCGGCCCCGGTGGCTCGCCGTCCCGGAGTCGCTGCTGGTGGAGGAGGGGGACCGGGACGCGTTCGCGGCGCTCGAACCCTTCGCCGCGCCGCCGGGACGGCGCCTGCTGCCCGCGCATCCGTGGCAGCTCCACCTCCTGCGGGACGACCCGCTCCTGCGCCGGGCGTTCGCGGACGGCCTCGTCCGCGACCTCGGCCCGGGGCCGTCGGACGCGTACCCGACGTCGTCCGTCCGGACGGCGTACCTGCCGGACGCCGACGCGTTCCTCAAGTTCAGCCTGGACGTGCGGATCACGAACTGCGTCCGGAAGAACGCCTGGTACGAGCTCGCCGGCGCGGTCGCGCTCGACGGGCTGCTGCGTCCGGTGTTCGCCGCGCTCGGCGCGACGCTCCTGGCCGAGCCCGCCTACCGGACGCTCGCCCTCGCCGGACGCCGCCTCCACGAAGGGCTCGGCGTGATCGTCCGGCAGGGGGTGCGGGGGCTGCGCGGACGCCCGCTGCTCGCCGCCGCCCTCGCCACCCCGGACGGCCTGGCCGCGCTGCCCGCCGTCCACACCGACCCGCTGACCTGGTGGGACGCCTACGTCACCCACGTCGCGCCGCCCGTCCTGCGCGCGTATCTGGAACACGGCGTCGTCCTGGAGCCGCACCTCCAGAACGTGCTCGTCTGCGTGGACGGCAACGGGATGCCCGTCCAAGCCGCGTTCCGGGACCTGGAAGGCACGAAACTCGTCGCCGGACGCTGGGACCTCGGCCACCTCCCCGCGCGCGTGCGCGAGGCCGTCACCTACGACGCGCACCAGGGCTGGGACCGCGTCGTCTACTGCCTTCTCATCAACCACCTGACCGAGATCGCTGCGACGCTCGCCGACCTGCACCCCGACCTCGGACCGGACCTCGAGCCGGAACTATGGCGAACGGCCCGCCCGCACTTCGCAGGCGACCACCCCCGCCTCCGCGCGCTCCTCGCAGGCGTCCCGGTCCCGGCGAAGGCCAACCTCCGCACCCGCTGGTCCCACTCCCCCGACCGCGCGGCCGCCTACATCCCCGTCCCCAACCCACTACGCGCGGAACAGCCCTGCTGATCAGGCGGCGGCGGTCGTCTCGGCGGGCGCGGGCGCAGGTGCGGTGGTGGCGGTGGTGGTGGTGCGGGCGGCCATGCAGATGCGGGCGAGGTCGTTGAGGGCGTCGGCGCGGCGCTCGTCGAGGGAGCGGCCGTCGCCGGGGGACGACTCGGCGAGGGTGTCGATGACCAGGGAGAAGACGGGCCACTCGGCGGGGCCGATGGCGCCGCGGAAGTCGATCTCGCCGTCCGCGAGGTCGTCGAGGTCGAGGTTGCGCGCGAAGGTGGCGAGGGCGGCCTCGGCGGCGACGACCCCGATCCGCATCGCGAGCGCGGCCGGTTCGCGCTCCAGGGGAAGAGCGGTGCTGGAACCCATGGCGGACAACATAGAACACCTGAGCGAAGATCGTCGAACGTTTGGTCGAGAATCCCGACCGGTTCAGCCCGCTATCGCCTGGATGAAGGCGTGCGCGTGCGTGAAGTGCAGGACGCCGTCGACCAGGGCGGGGCGCATGCCGGTGGGGGCGCCCCCGGCGAGCTCGGCCTCCAGGTCCTTGCGGACCTCGGCGGACGTCTCGCCGGACGTCCCGGTGAAGGCCAGCCACGGGTCGAGCGGCCGGACGACGTCGAACCGCTCGGCGCGGCGGACCTCGGCGCCGGCCTCGGCGAGCATCGCGGCGATCTCGGCCTCGGTGCGCAGGGACGCGTGGGACGGGTCGCGCAGCCGTTCGATCCGGTCGGGGTCGCCGGCCCCGGAGGACGGGCGGACGATGTCGGCGACGACGATGGCCGCGCCCGGCCGCGCGACGCGGACCATCTCGCGGACGACGGCCTCCGGGTCGCGCACCTGGTGCATCGAGAACCGGGTGACGACGAGCGTGAAGGACCGGTCGAGGTAGGGCAGGCCGGTCGCGTCGCCCCTGGTGAACGTCATGTTCGTGACGCCGGACGCGTCGGCGGCGCGCTTGCCCTCGGCGAGCATCGCGGGGGTCAGGTCGAGCGCGGTCGCGTGCCGGACGCGGCCCGCGATGGCGCGGGAGACCAGGGCCGTCCCGGCGGCGACCTCCAGGACGACGTCCTCGAGGTCGAGTTCGGGCTCCAGGAAGCGGACGAGCCGTCCGAGCTGCGCGGTGAAGGCGGAGTTGCGGCGCGGGTCGGCGAAGCCCTCGGCCTGCCGCGTGAACTCGCGCACGATCGTGTCGTCGTGCTTCTCGACAGGGCTCACCGGCACGCGCCTCCTCGGGGTTTCCCGGGATCTTCCCCGTTTCCCCCGGATCTGAACGGCGCTCCGGTCACCTGTTGGTCAGGCCGCGGGGATCCGGTCCAGGAGGGCCGCGAGGCCGTCGGCGTCGAGCAGGTCGGCGGGACGGATCGTGTGGTTCGCCTTCACGTAGTGGAACGCGGCGCTGACCTGGTCCAACGGGACGGCGGCGAGTTCGGCCCAGGCGACCCGGTAGGCGGCGAGCTGGACGGCGGCGGCGCCGGCCTTGGCGCCGTCCGGGGGGAGGCCGGTCTTCCAGTCGACGACCTCGTAGGTGCCGTCGGGGTTGCGGAAGACGGCGTCCATGCGGCCGCGGACGAGCCGGTCGCCGATGATCGTCTCGAAGGGGACCTCGACGTCGAGGGGTTCGCGGTTCGCCCACGCGGACCGCTCGAACATCTCCTGGAGGTGTTCGAGCTGGGAGTCGTCGGACGCGTCGTCGTCGGCGGAGCCGGGCAGCTCGCCCATGTCCATGAGGCGCTGCTGCCCCCACCGGCTCTCCAGCCAGGAGTGGAACGCGGTGCCCCGGCGGGCGTAGGGGGCCGGCCGGCGCGGCATGGGGCGGCGGATCTGCCGGGCCAGCGCTCCGGGGTCGTTCGCGAGCGTGACCAGGGACGACACGGTCAGGTTCGTGGGCAGTTCGACGAGCAGGCCGTCGCCGGAGCGGCCCCGGTCGCGTTCGGCGAGGAGCAGTTCGACGTCGCGGGCCCAGGCGGTCATGCGTCCCCGGTCGCCGTCGGAGAGGCCGCCCGTGCCCGCCCACAGGCCGGTGCGGCCCCGCATGGCGTCCCGGACCATCCCGGCGGCCTCGACGATCGCGTCATACCGAGCACGCGCGGACGAGTCGGAACCGCGAAGGTCGCCCGGCATGACCGGCCATTCCGCCTCCTGCTCGTCGGTGAGCAGCGGGTTCATGGCGTCCTCGCCGGGCGGGTCGGTCCAGACGGCGACGGTGCCCGCGCCCGCGACGCACACCTCGCGGACCTCCTCCAGGTACGGGGACGGCCCGACCGGACGGCTCGACGACCCCCACCAGTACCCCGTCGCGATGAGCAGCGCCGACGCGCGGGTGAGCGCGACATAGGCGAGGCGCCGCTCCTCCAGCAGGTCGCGCCGGATGGACCGCTCGTCGAACCGGGCGAGGTCGTCCTTCTCCAGCCCGTCGAGTTTCGGCAGGTCGGCGTAGTCGCCGCGCAGCGGGAACGGCAGGACGCGCGGGTTGGCCGTCCACCGCGTCGTGTTCTGCGGCGGGGACGGGAAGATCGAGCCCTTCGCCGGGGCGCCGTTCTTCTGCGGCATCGACGTCAGCCCCGGGACGACGACGACCGGCCACTCCAGCCCCTTGGACGCGTGGACGGTCAGCAGCTTCACGCTGTTGGTCTCGCCGACGCGTCCCGCCTCCAGGCCGAACTCCTCGGACTCGGCGGCGGTCAGGTAGGCGAGGAACGCGCCGAGCGTCGGGTCCTCGGCGTCGCCGGCGAAGTCGGCGGCGGCGCCGACGAAGGCGTCCAGGTCGGCGCGGGCGGTGACCGGGTCGAGCCCGGACCGCGCGGCGACCTCGATGTCCAGGCCGAGCGCCCGCTCGACCTCGGCGACCAGGTCGGGCAGCGGCAGCCCGGCCTGGTACCGCAGGTGGCGCAGCTCGTCGCGCAGGCGCCGCAGCCGCCCGAACCCCTCCGGCGAGTAGGCGGACGGGTCGCCGAGGTCGTCCAGGGCGTCGACCAGGCTGCCCGTCTCCTGGTTCAGCTCGGACACCAGCTGCCGCAGCGGGTCGTTCTCCACCGCCGGGACGTCGGCGGTCTCGGCGGACGCCTCCCCGGACGCCTCCCCAGGCGCCTTCCCGGACGCCTTCCCGGGAACCTCTCCCGGCGCCTCCCCGGACGGTTCCGGCGGCGTGACGTCGCGGGCCTGCTCGTTCGCGAGCGCGCGGGCGCGGCGGCCGAGCGCGACCAGGTCACGCGGGCCGAGCCGCCAGCGCGGGCCGGTGAGCAGCCGCGCGAGCGACGCCCCGGCGGTCGGGTCGTGCATGACGCGCAGCGTCGCGACGACGTCCTGCACCTCCGGGACGGTCAGCAGGCCGCCGAGCCCGACCACCTCGACCGGCACGTCCCGCAGCTCCAGGGCCCGCCTGAGCAGCGGGAACTGCGACCGCTTGCGCGCGAGGACGGCGATGTCGGACCACTTCAGCGGCTCGTCCCCGGCCGGGCCGCCGTCCGGCGCGTACGCGGTCGGGCCCATCAGCTGGACGATCCGCTCGGCGATCCGGTCGGCCTCGCCCTCGACGGTGGCGAACAGGGCGCACTCGACGCGGCCGCGTCCGTCGCGTCCCGCGCCGGGAACGAGGACCGGCACGTCCCGGGCGTCCTCGCGCAGCTCGGCCTGGACGCGCGCGGCGGCGTCGAGGATGCGCTCGCCGTTGCGGAAGCTGCGGCTGAGCTTGGTGATCGGCGCGGGGTCGGCCGGGACCGTCCCCACCGCCGGACGGCGCGGGAAGTCGTGCGCGAACCGCAGCAGGTTGCCCGCGCTCGCGCCGCGCCACCCGTAGATCGACTGGCACGGGTCGCCGACCGCCGTGACGGCGTGCCCGAGGCCGAACAGCGAGGTCAGCAGGACGAGCTGGGCCTGGCTGGTGTCCTGGTACTCGTCCAGCAGGACGACCGGGAACCGGGACCGCTCGATCATCCCGACCTCGGGGTGGTTGCGCGCGATCCGCGCGGACAGGGCCATCTGGTCGCCGTGGTCGATGACCTCACGGTCGCGCTTGGCCTGCTGGTAGCGCTCGATCAGCGGCATGAGCTGCATCCGCACCTCGTGCTTGCCGAGGATGTCCTTCTGCGCCTTGAGCGGCTTCTTCAGCGCGGCGTACATCGCGTCGAGCCGGTCACCGATGCGCCGGACGTCCTCCGGGCCGCGCAGGTGCTCGGACAGGTCGCCGCCGAGTTCCATGACGGCCTTGGTGACCGTGTCCGGCGACCAGTCGATCTTGTCCATGGGACCGGCGTAGGCGTCCACCACGCGCGAGCACAGCTGCCAGGCGACGGCCGGGGAGATCAGCCGCATCGTCGGTTCGAGCGCCTCGCGCAGCGCGTGGTCGCCGAACAGCCGCGCCGCGTACGCGTGGTAGGTCGAGACCATCGGCTCGCCGTCGAAGATCTGCTCGCCGCCGAGCCGTTCCAGCTCGTGCGCGGGCAGCTGCTCGCGCAGCGTGTCGAGCCGCTTGCGGACGCGCACGCCGAGTTCGGCGGCCGCCTTCCGCGTGAAGGTCAGGCCGAGGACGCGCTCGGGCCGGACGAACCCGTTCGCGACCAGCCAGACGACCCGCGCCGCCATCGTCTCGCTCTTGCCGGACCCGGCGCCCGCGATCACCGCCATGGGGGCGAGCGGGGCCTCGATGACCCGCGCCTGCTCCTCGGTCGGCTCCGGCACCCCGAGCAGCCGCGCCAGCTCCGCCGGAGTGATCATGGACCGACCTGTCCCCCCTCCTCGTGCACCGGGCAGCAGGACCGTACCGGGCAGGTCCGACACTTGTCGTTCGCGCGCGCCTGGAAGACCTCCCCGGCCATCCCCGTCGCGACGATCTCGACGAGCTTCTTCGGCCACTCGGGATCCGGGTCGTCCGAGGGGGGCGGTTGTTCCTGCTCGCGGACGCGGTTCGCGAACGCCGCCTTGCCCACCTGGACGAGCTTCGCGCCGCCCGGCTCGACCAGCCCGTGCCGCTGGAACGCGCCGAGCATCACCGCGTACTGGTACACGCCGAGCTGCGGATGCCGGGCCAGGTCGTTCTTCCCGACGGCCGTCGTGGACGTCTTGATGTCGATGATCACCGCGCGGCCCTCGGCGTCCCGCTCGGCGCGGTCGATGCGCCCCTTGATGACGACGCGGCCGAGGTCGACCTTGAACGACTCCTCCAGCGCGACGACCTCGTTCGGGTTCTCCCGGTTCCACGCGAGGAACTTGTCGACCATCGCCGCGGCCTGCTCGCGCTGCTTCTCCGAGTACCAGGACGAGCGGAAGTCCAGATCGTTCCAGATCTCGTCGAGGCGGCGCGCGACGTCGACCTCGGTGACGCCGTCGTCCGCGCCCGCCATCTCGGCGACGGCGTGCACGACCTTGCCCATCGTCGAGTACTCGTTCGGCCCGCCCTCCTGGGCGCCGACCGCCGAGGTCAGCAGCCAGCGCAGGCCGCACGTCGTGAACGTCTCGACCTGGGACGGCGAGATGGTGATCTGCTCGTCGTCGGCGAACGCCGGGCCCGCGTCCGACAGGGCCGTGATCGCGTACCAGTTCTCCGGGCGCGCGCCCCGCACCCCCGCGCGCGCGAGCCGCGCCAGGTGACCGGCCGCCGCCCGCCGCATCGGCTCCGGACGGCTCGGATCGGCGACCACCGAACGCAGGTCGGCGACCAGGGCGGACAGCGACAGCCAGCGCGTCTTCTCGTCCAGCTGGGACTGCTCGATCGCGCCGGGCAGCAGCTCGTTCAGGAACCGGGACGGCCGCTCCTCGGTGTCGTCCCCGCCGACCGCCGTCACGACCAGCCGCCTGCGCGCGCGCGTGACGGCGACGTAGAACAGGCGGCGCTCCTCGTCCAGCATCTTCGCCGACAGGGACGCCCCGGCGGCCGCGCCCTCGTCCGGCACCTGCGACCCGGCGGCGTGCTCGACCAGCTCCTCGACGCCGAGGAGCGACCCGCGCAGCCGGACGTCCGGCCACACGCCCTCCTGGACGCCCGCGACGACGACCACGTCCCACTCCAGGCCCTTCGCGCGGTGCGCGGTCAGGATCCGGACGGCCTCGCCGTCGGGGGCGCGCTCGGCGAGCGTGTCCCCGGCGATCTCCTGCGCGGAGATCGTGTCGACGAACAGCTCGGGGCCCGCCTGCGGCAGCCGGTCGACGAACCGCGCGGCGGCGTCGAACAGCGCGACGACGGCGTCCAGGTCGCGGTCGGCGGACGCGCCGCGCGTCCCGCCCCGGACGCTCTGCTCCAGCAGGACCTCCGCCCGCCCGGACTCCTGCCAGACCTCCCACAGCACGTCCTCGGCGCTGCCGCCCTCGGCCGCCTTCCGCCGCGCCGCCTCGATCAGCCGCGCGATCCGCTCGGCCGGGGCCCGCACCTTCTCGTGGACGAGCACCAGCTCGCGCGGGTCGTCCACGGCCGCGACGAGCAGGTCAGCGAGGTCGCGGCGTCCGCCGGAGATCTCCTCCAGGTCGCGCAGGGCGCGCTTGAGCCGCCGCATCGCCAGGGCGTCGGCGCCGCCGAGCGCGCCGGTCAGCAGGTCCTCGGCGACGACCTCGTCCAGGAAGTCCTTCTTCAGCGCGGCGCGCAGCAGGATCAGGAACGGCCGGACGGCGGGCTCCCCGACCAGCGGCACCTCGTCCCCGGCGACGACGACCGGCACGCCCGCCTGCGCGAGCGCGCGGCGCAGCGTCGGCACCTGCCGCACCGCGCTGCGGACGAGCACGGCCATCCGCGACCAGGGCACGCCGTCCAGCAGGTGGGCGCGGCGCAGCTCGTCCGCGACGAGCGCCGCCTCCTGGGACTCGGAGTCCGCGATGACGGCGCGCACCTCGCCCGCGATGCCCTCGTCCGCCTCGGCGGGGGCGTCCGGCAGCTCGGACGGGTGGCGGAGCGCGCGGTGCTCGGCGGCCAGGGCCGTCCCGGCGGGGAGGCGGCGCGCGATGCGGCGGGACGCCTCCAGCGGCTCGGGCGCCATGCGGCGGCAGGTGCGGAGCGCGACGACGGGCGCCCGGTCGCCGGTGAGCGTGCGGAAGCGCTCCGGGAAATCGAGGATGCCGCGCACGTCCGCGCCCCGGAAGCCGTAGATCGACTGGTCCGGGTCGCCGACGACGACGAGGTCGCGGCCGTCGCCCGCCAGGTGGCGGAGCAGGTCCTCCTGGGCGGGGTCGGTGTCCTGGTACTCGTCGACGAACACGACGTCGTAGGCGTCCCGCTCGCGGATCCGGACCTCCTCGTCGGCCAGGGTCCCCGCCGCGATGTGGATCAGCTCGCCGTAGTCGAACGTCGGCGTCGGGTCGAGCGCGAAGCGGTCGCCGTACCGGTCGACGAACCCGGCGACCGCGGGCCAGTCGTCGCGCCCGCGCAGGCGGCCGAGGCCCTCCAGGTCCTCCGGGAGGACGCCGCGCTCCCCGGCGCGCAGCATGAAGTCGCGCAGCTCCTCGGCGAACCCGCGGGTCGCGAGGGTCTCGTGGAGCCGCTGCGGCCAGCCGCGCGCGCCGTCCGTCAGCTCGCCCTGGAGCAGCCGCCGCACCTCCAGCAGCTGCTCGGGACCCGTCAGCAGCCGCGGCGCGGGCTCGTCGTTCAGGACGGCGTCGCGGCGCAGCAGCGCGTACGCGTAGCCGTGGAAGGTGAGCGCGAGGGGCGTGCGCGTGGTGCGGCGCAGCCGCCCGGTGATCCGCTCGCGCAGCTCCCCGGCGGCCTTGCGGCTGAACGTCAGGACGAGCACCCGCTCCGGGTCGACGCCGCGGTTCTCGATCCGGTCGACGACCGCCTCGACGATCGTGGTGGTCTTCCCGGTGCCCGGCCCGGCCAGCACCAGCAGCGGCCCGCCCGCATGCTCGACGACCGCGCGCTGCCGCTCGTCCAGAGCGGGCGCGGCGGTACGCGCGGGACCCGCGCGGCGCACGAGACGATACGAGACTGCTGACACGACCCTTCATTGCAGCAGATCATCAGGACTGTCCCGACCACATCCGCCGCATGTCGCCCAGGTGCCGCAGGGTGAGCGCGCGACCACACGCCCCCCACCTGCGGATGATCGACACAGGGTCGCCACATCGTCACCCGACCCCAGGCGCTGCGTGCGACAGAGGAGCCTTGGAGGAGACTTTGGAGGAGGCTTTCAGTACGGGTTCAGCTGGCATTCAGCATCTTTTCCGTTGATTCGGGAGTTTCACCGAGGCTCCGCGGGCACGTTGACGGTACGGTGCACGCGCATCGGCCGCCCGCGGCCCCACACCCGCGGGCCGGCGACGACACGCGAAGACGCTGAAGGGGTGGGAACGACGGACCCGCGCGACCACGGCCAGACCCCCGATCCGGACGCGCCGCTCCCGGACTCGCGGCTCCCGGACTCGCAGATCCCCGACGACCCGGACGCCACGCCGTCCGGGCGTCCGCCCGGCCAGGACGCGCCGCCCCCCGGCGCGCCCGGCGGACGCCGCGTCAACCGGCGGGGGCTGCTGTTCGGCGGCCTCGCCGCGGCCGGTCTCACCGCCGCGACGGCGTTCGCCGCCGACGAGCTGCTGTCGGGCGGCACGTCCGTCCGGCACAGCGCGGGGCACGCCGCCGGGATGGCGGGACCGCGCCCCAGCGTCCCCGCGCAGCGCACCGCGCCCCCCGCGACCTGGACGAACGCGCCGGTGCAGTCGTCCAGGACACCGCTGTTCGACCTCCGCGAGCTCACGCCCGCGCCGCCGCCCACCGCCGTCGCGCTGACCATCGACGACGGCCCGCACCCGGTGTACACGCCGATGATGCTCGACCTGCTCGCCGAGAACGGGATCAGGGCGACGTTCTCGCTGATCGGCTCGCAGGTGAGGATGTTCCCGAAGCTCGTCGCGCGGATCGCGGCGGGCGGGCACCAGATCTCCAACCACTCCCAGACGCATCCGAGCCCGTTCGCGGAGATCGGCCACGACCGCATCCGCCGCGAGATCATCGAGGCGAAGGAGCGGATCGAGAACGCCGCCGGATACCCGCCGAAGTTCTTCCGCTCGCCCGGCGGCGACTGGAACCAGTACATCTTCGAGCTGTGCCGCGGCGAGGGCATGATGCCGATCGCGTGGAACATCGACCCGCGCGACTGGTCCCGTCCGGGGACGGCGCACATCCGCCGGGCGATGCTCGCCGCGAAGGCCGGGGACGTCCTGCTCTGCCACGACGGCGGCGGCGACCGGCGCGAGACGATCGAGGCGCTCCGGACCGTCCTGCCCGCCCTCAGGAAGCGCGGCCTGACGTTCGTGGCGCTCTAGTCCGTTCTAGGCCGCTCTAGTCCGCCGGGTCGTCGCCCGGGGCGGGGCCGTCCCAGCGGGCGCGGCGCATGTCGACGCGGCGCCCGTCCGGGCGGAGCGGGGTACCCTCGACGCGGTACTCCTCCATCGCCCGCACCTCGTGCCCGGACGCCGGGCTCCCGTCGGCGCGCACCACCCGCCACCAGGGGACGCCGCCGCCGAACAGCGACATCACCCGTCCGACCTGGCGCGGACCGCCCACGCCGAGCAGCTCGGCGACGTCCCCGTAGGCCATCACCCGGCCGGGCGGGATGCGCTCCACGGTGTCGAGCACGAGTTCCGCGTACTCGTCAGGTTCCGACATCACCCGGGGATTCTCCCGCGCCGGGACGACCGTCCGCGACCCTGCCCCGCCCGGATCCTGCACCTGCCGGTGGTACCCCTGGCAGCGCCCTGGCTGCGGGCGTCCGGCGGACGCACCGTTGTCGCCATGACGATCTCCACCGACTCCGCGGGGCTCGGGCTCCGCGGGTGGCTCATCCTCCTCACGCTCTGCGGCGCGACGTTCATGACCGGGCTCGACTACTCGATCGTCACGGTCGCGCTCCCCGAGATCGGCCGGAGCCTCGGCTTCGCGAGCGCCTCGGACCTCCAGTGGGTCGCGACCGCGTCCCTGCTCCCCACGGCCGCGCTGATGCCGCTGTTCGGCCGCGCGTCCGACATGCTCGGACGGCGGCGCCTGTTCGCCGCCGGGGTCGTGGTGTTCACGTTCTTCTCGCTCCTGGCCGGGCTCGCGCCGGACCCGGGCCTGCTGGTCGCGGCGCGCGCCGGGCAGGGCACGGCCGCGGCGATGATCGGCCCGACCGCGCTCGCGCTGATGACCGCCGCGTTCCCCGAGGGCCCGCGCCGGACGCGCGCCCTCGGCGTCAACGGCGCGCTGCTCTCGCTCGGCTTCGTCATCGGGACGATCGGCGGCGGCCTCATCACCAGCGGCCTGAACTGGCGCTGGACGATGCTCATCCTCGTCGGCATCGGCGCGCTGGTCATGGCGGGCGCGGTCACGGTCGTGCCCGAGACGTCCGCGCGGTCCCGGGCGCGGCTGGACGTCCCCGGCGCGATCCTGGCGAGCGGCGGCCTGTTCGCCCTGGTCTACGGCATCTCCGACGGCGGACGGGCGGGCTGGGGCAGCGCCTCGACGGTCGCGACGCTGCTCGCCGCGGCCGTCCTGCTCGGCGCGTTCCTCGCGGTCGAGGCCCGGCACGCGGCCCCGCTCGTCCCGCCGCGCCTGCTCCGCCGCCCGACGGTGAAGTGGGGCATGGCGACCGGGCTCGTCACGTTCGGGATGTGCGGCGGCGCGACGCTGCTGCTCAGCCTGCACATGCAGGACGTCCTCGGGTACTCGCCGCTGGAGACCGGCCTCGGGTTCCTCGGCGAGGGCGCGGCGGCGCTGCTCGCCGGGACCCTCGCGGCCCGGCTGATCACGGCCCGCGGCACGGTCGCGGCGATCGCCCTCGGGCTGACCGTCCAGGCGCTCGGCACCGCCGCGATGGCGCTGCTGCCCGCGCACGGCGGCCTCGTCCTCCTGCTGGCGTCCTCGGCCGTCATGGGGTTCGGGCACGTCCTGACCGTGGTCGCGGCGATCACCACGATCACCTCCGGCCTGGACGAGGCGGACCAGGGCGTCGCCGGGAGCCTCGCGCAGATGCCCACGTTCGTCGGCGCGGTGGGCGTCGCCGCGCTGACCGCGATCGCCGCCGCCCGGACCGCCGCGCTCGCGCCGTCCACGACGAGGGCCCTGGCGACGCTCGGCGGCCTCCACGCGGCGTTCCTCGCGGCGGGCGCCGTCGCCCTGCTGGGAGCCGCGGCCGCTCCCCTGCTCCTCCGCAGGACGGCGGCCGCCGCGCCTGCCGCCGATCTCGTGTCCCGGTGAGGGACCGGCCCGGCGGGACGCGTCCGCGCCCGCCGGGCCGGTGCCGTCACGCCTCGTCGGCGGCAGGAGGCGGCGGTGTCTCCTCCGGGGCCGCAACGGTGGCCGCTCCGGCCACCGGGACCGGACGGCGACGCGCGATCAGCCAGACCGCGGCGCCGATCAGCAGCACTCCGGCACCGGTGAGAGCGCCGAAGCCGCCGAACCACGTCAGGGTGACCGGCACGGCCCGGACCCGCCCGGGCGTCCTGCCCCCGAAGTGCGCGCCGTCGGCGATCGTCTGCCCGGCCTTCTCCGGGAGCGGAGGACGCTTGGCCAGGTTGGCGGCCTTGGTCAGCGCGCCGGACGCGTTGAGATACCCGAAGCCGAGGTCGGTCGTGTAGTGGCCCTTCGGGTGCCGCGCGGACGACGTGATCGCCTCGGTGACCTGCGGGGCGGTCAGCTTCGGGTACGCCGCGCGGACCATGACCGCGGCGGACGCCACGAGGGCGAGCGCCGGTCCGTCCCCCCAGAACAGCCAGCCCTCGCCGTCGTGGCCGACCGTCGGGAGCTCGTCGCCGTAGGCGGACACCATCAGCGCGCTGGACGCCGTCGTGAACTTGCCGTAGCGGTCGCCGTCCTTGTCCACGTCGCCGACGCCCAGCACGCCGGGCGTCATGGTGAACGTGTCGGGGCTGTCCGGCGAGTGGATCCCGACCGGGGCGACGACCAGGACGTCCTTCGACTGGGCGTAGGCGATCTCGGTGGCGGCCCTGCCGCCCTCGTACAGCCAGCTCTCGGTGACGACGATGACGCGGGCCCCGTGGTCGACGGCGTACCGCAGGCCGTCGGCCAGCGCGCCGTCCATCCTGTCGTTGGACACCGACGCGTCCGGCCCCTTGGGACCGAGGTCCGGCTGGACGCGGACGGGGATCAGCTCGGCGTCCTTGATCAGGCCGGGCAGCGTCAGCTCTCCGGCGTCCGGGATCTCCATCTTCGCGCCGAACATCAGGGACGCCAGCATGGTGCCCCCCTGGCGCTTCGGGTGGGCCGTGCGGATGAAGTCCTTCTCGTGCTGGACATGGGCGCCCTTGGCGAGGACGTCGGCCACTCCGTCCGACAGGAGCGCGATCTTCGCCCCGTCGCCGTGGGTCTGCCGGCCGGCGTCCCGCAGGTCCCGGGTCATCTGCTTCACGTTCGGGCCCAGGCCGCCCGCGCGGGCCGCCGGGGCGAGCGGCGGGGCGAGGACGACGGTGAGCGCCGCCGCCAGCGCGACCGCGACGCCCCGATGCAGGGCGCGGGCGTGAGGGCGGGCGTGAGGGCGGGCGTGAGGGCGGCCGTGGGCGCGGGTCAGCATCGCACGTCCTTCCGGGCGCAGGGCGTGGAGTCGTCGGCGAACCGGGCCATGATCCGGTCCAGGAGGTCCGGGGCGAACCAGAGGGACACCAGCTCGCCCTGCTCGATGCGGCCCTGCGGGTGCAGCGGCCCCTCGGCCCGCAGGAAGAGGTAGGGCGTGTGGTTGGTCTTCGCGTCGACCACCTGCCGGGACCCGTCGTCGAAGCGCTCGACGGTGGTGCCCGGGAACGTCGCGACCCGCAGGCCCGAACCGGACTTCTTGCCGCCGTTCAGCCCGGTGAGGTCGGTGGCCGCGTCGTCGGACGACGAGGTGTCGGGGAAGACCGCGACGCCGACGGAGACGGCGCGCGTCCCGCTCGGGTCGAGGTAGGTCGCCCGCAGGACGGTCGTGCAGCCGTGCTTGGCGAGGATCGCCGCCGTGGGCGTGTCCACGGCGTCGGCGCAGGCCCTGGACGGGGCGATGCCGACCCGGCGAAGCTGGGCGAGGGTGCCCGACGGCTCGTCCTTCTTGTCGAAGAGGAACCGTTCGGGGAAGAGGTCGGCGACCCGGAGACGCTGCCAGCGGGTGGCGAGCTCCCGGGCTCCGGCCTTGTCGATCTCGGCCGCGGTGGGTTTGCGGACGAGCTGGTAGACGATCGCGGCGCCGCCGCCCGCGACGGCCAGGAGGCCGAACGCCAGCAGCAGCGCGATGGCCGCGCGAGGGCGGCGGCGGGTCGTGGGCTGGACGGGCGCGGAGGTGGGTGAGGGCCCGTCCTGGTCTGGGAGGGGCCCGGTGGACTCCTCCGCTGAGGGTATTTCTGACACGAACAGGGATCTAACCGGAACTTAACCCCAATAATGGTTGAATTATGAATTAGGACGACGCTTAAGGGCGATTGCGGACAAGATCAATCCGGTCAGGGCGAGGACGCAGGCGACCGCGCATCCCACGACGAGCGACTCCGGACGCCGGACGACCCGGATCCGCGACCGGAGGTCGACCGCCCGGCTCGGAGCCGCGCCCAGACCGGCCGTCCGGGCCCCGGCCAGGGAGTCCGACGCGTCGAGCGCGGCGGCGGCGTTCACCGGGCCGAACCCGACGCCCAGGTCGTACCCCCGGGACGGACGGCTCCGGGCGCCCTCGACCAAGGCCTGCGCGACCAGCGCGGGCGGCATTTTCGGATGCCTCGAACGGATGAGGGCCGCGATTCCGGACACGAAGGCCGTCGCGGGGCTCGTCCCGTCCCCGATCCAGTACTGGTCGCCGGGGCCCGCGCCGATGATCCGGACGCCGGGAGCCGACAGCACGACCGCCGAGTTCCGGTTGGAGAAGCCGGCGTGGCGTCCGGCGGAGTCGACGGCGGCGACCGAGATCACGCCGGGGAAGGACGCCGGGTAGGTGAACGGCGCACTGCCATCACCCCCGGCCGCACGGCCCTCGCTCCCGGCCGCACGGCCCTCGCTCCCGGCCGCACGGCCGCCGCCCCGGGCGGGACGGTCCGCGCCGCCGTTGCCCGCCGCCGCGACCACGACCACGCCCTTGCTGATCGCGTAGGCGACGGCGTCCCGCTCGGCCGGGAGGGGGTAGGAGCGGCCGAGGGACAGGTTGACGACGTCCGCGCCGTGGTCGGCGGCGTAGCGGATGCCGCGCGCGATCGTCCCCTCGTAGCGTTTGTCGCCGGCGAACGTCCCGTAGCCCGGTTCGTCCCGTTCGAGGATGACCCGCACCGCCAGGACGCGGGCCTCCGGCGCGACGCCCATCATGCCCTCACCGTCCCCGGGACCATGGCCGTGACCTGCGATGATGGACGCCATGTTGGTGCCGTGCAGCCGCTTGGGGACGGTCCCGGACGGCGCGGCCCCGGTGGTGTAGTCGGGCCCGGTGACGACGCTCCCGGCGAGGTCGGACTGGGACGCGTCCACGCCGGAGTCGAGGACGGCGACGGTCACGCCGCGTCCGCGCGAGGCGGCCCAGGCGCGCGGCACGTCGAGCGAGCCCAGGACGGGATCCATCTCGTCCCGGGCGCGGTCGGCGTGCGCCGCCTCGGCGGGCAGGACGCAGGCCGCCGCCCCGATCAGGACGGCGAGCAGGGCCCTCAGCACGCCCACTCCCGCTCCCCGCACCGGACGGCGGCGGGCGCGGCGAGCGGACGCAGAACGGCCTCGACCAGCTGCGGGCCGAGCTCGGTGAGATCGTCCTGAAGCCGCCCGGCACGCAGCGTCGGGCGGCCGTCGGCGTACCCGACCGTGGCCGCGACCAGGTACGGGCCGCGCTGGGCGAGCGCCGTGGCCTGCCGGGACGCGTCGCCGAACCTTGCGACGACCGAGCCGGGGAAGCCGAGCGCGCGCAGGCCGGGCGCGACCGCGCCGCGCCGTGGGAACCAGGGGGCGGCGCCGCGCGCGGACGGCTCGTCCGGGAACGCCACGACGCCGAGCGTGACCGCGATGCCCTGCAACTGGTCGAGGTAGGTGGCGCGCAGGGCGCCCCGGCAGCCGCGCACGGCCAGGGACGGCCCGAGGGCGGCGTCCACGGCGTCCTGGCAGGTGGTGTCCGGGGCGATGCCGACGCGGCGCGCGTCCTCGGGGCCGCCCTGGTCGAGGCTGTAGCGGAGCACGCCGGGGAAGAGCCGTCCGGCGGGCCAGGCGCGCCAGCGCGCGGCGACCTCGGCG
>NZ_RFFG01000093.1 GCF_003696215.1 Actinomadura harenae | reverse complement strand
CGGCCGGTGACCGGCGCCCACGCCGCACGCTCCGGCCGCGCTGGCGGCGGGCCGCGCCAACGGCGCGAGCGCCGCCGCCCTTGATCCCAAACGGCCAAATTCGGCAAGGCCCGACTCATGAGGGCAATGAGACGGACACCCGTTTCACGATGCCTGGGACGCGACGACAAACCACGCATACGACCACTGACCAGGACACACCGGATTGACACAGTGCGTAGATGGATTATTTACGGGTAGTAGTTGCCGGTAGTGATCCATAGATGAGAGGACCGAACATGGCAACCTTCGCTGGCCGACTGTCCGCCATTGCCTTGGCGGCAACCGCCTCGCTGACCGCCTTCTCTCTGGCCGACACTGTTCCGGCCTCAGCGGCTATGCCCGGCAGTGTCACGCGCGATCAGTGCGTGAAAGGTGGCGGAAAGGTGGAAATCGTAGGTGGTGGCACGCGAATTGGACTTGCGTGCCATGGCGGAACATACAATGGGCAGCCGGTATCCGGCTTTTAGTAGCTACCGACTTCTTCTCACACTTGCTGGGACCGAGGATGAGGGGGCAGGGAATCACCCACCCCCTCATCTCACACAACCAGATCCCGGTCGGACAAGTCCAGTAGTCTCCGCTGACGACTAGGCGTCTTCGCGGTAGAGCCGCCCTTCCCATGGGAGCCAGGGGAGGTACCCCCGACGCTTCAGCTCAATCAGGACCCAGAGTTCGCGCTGCTTTAGGTCAGCCAAATACCCGAGGAGAGCCTCAAATTGCCGAGCGAACTTCCCATCACCCTCACGCAATCTACCAAGCGAATCGTTGACTTTGTCCCGGAGATCACGAAGCGCCTTATTTGCATCCGGGTCATCGCCTAGTTTCACATGGAGGCTTGCCAATGCCTCGCTGTACATCTCCGTGATCTCGGCGTCTGCGTCTGCAAAGTCCTTCCGTTGACCCCCAGTGCGCCTCATCTCAGTCGAAGTCTGCTCGATTTGGCTTTGAAGGAGCGGCAGCAGAGCTAGAAGGATGCTCGTGTCAGCAGCGCGAAAGAGCGCCTCAGTAGTCTCGTCCAGCGCCATGCGCCCAAGTATGGGGCTTCACGACGAAGATCGAGGTCGTTCTTGCCTCAATGATCCGTGCGACCTCAGGTCCTCATCCCGAAGGAGACTCGGAGGGACACGCTGGGGTGCATTGTCGGCTGCTTCTACAGGCGCAGACGCTCTGATCACCCTGGCGGAGGCGCATGTCAAGTACGAGAGAACGCGCCCTTAGGCTGGGCGCATGATCCGAGCTGTGGTTTTCGATGTCGGCGAGTGCCTGGTGAACGAGACGACCGAGTACGGAACGTGGGCTGACTGGCTGGGCGTGCCGCGTCACACGTTCTCGGCGATGTTCGGGGCGGTCATCGCTCGGGGGTTGGACTATCGGGAGACGTTCCAGGTGTTCGCGCCGGGGTTCGATCTGGCCGCGGAGCGTGAGAAGCGGGCTACGGCGGGGAAGCCGGAGACGTTCGGGGAGGCTGATTTCTACCCGGATGTGCGGCCGTCGTTGGCGAAGCTGCGGGATGACGGGCTGTGGGTGGGGATCGCGGGGAACCAGACGGTTCGGGCTGGGGGGATCTTGCGGTCGTTGGATCTGCCGTCGGATCTGATCGCCACGTCGGACGACTGGGGTGTGTCCAAGCCTGACACCGACTTCTTCCGGTGTGTGGTGGACGCTGCGCCGTGTGAGGCGGACGAGATCTTGTACGTGGGCGACCGGCTGGACAACGACATTCGGCCGGCTGCTGAGGTCGGGTTGCTGACGGCGCTGATCCGGCGGGGGCCGTGGGGGATCATTCAGCAGGACGACCCGGAAGCCGACCGCGTTGCGACGATGCGGATCGATTCGCTGGGTGAGCTTCCGGGCCGGGTCGCTGAGTTCAACGCTGCAACGAACTGACCGTCGTCTGCCAGTCGTACAGGCGGTCGTCCAGGTGGCGGACGGCGTCGCTGTCGGACCACGGTTGCAGGGCTCGGCGGACCTGGTTCACGCGGTCCATGCCGGTGGCGTACCAGGTGGCCGAGAGCTGGTCGAGGGCCTGTTCGGCGTACGCGGCAGCGCCCTCGGGGTTCTTCAGCGCGATCTCGACGGCGGCCAGGTCTCCGAGGATGACCGAGCGCTGCTTGGCGTTGGTGTCGGCCATTGTCTCCAAGACGGCCTCTAGAGTCGCCTTGGCCTGAGCAGGCTGACCGGCCTTGAGCTGGGTGTCTCCCTTGAAGGACTGGAGACTGACCGGCGAGAACCAGTTGAACCACTCGGGGGCCGGAGCCTCGACGCCCTCAGCCAGCACGAGTTCCCCGTGATTGATCAGCCGGAGCGCCTCGCGCGGGTGACCGCACCTCGTCTCACATTCGGCTTCTACTGCATCCAGCCATGCCCAGAACTCGGGCGGGGCCGGGCTGCGTCGGGCGTAAGTGCGGGCTGCGCGCATCCGCTCGGCTGACTCCTCGCGGCGGCCGTCCCAACCGGGGATGAACGCGGCGTGTGCCAGGATCGCCGCTCCCAACAGGGAGTCGTTGGCCTCCCCCGCGGCCTGGAGCGCTCGGACGTAGGTCGCGTCCGCCTCGTCCGGCTGGCGCAGGTCGAAGAACTCGATCCGGCCGACCAAAAGCAGGGCCTCGGCCAACGCAGTTGCCAGGATGCGGCGGGGTACACCGGTGGTCTCGGCGAGTAGTTGGGTTCCGAGCTTGGTGTGTTCCAGCACCGCCGGATGGAGCTGGGCAGGCTGCACGCTGAAGTAGAGGCGGCGAAGTGCCGCATTGATCGCGGCGAAGTCGGCTCCGACGGTCGGTGGCTGTAGAGCGGCCGACGTGTTCGGCAAGGGCAGCGTCGTGCCCAGTGCCTGAGGCGCTGTTCCTGTGTGCGGTGCCGGGCCCGCGCTGTTCGTGGCCGGGCCGCTGGTCTCCCACGGCGGGGTGAAGCCGAGCTGCTCGATCGGCAGCTGCAGGACATGGGTCAGGAGCCGCTGATGATCGGCTCGGGGCCATGGCGGGTTCACCGACTCCCACCGACGGATCTGACGGGCGCTCACCTGGATATGGCCCAGATCAAGAAGCGGCGCGGCTCTCGTCATCGCATCCGCCAAGGCTTGCTGTGAGGCGTACCCGGCGTGCTGCCGAGCGGCCTTGAGACGGGTGTTCCCGGCTGGTCGCGTCACCTGATCCCACCTCCTACGTGGTGTCCTCTACGCCTCTGACGGTACCTACAAACGGTCTTTGAGCGGACACCAGCCCCCATCTTGGATCTCTAACGTCCTCTAAGAGTCCTCTTAAGGACCCATAGAGGACCTTCAAGAGGACGTTACGCCAGAGGACTCTTGTCGGCATGCGAGATGAGCGGGAAGCCACCTCTTGCGAGAGCTGCCGGGGACGTGGCTGGAAGTGGGTCTCAGTTCGACGCTTCGTCCTCGTCTGGGGCTCGCCCAAGGGGACGCCCCCGACCCGGAAGCGGGAGCCATGCGCCTTGTGCTCCGCAGAGCGACGGGCACGGGCCGCGTGATGAGCTGCGGGGCCGGTGATCTGTTGTGGATGGCAGAGGTACCCCGCGGGCGCTTGTGGCGCTTCGTCTCTTGGCCATGTCCCCGGATCACCGGTCCCGCTTCCAAGGTGAAGGGGGCAGGTGATGAGTGATCAGCCGTTGAGTGTGGTGGAGGCTGCGGCGTGGGCTCCGGCGGCGCGGGCGTTGGTGGTGGAGTTGGCCGCGCGTGGCCTGGTCGCGAGGGTTCTCGGGCATGGCGCGGTGCGGGCACGGAACCCGGCTGGAGAGCCTGCCCCGGATGACCTGGTGGGCGCGGCACTGTCGCCGGGGCTGAACCAGGAGGTGTGGTGCCGTCCGGATTGGCCGGACCGCGAACTGTGGTGGTTCTGGGCCTGGTCGGGGCCGAACCGTGATGACCCGCCGGAGCTGGAGCACCTGTGCCCGGTCTCCGAGACGGGGTTGGCGGCGGACGCCATCGCGCGAGTGCTGGCGGTGCCGTTCACGAACGCCGAGGTGCCGTGATGCGCGGCGAGTTCCCCAGCGATGTCCCCGGCCGCACTCCCATTCAGTTCCCCGCGCCGGTTCCGGGTGGTGCCGTTGGCGACCCCGGCGGGCGTGATTCAGGTCGGGAGGCCGGTTCCGCAGGTGAATCCGCGGGACGCCTGACGGATTCCGGGGTGGTCACCCGTGCACTCCGGGAGGAGTACGGCGGTCGTGTGGAGTCCGCGTGGTTCGGCGAGTCCACGCATTCGTGGTGGGCGGTGGTCCGGTCATACCGGGGCGTGCGCCTGGTGGAGGCTTCAAGTCCGAGGGAGTTGCGTGATGCGGTTGTTCATGCGGACCGGTGGCCCTGGCCGAGCACGGGACCCCGGGCCACGGGATCGCAGGCCACTGGAGCCGGGCAGGCCGTTCGCCCTTCCGGCCACCTGTGAACCGATGCCCGGTCAAGACCCGATCGCTGCTCTGTGCGGTCTGGTCGGGCAGTTGGCCGAGGCAGAGGATCCGTCCTCGCAGGCGCTGCCGCTGGCTGAGGTGGTGCGCTTGGCGGCGTGGGGGCTTCGTGAAGCGGTCGGGGCCGGGCTGCGAGTGGAGTCCGCAGGGCCGGTGGAGTCGGCCGGGCGCGTGCTGGACCTGGTGTTCTGGGCCTGGGACGAGTTCCTCGGCGTCCTTCATGAGGTCGAGTCCGAGATGAAAACCCTTCATGACCGGACCGTCGCGGAGTCCATGGCGTCGCGTTCGGCTGGCGCGGTCTGGGACGACAAGGACGCGGCCAAGGTGCGCGAGCGGCTGCGGGTGCTGGACGAGGTGCTCGTGAACCTGTCCTCGTGCCGGAACACCCTCGGTGGCTCACACATGCTCCTCAGCCACACCACCTCCGCCCTTGACCTTCTGAACACCCTCACCCCGCCCCAGACCGTGAACGACCCGGCGGGGGACCCCGCCGGTACAGGCATCAACGCAGACACGGAGGCGAAAACCGATGAGTGACATGCCGATGGGTGGCACGCTGCGGATCACGACGTGGAACCTGCACAACGGCGGCACGGACGGAGCCGACGATTCCCGGTTGCGGGGCATCCTAAACCGGATCACAGCGGTCGGCCCGCATGACGTGGTGTTCCTTCAGGAGTGCAAGTGGGGCGGTGGTGGGGCGAGTTCCCGGCGGCTGCACCAGGTCGCCCGGCACCTGAACATGCCCGGTGGCCGGTACCTGGTGCCCGCTCCCCGGTACGGGTGCGACCTTGCCGTCCTGGTCCGGGAGACCTCGACGCTCCGCGTCGTCCAGGAGCGCCACGAGACCGGCCACGCGCCCTGGTTCCACGCCTTGGCACGCGTGGAGGTCGCGGTGGGGGCGGCCACGGGGAAGGCGCGCCGCATCGACCTGTGCGGGGTGCATCTCGCGCCTAGCGCTCCCCGCATCCGCGCGGACGAGGCCGAGATGTTCAACCTGCTCGGCAAGGTCGAAGCGATCGCGGCCGGCGACTTCAACGCCCGCGCCCTGGACGAACGCGACCTCCCCGAAGACACCGACCTGTCCAACGCCAAGATCTCACGCAAGCTCGACACCACACCCGCCCAGATCATCGCCGCCGCCGGATTCACCGACCTGGGCGAGATGGCGGGCGACCTCACCCCCACCGTGGGCTTCGGCATCGGACCCGTCCCGCACCGCGCCGACCGCATCCACACCAACATCAACGGCGTCCAGGTGCTCGAACACGCGGTGCTGTCCGCCGACGACGGCGCCCGCCGCCTGTCCGACCATGACGGCGTCACCGCCCTGATCAGGGTCCCGGTATGAGATGGCCGCACATCCACCCCGCCAGGTTCCGCCGGAAAGCCTGGTTCCACCCGCACGACTCGGATCCGGATCTGGGGTGGATGCTCGACGCCGATGCCCCGGCGGACAACGAGACCTACACCCGGCGCGTGCATGAAGCGCTCGCTGCGTCCCCGGTCACGGCGGGCTGGGTCCTCAACGTCCAACCCCACCGAGTGGAGGGCTACATGGGCGTCGCGTTGTGGGTGCCCATGCTCAGCCTCGGAGGCCGTGTGATCGGACGCCGGATCTGGATCGAGGTGTCCGCCGTACAGGATCTCCTGGACGTGGCCGACCAGATCCGTTCGGCGGAGTTCCGCGAGGCCATGGGCGACTTCGGGGACTCCTACGCCTAACCCCTGGTGGGTCGATGGGGTGGCCGGATCGCGCCACGCTCGGGGCGCGAGTAGAGGTGTGACAGGGAGAAATGACCCTGGGTACGCTTGGACTACTCGTGTTATCGACAAGTAGGCGGGTCCAGATGTCGGACGATTGGCGCTACCTCCCGAAGTACCAGCAGATCATCGAGACGTTGCGGCGCCGGATCGCTGAGGGCGTGTACCAGGTCGGGGACAAGCTGCCGTCCGAGACCGAACTGCTCAAGGAGTTCGGGACGTCCCGCCCGACTGTCGTCCGGGCGCTGAACAACATGCAGCTCGGTGGAGAAGTCGAGCGCGTCCACGGGCGTGGGAGCTTCGTCAAGGCTCCCCGCACGCCTGACGACTCGAACCGCAGTCTGCCGGGCCTTGCTGTGCTGGATCGCCACGAGACCGCCGAGACGGTCAAGATGATCGAGGTTGGACGGCGTCCAGTCCCTGCCCCGGTAGCCGAGCTTCTGGGTCTGGCTGCCGGGGCTCCGGCGTTCCTGCGCCGCTACGTCGGCGTCTTTGATCAGATCCCGAGTGAGCTGGTCTCGCTCTGGCTCCCCCTGGACCTCGCCAAAGCGATGGGCCTGCAAGCGGACGGGCCTCTGACGGTTCCGGTGCGTGAGCTGCTGACCTCCGCCCATGATGAGCGCCTGGTGCGCATCGATGAGCGCCTGTCGGCACGACCCGCCACCGAGCAGGAGACCGACGCCCTGGAGCTGGGCGCGCACGAACCGATCCTGGCCGTCCTGGGTGTCCTTCGGGATACGACCGGCCGCGGCGTGCTGGCCGTTGACCTGGCACTTCCGGGCACTCTGCACGAGTTGACGGACTCGTTCCCGCTCTGATGTGACGCACGTCACTCAATAACTTAAGTCACCTTCGTTGCGATCGCCCCGTCCAGGGGTAGGTTCTTGCTTAGCAACTCGATAACCCGAGTTGCTAAGCACAGAAGCAGCGACCAGCGGAGGTGTGACCATGGCGGTTCTGGGACGGATCCCGGTGAGCTTCGGTGAGGTGTTCCCGCACGGAGTGTTCGCCACGGCGGCGGCCGAGCCCCTGGAGAACTTCGAGACCAAGCGGCAGGAGACCGACAAGGAGAACGGTCTCCCGGTCTGGGTGGTGGACGTCTACGACGCCGACCCGGAGGCCAACCATAAGAACAGCGCGATCAAGGTGAAGATCTCGGCGCAGGTCTGCCCGGTCGTGCCGGAGGCGGTGTTCGGACCGTTCCGCCCGTGCGAGTTCGACGGGCTGACGGTCACGCCGTACGTGGACGACTCGGGGAAGCGTCCGCGGATCGCCTACTCCTTCCGGGCGCGTGGCGTCCGGGCTCCCGCCGGTGCCGCCGGTGGTACGGCCAAGACCCGTCCGGCGACGCAGGCCAAGGACGCGGCCTGATGGGGGCGGGCAAGGGGCGCATGTCGGCGCTCACGCTGCCGGTCGATGCCGGTGCGACCTGCGAGTTCAAGGCGTTCCGGGCTCGGACTCCGCTGTTCTCGATCGTCGCCGGTCGGGTCCTGGTGACCCTCACGATGCCCGAGCGGCTGCGGGCCGAAGATGTGGAGTTCGCCCGGACCCTGGCCGAGCAGGCGCACAGGTACGCGATCGAGGTGGAGCGCCTGTACCGGTCCGGCGGCCGTGTCCGCAGCGAGCAGACGGGGCGGGCGGCCTGATGGGCGAGTACACGTACACCACCATCGCGATCGAGCCGGGCCAGTCCCCGCGCATCTCGGTCAGTCTGCTCGGCAACGACTCCCTGAGGGTGCTGACGTGCACATCGGCGGAGAACGCCGCGCAGGTGAGCGTGACGCAGGGCGAAGTCCATGTCTCCATCACCCCGATCGACAACTCGGCGGTCACGGCGGCGGATGTGAGGTCCGCGCGAGAGCTGGCCGGGGCGTTCGCCGCATACGCGGTCAGGGTCGAACAGCTCCACCAGCAGCACACCGTCTCCTCGTCCGGCGACTCGTCGGGCTCGGACGGCTCGGAGTGTGGGGCGTGATCGCGCTGCTGCTGTTCGGCCTGGCGCTGATGGCCATGGCCGCGGTGGGTGCCCTGGTGCTGCTGGTCGAGTGGATGGACTCCCGGCGGGCGGTGCGTTGGTGCCACACCATGGGCCGTCACTGCGGCCGATCCTCCTGCGAGCCCTGCGCGATCGCCGCGAGGTCGGCTGAGGCTGCCGCGAAGGTCGGTGCCCGTCCGGTACTGGTCGTGCCGGTGATGCTCCCGTGGCCTCCGCCGATCCCGGGCGCGTTCACCTGGGCCACCTGACCACGCGAGTTCGAGCGAGATGAGGGCGGGGCGGCTGGAAGCTGATCCCTTCCTGCCGCCCCTTCCCCCTCGCTTCTGCTTCCTCTACCTGCGCAAAGTCCGCACTTCCCGAAGGGGTGAACTCATCATGGCATGGGAGTTCCGAAAGCTCGGTCCGGGCGAGAACGTCGCCGTGGAAGCCTCGACCGACCCGTTCGCCGGGCCGAAGTGGGCGCCGCCGGTCTGGCACATGCCCGAGGGCCTGGTGCTGCTGGTCAACTTCGTCCGGTTCCTCGTCCGCCTGACGGTGTTCACCGTCCGCAACGCTCTCCCGCTCTCGGTCCTGGCCGGGCTCGGGTGGCTGGGGTACCGGGTCGGCTGGGTCCTGCCCGTCGTCCTGGTGCTCGTCGCCGGGGCCGGTCTCGGCGCATGGGCGGTCCTCGATCGACCGGAGTTCCTGCGGTGGGTCGGCTACCCGGCCCGCGCGAAGTGGCGGTACGTCCGCGTCTACCGGCGGGACTGGCAACCGGTGATCGTCATGGCCGGACTGTCCCGCACCCACAAGGGCCGCGAGTACCTCCCGTCGATCAAACGGGTCCGGTGCGGTCCGTCCTCGGATCGGGTGCTCGTTCAGATGCTCAAGGGACAGGCGCCGGATGTCTGGGAGCAGGCAACACCGAATCTCGCGCACGGGTTCGGATCGTCCCTGGTTCGGGTTCGCGCCGGGGGCCGTCCGGGGCGGGTCTGGCTGGAGTTCGTCCGCAAAGACGTGCTCGCCACTCCGATCCCGGCCCTGCCGATCGCCGCCGCTGCGGACGTCGACCTGTCCGGGCTGGTGATCGGGCGGTGTGAGGACGGGGCCCCGTGGCGGCTGCGGGTGCAGGGGACTCACGTCCTGGTGGCCGGGGCCACCGGCTCGGGCAAGGGCTCGGTCATCTGGAGCGTCGTCCGGGCCCTGCTCCCCCTGATGATCGCGGGCCTGGTGGAGGTCTGGGCCATCGATCCCAAGCGCATGGAACTCAGCTTTGGACGGGCGCTGTTCGAGCGATACGGCCGGTACTCCGACGACCCAAAAGGCGGCATGGTCGAGCTGCTCGAAGCCGCGGCCAAGGACATGAACGCCCGCGCGGAGGAGTTCGGCGGCGTCACCCGGTCGTTCACCCCAAGTGGCCGGCACGCTTTCCGGCTGATCATCGTGGATGAGCTGGCGTTCCTCACCGCCTACTGCCCGGACCGTGACCTGCGCAAGCGCGCCGAAGCCGCCCTTGCCATCCTGACCACCCAAGGCCGGTCGGTCGGCTACTGCGTCCTCGGCGCGCAGCAGGACGCCCGGAAAGAGGTCAACAACCTCCGCAACCTGTTCCCCGACCGGATGGCGCTTCGGCTGGACGAGTCCGAACAGGTCGACATGATCCTTGGCGACGGCGCCCGTGACCGCGGGGCCCATGCCGACGAGATCTCATCGATCCCGCAGATCGGCGCGGGCGTCGGGTTCGTCCGCCTGGAAACCACTCCCGACCCGGTTCGCGTCCGGGCGGCGTACGTGTCGGACGACGACATCAGCGCCATGGTCACGTACGCCCTCGCACACGACGACGACCAGAACGGCGACACATTCGGGCCCGCCGCGGGGGCGGCGTGAACGCCCCTCGCCACTGGCTCGATCCGCTGCGCTGTCCGGCCTGCGCCCACCTGAACCCCTCCTGGCTGTCCTATCGACCCGACCGGGACGGCAACCGAGTCACATGCGAGTCCTGCCGAGCCCTCGTCCTGGTGCTCCTCGCCGACGGCCGCCTGTCGGAACAGCGCCTGGTCAACACCACCAACACGACGGGAGGTGATCTCTGATGACGTTCACCCAACCCACCCTCGACGCGCCCGAGATCACTGCGGCCCACCCTGAACCGGTCGAACAGACCCGGCGGGTGAAGGTGCTGCCGCCGCTCGCCCGGGACCTGGTCAAGGCCGTCGCGCTCGACCACGGCGTGTGTGTCCGCCCCGTCCCCATGCGGCGGGTCGATCTCCACACCGGAGACTCCAAGGTCGTCTACGTGCCGTGCGGGCACACCCTCGCCTCGGTCTGCCCGTCGTGCGCCGAGCGCAAGCGCAAGCTCCGCGCCGTCCAGTGCTCCCAGGGCTGGCACATCGACACCGAACCCGAAATCGTCCGCGCCGGCCCTGCTGAGCAGCAGCGCAACCTGATGGAACTGCGGGCCCAAGCTCAGGCTGAACGCGACCGGGCCGAAGCCGAGGGAACCGCGCACGGGGAACCCGTCGGATTCTGGGACGGGTTGCTGGGCGAACTCGATGTCGAGATCGAACGCGCCGGTGTCCGCGGGACGCTCAATACGGGGAATCAGCTCAAGCGGCGGACGCGATCGACTCGGCGACGTCAGGACGCTCCCAACCTTCCCCGCCGTCCTGTGGATGCTCGGACGGTCGGCAGGACCTTCACCGCGCCGGGTGGGAAGACGTTCCGGCCGTCGATCTTCCTCACCCTCACCCTCGACTCCTACGGACGCGTGCACTCCGACGGGACACCGGTCGACCCGGACGGCTACGACTACCGGCGGGCCGCGCGGGACGCGATCCACTTCGGCAAGCTCGTGGACCGGTTCGTTCAGAACCTGCGCCGGTTCGTCGGCTACGACGTCCAGTACTTCGCCGCCGTCGAACCCCAACGCCGACTCGCCCCACACCTCCACATGGCCATCCGCGGCACCATCTCCCGCCGCGAACTCCGCCAGGTCGTGGCGGCCACGTATCACCAGGTGTGGTGGCCTTCCACCGATCACGTCGTCTACTCCGATGACCGGCTGCCGGTCTGGGAAGAGGCGGCCGGAGACGACGGGCAGAGCGGCTACATCGACCCCGACACCGGTGCGGCCCTGTCCACCTGGGATGAGGCCCTGGACCGGATCGGCCTGGACGACGACGCCGAACCCCTGCACGTCGTCCGCTTCGGACGCCAGGTCGACGCACAGGGCGTCTTGGCCGACACCCCAGACGCGCGGCGGTGCATCGGCTACCTGACCAAGTACCTGGTCAAGAGCGTGGCCGACTGCCACGAGCCCGAGACCACCCGGCAGAAGGCCCACGTCGAACGCCTGGCGGAGGCGCTCCGGTATGAGCCGTGCTCGCCCACCTGCTCCAACTGGCTCCGCTACGGCGTCCAGCCCAAGAACCCTCGCTCGGGGATGGTGCCGGGGTTCTGCAAGGGCAAAGCCCACAAGCGCGAACACCTCGGCTACGGCGGACGCCGCGTCCTCGTCTCCCGCAAGTGGTCCGGCAAAACTCTCGCCGACCACAAAGCCGACCGCAAAGCGTGGGTCCTGGCCCGTCTCGCGGAGGCCGGGATCTCGGCAACCAACACCGACACCGGACCCGGCTACGCCTGGGAACGCGCCGGACCCGCAGACCCCGACGTCCGATCACTCGAACATCGCCTGCTCCTGCTGATCAACGAACGCGTCAAGCGACGCGAACAGCTCGCACAGGCCACCACCACAGAACCTCCGGCAACGAGGGAGGCAGCATGACCACCAAGCGCACACTCACCCCGCCGCCGACGCTCCCGACCGGGGAACGGCTCCTCACCATCGCCGAAGCCGCCGAGGTGTTCAACACCTCCGAACGCTTCCCCCGCCGCCTCATCGCCGAACGCCGCATCCGCTTCGTCAAACTCGGACGCTTCGTCCGCATCCCCGAATCCGCCGCCCACGAGTTCATCGCGAACGGTCTGGTCGAACCGCTCACCGCCTCGAACGTCTGGAGGGCCGCGTAATGGCGAGAGGTAACAAGAAGGGGCATCGCCGTTTCGGACTCGTCCGGGAACTGCCGTCCGGCCGGTACCAGGCGAGTTACCTCGGGCCGACTGGTAAGCGCCACAACGCGCCCGAGACGTTCGCCCGCAAGAGCGATGCCGAGCAGTGGCTCACGCTGGTCGAAGCGCAGATGATCAGGGGCGATTGGATCGACCCGGAGCTTGCCAAGGTCAAGCTCGTTGACTACACCGCGAAGTGGATCAAGGAGCGGCCTGGGCTGCGTCCTCGAACGGTAGAGCTCTACGAGCGGTTGCTCAGGCTGCACATCGCGCCGCACTTCGGTGAGGTCTCGGTGGGTGATGTGCGTACGAGCGCCGTCCGAAGCTGGCGCATGCTGCTCCTGGATGAGGGCGTCTCGGAGTCGGTCACCGCTAAGGCGTACCGGCTGCTGCGTGCCGTGTTCATGACGGCGGTCAAGGAAGACGAGATGATCCAGCGCAACCCGTGCCGGATCAAGGGTGCGGGGGATGAGCACCCGGAAGAACGTCCGGCTCTCACTCTGGCGCAGGTGTTCCGACTGGCTGACCTGGTCGGGTCCCGGCCGGTCGCCAACCTTCGGAAGTTGCCGTCCGGTGAGTACCGGGTCCGCTATACCGCTCCGAACGGTGCACGATGCCCGATCGCGGACGTCTTCCCCAGTCATGAAGCGGCCGAAAGGGCCGTCTGGGAACTGCTTCAGGCTGGGCGGGTCAAGGACGATCACGATGACAGGTATCGGGCGCTCGTCCTGCTCGCGGCCCTCACTGGCCTTCGCTGGGGAGAGGCGATCGCCCTCCGGCGGTGCGACCTGGACACGACGGCATGCACCGTGAGGGTCACGCGGCAGTACCTCGAACTCGATAACTCCGCCCTGGAGATCGGCCCCCCGAAGTCACGGGCCGGGCGCCGCACTGTCCCGTTCCCTCGGTCGATCCTTCCGGCAATCCTCGATCACCTGGAGTCCTTCACCGACGACGCGCCTGAGGCGCTGGTATTCACGTCTCCCAAGGGGATGGTCTACCGGCGGGGGAACTTCCGCCGTGGCTCCCGGTGGGCGCAGGCGGCCGAAGCGGTCGGCGTCCCGGGACTGCACTTCCACGACCTGCGCCACACGGGCAACACCATCGCGGCTGGGAGCGGTGCAAGCCTGCGTGATCTCATGGCGCGCATGGGGCAGGACTCGCCTCGCGCGGCCATGATCTACCAGCACGAGACCTCAACGGCAGGACAGGCCATCGCCGCCGCCATCGATGCGCAGATCAAGGCGGTTGTTCAGAGGGACGACCCGGACGACGAAGGGCCGGCTGGCGCGCTGGTCCCGGTGGCCTAATTGCACGCTAATTGCACGAACACCCCCGCCCGATGATCGGACGGGGGTGTTTTCGCAGGTGGAGCCTAGGGGATTCGAACCCCTGACACCCGGCTTGCAAAGCCGGTGCTCTACCAACTGAGCTAAGGCCCCTCGGCGGAGCAAAGCTTACCGGGGGACGGCCCTCGCACGCGCCCGGATATCCGTGTGACGCGCGCGGCCGTACGCCGCCCTGGTCCCGGCGGGATCGGAACGGTCATCCGTCCCGGTCACGCCGGGGCCATGCACGGCGAATGTCGGTTCAGCTGTCGGTGGACGTCGCCTCGGTCCACAGGTCCAGCTCGGCGCGGTCCTGCTGCAGACGACGCCAGACAACGAATCCGCCAAGAGCCACAACGGCCAGAACAAGCAGCTTCTTCACGGTGGGGACCCCTTCACCTCGACTATGAAGTCAGCCCGAGGGGACATGGGTATCAGAGACTCTTCCCCCAGGCTCTCCGCAGCCTAGCAACCCGCGCCGAGCGATCCGCACCCCCTGTGCCGTTATCGGACGCGCCGTCCAAGGACGGTGCGGGTGCTGTGGCCGACGCGCCATCTCGATTCGGGCGCCGATCGGCCGGATAATCCGGGGCATCGACGTCAGGAGAGTCCCGATGGGCGCACAGGACGACTTCGGTCTCTGGGAGCAGGAGCTTGGGCCCGGGGGGACGGACCGTCCGGAGCCATCGGGCCTGCGTGGACCGCTGGTGATCGCCGTGACGATGGCCGTCGGCTGCACCGTCCTGATCACCTTGGGCGAGGGGCCGCTGGGTGTGGCCGGCCTCGTTCTCACGTCGATGATCTTGCTCCTGTGGCGCGCCGGACTGTGACGCCGAGAGGGCGTGGCCGAGCGCGCGGACGTGATCGCCTTCATCGAACCACGTGACGGACAGCACTTTTCGGGCAAGTACGGAAGCCGTCACCCACGGTCGCGGGGAGCCGCCGTGAACACCTTCATCCACAGGCCAAAAAGGCCTGTTTGAACCGTTTCTTGCCTGCTTGGGCGGGGGACCGCCGGACCTTCTTCCACACCGGAATCCCCAGCTGGCCAGGGGATCGCGCGCCGGGCGCCCCCTCTGGACAACATTGGGGACGACCTGTGGGCGACGCTCGCCGCCGTCCCCGCAATCCACAGCCTGTGGATAACTTTCGTGCACAACCTGTGGGAGAAGGGTGATGGGAGATATCCACGTCGCGTCCCCAGGTCACCCCCAGGCGGGCATCTCGTCATCCACCCGGTGGATAACGTTCTGACCAGTGCCAGAGTGCGCCTTCGGCCCCGGTCTGCCCATCGTCATGCACAGCCTGTGGGTATCGGGGTTCCACAGTGTGCCCCATCCGGTGGAAACCTCTGCCCACCGGAAATCCCCAGCCCGATCCCCAGATCATCTTCCTGTGCACCACACTGTGCGCCGCATCCACAGCCCCGACCAGACGACACGCGGGAACGGCGCGGCGCCGACCGGTCCGCGGCCTTAGGGTGGGATGCCCGCGCTTAGGCGGATGACCTCAGGTCATCGAGTTATCCACAATCTGTGGACGCGCTTTCCCCTGCCGCATACTGCGGGAACACTGGATCTCGGGAGCGGGACGCACGTTCCGTCCCCAGTTTTCGATCAGTGGTCAGCGGCCGAGGATCCAGTGGCCGGACCAGCCCAGGAAGCGGCGCGGGTACGCCTCGTCCCCGTCCAGACCGCCGCCGTCCAGGACGTGGTCCAGCCCCGCGAGCACCCGGTCGAGTCCGACCGTCGGCGGGGCCGTGCGCGTGGCCACCGGTCCGAAGGCGCGTTCGGTCTCGTCCCGAGCCCACGCGGCGAAGACGTGGGGCTCGGCGTCATCGGCCATCGACACGAAGAACAGGGCCTGCCGCCACGCGTACGCCGCGTCCTTGACGGCGCGCAAGGGCAGGGGCGACCGGTGCGCGGTGACGAGCCGTGCGCACATCACCGCGAAGGCGCGGCGTGCCAGCTCGGGCCAGCCGGGCTCGGGCGTCACGCCCGCCGGCCCGGCGAGCACGGCGAGGTTGTGCGTGGTCAGGATCTGGGACTGCTCGATGACGCGTCCCTTCGCGCTCGTCCCCGGCCCCCACCGGGCTCCCGCGCGCGACGAGCACAGCGCCGCGAACTTCCTCGCGGCGTCCCACTCAGGATCGGAGGTGAGGCCGGCATGCGACTTCCATGCCCCCGCCGTGGGCCGCGACGCGCTCTCGGCGATCGCGCGCAGCGTCCACAGTTGTGCCGTGTCGATGCCGTAGTAGCGGGCGTAGACCGACCCGTCGAGCAGTTCGGCGGCGATCTCGGCCGCCCACACGAACTTCGGGGAGAAGGTGCTCATGAAGATGTCCGCGGCGAGTTCCTCGACGAACGGCGCGTCCAGCTCCGCCTGGCCTGCCAAGGCCGCGAACTCGGTGACCAGCCGGTTCGGGATGATGGTCCCCGGGAAGGCCCCGAGGGTGAGCCCGCCCAGCCGGGTCAGCGTCGCCCGCGCCGCCGTGCGCGCCGCGTCCCCGCCGCTCCCCCGCCGCGACGCGACCGCGTGAACCCAGGGCAGCTCCTCGAACCGCACCTGGCTCTCCAGGTTCACCAGCAGCAGCGAGCGCCGTCCCCGGAACGCCCGGTACGCGGCCGACCTCAGCGCCGCCAGGGCCCGGTCGCCGTAGTCCGCCGCCACGGTGGACGCCACCAGCTGCTGGGCGAGTCCTGCCAGCACCTCCGCCGACGGCACGATCCGCCGGTCGACCAGCGTCCCGATCGGGGCGCTCAACGCCTGCGAGATCGCCCGCACCACGACGTCCGGCATCGCGGTTCCGACGGGCACGCCGTCAGAGCCGACAAGCCGTCCGGCCGCAGCAGCATCGGGGCCGACAGGCCGTCCGGCCGCAGCAGCGTCCGGGCCGGCGAGCCGTCCGGCGGAGACAGCGTCCGGGGCGGTGAGCCGTCCGGCGGAGGCGGCGTCTGGGACGGCAGACCATCCGGTGGGGGTGGCGTCCGTCCGCTGCGGACCGGTGGCGGTCGAGGTCCTCTCGCCCTCGCGCTGCGGAGCGTTCTTGCTGCTCTCGGCCTCGTCTCCTCGCCCGTCCGCCTGTCCTTGAACGCCGCTCCGCCTGGTCCGGGCATGCTCGTCCTCGGTCACCGGGTGCACGAAGGCGGCGGTGTCGGGCAGGCCGTCATCCTGGGGGAGGCCGGCCAGACGATCCGCCGCGATCGCGGCCAACGCACGATGCGTCGGACGGGCGGCCTCCGCAGCCTGCCGCTCGCGCAGGGCCGCGTGCTCTGGAGATCCGGGCCGTCCCCTCCTGGCCACCATCGAGTCCACGGCGTGTTGCAGCAGACCGCGCTTCAGAGCACTCCCTCGGACGACGTCCTTCATCGCCGTACGCAGGATCGTCGAGTTCTCCTTCGGGCGTCGGGGCTTGGAGCACAACCGATGCCTGGCGGCCAGAACGCGGTACTCGGCCAGCAGCTCGGTGGCCCGAACCCTCCAGTCCTCGGGGAAGGACGCGGCGACCCGCCCGTCCACCACGGTGGTCAGCCAGTGGGCGAGCAGGCGATCGGCGAAGGGATTCCAGACGCTGAGCGCTTCCTGCATCGCGTCGATCGCGGGCGGCGTCCGCCTCATGAGGAGGGAGGAGCGCGCCTCGCCGACCGAGGTCCGGAACACATGCTCCGGGTCCCGTGCCGGGCGGCCGGGACGGCGCGCCGGCACGAAACGAAGGCTGTCGGCGAACGGCGCGATCGCGTCCAGAACGTCGAAGGCACCGGCACGATCGCCCTCCCGCAGCAGCCACGCGACGGTGAGCAGCGCAGCCTCTTCCGGAACGGTGATCTCGTAGTCCGCGGCGTCCAGCATGGCGTTGAGCTCGGCCAGGCCCGCATCGGTCAGGTAGTGCGCGAAGCCGGCCGCTCGATCGGGCGCGACAGCGGCCTCGTGGGGGAGAAGCGGACCGCCCGCCAGCGGCCTGCCGGTGGCGAAGCCGCCACGAACCACCTCAAGGGTGACCCAGGCCGGAAGCCCGGCCACCGGCGTGCGGCTTCCGATGGTCAGCGTCCCGTCGGTCTTCCCCTCGAGCACTCGCGTCCACGCCTGCACACGCCGCTCGGCGCTCTGCCTCGTGGCCTGGTCCTCGTGCGTGGTGGCCGTGGTGAACGCACGAGCGAGCCGACCGAGGGGGAAGCCATCTCCGATGTTCATAGCCAGCGTGGCGGGCTCCGCCCCCGCGCCCTCCGGGTCTCAAGCCCGGCGCTCTCCTATCTGAGCTACACGCTGATCAGAACCGACACTAGGAAGGAAACAAATACATCGCAATCGGATTTGCCCGTCCTCCGCAGCCGACGGCCCCGCACCGCGGCTCCGCGATGCCCATAAGGCCGGCCCACGAGGTGACGGGAGAACCCCTTCAGCGAGGCCGACCGGGCCGCGCCGGCACTCGCCGGGGCGGGCGCGCTCGGCCAGGCCGTGCTCGGCCAACAGGCGGGGCGCACGGTTGAGAGTGACGTCGCCTCCGACCGGTCGATGCGACCTCGCAACGGGCCATGCCGAACCAGCCGGCCATCGTGACGGCGCACGAGTCCACGCGGCTGACCCGATTGGGCGGCCCGGCCTCGGAGTCCTGGAGCAGCTCCCGCCTCCCGGAGTCCCGGAGCGGTAAGCGGTCCCTGCCCCTCGGAGCCTCAGGACGGTGGTGGAGGTCGCAGGTCAGCCCAGGGAGGTGATGGCCTCGAGCATGGCGCTGGTGGAGTGGGCTTCGGTGAGGCCGAACTCCCAGGCCTGCGCGCCCATGGCCTCGGCTCCCAGGCGCTTGGCCTCGGTGTGAGGGTCACCGGCCGTGTAGGCGAGGGCCACCGGCTCCAGGGACGCCAGTAGTTCGGAGTAGTCCCCCCACTTGGAGACCTCGGACGGTCCCGAGATGACGAAGACGCCCGCGACCGAGCGCAGGGCCGACAGCACCTCGGCGCGTTCGGCGGCGGTGTTCACCGGACGGCCCGGGCCCTTCCACGCGCGGACCCGGTCGTCGTCCTCGACACCGACCACCAGCGGGAAGCCGCGCTCCGCCGCCTCCCGAAGGAAGCGGACATGCCCGATGTGCAGGACATCGAACACGCCCGTGGCGACGACGGGCCGCCCGTCCGGACGCGGGCCCGTCCAGGTCGCCGTCAGCCGCTGACCACCCACAGCCATCCGCCCTCCGCAGGTCGTATTCCCTTGCCACACAGTGAACACGACCGGGGGACCGGCCCGTCACGCACCCCGGCCCCGGATGGGCGACGCGACGCACGTCACACCGCCGATCCTCTTGCCGTCCCGATAAAAATAATGCCTACTATTTTTCACGGCCCATCCCCCCCAGGAGGCGTGACGACCATGACGACGACGCTGGTGCGGTGCGCGGACGGCGATCACACCGTGGAACTGCGCGACCGGGAACGGGTGGCGGAACGCCTGATCAAGGCGTCCACCAAGAAGTCCTACAACCCCGAGGTGGACGTCGACTGGGACGCGCCGCTCGACCCGGACCTCTTCTACCTCCCGCCCGAGACGCTCTCCCTCTACGAGACGCCGCTGTGGGATCGGATGACCCACGAGCAGCGCGTCGAACTGTCCCGGCACGAGCTGGTCAGCATGCTGTCGTTCGGCATCTGGTCGGAGCTCATGCTGATGAAGGGCCTGCTCGGCCACGTCTACCGGGGCGATCCGACCTCACGGCACATCGCGTACGCCCTCACCGAGACCGCCGACGAGTGCCGCCACTCGACCATGTTCGGGCGCTTCATCGGCAAGACCGGCCTGCGTCCGTACCGGATGGCCTGGCCCGAGTTCCAGCTCGGCAAGCTCGCCGGGTTCATCGACCCGCCGATGGCGATGTTCGCCGCCGTCCTGCTCGTCGAGGAGGTCACCGACGCCGTCCAGCGCGTGACCATGACGGACGAGCGTGTGCAGCCCCTCGTCCGGACCATCAGCCGTATCCACGTCGCCGAAGAGGCCCGGCACATCTCGTACGCGCGTGAGGAGCTCAAGCGCCAGGTGGCGTCGACACCGCGTCCGCTGCGTCGCGCCCAGGCGTCCGGCATCGCGGGCGTGGGCTTCCGGATGGCCCCACGCCTGACCCGTCCCGCCGTCTACGGCGCCGTCGGCCTCGACCCGCGCACCGCCTACCGCGTCGCGAAGAGCAGCGCCCACCGCCAGGCCACCCTCCGCTGGGCCTTCCGCCGCGCCACCGGCTTCCTCACCGACATCGGCATGATCGAAGGCCCCAGCGCCCGAATCTGGCACCGCACCGGCATGCTCTCCACCCCCGAAACCCCCGTCCCGTCCTCCCTCCCCCACCGCTGACCCTCAGCCCCTCCGACCACGACCATCACCCCCGTTCCCCCTTCGAGCAGGCAAGCAAGACCCGCCGCCCCCCGCCGTGCCCTAGCCCGAGGCAACGGCCTTGACCAGGCCACCCGCGCCCACGCTCTCCAGCACCAGAACCGACCAGCCCTCCACGACCCGGCAAACGCCGAACGGGTGGGATAGGGAGGCTGGTGGCGGGCTGGGGCTGGGGCGGGGTGGGGGCGCTTAGGGTTGGGGCATGGGGAGAGTGGCCGGGCTGACGAGCGAGGAGGCGCGGGAGCGGTTGCTGGCCGCTGCCGCCGAGGTGTTCGTCGAGCGTGGTTACGCGGGGACGGCCACCGGCGAGATCGCTCGGCGGGCCGGGTTGTCCACGGGGGCGATCTACTCGCGGTACGCGTCCAAGGCCGAGCTGCTCGCGGACGCGATCAAGGCGCACATGCCCGCCGAGCTGGCGCGGCTGATCAGCGACGGGGCCCTGGGGGTGCCGGTGCCGGACGTCGTCCAGCATCTCGGCGAGGAGCTTCCGCACCGGCCTCGGCAGGTCAGCGCGATGCTGGTCGAGGGGGCCGCGGCCGCGCGGCGGGATCCCCGGGTCGCGGAGATCTTCTCCGCCGAGCTGACGGCGCATCTCGAGACCGTGGAGGGCCTGGTCGTCGCGGCGCAGGAGGAAGGGTCGGTGGACTCGTCCCTTCCATCCGGCGCGCTGTCCCGGTTCCTGCTGTCCGTCGCGTTGGGCACCCTCTTCACCAACATGATGGATCTCGCCCCGGTGGACGACGCGGACTGGGCGACCGTCATCAACCGCTTCATCACCGCCGCTTCCCCGAACGACTAGCCCGCGACTAGCCCCGTAGGGCGGGTCTCCACAGGCGGATAGCCCCTTAATGGCTGGCCTGTGCGGTGGGCTGACCTGCGGAGTGGGCTCGCCTGTGCGTTTCCTCAGGTCTGCGGGGTTGGGTGAGTGTTGCCTGGTGGCTACGGGGTGAGGCGAGTGGCCAGGGATTCGCGGCCTGCGGGGATGAGGTCGTCAAGGGTGGACGGGGAGAAGTAGGCGGCGAAGGGGTGATGGGCGCGGGCCAGTTCGGAGAGGAGGAAGAGCCTTCCGAGGGCCCGGGAGTGGTTGCGGCAGGAGGACGCGAGGCTTCGTCCGGTGGCGGCTTGGAACGCCGCCTCGGCTTCGGGGATCGAGGACGCGATGGCGGGTGGGTTGTCGGCCAGTCCGGGGTCCGCGAGGACGGCGTTGACGTTGCGGGTGTGCGAGGAGCCGGTCGGCGTGCGCAGGATGCGGGCCTGGAGGGCGTGCATCCTGACGACGGGTGTCCAGATGTTGTAGTCGCCCTTGGACGCGGGGATCGCGGTGGTGATCGAGTCGAGGATCTCCAGGGCCTCCGCTTCGCGGTTCAGAGCCCAGAGGTAGGTCGCCAGGTCGCACTCCTGGAACAGCTCGCGCGTCCGGGTGTGGGACCAGCGCTTGACCAGTGAGGTCTTGAAGCGGAGCAGGTACGGGACGGGTTCGGCGGCGGGCTGTGCGGCGGCTGGAGGGGTGATCGGCATGCCGGAATCAAAGCGCATCGGGGTGACATCGGGCGCGGCCGGTCAGCTCGCCTCCTGGGAGGCGTCGGTCAGGGGCCGGCCGACGATCTGCTGGAGGGTCGCGACGTAGTCGCGGAAGGCGGTGCGGCCTTCGTCGGTGAGTTTCAGCCAGGTGCGGGGGCGCTTGCCAACGTGGCCCTTGCGGATGTGGACGTAGCCGGCGGTCTCGAGGGCGGCAGCGTGCTTGGACAGGACGGAGTCGCTGACCTCGAGGTTGTCGCGGACGAACGAGAACTCGGCCTCGCTCGCGGCGGCCAGCAGCGACACGATCTGGAGGCGGACGGGGGCGTGGATCACCGGGTCGAGGTTCACTGGGCGACCTTCCCCTTCGTGCCGGCCATGATCTGACGCTCGGCCCACCGGAGCGTCATCACACCGTAGAGCGAGACCACGACGCCGGAGACGATCTTCGGCCAGATCGCCGAGTCGGTGACGAGCCAGACCAGGGGCGGCGTGACGCCGAAGAGGACGAAGAAGGGGGCGACCCAGCCGATCGTCCAGGCGGCGGCGCGCGGCGTCCAGATCTGGCGGCGGCTCTTCACACGGACGCGCCGGGCGAGCACGGCGGTCATCGCGGCCAGGCCGAGGGCGGCGGCGGCCAGCAGGGCGGAGCGGGTCGCGCCGTGCAGTTCGAAGGCGATCGACACGACCGTGACCAGGGCGACGACGCAGGGCAGCCACCAGAGCGGGAGACGTTGCCCGGCGTACGCCTTCTGCTGGGCACGCTCGATTTCGGCCAGGGCCTCGGCGGGGCTCGGCACGTGGTTCATGGGTCTCCCTCTCCATCCCGTGAAGTACTTTCCATGAAGGAAAGTACTTTCCTCTTTCCGATCCGTCAAGTACTTTCCGAGACGCGGAGAAGGGGGGCGGGCGGGAGAGGTTCGATCGAGTGGGCGGAGTGAGAAGTTCGTCCGATGTCGCGTGGTTCTGATCACCCGCGTTCCGGCCAACAAATCCCGGGGCGCACGGGTCTCACCAGACTGTGAGCACGCTCCCCCAGAGCGGCCCTGAACTGCGGAGACGACACCCATGCGCAAGATCCTCGTGACGGTGACCGCCGCCGCCATCGCCGTCACCGGCCTGTCGGCCTGCAACGCCAAGGTGACCGACGACGGACACACGGCCACGGTTCCGGACGGGCCGGCGGGCGTTCCCTCGGAGACGGGCGTTCCCGGCCCTGGGCACAAGCCCAGCGCGCCGTCCCACCCGGAAAACGGAACCGGGGGCGGTGCGGGAGGCGCGGGAGGCGCGGGCGGGAACGCGCGCAGCGGCAAGCTGTCCTACGTGGCGCCGGGCAAGTTCCAGGTGGGCGACACCGTGTTCTTCACCGCCACCGACACCGTCCTGATCGTCGAGGGCGGCAAGTGCCCGGACGGCGCGGCCCGTCCGAACAACCGCTGCACCACCGACAACATGGAGATGTGGGTCAAGTCGGCGCCGCGGTTCGCCAAGGTGAGCTTCAGCGGCCAGTCCGCCACGGTCATCCGCGAGGTCGCGGGTTGATCGGCGGGGAAGGCGGCGTCGCCTTCCGCGACCGGAGCCGCTCCCCGATCGCGGCTCCGGCCCGGGGCTACCGCCCCAGTGCCTTCTGCGCCCTGCCCCAGTTCTCGTGCAGGCGCCTCAGGTAGGACCCGGCCACCGCTCCCGGTTTCGTCCCCTCGGCGAACAGGCGCATGTTGCCCGCGCCCGCGTTGTAGCCGAGTGCCAGCAGGTCCGACTTGCTGAACTCGGACGACCTTCCGGACGGGAGTTGCCGGGCGAGGTCGTGCAGGTACCAGGCCGCCGCGCGGACGGCCAGCGCGGGATCGTCCGGCAGCTCTTCCCAGCGCCGGTTCTGGAACGGACGACCGTCCTTGGTGTCGTTGAAGGCGGCCTTGTGCATGTTCGCGATACCGAAGGCGGCGTCCGGCTTGAACCGCTGCCAGGCCCGTTCCAGTTCAGGATCGTGAGGCTTGTCGGACTCGTTGTAGAGGATCGCCATCAGCAGCGTCGGATCGACCTTCGCCTCGTGCGCGTACTTGCGCACCTGCGAGGCGAAGTGGTCTGGCGACCGTTTGTTCTGCTGCCGCTCGTCCGCGCGCGTGTCGGACGGCCTGACGGCGGGCTTCTCCAGGGCGTCCGGCTTGGAGGATTCCCCGTTCTTGACCGTGAGCAGCGCTATGAGGACGGCCAACGGCAGAACCAGCCAGATGAGGTTGCCGCGCTTGTCTTTCACCCGCGCCCCCGGTCATTCACGAGCCCGATCACCACACTGCCACATCGGGGTGGCTTGTTGACGGACGGCCCCGTCCGGATCGAAAACCAGGTAGCGGTCGAAGTCCTCCGCGAACCATCGGTCATGGGTGACGGCCAGGACGGTGCCCTTGTAGGCGGTGAGGCCGTCCTGGAGTGCTTGGGCGCTGGCCAGGTCCAGGTTGTCGGTCGGTTCGTCCAGCAGGAGCAGGGTGCAGCCGGAGAGCTCGAGCAACAGGATCTGGAGTCGCGCCTGCTGACCGCCCGACAGGGTTTGGAAGGCCTGCCCGCGTGTGCGCGCGAGCTCGTACCTCGCGAGCGCGCGCATGGCGTCGTTCAGGGTCACTCCGAAGTCTGCGGTGATGATCTCGTCGGGGCTGCGGTCGCGGAGGTCGGGGCGGGTGTGAGTCTGGACGAAATGTCCAGGAACGACCCGCGCGCCGAGCTTGGCGGCGCCCCGGTGCGGAACCGTGGACGGGTCGGCGAGCAGCCGGAGGAACTGCGATTTGCCCGATCCGTTCGCCCCGAGGACGGCGATGCGCTCGCCGTACCAGACCTCCAGCCCGAACGGCCGCGTCAGCCCATCGAGCGCGAGATCCTCGCAGGTCACGGCGCGTTTGCCGGTGCGTCCGCCGCGCAGCCGGACGCGGATGTTCTGCGGGCGCGGCGGCGGTTCGGGCGGCCCGGCGGCCTCGAACCGGGCGAGGCGCGTCCGGGCGGCCTGGTAGGACGAGGCGACCGCGTCGCTGGCGGCCGCGCGCTGCCGCAGGGTGTGGACAAGGCGGCGTAGCCGGGCGTGCTCGTCGTCCCAGCGCCGCCGGAGTTCGTCCATGCGGGCGGCACGGTCGCGGCGCGCGTCTGCATAGGTGGTGAAGCCGCCCCCGTGCACCCAGGTCGTTCCGGATTCGACCGTGATGATGCGGTCGGCGGCCCCGGCCAAGAGACGCCGGTCGTGGGAGACCAACAGGACGGTCTTGGTGGTCGCGCGCAGCCGTTCTTCCAGCCACTCCTTCCCGGGGATGTCCAGGTAGTTGTCAGGCTCGTCCAGCAGGAGAACCTCGTCGGGGCCACGCAGCAGGGCTTCGAGCATGAGCCGCTTCTGCTCGCCACCGGAAAGCGTCCCCGCGCGCCGATCCCGGACGGCTTCGTAGGGCAGCCCTAGCGCCAGCGTTGTGCAGGCGTCCCAGACCACCTCGAGGTCGTAGCCCCCGGCGTCGGTGAACTCGCTGATGGCCTCGGCATAGGCGAGCTGACTGTCAGGCGCTTCGCTCAATGCGGCTTCGGCCTGCGCCAATGCGGCGGAGGCCGCACGGACCTCCGGCGGTGCGACCGAGAGCAGAAGCTCACGGACGGTCTTGTCGTCGGGCGTGAACTGCCGCATCACACCGAGGCCGCCCGTGCTCGCGACGGTCCCGTCGGACGGAGTCAGGTCGCCCGCGATGATCCTGAGCAGCGTGGTCTTGCCGCCACCGTTCGGCCCGACGAGCGCGGCCCTCGCTCCGCGCCCGACGCGGAACGAGACGTCGTGCAGCAGCGGCCGCCCGTCGGGCAGCGCGTAGGCCAGGTCGCTCACGTCGATATGTCCCACGACCGCACCTCTCGAACATTGATCGAGTCACTAGAACATTGATCCGGTTCTCGTTCACCGTACTAGAGTGGACGGCCATGAGCACCAGGCGAGGACGCGCGGGCGACATCTGGCTGAAGCGGCCGGGAGGCGAACGCCGCGAGGCCCCTCCCCTGTCCCGCGAGCGGATCGTCGCCGAGGCGATCGCGCTGCTGGACGAGGAGGGCGCGGACCGGCTGACCATGCGTCGGCTCGCCGAGCGGCTCGGCACCGGCTCGACCACGCTGTACTGGCACGTCGACACCAAGGACGACGTGCTCGACCTGGCCCTCGACACGGTGTTCGCCGAGGCCGAGGTCCCGGACGCGACCGGCGACTGGGCCGCGGACGTCACCGCGATGGCTGCGCGTTGGCGCGCGGTCATGCTCCGGCATCCCTGGAGCGCGACGCTGATGGGACGCCCGATGCTCGGCCCGAACGTCCTCGCGCGCACGGAGTTCCTGCACGCGACGCTGCGGCGCGCCGGGCTGGGGGGCGCTCCACTGACCGCGGCCGCGTACGGGCTCTCGCACTTCGTCATCGGCGCCGCCATCAGCCAGGCGTCCTGGCGCGGGTCGGACGAGTCGTCCACCCGGGACGCCGCCGACCGGATCCTCGCGGCCGAGCGCGACCGCTATCCGACGCTCGCGGATCACGGGCATCCCAGCGACAACGACTGGGACGACGCGTTCCGGCGTGGGCTCGGCTATCTGATCAGCGGAATCCGGGGGAGCGTCGCCGAAGACGCGTAGCGCCACGCACCGGCCGGTGGCGGTCGGCGACAGCACCGGGGGAGTGACAGTGGCGGGCGCGACCATGTCACGGCGCGGAATGGCGCTTTAGCGAACCACCACTCGGAACGGACAGAGTGTGTGGGTCGACGCCATGGGCAGCGCGTGTGACCCACCTTACAGTTCGGGCCATGACGAACTCTTGGCCTGCGGGAACACCACCGCTCGACGGCCGGACGACGCTGGACGGACCGACCTCCCTGGACGGCCGGACGGCGCTCGTGACCGGCGGCGGCAGCGGCATCGGCCGGGCGTGCGCGGCCGCGCTCGCCGCCGCCGGGGCCGAGGTGCACGTGGTGGACCTGGACGGCGAGGCGGCCAAGGCGGTCGCGGAGCGGATCGGCGGGCGGGCGCACGTCGCCGACCTCGCCGATCCGGACGCCGTCGACGCGCTGCCCGCCACGGCCGACGTCCTCGTCAACAGCGCCGGGCTACAGCACGTCGCGCCCATCCCCGAGTTCCCGCCCGAGCGGTTCGTCCGCATCCAGCAGGTGATGGTGACCGCGCCGTTCCTGCTGATGCGGCGGACGCTCCCCCACATGTATGCGCGAGGCTGGGGGCGGATCGTGAACATCTCCAGCGTCCACGGCCTGCGCGCGAGCGCCTACAAGTCCGCCTACGTCGCGGCCAAGCACGGCCTCGAGGGCCTCAGCAAGGTCGCCGCGCTCGAGGGCGCGCCGCACGGCGTCACGAGCAACTGCGTCGATCCGGGCTACGTCCGGACGCCGCTCGTGGAGGGGCAGATCCGCGACCAGGCGGCCGTCCACGGCGTCCCGCCGGACGAGGTCGTCGACGACGTGCTCCTCGCCCGGACGCCCGTGAAGCGCCTCATCGAGCCGGACGAGGTCGCCGCCGCCATGCTCTGGCTCTGCGGCCCGCACACGGGCTTCGTCACCGGCGCGTCCCTCTCCATGGACGGCGGCTGGACCGCCCAGTAGCCCTCATAAGGCACCGCACATCCCCATCCTCAGCCCAGGACGGAGCCCCCCATGTCCCACCCCGGTACAGCCATGCCCGAAAGCGGGCGAGAGCGCTCGAAGGGCATCGCGCGGATCGTCAGCGCGAGCCTGATCGGCACCACCATCGAGTGGTACGACTTCTTCCTCTACGGAAGCGCCGCCGCGCTCGTGTTCAACAAGCTCTTCTTCCCCAAGGCCGACCCGCTGACCGGGACGCTCATCGCGTTCCTCACCTACGCGATCGGGTTCGCGGCCCGGCCGATCGGCGGCATCGTGTTCGGGCACTTCGGCGATCGCGTCGGGCGCAAGAAGCTGCTGGTCGTCAGCCTCGTGATGATGGGCGGCGCGACGTTCACGATGGGCCTGCTGCCGACGTACGCGACGCTCGGGGTCGGGGCGCCGCTGCTGCTGACGGCGCTCCGGCTCGTCCAGGGGTTCGCGCTCGGCGGGGAGTGGGGCGGTGCGGTGCTCCTCGTGTCGGAGCACGGCGGCGACCGGAAGCGCGGGTTCTGGGCGTCGTGGCCGCAGTCCGGCGCGCCCGGCGGCAACCTGCTCGCGACCGGTGTGCTGGCGCTGCTGGCGTCCGTCCAGTCGGACGAGACGTTCCGCGCGTGGGGCTGGCGGGTGCCGTTCCTGCTGTCCGGGGTGCTCGTCGTCATCGGCCTGTGGATCCGCGTGTCGGTCAGCGAGTCGCCGCTGTTCATCGAGGCGAGGAAGCAGAAGAGGGCGGACGAGCGCGTCCCGGTCATCGATGTGTTCCGGACGAGCCGGCGGCAGGTCCTGGTCGCGATCGGCGCGCGGTTCGGCGAGAACATCTCGTACTACATCCTCACGTCGTTCCTGCTCGTGTACGTGACCGAGCATCTGAAGCTGCCGAAGTCGACCGCGCTGGACGCCGTGCTGATCGGTTCGGCGGTGCACTTCCTGGTGATCCCCGCGTGGGGCGCGCTGTCGGACCGGATCGGGCGGCGTCCGGTGATGCTGGTCGGCGCGGCCGGGATGGCGTTGTGGACGATCGTGTTCTTCACCCTGCTCGACACGAAGTCGTTCGCGACGATCACGCTCGCGGTGACGGTCGGGCTGGTCCTGCACGGCGCGATGTACGGGCCGCAGGCCGCGTACGTGTCGGAGCTGTTCGACACGCGCGTCCGGTACTCGGGGGCGTCGATGGGTTCGCAGCTGTCGTCGATCCTCGCCGGGGCGCTCGCGCCGATCATCGCGGTCGAGCTGCTGAAGGAGTACGACTCGTCCGTCCCGATCGCGGTCTACATGGGGCTCGCCGCCGTCGTCACCGCGCTCTCCGTCGCGGTCGCCCGGGAGACGCGCGGGCGCGACCTCGCCCGCTCCGAGGCGGACGCGACGCCCTCCGCCGCCGTCACCGTCCGCGCCACCTGACACTCACCACCTGCCGAGGGGCCGTCCGCGAGTGCGGGCGGCCCCGGCGGGAAGGCTGCGACGATGACCCGCATGGACCACCCCGCCCTGTCCGCGATGCGCGCGCTGCTCGGGCTGCTCGCGGACGGCGCGCCAGCCGAGGACTTCGCGCGTCCGGCCGCCGAGGCGCGGGCCGCCGGAGCCGTCCCGGAGGAGCAGGCGCTCGTGGACGAGGCGACCCGCACGGCGCTCGACATCCGGCGGACGCTCGAGCAGCACCGGCGTCGCGAACGCGAGCTCGCGGCGCTCTTCGACAGCGCGGGCGACCTCGCGGCGCTCCGCGACCTGGACGCGGTGCTGCGCGCCATCGTGCATCGCGCGCGCACGTTGCTCGGCACCGACACCGCGTATCTCACCATCAACGACCCGAACGCCGGGGACACGTTCATGCGCGTGACGGACGGGTCGGTCTCCGCGAGATTCCAGCAGTTGCGGCTCGGTATGGGCGAAGGGCTAGGCGGACTCGTCGCGCAGACCGCGCTCCCCTATGCGAGCCGCGATTACCGCACCGACACGCGCTTCCACCACACCAACACGATCGACGACGCGGTCGGGGAGGAGGGGCTGCGCGGGATCCTCGGCGTCCCGATGCGCGTCGGGACGCGGGTGATCGGCGTCCTGTACGCGGCGGACCGGCGTCCCCGCGAGTTCGACCCGGACGCGGTGACGCTGCTGTCGTCGCTCGCCGACCACGCCGCCGTCGCGATCGACAACGCGCGGCTGCTGGAGGAGACGCGCGCGACGCTGACCGAGCTGAACGCGGCGACCGAGACGGCCCGCGCGCGGAGCGCGGACATGCGCCGCGCCGCCGCGGTCCACGACCGGCTGACCGAGCTCGTGCTGCGCGGCGGGGACGCGACGGACGTGGCGCGCGAGATCGTCACGCTGCTCGGCGGCGGGCTCGTCGTGCACGACGCGGACGGCGCGGAGGTCGCCCGTGTCGCGGCCGAGCCGTTCGTCCCGCCGGCGGAGGGCGTGGCCGCGTCGGGCGCGAGCGGGCAGGCCGTCCCGGTGGACGGGACGTGGATCTACGCGGTGCTCGCGGGCACGGAGCCGCTCGGCACGATGGCGTTGCTCGGCCGTCCGGATCTGACCGATGGCGACCGGCGTCTGTTCGAACGCGCGGGCCTCGTCACCGCTCTTCTGCTGCTGCTCAGGCGTTCGGTCGCGGAAGCTGAGGACCGCGTGCGCGGGGACCTTCTGGGCGATCTCCTGACCGGAGGCAACGCGGACAGCCTGACGCTGCGCGCGCGCAAGCTCGGCGTGGTCTTCTCTCGTGCGCACGCGGTGTTCGTCGCGCACTGCGACGCGTCGAAGCGGGAACGGTTGCTGACCAAGGTCTCGCGTCGTGCGCGCGCGTTGGGAGGGCTCGCCGGAACGCACAGCGGGAACGTCGTCCTACTCGCGCCGACCGATGCGTCCGGGGCGCTCGCGCAGTCCTTGTCGAAGGAGCTGGGCGAGGCGTTGGGGGGCGTTCCGGTCACGACCGGGGCGTCCGACCCGGTGACGGGTCCTGCGCGGCTACCCGACGCGTACGAGGAGGCGCTGCGGTGCGTCCGCGCGCTGCACACGCTCGGCCGGACGGGCGACGGCGCCGACGCTGCCGCGCTCGGGTTCCTCGGCGTGCTGCTGGGCGACCGCGCGGACGTCCAGGGGTACGTGCGCGGCGTCCTCGGGCCGGTCGTCGACTACGACCGGCGGCGCGGGACGGAGCTGGTCCGGACGCTGGACGCGTACTACCGGAGCGGCGCGAGCCTGACCGAGGCCAGGCGGGCCCTCCACGTCCATGTGAACACGGTCGTGCAGCGGCTCGACCGTGTCCGGCAGCTCCTCGGCGACGACTGGAACAGCCCGTCCCGCGCGCTGGAACTTCAGCTAGTGCGCTGACCGGGAAGGTTTGCCGGGTTTGGTCACGCGGCTTTGCTGCGGGGGCGGCCCCATCGTTGTTGGCGTTGGCTGCGGATGCGGGCGCGTTCTCGGCGTTGGGCTGCCAGGATGTCG
>NZ_RFFG01000092.1 GCF_003696215.1 Actinomadura harenae | reverse complement strand
CCGCCGCCCGGCCCGCGCCGCCGAGGCTCCGGCCGAGGAGACCGGTGCCGAGACCGCCGAGGCCCCGGCCGAGGAGGCCGCGCCCAAGGCGGCCCGCACGCGGTCGCGCAAGCGCACCGCCGCGGCCGAGGAGACCGCCTTCGGCTCCGCCGTCCCGCAGGTCCCGGCCGTGCCGGGCACCGATCCGCAGGTCGACGAGAACGAGCCCGCGTCCGCCGTGGGCGTCCCGGGCGTGATGTTCCAGCCGCCGACGATGGTGGTCTTCCAGCCGCCGCAGCCGGCCGCCGCGACGCCGTCCCGCAAGAAGAAGCAGCAGCCGGAGGAGGAGCGGCCCGCCGAGGAGGCCGAGACCGAGCCCGAGCCCGAGATCGACGCCGAGGGCGAGGCCGAGGCCGAGGAGGCCCAGGCGGAGGCCCACGGCGAGGAGCACGACGAGGACGACCGCCCGTCCCGCCGCCGCCGTCGCCGCGGCGGCCGGGGCCGTGGACGTGGCCGTGAGGGCGCCGAGGACGAGGGCGCCGAGTACGAGGCCGAGGAGGAGGCCGCCGAGTCCGGCAGGTCCGCCAAGGCCGCCAAGTCCGCCAAGGAGACGGCCAAGCCCGCCGCGGCCGACGAGCAGGACGAGGACGAGACCGACGAGGACTCCGACGAGCAGGGCGGCAACGGCTCGTCCCGCCGCCGTCGCCGCCGTCGCCGCCGTTCCGGTGGCGCGGACGAGGCCTCCGGTTCCGACGACCCGCCGAACACCGTCGTGCACGTCCGCGAGGTCCGCGAGCAGGCCCCCCGTCCCGTCGAGGACGAGGTGCAGGCCGTCCGCGGCTCGACCCGCCTGGAGGCCAAGAAGCAGCGCCGCCGGGAGGGCCGCGAGCAGGGCCGCCGCCGCCCGCCGGTGATCACCGAGGCGGAGTTCCTGGCCCGCCGCGAGTCGGTCAAGCGCGAGATGGTCGTCCGGCAGGAGGGCGACCGCACCCAGATCGCCGTGCTCGAGGACGACGTCCTCGTCGAGCACTACATCAACCGCGCCAGCCACCAGAGCTACGTCGGGAACGTGTACCTGGGCAAGGTCCAGAACGTCCTGCCGTCGATGGAGGCCGCGTTCGTCGACATCGGCAAGGGCCGCAACGCCGTCCTGTACGCGGGCGAGGTCAACTGGGACACCGCCGGCCTGGAGGGCCAGCCGCGCCGGATCGAGGTGGCGCTGAAGTCCGGCCAGTCGGTGCTGGTGCAGGTCACCAAGGACCCGCTCGGCCACAAGGGCGCCCGGCTGACCAGCCAGATCTCGCTGCCCGGCCGCTACCTGGTGTACGTGCCGGACGGCTCGATGACCGGCATCAGCCGCAAGCTGCCGGACAAGGAGCGCACCCGCCTCAAGCAGATCCTCAAGAAGGTCATGCCGGAGAACGCCGGTGTGATCGTCCGGACCGCCGCCGAGGGCGCGACGGAGGAGGAGCTGGCGCGTGACGTGTCCCGCCTGGCCGCCCAGTGGGAGCACATCCAGAAGCAGGTCAAGTCGGCGTCCGCGCCGTCCCTGCTGCACGGTGAGCCGGACCTGACGATCCGCGTCATCCGCGACATCTTCAACGAGGACTTCAGCAAGCTGGTCGTCCAGGGCGACGGCGCCTGGGACACGGTCGCCGAGTACGTCGGCTACGTCGCGCCGCACCTGGCCGACCGGGTCGAGAAGTGGACCGGCGACGGCGACGTCATGGGCGCCTTCCGGATCGACGAGCAGATCGCCAAGGCGCTGGACCGCAAGGTCTGGCTGCCGTCCGGCGGCTCGCTGGTCATCGACCGCACCGAGGCGATGACCGTGATCGACGTGAACACCGGCAAGTTCACCGGCCAGGGCGGGAACCTCGAGGAGACGGTCACCCGCAACAACCTGGAGGCCGCGGAGGAGATCGTCCGGCAGCTCCGGCTCCGCGACATCGGCGGCATCGTGGTGATCGACTTCATCGACATGGTGCTGGAGTCCAACCGGGACCTGGTGCTGCGCCGCCTGGTGGAGTGCCTGTCCCGGGACCGCACCAAGCACCAGGTCGCCGAGGTGACCTCGCTGGGCCTGGTCCAGATGACCCGCAAGCGCGTCGGCCAGGGCCTGCTCGAGGCGTTCTCCGAGACCTGCGAGAGCTGCAACGGGCGCGGCATCCACGTCCACCTGACCCCGGTCGAGCCGAAGGGCGCGGAGAAGGGGGCGGCGGCCAAGGAGACCGGCCGGCGCCGCAAGCGCAAGGGCGACGTCGAGCGCGCCGTCGAGGAGAAGCTCGCCAAGTCCGGCAAGAAGGACGACCGGGACGACGAGGAGGCCCCGGTGCAGGCCGCCGTCGAGGCCGCCGACGCCGTCGAGGAGTCCGAGGGCACGTCCCCGGGCGCCCTGTCCGACGAGGCGCCCGAGGCGTCGTCGAACGGCCGCACCCGCCGCCGCACGCGGCGTGCGACCCGTCCGGCCTCGGCCCCGCCGGAGCCCGCGAACGCGGAGTGACCCATAACGCGGAGTGACCCCTAACGCGGGGTGATCCGCCGGAGTGAAGCGTCCCCGCCGTCCCGTCCGGACGGCGGGGACGTTTCCGTTTCCCGTCGAGAGGAGCCTGAGGCATGGCCTCGGTACGGCATGAGATCGTGATCGGCGCGTCCCCCGGGCAGGTGTGGGACGTGCTGCGGGACGTGGGCGCGGTGCACGAGCGGCTGCTGCCCGGACGCGTCGCCGGCACGCGCGTGGAGGGCGACGAGCGCTTCCTGACCTTCCCGGACGGCCATGTGATCCGCGAGCTGGTCATCGCGGTCGACGACGAGGCCCGCCGCCTGGCGTACGCGGTCGTGGAGGGCGCGCGTCCCCCGGTCGAGCGCCATCACGCGACGTTCGAGGTCCGGCCGGAGGGTGAGGACGCGGCCCGCCTGGTGTGGATCACGGACGTCCTGCCGCACGCCCACGCCCCCGAGATCCGCGTCCGGATGGAACGCGGGGCCGAGGAGATGCGCCGGGCGATCGAGGCCGCCTCGGGCGCCACGCCCGAAGCGGCCTCAGGCGCCGCGCTCGGGGCCGCCTCGGGCGCCACGGTCGAGCGCGTCTGAGGAGGCGCGGTCCGGGTGGTCTCAGGCGGCGCGGCCGGGCTCCGGGCGGGTGGTGGCGGTGGGGCGGAAGGTGCGGCGGTAGGCCTGGGGCGAGACGCCGAGGGACGTCCGGAAGCGCTGGCGGAGGGCGGTCCCGGTGCCGAAACCGGCGCGCCGGGCCACGGCGTCCACGGGGAGGTCGGTGGCCTCGAGGAGCTTCCGGGCCAGGTCGAGGCGCTGCCCGGCGAGCCACTGCCCCGGGCTGGCGCCCGTCTCGGCGCGGAAGTTGCGGGTGAAGGTGCGGACGCCGAGGCCCGCGTGCGCCGCGAGGTCGGCCAGGCTGAGCGGGTCGCCGAGGCGTTCCAGCGCCCACGCGCGGGTGGCGGCGAGCCCGTCCGTCCGCTCCTCCGGGACGGGACGCGGGATGTACTGGGCCTGGCCGCCGTCCCGCCACGGGGGCGTGACGCAGAGGCTCGCGACCTGGCCGACCTCGCGGCGCACGCGTCGGGGGAGGGCGGCCGGACCACGGGTAAGATCGTCCTATCGGTCCGGTAACGGTCCGGAGCCGGGGCGGGCCGGGGCCGGGCGGTTGATCATCGGCCCGAACGGCCGCCGGGGCGGGCGATCCGAGCGGTTCGCCTTACCTCGGGGCGTCCGGTAACCTTGGCAGACGGTGCGTGTCAACGCGCCATACCGACTTGCACTCGCGAGGCCGCGGCGACGCGGCGGCGGTGCAGACACCCCGTCCCTCAGGGCGGGGAGGAGCAGAGAGCATCCAGGGTCCCGCGAGGCCGTGCGGTGCGCCGTCCTCGGCCCCGGCCGGGGATAGGCCCTCAATCCTGGGGGCTGGTGAAGACCACGCGCGGGGCCGGTTCGCTCCGGAGCGCGCGTTGAACGAAGGGTTTCCGCGTGTACGCGATTGTCCGCGCAGGCGGGCGGCAGGAGAAGGTCGCCGAGGGCGACGTCCTGACCGTCGACAAGCTCGACGCCGAGGTCGGCTCGACCGTGACGTTCCCGGCGCTGCTGGTCGTCGACGGCGCCAACGTCGTCAGCAAGCAGGCCGACCTGGCCTCCTACGAGGTCACCGCCGAGATCCTCGGCGCGGTCAAGGGCCCGAAGATCCACATCATGCACTACCGGAACAAGACCGGTTACAAGCGGCGCATGGGTCACCGTCAGCCGTACACCGAGGTCAAGATCACCGGTATCAAGGCCGGGAAGTAAGGGAGGCCCCGAATGGCACACAAGAAGGGCGCGTCGTCCAGCCGTAACGGCCGCGACTCCAACGCACAGCGTCTGGGTGTCAAGCGCTTCGGCGGCCAGCTGGTCAACGCCGGCGAGATCATCGTCCGTCAGCGCGGCACCCACTTCCACCCCGGCCCGGGCGTCGGCCGTGGCGGCGACGACACGCTGTTCGCGCTGGTCGCGGGCCACGTGACGTTCCGCCGCTACCGTGGCCGCAACGCCGTGAGCATCGTCCCGCCGGCTGAGTAAGTCCGCCACGCAGCGACGTTAGAGAAGGGGCGGACCGATCTCGGTCCGCCCCTTTGCTTTGTTCCATCCAGACCAGGAGGATTCGTGGCCCCCAACACCGGAGCCGGCGCGCAGTTCGTGGACCGGGTCGTGCTGCATGTCGTGGCCGGCAACGGCGGGCATGGCTGCGCCTCCGTCCACCGCGAGAAGTTCAAGCCGCTGGGCGGCCCCGACGGGGCCAACGGCGGCAACGGCGGTGACGTGATCCTGGAGGTGGACACCAACACCGCCAGCCTCCTCGACTACCACCGCCGCCCGCACCGCAAGGCGCCCAACGGGCGTCCGGGGCAGGGCGGCCACCGCACCGGCGCGAACGGCGAGGCCGTCGTGCTGACGGTCCCGGACGGCACGGTCGTGAAGACCCGCGACGGCGAGGTCCTGGCCGACCTGGTCGGCGAGGGCACCCGGTTCGTCGTCGCGCAGGGCGGACGCGGCGGGCTCGGCAACGCCGCGCTCTCGACCGCCAAGCGCAAGGCCCCCGGGTTCGCGCTGCTGGGCGAGCCCGGCGAGGAGCGCGAGGTCGTCCTCGAGCTGAAGAGCGTCGCGGACGTGGCGCTCGTCGGCTTCCCGAGCGCGGGCAAGTCGTCGCTGATCGCGGCGCTGTCGGCGGCCAAGCCGAAGATCGCCGACTACCCGTTCACCACCCTGATCCCGAACCTGGGGGTGGTCAGCGCGGGCGACAACGCCTTCACCGTCGCCGACGTCCCCGGGCTGATCGAGGGCGCGAGCGAGGGCAAGGGCCTCGGCCTGGAGTTCCTCCGGCACATCGAGCGGTCGTCCACGCTCGCGCACGTCCTGGACTGCGCGACGCTGGAGCCGGGCCGCGACCCGATCTCCGACTTCGACGTCATCGAGAACGAGCTCAAGGCGTACGACCGGGTCCTCGGCGACCGCCCGCTGTCGGACCGCCCGCGCATCGTCGTGCTGAACAAGGTGGACGTCCCGGACGGCCGCGAGCTCGCCGACATCGTCCGGCCCGAGTTCGAGAAGCGCGGGCTGAAGGTGTTCGAGGTGTCCGCCGCGACGCACGAGGGCCTGCGCGAGCTGTCGTTCGCGATGGCCGAGATGGTCCTCGCCTACCGGGCGAGCCTGCCGGCCGTCGAGCCGACCCGCCTGGTCATCCGGCCCGTCCCGGTCGGCGGGGACGTCGAGTACGAGGTCCGGAACGTCGGCGACAACACCTACCTCATCACCGGCGAGAAGCCCGTCCGCTGGCTGAAGCAGACCGACTTCAACAACGAGGAGGCCGTCGGCTACCTCGCGGACCGGCTCGCCCGCCTCGGCGTGGAGGAGGAGCTCGCCAAGGCGGGCGCGTCCGCCGGGGCCACGGTCCTCATCGGCACCATGGAGGACGCGATCGTCTTCGACTGGGAGCCGGAGACCGCCGCCGCCGCGGCCACCGCGTCCCCGCGCGGCACCGACCGGCGGCTCGCCGCGTCCGCCGGGCACCGGCGCACCAACGTCGAGCGCCGCGCCGAGCTGGAGGAGAAGCGCGCCGCCCGCCGCGCGGGCTACACCGACGAGGACTGACCCGCGCGCGGAGCGCGGGCGACCCCCCCAGGAGGACTGGTGACCATCCGTAAGGCGGTCGGCGAGGCCCGGCGGATCGTGGTGAAGGCGGGGTCGTCCTCGCTGACGACCCCGCAGGGCACCATCGACGCCAACCGGATCGACGCCCTGGTGGACGTGCTGGCCGCGCGCCGCGCCGCCGGGACCGAGATCGTGTTCGTGTCGTCGGGCGCGATCGCCGCCGGGCTCGGCCCGCTCGGGCTGACCCGGCGCCCGCGCGACCTGGCCACCCAGCAGGCCGCCGCGTCCGTCGGGCAGGGCCTGCTGGTCGCCCGGTACACCGCGTCGTTCGCGCGGTACGGGCTGACGGTCGGGCAGGTGCTGCTGACGCCGGACGACATGATGCGCCGCTCGCACCACCGCAACGCGCAGCGCGCGGTCGCCCAGCTCCTGGCGCTCGGCATCGTCCCGGTCGTGAACGAGAACGACACGGTCGCGACCGACGAGATCCGGTTCGGGGACAACGACCGGCTCGCGGCGCTCGTCGCCCATCTGACCAGGGCGGACGCGCTCGTCCTGCTCTCCGACGTGGACGCGCTCTACACCGGTGACCCGGCCCGGCCGGGCGTCCGGCGGATCGAGGAGGTCCGGTCGCCCGCCGACCTGGCGGGGATCGAGCTCGGCGGATCCGGGCGCGTCGGGACGGGCGGCATGGTCACCAAGGTCGAGGCCGCGCGGATCGCGGGCGTCCCGGTCGTGCTGACCGACGCCGCGCGCGCCGCCGCCGCGCTCGCCGGAGAGCCGGTCGGCACCTACTTCCATCCCGGCGACGCGCCGCGCATGTCGTCCCGGAACCTGTGGCTCGCGCACGCGACGACCGGGCAGGGCCGGGTCGTCCTGGACGCGGGCGCGATCGAGGCGGTCGTGCAGCGGCGCAAGTCGCTGCTGCCCGCCGGGGTCACCGGCGTCCAGGGCGAGTTCGCGGCGGGCGACCCCGTCGACCTGGTCGGCACCGACGGGCGGGTCGTCGCGCGCGGCCTGGTCAACTACGACGCCGCCGAGATCCCCGAGCTGATGGGCCGCTCGACCCGCTGGCTGGCGCGCGAGCTGGGCCCGGAGTACGAACGCGAGGTCATTCACCGCGACCACCTGGTCGTCCTCGCCTGAAACAGAGTGATGTCCCGAGCACGGTCGATGGCGCCCGTCCCCACCGCGGAAACCAGGAAAGGGGTTCGCCGATGAGCGAGCCGATGAGCGAGCCGAGCAACGAGGCGAGCACTGCAGAGAGGGACGCGTTCCTGCGTGTGGCCGAGTTCGGCCGGGCGGCGTCGGCGGAGCTGGCCCCGCTGCCGCGGGCGGCCAAGGACGCGGCGCTGCACGCGATCGCGGACGCGCTGGCCGCCCGCGCCGACGAGGTCGTCAAGGCGAACGCGGTCGACGTCGCGCGGGCGCGCGAGGCGGGCACGTCCGAGGCGATGATCGACCGGCTGGCGCTGAGCCGCGAGCGGGTCGAGGCGGTCGCCGCGGCCGTCCGGAACGTCGCGTCGCTGCCCGATCCGGTCGGCGAGACCGTGCGCGGGTACGTGCTGCCGAACGGCCTGTCGGTGCAGCAGGTCCGGGTGCCGCTGGGCGTCGTCGGGATCATCTACGAGGGCCGCCCGAACGTCACCGTGGACGCGGCGGCGCTGTGCCTGAAGAGCGGGAACGTCGCGCTGCTGCGCGGGTCGTCCTCGGCGTTCGAGTCGAACACCGCGCTCGTCGGGATCATGCAGGACGCGCTGCGCGCCACGGACGTGCCGGAGGACGCCGTCCAGCTGGTGCCGGGCACCTCGCGCGAGTCGGTGAGGCACCTGATGCGGGCGCGCGGCCTCGTGGACGTGCTGATCCCGCGCGGCGGCGCGTCGCTGATCGACTCGGTCGTGCAGGAGTCGACCGTCCCGGTGATCGAGACCGGTGTCGGGAACTGCTCGGTGTACGTGGACGAGTCCGCCGACCTGGACATGGCGCTGGCGATCCTGGTGAACGCCAAGACGCAGCGTCCGTCGGTGTGCAACGCGGCCGAGACGGTCCTGATCCACGCGAACGTCGCGGACCGGTTCCTGCCGCGCGCGCTGGCCGCGCTGAAGGAGAGGGGCGTGACCGTCCACGGGGACGCCCTGGTCCGCGCCTACTCGCCGGACGTCGTCGCCGCGACCGAGGACGACTGGTACGCCGAGTACCTGTCGCTCGACATCGCCGCCCGGGTCGTCCCGTCCCTGGACGAGGCCGTCGCGCACATCCGCAGGTTCGGGTCCGGGCACACCGAGGCGATCATCACGGACTCCCAGCCCGCCGCGAAGCGGTTCGTCGCGCTCGTCGACTCGGCCGCGGTGATGGTGAACGCCTCGACCCGGTTCACCGACGGCGAGGAGTTCGGCTTCGGCGCGGAGATCGGCATCTCGACGCAGAAGCTGCACGCGCGCGGGCCGATGGGCCTGCCGGAGCTGACGTCCACGAAGTACGTCGTCACGGGTGAGGGCCACACCCGCGGCTGATCCGCTGATCCGGCCGATGCGTGGGAGCCGAGACCGGGCCGGACGGGCCCGGATCCGAGCGCCGCGTCCCCTCCCGGGGGCGCGGCGTTTCGCTTCGTGCGTGATATGTGACAGATTTACCCTTGATGTAACTGTGCACGGTGTGGTCTGATTCACTCTCGTGAATGGTGCTTCCTCCCGGTCGGCGGGCCCGACCCGCCGCAGTGTCCTGCTGGGAGCGGGGGCCGCGGGTCTCGCGGTCTCCGGCCTGGCCGCCTTCCCCGCCCGTCCCGGCTACGCCGCGACCCCGCTCCGCGGCTCCGCCGCAGGGACGACCCTGGACCGGACGCTGGTCCTCGGCCGTCCCGGGGCGGGCGGCTACCGGAAGATCGTCGCCGGGCCCGGGGAACCCCACGTCCTGCGCCGCGACCTCGGCGGGACGGCCGCCGTCCGGCGCGCCGCCGCCCGCCGGGGCCTGCTGGCGTTCGGGCAGCTCACCGACGTGCACATCGTGGACGCGCAGTCCCCGGGCCGGGTCGAGTTCCTGGACCGGGTCAAGGACCTGGTGAGCGCGATCCCGACCGAGGGCGCCTACCGTCCGCAGGAGATCCTCACCACGCACGTCGCCGAGGCGATGGTCCGCGCGATGAACCGCGTCGGGCACGGCCCGGCGACCGGCCTCGGCCTCGCGTTCACCATCAACACCGGCGACGCCGCCGACAACACGCAGTACAACGAGCTGCGCTGGATCATCGACCTGCTCGACGGCCGCACCGTCACCCCCGACTCCGGCGACCCGCGCCGCTACGAGGGCGTGATGGACGGCGTCGGCTACAGCGCCGCCTACTGGCACCCGGACGGCCCGCCGCCCGGCCACGCCGCCGACCAGGCCCTCGCCAAGTACGGCTTCCCGCGCGTCCCCGGCCTGCTCGACGCGGCCCGCCGCCCGTTCAAGGCGACCGGCCTGCGCACCCCGTGGCTCGCCGCGTTCGGCAACCACGACGGCCTCATGCAGGGCAACCTCCCGCCGAACCCGCTGCTCGCCGCGCTCGCGACCGGCGGCACGAAGATCGTCGCGCCCGCCGACGCCGCGCAGGCGGACAAGCTGGCGCGCATTCTCCAGAGTGGGAACGCGGGCGAGTTCGCGCGGCTCGCCGCGCAGTCCAACGGCGGACTGTTCCGGCAGGTCACGGCCGACCCGAAGCGCCGCGTCCTGTCGCGCGCCGAGGTCGTCCGCGAGCACTTCACCACCTCGTCCGGGCTGCGCGGCCACGGCTTCACCGCCGAGAACCTGCTCAAGGGCACCGCGTACTACGGCTTCGACCAGGGGATCGTCCGCGGGCTCGTCCTGGACACCGTCAACCCGAACGGCTACTCCGAGGGCTCGCTCGACAAGACCCAGCTCGCCTGGCTGGAGGCGCAGCTCAAGGCCGGCAGCCGGACGTACTACGACGCCTCGGGCGCGAAGGTCTCCCACAACGTCAAGGACCGGCTGTTCGTCCTGTTCAGCCACCACACGATCGCGTCGCTGAAGAACTCCCTCGGCGGCGGGCGCGTCCTCGGCGACGAGGTCAAGGCGCTTCTGCTGCGCTTCCCGAACGTCGTCCTGTGGGTGAACGGCCACACGCACGTCAACCAGGTCACCCCGCACGCGCGGCAGGGCGGCGGCGGGTTCTGGGAGGTCAACACGGCCGCCCACATCGACTACCCGCAGCAGTCCCGCGTCCTCGAGCTCGCCGACAACCGCGACGGCACCCTCTCGATCTTCGCGACCGTCCTGGACACGGCGGGCCCCGAGACCCACAAGGGCATCGGCGACCCGGTGGCCCTGGCGTCCCTGTCGCGCGAGCTCTCGGGCAACGACTGGCAGGACGACCCGGCGCACCGCCGGGGCAAGACCGAGGACCGCAACGTCGAACTCCTCATCCCGGCCCCCTTCTAAAGGGCGCGTGAAACGAACCCCGGGTAGCCGAATATGGCCGCCCGGGGTTCTTGTCACCAGGCGTGTTCACTCACATCCTGGGCGTGGTCATCAGTCCCACCCGTCACGGAAGGCGGACCATGCCCCACCTGCCCCACCTGCGCCATCGACTCGCCTGGCCGCTCACGGCCCTCGCCCTGCTCGTCGGACCGCTCGGCGGGGTCCCGGCGTCCGCCGCGACGCCCGCCCCGCCGGTCCCGGCTCCGTCCGCGTCGGCCTCGGCGGGGACGTCCGTCCAGCCGCCGGGGCCGAACACGGCCTGCTCGGCGGCCGACTACGACAACGACGCGCGCCTCGGCCCGGCCGTCCTGCCCAACCGCGGCGTCGTCGGACGCGAGCTGCACGGCTACCGGCGCTTCGGCGACCTGACCGAGTCGGAGTTCCTGAAGGACAACTGGGACTCCGCGGCGAACGGCTGGCGCTACCCGCCCGCCGACGGCTTCCTCATCGGCCGGGACGGCAAGCCGATCAAGCACGCCTTCCGCCTGCGCCGCAACGTCCGCATCGACCGCTTCGGCAGCGAGTACGGCGGCTTCCTCGCGCCCTTCGGCCTGGCCTACGCGCGGCGTTCCATCCCGCCGCAGAACCTCGACAACGCGCAGAACCCGGCGGGCTGCAACTGGCGCGCGTACCGCGTCCTGCGCGCCTTCAAGGTGGAGTCGGGACCGAGCGCCCCGGCGTTCGAGCAGCCCGGTCACGGCACCCAGTACATGCTGGACGGCGCCCTCGTCCCCGGCGCCCCGAGCCGCCTGAACGTCCTGTGGCTCGTGGACAACGGCTACCTCGCCCGCCTCAACTGACCCAGGGACCCCGGAGGTTGGACTCCCGGAGACCGGACGGCCGGACGCGTCGCCGCGCCCGGCCGTCCGTGTGTCCGGAGTCCGCGTGCTCGGAGTGCGCGCGCCGTCAGAGTCGCCGTCAGAGTCGCGGTCAGAGTCCGCGCATGGTCAGCAGCGCGTAGGCCGCCACGGTCGAGTCGTCGGTGATCTCGCCGCGCAGCACCATGTCCTGGAACTGGGCGCGGGAGAAGAACCCCTGCCGCATGTCCTGCTCCTCGAGCTCCCGGTCGTGCGGGCCCTGCTCCAGGTCGGTCGCGAGGAACACGTTGTACCCGTTCGTCGCCGACCCCAGCGACGAGTGCAGGAACCCCAGGTGCCGCATCCGCCCCGCCCGCAGGCCCGTCTCCTGGACGAGCTCGGTCCGCGCCAGCTCCTCCGGATCCCCGTCGGCCCGGTTCGGGTACGACCCCTGCGGGAAGTTCCAGGTCCGGCGTCCGATCGGGTACCGGAACTCCTCGACCATCACGAATCCGTCGTCCTGCATGGGGATGACCACCGCGAAGTCCGGCCGGTCGACGACGCCGTAGATGCCCCGCGACCCGTCCGCCCGCTCGATCTCGTCCTCGCGGACGAGGATCCACGGGTTCTCGTAGACGACCCGGCTGCTCACCTGCCTGATGCTGCTCATGGTCGTCATCATTCCCGACGCCCGTCAGCGGCCATGGGCGCTCCCTGTTTCCCGCGGGGCGGGTCGCGGCCCGCCGGACCTACGATCGGGACGTGATGATCGACATTCCGGCGGGCGCGGTGACGCTGTCCGACCGGCGCACCGGACGCCGCTGGCCGGTCGAGTTGGACGCCTTCCAGATCGCCGCGCTGCCCGTGACCCAGGAGCTGTACGCCCAGGTCACGGGCCTCCGTCCGTCCGCGGCGTCCGGTGACCGGCTCCCCGTCGAGAACGTCTCGTGGTGGGACGCGATCCACTTCTGCAACGCCCTCTCCGAGCAGGAGGGCCTCGCGCCCGCCTACCGCGTCCACGGCGACGAGGTCGAAGAGGACCGCTCCGTCGGCGGATACCGGCTCCCGACCGAGGCCGAGTGGGAGTACGCGTGCCGCGCGGGCACGAGCGGCCCCCACTACGCCCCGCTGGACGACATCGCCTGGTACCGGGAGAACTCCGGCGAACGCCCGCACGAGGTCGGCACCAGGCTCCCCAACCCCTGGGGCCTCCACGACATGCTCGGCAACGTCTGGAACTGGTGCTGGGACTTCTACGACCCCGAGGTCTACGGCACCTACCACGTCCTGCGCGGCGGCGGCTGGTTCGACGAGCACTGGAGCTGCCGCGCCTCCGCCCGCCGCCGCAGCCATCCCACCTACCGCGTCGACGACGTCGGCTTCCGCGTCGCCCGCTGAGACGCCGCGTCGGGGCTCACGACGCGGGGAACCCCCAGGTCTCCAGGAAGCCCGGCCTGGCGGACACGTCGATCAGCTCCACGTTCGCGCCGATCGAGTCCACCCGGTGGTAGGCGAACGGACGCCCATAAGGGCAGCCGGAGAACTCCACGCCGAATCCCTCGTCCTCCAGCCGCGACGACTCCGCCTCCTGGTCGGGCGACCAGAACCCGAAGTGGTGGAAACCCGGCTTCGACGTGTCGCCCCACGGCCCGCCGGGGGCCGCCTCGATCAGCTCGACGTACGGTGGCCCCTCGGAGAAGACGATCCGGTAGTCCCAGTCGCCGATGCGCCGGGCGCGCGGCTCGCGCCAGGTCAGCGATGCCACGCGGGACAGATCGCGCATCGCCGCGCCAAGGTCGGGGACGGTGAAGCAGACGTGGTAGTAAGTGTTCACTGTCTCGACCCTGGCTTCATGATGAGAAGGTCTTGCTCGTCGTCGTCAGGTAGGGGCCCTGTGCGGGCAGGCGCAGCCGGAAGTAGTAGCCCTTGCCCAGCTTGAGGCCGCTGAAGGAGACGAGGCCGTTCTTGCCCGTGGTGGCGTTCCGGTACCAGTGCCACGTCTTGCTGCCCGCGTGCCGGTAGTACAGGCCCACCTTGAGGCCGCGCATCGTGGAGTGGCTGCGCTGGCCGTTGTACCAGTCGTAGAGGTGGGCGTTCACCTGGGTGCCACGCGTCGACCGCCAGGCGGAGAGGTTGGCGAAGTGGCCCTGGTCGGTGATGGTGTGAGCCACGAGTCCGCTGGTGCCGGCCAGGTTCGAGTCGTCGCGGACGACGCGGGCCTGCCAGTCGGCGGTGCCGAGCGGGCCGGAGACCAGGATGGAGAACCTCCCGATCTCGTCGGTCTGAACGCCCCCGATGGTGTGCCAGGTCTTCGAGCCCTTCGGCCGGTAGTACAAGCTCACCAGGGGCGAATGCGGAGGAGCACCCCACTGCGAGCCGTGGCCCCACTGCACCCGTCCGGTGGCGGAGGCGTCGTGATGGGCCTCGCTCTTGGACGGCATCGCGAAGGAGACGACCCGGGTGCCGTCGTACGCCTCGATCACCCGGACGACGCCATCGCTCGCCCGGTAGTAGGAATCGGCATTGGCGTCCGTCGACACGCTCCAGATGTTCGGAGCGGCGACCGGGACGGTGACGGCGAAGCGGCCGTCGTCACCGGAGGTCGTCCTGGAGGACCCGTCGCCGGTGAGCGTCAGCGGAACGCGGGGGAGCGGCCTCCATACGCCGTCCAGAAGGATCTGCGCGACCCCGGAGAAGGTGACCGACGCGCCCGCGCGCACCGTCGCGGGCGTCGGGTCGAGCAGGACGCGGCTGCCCACGCGCTCGGCCTTCTCGGAGGCGACGTCGCCCCGGGACGGCTGGTGGGCGTCGTCACCGGCGAACGCGGCGGTCAGCGTGCCGCCGGACGGCAGGTCCACGGTCGCGGAGAACGAGCCGTCCGCGTCCGTCGTGGTGGTGCCGACCGTGGCGCCGTTGAGCCGCACGTCGACGGGCACACCGGCGAGCGGCTGCCACTGCCGCTGGACGAGCTGCCGCAGCCGCCCCTGGACGGTGACCGTCCGGTGCTCGTAACTGACGGCCGTGCTGGACGTGGACAGGCCCGTGAACTGCGTGCCGACCGTGGGGGCGGCGTACGCCGCCTGAAGGGGGAGGGACGCGGCGACCGTCACGGCGGTCGCGGCGAGGGAGAGCAGAGCGGAACGGCGCACCGAACCTCGACCTTTCTCGAAAAGGAGGAGCCGATCGTACGCCCGAGATGATCAAGCGGGCCTGTCGGGGCCACCTTCGGCCGCGGCCGCCGCGCGCGCCGCGAGTTCCCGCAGGTGGACGACCAGTTCGGGCGGCGAGTGGACCTCGAACCGGCAGCCCAGCATCAGCAGCCGGCTGGCCAGCCAGGGGACCGTGTCGGCCCGGCCGCGCAGCCGGCACGTGGACGCGTCGACCGGGGTGATCTCGTCCGGGGCGACGCGGAGCACGCGGACGGCGTCGGCGGCGGGCAGGTGCAGTGTCGCGTCCACCTCGTGCGTCGGGACGATCGAGTACAGCTTGTCCAGGACGTACGCGGCCGCGTCCCCGCCCGGAACGTCCCGGCCGGCGTGGCGCTGCCCGGTCCGCGCGGGCTCCGAGATCCGGTCGACGCGGAACACCCGCCAGTCGTCCCGCCGGTCGTCGTAGGCCAGCAGGTACCAGCGCCTCCGCACCGGGACGAGCCGGTGCGGCTCCACCACGCGCCGCTCGCCGCGGAACAGGAACCGCAGCCGTTCCCCGGCCGCGGCGGCCCCCGCGATCACCGCCAGGACGGCCGGGTCGACGTTCGGCGCGTCCGGTTCGGGCAGCGGCGCGTCGACCACGTCCCCGAGCGCCGAGACCCGGTGCCGCAGCCGGGACGGCAGCACCTGCTCCAGCTTCGCCAGCGCCCGGACGGCGGCCGGTCCGATGCCCTCGACGGGCTGCCCGCCGACCGTCCGCAGGCTCACCGCGACGGCGACGGCCTCCTCGTCGTCCAGGAGCAGCGGCGGCATCGCGGTGCCCGCGACCAGCCGGTATCCGCCGTCCGGGCCCATCGTCGTCTCGACCGGGTAGCCGAGGTCGCGCAGCCGCTCGACGTCCCGCCGCACGGTCCGGGGCGTGACGTCCAGCCGTCCGGCGAGCTCGGTCGCCGACCACCGCCGCGGCGTCTGGAGATGCGACAGCAGTCTGAGCAGACGCGACGAGGTCCCGGACATATCGCCCGGATCCTACTCGCCCAGGAACGCCCCGACCCGGGCGAGCACCTCTGCCACCCACCGACGACGCAAGGACGTCTGTGTAGGAACGATCCTGACCTACACGGTTCGTAGCGTCATTCCCATGAGCAACGAGATCCGTCCGTTCCGCATCGACATTCCCCAGGCCGACATCGACGACCTGAACGACCGCCTCGCGCGCACGCGGTGGGGCGCCCCGCCGCCCGGCGACGGCTGGGACGGGGGAGTGCCGGCCGCGTTCATGAAGGAGCTCGCCGAGTACTGGCGCACCGGCTTCGACTGGCGCGTGCAGGAGGCGCGGTTCAACGGGTTCCCGCAGTTCGTGACGGAGATCGACGGATACGACGTGCACTTCCTGCACGTCCGGTCGGACGACCCGGACGCGCTGCCCGTCCTGCTCGTCCACGGCTGGCCCAACTCGTTCGCCGAGTTCGCGGACCTGATCCGCCCGCTGACCGAGCGGGGCTTCCACGTCGTCGTCCCGAGCACGCCGGGCGTCGGCTTCTCCGCCGCGCCGCGCGAAAGGACGGGCTGGGACGCGTCGCGCGTCGCGCGGATGTGGGCCGAGCTGATGCGCCGCCTCGGCTACGACCGGTACGGCGTGGAGGGCGGCGACTTCGGCGCGTACGTCGCGCCCGAGGTGGCCAAGGCCGCGCCGGACGCCGTCGTCGGCGTGTACGTCATCAGCGGCCTCGGCTTCCCCACCGAGCAGGACGTCCCGGACATGCTGCCCGAGGAGAAGGAGCAGTACGACCTGATGCAGCAGTGGGCGGGGGCCGAGGTCCTCGACCACCACCACGTCAACCGCATCGCGCCGCGGACCTTCGCCTACGGCTGGGACGACTCGCCCGTCGCCGCCCTCGCCTGGATGACCCACAAGTTCAACGACTTCGCCACCGGCGCGTTCGACGCCGTCGACCGCGACCTGTTCCTCGCGAACGTCGCCCTCTACTGGTTCACGCGCTCGTTCGGCACCGCGTCCTGGCCCTACCGTGCCCAGGGCGGGACGATGACCTGGCCCGAAGGACAGAAGAACGTCCCCTCCGGGACCTACAGCGGTCCGCCCGGCATCCGCCGCCTCGCCGAGCGGACCAACGAGATCGTCCACTGGGGCGAGGGCAACCCGGGCACGCACCACTTCGTCGCGATGGAGGAGCCGACCGCCGTCGCCGCCGACATGAAGCTCTTCTTCGACAAGGTCCGCTGACCCGCGGCCGACCCCGGCTCATCCCAGCTCATCCCGGCTCACCAGGCGACCGGACGCCGGTCGCGGAAGAAACCGCCGGTCGGGCCGTCGTCCGGAAGGGTGGCGGCCCAGACGATCCCCGCCGCGCCGTCCGCGACCGGACGCCCGCCCGGACCGCCCATGTCGGTCGCGACCCAGCCGGGGCAGACCGCGTTCACCAGGATCCCGTCCGGCCGCAGCTCGTCGGCGAGCATCCGGGTCAGCGCGTTCAGCGCGACCTTGGTCGTGGTGTAGGCGGGCGCGCCGCCGGTCATGTCGGCCAGCGACGCGATCCCGCTCGACACGTTCACGATCCGGCCGGACGGGCTGCGCCGCAGCAGCGGCAGGAACGCCTGCGCCATCCGCCACGGCCCGTACAGGTTGGTCTCGGCGGCCTCGCGCACCACGTCGAGGTCGGCGGTCGCCGCGTTCTGCCACGTGTCGTAGTGGATCGCGGCGTTGTTGACCAGGACGTCCAGCCCGCCGAGCCGCTTCTCGACCTCCGCCACGGCCGCCGCGACGTCCTCCCCGGACGTCACGTCCAGCCGGACGGGCACGGCGGGTCCTCCCAGCTCCGCGGCCGTCCTCTCGGCCGCGTCCCGTGACCGGGCGGCGACCGCGACGGTGTGCCCCAGCCCGGTCAGCTGCCGGGCGACCTCCCGCCCGATGCCCCGGTTCGCCCCGGTGACCAACGCGATCATCTGCGCACGCTCCCTCTCCGCCGATCGACACGATCTTGATCGGTGAGCGCGCCGGATGTCCAATGCCGCCCTTCATGCCATACCGGCATGAATACTGGTCAGGCCCCAGAAATCCTGGTCGGTCCCAGGAAATGCGAAGGCGGCCGCCGCCCCTCGCGACGGCCGCCCTCCTCGGTGCGGGTCAGCCGGCCCCGCCGTTGCCGCGCCGTCCGATCCGGTCGAACAGGCCGCCGGCCGCGTTGGCCGCCGCGTCCGCGATGTCGCGGACCTTCCCGACGAACGGGTCGGCGCTGGACTCCCAGGACTCGCGGTACGCGCGGGCCGCGTTCTTCACCTCGTCGCTGATCGAGGCGCTGGAGTCCTCGTCGCGGCGCGGGTAGTTCCCGGCCAGGATGCTCTGGTACTCGCCCTCGCGCGCCCACTTGTCGATCTCGGCGAACCGGATCACCGAGTACGGGTGCGACTGGTTCAGCAGGTTCAGGAACTTCAGGAACCCGTCCCGGACGTCCCCGGCCGCGTCGTACTCACGCGCCTGCGCGAGGAACGCCTCGGCGTTCATCTCCGACAGTCGCGTGCCGCCCGCCAGCTTCATCATGACGCGCTTGGCGGCCTCGAGGTCCTGCCCGCAGAGCAGGCCCGCGCGGTCGGCCGACAGCTCGGCCTTCCGGAACCACTCGCGCAGCCCCATGATGATCGCGGCGATCCCGATGTTGCCGAGCGGCAGCCAGGCCAGCCGCGACCCGAGCTGCATGAGGATCAGCATCATCGTCTGGTACACCGCGTGCCCGGACAGGATGTGCCCGACCTCGTGCGCGATGACGAACCGCAGCTCCTCGTCGTCGTGCAGGTCGAGCAGCCCGGTCGTCACGACGATGAACGGGTGGTCGGAGCCGATCGCCATCGCGTTGGCGCGCGGGTCCTGTGTCACGTAGATCTCGGGGACCTCGGGCAGGTCCAGGATGTAGGCCGCGTCGCGGACCATGTCGTGCAGGTGGCGGAACTGGTCCTCGCCCGCGCGCACGGCCCCGCCGAGGAAGGTCAGCCGGATGGCCCGCTCGTTGAACAGCCCCGACATCTTCCGCAGGACGACGTCGAACCCCGAGAGCGAGCGCAGCGCCACCAGCGCCGAGCGGTCAGCGGGGTGTTCGTAGGCCCGGGAGCTGATCCCGGGGAAGCGCGTTCGTGCTCGGTCCGGTGTGTTGGTCGTCATGTCCGGCATGGTAAGTCCGACGAACACCGGGGAGCCGAGGTTCCCGGACGGCGCGTCCGGCACCGGTCCTGACCTCGTTCTGATCACGACGCCCCGCCCGGCGCGGGCCTCCCCTTCCTTCTCCGACACAGAACCCGATCCGGAGTGGAAGCCTGGACTTACCGAACGACCGGTCAGTAAGGTCGTGCGCCCGGAGCGTGTGACGCGCTTCACTCCCAAGGGACGAGCCGGCCCGGCCGGCGCGAGGGTGGACGAGGAGGGGGCGCGGATGTTCGACCCCAAGGCCGAGGCGATGTCCGTCGACGAGCGGGCCGCGCTGCAGCGGCACCGCCTGTGGGGGATGATCGACCGGCTCCTCGCGGCGGACGGCCCCCAGGGACGGTGGCTCCGCGAGGCGGGGATCGACGGCGGCGCGGACGTCCACCTGACCGACCTGCCCCGCCTGCCGTTCACCACCAAGCAACAGCTCTGGGACGCCTACCCGCTCGGCATGGTCGCCGTCCCGCGCGACCAGGTCGCGGCCGTGCACGGCTCGTCCGGCACCAAGGGCCGCCCGACGCTCGTCGCCTACACCCGCGCCGACCTGGACCTCTGGGCCTCCATGTGCGCGCGGGCGCTGGCCTGCGCGGGCGCCGGGACGGGCAGCGTCGTCCACAACGCCTACGGGTACGGCCTGTTCACCGGCGGCATGGGCCTCCACCAGGGCGCGGTGAAGTTCGGCGCGACCGTCGTCCCGGCGTCGGCCGGGATGACCGAACGCCAGGTGCGGATGATCGGCGACCTCCGTCCGGACATCCTGACCTGCACGCCCTCGTACGCGCTGCGGCTGGCCGAGGTGGCGGACCAGACCGGCGCGGACCTGTCGTCCCTCAAGGTCGGGATCTTCGGCGCGGAGCCCTGGTCGGAGGGGCTGCGCACCGCGATCCAGGCCGCCCTGCCGCTGCGGGCGCTCGACATCTACGGCCTCTCGGAGATCATCGGCCCCGGCGTCGCGACCGAGTGCCTGGAGCAGAACGGCCTGCACGTCAACGAGGACCACTTCATCGTCGAGGCCGTCGACCCCGCGACCGGCGAGCCCGTCCCGGACGGCACGCCCGGCGAGCTGGTCTTCACCACGCCGACCAAGCAGGCCCTGCCGCTCGTGCGCTACCGGACGGGCGACGTGGCGTCCCTCGCCCGCGGCGACTGCGACTGCGGCCGGACGCTCGTGCGCATGAGCAAGGTCATGGGCCGCGCGGACGACATGCTCGTGGTCCGCGGCGTGAACGTGTACCCGAGCGAGATCGAACGCGTCCTGCTCGGCTCCGGCCTGGTCGCCCCGCACTACCAGATCGTCGTGGACCGCCGCGAGGAGGCCGCGGTCCGCCTCGTCGTGGCCTGCGAGGCGATCACCCCGGGCGACGCCGCAGACCCGTCCGCCGAACTCGTCCGCCTCCTGCGCGAGGGCCTCGGCCTGCACGCGGACGTGGCCGTGCTGCCCGCCGGGGACGTCCCGCGCACCGAGGTGGGCAAGGCCGTCCGGGTCGTCCGGTGGACGGAGGGCGAGCCGCCCCTCCCCGGCCTCGCCGACCCCTCTGACCAGGACCTTCCCGGATCGGGCTGATTCACCGCCGGACCCCTCGAGGACCCCTCGCGGACCCGACGCCGGAGCTTGACGCGCCGCTGGCTATTCTCGTCGGCATGACGCAAAAGCGGCGGCTGGGGATCATGGGCGGCACGTTCGACCCGATCCACCACGGCCACCTGGTGGCGGCGAGCGAGGTGGCGCACTTCTTCGCGCTGGACGAGGTGATCTTCGTCCCCACCGGGCTCTCGTCGCACAAGCCCGACCAGAAGGTCACCCCGGCCGAGGACCGCTACCTGATGGCGGTGATCGCCACCGCGTCCAACCCGCGGTTCTCGGTCAGCCGCATCGACATCGACCGGGACGGTCCCACCTACACGGTGGACACCCTCCGCGACATGCACGCCATCCACGGCGACGACAACGAGTTCTTCTTCATCACCGGCGCGGACGCCCTGGCCAAGATGCTCGACTGGCACGACACAGAGGAACTGTTCGAACTCGCCCACTTCGTCGGCGTCACCCGCCCCGGGCACCGGCTCACCAACCCCGGCCTCCCGGACGGACGGGTCAGCCTCATGGAGGTCCCGGCGCTCGCGATCTCCTCCACCGAGTGCCGCGACCGCGTCCGCGCGGGCGAGCCGATCTGGTACCTCGTCCCGGACGGGATCGTCCAGTACATCAACAAGCGCGACCTCTACCGCGACTGAACCGGCCGAGCGGACGGCCCCGGAGGCCGCGCGACCGGAAAAGCGGTGGCGGACGCCCCATACCCTGGTAGCGAGACCGTTGCGGGCCGTCCCGGCCCGTTTGCGGGGATACGACGACGCCGGGGGATCCGGTCCGCCTCCGTGAGAGGCTGAGGCCGGACACCACCCCACAGGGAGGATCACGAGCGCACCGTGACCGCATCCGACAGGGCCGCCCAGCTGGTCCGGATCGCCGCCGAGGCGGCGGGCGACAAGCTGGCCGACGAAATCATTGCCTACGACGTGAGCGAGCAGCTCGTCATCACCGACGCGTTCGTGCTGTGCTCCGCCGCCAACGACCGGCAGGTTCGGTCGATCGTGGACGAGGTCGAGAAGCGCCTGCGCGAGGAGGCCGGGGCCAAGCCCCTCCGCCGCGAGGGCGAGCGCGAGGGCCGCTGGGTCCTGCTCGACTACGCCGACGTGATCGTGCACGTCCAGCACGAGGAGGAGCGCACCTTCTACGCCCTCGAGCGGCTCTGGAAGGACTGCCCGACCATCGAGCTCCCCGAGGACGTCAACGCGCACATGGCGCAGCGCGGCCGCTCGGCGGTCCCCGGTGAGTGACGTCCCGGCCACGGCCTCGGCCAAGGCCGGGACGAACGCCCGCGCGGGCGGCGGGCCCGCGGCGCGCGAGCCGGGGCGCCGCCGGCTCCTCCTGTGGAGGCACGGCCAGACGTCCTGGAACGTCGAGCGGCGCTTCCAGGGCAAGACCGACATCTCCCTGGACGACACGGGTGTCGAGCAGGCGCGGAGAGCGGCCCGGCTGCTCGCCGCGCTCCAGCCGACCGCGATCGTCTCGTCCACCCTCGTCCGCGCTCGGACCACCGCGCGGAGCCTGGCCGACCTGACCGGCCTCCCGGTCGAGCACGACCCGGAGCTGATCGAGCGGGACGGCGGCGAGTGGGAGGGCCTCACCGACCGGGAGATCGGCGAGCGGTACCCGGACGAGCGCGCCCGCTGGGAGCCGCCGGGCGGCGAGACCAGCCCGCAGGTCGCCAAGCGCGTCGGCACCGCCCTGGAGCGGCACGCCTCCGCCCTCGCGCCCGACGGCCTGCTGGTCGTCGCCTCGCACGGCGCCGCGCTGCGGCTCGGCATCGCGCACATGCTCGGCCTCCCCGAGGACGCGTGGAACCGCCTCGGCGGCCTGTCCAACTGCTGCTGGTCGGTGCTGACCGAGATGCGGGACGGCGGCTGGCGGCTCGCGGAGCACAACGCGGGCACCCTGCCGGAGCCCGTCATGGGCGACGACCGCGCGGGCGAGGACCGCGCCTGACGGCGTATTCGATTCGTCTGATCGCCGCCGGTCCTATATGCTGGCGGAGCGCTGCGGGGATGAACGTCCATCGCAGTCGCACGGGGCTATGGCGCAGTTGGTAGCGCGCCTCCATGGCATGGAGGAGGTCTGGGGTTCGAATCCCCATAGCTCCACAGAAGGAAAAGAGCGGTGAGCGAAAGCTCATCGCTCTTTCTGTTTCTCCTCCCCTCGCCCCTCCGCCCGGTGATCAGTTTCAAAACGGACACTGTTGCACTTGAACGGCGAAAACACTCCAGGTGTGATGGTTTCCTTACCGACCATGGGACGACACCGCAGGGGAGCACGGCGCGAGGTCACCGTCGCCGACCTGATCGACGCGCTGCGCCGGTACCCCGCCGACATGGAGGTGCGGCTCGCCACGCAGCCGCGCATGCCCCAGGAGCACTCCATCGGCGCGATCGCCGAGGCGGACGGCCTGGTCTGGATCGGCGAGGGCCGCCAGGAGGGATACGCCTCCGACGGGGTCGCCGAACGCCTCGGCTGGCGCTGATCGCCCCTCCGGCCCGTCCAGTGCCGCCCGGATCGGGGCCGGAGTCGCGATGGTCCGAACGGGTCCCGCCATGTACTAAGCTTTTCCTGCAGGTCGGCGCGGAGACGCCTCCGGGAACGGCCTGATGCGGGGCTATGGCGCAGTTGGTAGCGCGCCTCCATGGCATGGAGGAGGTCTGGGGTTCGAATCCCCATAGCTCCACAGCACGCGAGAGGGCCGGTGTCACCACCGGCCCTCTCGCTTTTCGCGTCCCCACAGGTGTTCTCGGACGATCGGGGCGTTCCGGGTAGGGGACAATGCGGGCATGGCAAGCGCGCGCATCGGCATCCTCGGGCCACTCGAGGCGCGGGACGAGACCGGCCGTCCCGTCGAGATCAGCGGTCCGCGGCTGCGCGCGCTGCTCGTCCGGCTGGCCCTGGACCCCGGCCGTCCGGTGTCCGCCGCCCGGCTCCTGGACGACCTGTGGGACGGCGACCCGCCCGGCGGCAACGCCCTTCAGGCCCTCGTGTCGCGCCTCCGCGCGGTGACCGGCAGGGACCTGGTCGAGCACAACCCGGCCGGATACCGCCTCGCGCTCGACCCGTCCGCCGTGGACGCCGTCGCCTTCGAACGGGCCGTCACCTCCGCGCGGGCGCTTCCCGGCCCGTCCGACCGCGCCGCCGCGCTGCGGCAAGCCCTGGACATGTGGCGAGGCCCGGCCCTGGCGGACGTCGCGGACGCCGACTTCGCGCGCGCACGAGCCGCCCGCCTGGAAGAGCTCCGCCTGACCGCGTCCGAAGACCGCGCCGAGGCAGAGCTGGAACTGGGGGAGTCCAGCTCGCTGCTCCCCGAACTGGAGGCCCTGGCCACCGCGCACCCGCTGCGCGAACGCGTTCGGGGTCTCCTCATGCGCGCGCTCCACCGGGCGGGCCGTCCGGCGGACGCCCTGCGCGTGTACGAGGAGACGCGCGAGCACCTGGCCGAGCACCTCGGCGTCGACCCCGCCCCTGAGCTGGCCGCCCTGCACCTGTCCATCCTCCGCCGCGACCCCGAGACCCCGCGGCCGGAGCCGGCGGCCCCTCCCGCCGCGCCCGCCGCCCCCGAACCGGAGAGGGCCCGGACGAACCTGTCCGCCGCCCTCACCAGCTTCGTCGGACGCGACGAGGCGGTGCGGCAGCTCGGCAAGCTCCTCGACGAGTCCCGGCTCGTCACCCTCACCGGACCCGGCGGCGCGGGCAAGACGCGGCTGGCGTCCGAGGCCGCCGCGCCGCTGGTCGACCGGCTGCCCGACGGCGTCTGGTTCGTCCCGCTCGCCCCGATGGCGGAGGACGGGGGCGCCGACGCGGTCGCCCAGGCCGTGATCGTCGCCCTGGGCGTCCCCGACGGGCTGCGTCCCGCCGAGGGCCGCACCGCCCCGCGCCCCCTGGACCGGCTCGCCGACCTCCTCGCCACCCGCCGCACCCTGATCGTCCTGGACAACTGCGAGCACGTCCTCGACGCCGTCGCCGCCGTCGCCGACCGGGTCCTCGCCGCCGCGCCCGAGGTCCGGGTCCTCGCGACCAGCCGCGAACCCCTCGGCATCACCGGCGAGACCCTGTACCCGGTGCCGTCGCTCGCCCTCCCCCCGCTCGGCGCGGACCCGGCGACCGCCCTCGGGCACGCGGCGACCCGGCTGCTCGCCGACCGCGCCGCCGCCGTCCGGCCCGGCTTCGCCGTGGACGAGGCGAACGTCGCCGACCTCGTCGCGATCTGCCGCGCCCTGGACGGCATCCCGCTCGCGATCGAACTCGCCGCCGCCCGCCTCCGCGCGCTCACCCCCGCGCAGGTCGCGGCCCGGCTCGGCGACCGCTTCCGGCTGCTCACCGGCGGCAGCCGCACGGCCCTGCCCCGGCACCGGACGCTCCGCGCGGTCGTCGACTGGAGCTGGGACCTGCTCGACGACGCCGAGCGGACCGTCCTCGCCCGCCTGTCGGTGTTCGCGGGCGGCGCGACCCTCGAGGCCGCCGAGCGCGTCTGCGGAGCGGGCCTCTCCGCGGACGTCATCGACGTCGTCGCGTCCCTGGTCGACAAGTCCCTGGTCATGGCCGACGGCGAGGCCGAGCCGCGCTACCGGCTGCTGGAGACCGTCCGCGTGTACGCGCGCGAGCGGCTGGACGAGACCGGCGAGACGACGGCCGTCCGCGCGGCGCACGCCGCGCACTTCCTCGAACTCGCCGAGACCGCCGAGCCCGAACTGCGCCGCGCCGACCAACTGGTGTGGGTCGAGCGGCTCACCGCCGAACGCGACAACCACAACGCGGCGTTCCAGACCGTCCTCGACACCGGGGACGGGCGGTCCGGCCTGCGCCTGGTCACCTCGCTCGTCTGGTACTGGCTGATGCGCGACCTGGAGCGGGAGGCGAGCGTGTGGGCCACCGCCGTCCACCGGCTCGTCGGGGACGAGCCGCCGCCCGGCCTCGGCGAGGAGTACGCGATCTGCGTGTTCACCGGAAGCGTCGTCGCGCGCTCCGGCCGGGACGGCCCCACTCCGGAGATCTTCGGCTCCGCCATCAACGAACTCCTGCGCTTCCTGCCCGAAAGGCCGAAGCGTCCGATGGCCGTGCTCGCCCGGCCGGTCTCCCTGCTGTTCGCCGGGGACGTCGTGGCGGCCTCGGCGTCCTTCACCGAGCTCACCGGCCATCCGGACCCGTGGATCGGTGCGATCGCCGAGACCATGCTGACCTTCAACGCCCTCCACAACGGCGACCTTGAGGCCGCCTACGTGCGCGCGCAGGAGTCCTACGAGGGATTCCGAGCCCTGGGCGACCGCCTGGGCATGGGGATCACCCTGGTCGTCCTCCTGCAGATCTCCATGAGCCGAGGCAGGCCCGAGGAGGCCATCGGCTACGGCGAGGAGGCCCGCCGGTACGCCGCGCAGGGCGTCAACCCCGACCAGGGCTCGACCGTCCTCATCCAACTCGCGGCCGCACGAGCCGAGCTGGGCGACATCGAAGGCGCCCACCAGGACCTGGCCGACGGCATCCGCGTCGCGCTCCGCATCGGCGAATACGCGGACGCGACCTTGGGCCACCTCACGGAGGCCGAACTCCACCAGGCCGCCAGCGACCTCGCGTCCGCGCGGGCCGCCACCGAGAAGGCCCTGGAACTGGTCACGCCCCGCGCCACACGCGGGGACTTCCAACGGGCCAGGACGCTCACCTACAGCAAGCTCGGCACCCTCGCCGTCCTTGACGGCGACCTCGTGCGCGCGGCCGAATGGCACGCCCGCGCGCTCCAGCACATCGACCCGAAATGGCTGCTCGTCAACCATTCACTGGCGAAGGTCGTCGAGGGCATCGCCGGGCTCTCCGCGGCCCGCGGCGACCACGAACGCGCCGCCGAGCTCCTCGGCCTGGCGCACAGCGTCGCCGGCTTCCGCGATGAGCAGGGCTTCGACCGTCGCCAGGTCATGGCCGACGTCGTCTCCACCCTGGGCCAGGACGCCTTCGACGCGGCCTACGAACGAGGCCGTGCCGGCACCCGCGAAGACGCCCTGGCTCTGAAACCCTGACCGGCGCCGTTCACACCCGCCTAGGCGCGCCGCGCGTACATGACCATCGCGATGGGGAACGTCACGGTGACGATCCCGACGGCCCAGGCGAGCGTGAACCAGACGTGGTTCCCCACCGGACCGCTCACCAGCAGCGCCCGCAGCGCGTCCGTCAGGTGCGTCACGGGATTCACCTTCGTCCACGCCTGGAGCCAGCCCGGCATCGTGCTCGTGTTCGCCACGAACACACTGCTCCCGAACGTCAGCGGCATCACGAAGATGAAAGCCAGCCCCTGGACGGTCTCCGGGGACGGCGCGAGCAGCCCGACCACCACCGAGATCCACGAGAACGCCAGGTAGAACAGGTACGCCAGTCCGAACCCCGCCAGCACGCGCAGCGGATCGGAACCGAACCGGAAGCCCAAGGCCGTGCCCGCGGCGGTCAGCACGACCATCACCGTCAGAAAGCGAACCGTGTCGCCGAGGACAGTCCCGATGAGCGGCGCCGACCGCGCGATCGGCAGGCTCCTGAACCGGTCGAAGACGCCCTTCCGCATGTCCTCGTTCAGCGCCGTCCCGAGCCCCATCGTCGCGAACATCGCCATCTGCGCCACCAGCCCCGGCAGCAGTTGCTGCAGGTAGGCATGCGTGTTCCCGGCGACCGCGCCGCCGAACACGTACAGGAACAGCGTCAGGAACACCAGCGGCATCAGCGTGACGTCGATCAGCTTCTCCGGCGAGTGCCGCAACTGCGCGATGTTCCGCCACGCCAAGGTCAGGCTGTGCCGGACGGTCCTGCGCGCGCTGACCCGGCCCGGAGGCAGCGCGGACGCCGGAGGCGCCGCCATCGTCGTGCTCATCGAACGCTCCCCTCGAGCCGCTGCTCCCCGACGGCCTCGTCCGCGGCGTCCCGGGACGCCATGTGCCCGGTCAGGCTCAGGAACACCTCGTCCAGGCTCGGCAGCCTCAGCGCCACCTCGGCCGCCACCAGGTCCACCTCGTCCAGCCGCTGGACGACCGCCCGCAGCACTCCCGGATCCGTCACCGGGACGGTCACCAGCCCCGCCTCCGCCCGCACCTCGGGCCGCTCACCGGTCAGCTCCGCCACGATCTCCGCGAGCTGCCCGGTCCGGAACACCTCCGCCGCACGGACCGCGAGCGTCTGCCGCCCGGCCCGCGCCTTCAGCCCGGCGGGCGTGCCGTCCGCGATCACCCGGCCGTGGTCGAACACCGCGATCCGGTCCGCGAGCGCGTCCGCCTCCTCCAGGTACTGCGTGGTCAGCAGCACGGTCGCGCCGTCCGCGACCAGCTCCCGGACGGTCTCCCAGACCTCCCCGCGCGCCCGCGGGTCCAGGCCGGTCGTCGGCTCGTCCAGGAACACCACCCGAGGACGGTTGATCATGCTCGCCGCGATGTCCAGCCGCCGCCGCATCCCGCCCGAGTACGTCTTGACGGCCCGGCCCCCGGCGTCGCTGAGCCGGAACCGCTCCAGCAGGCCCGCCGCGCGCGCCCGCGCCTCGGCCCGCGGCAGGTCCAGCAGCCGCCCGATCATGACCAGGTTCTCCCGGCCGGTCAGCTCCTCGTCCAGCGACGCGTACTGCCCGGTCAGCCCGATCAGCGCCCGCACCCGCGTCGCCTCCCGGCGGACGTCGAACCCGCAGATCTCCGCCCGTCCCTCGTCCGGGCGCAGCAGCGTCGCGAGCACCCGCACCGCCGTCGTCTTGCCCGCGCCGTTTGGCCCCAGGACGCCCAGGACCGTCCCCGACTCGACGTCGAGGTCCACCCCGTCCAGCGCCTGTGTCTCACCGAAGCGCTTGCGCAGCCCCTCGGCCCTAATGACGTGACCCATCCTTGGCCTCCCGTGTGGTCTCTGTAGGCGGCTCCCATGCGCCACCGCCGCTCGATATGGCGGCCCACGAGCACCGCTCATGTCGTCCACACTCGGCCTCACGCCTGATACGGCGCCGTCACCACCCCACCCCGGCTGACGTTGCGCTGATACGGCCCTGACACGTGGCCAGGATCACTGCGCATGCCGGGCATCGAAGACCCTCCGCACTCTCCCGCTACAGCGACGCCTTCGAGACCACCGCGGGCCACTCGTCCGCAATCGTGATCCACCGCCAGGACGCGCTGAACAAGGCAGATCCCCGAAGCCGCCAGCAGCCCCCTCGCCACCCATGCCCGCTCATGACCGCCGCCGAGGTCTTCCCAGCGAACCCCAGGCTCATCGTCCAGGCCTACACGGCCCGCTACGGCACCACCGACAACAAGGGCCCGGACGCCATAACAGCCGTCATGGCCGATGGCGGCGAACAAGGCCGAATCGCCGCCATCGGCCCCTGCCCCCGCCCCTCGCCCAGGAGCCTCAAGCCCCTTGCACCCGAACGGCCGAGACAGCACGAGCGACAACCCGAGCAACCTCCTCGGGACTACGCCCCCCATCACGTCCGGCAAGCAGGTCGAACGACTCGAAGCTCGTCAACTGCCAGGCCGTATCCAGCAGGTCCTCGGCAGGCTCCGCCCCTTCGAACCGGCTGAACAGCGCCGACAGACCTGCCCGGCGCATGTCATCCCGCGCGCGCAGGAGCCGGTCCAGGTCGTCGTCCAGCACAGCGATGCCCCGCAACCGCCGCAGCACCTGACGCTCCGACGCCCAGAACCCGCAGAACGCCGCGCAGAACGCCTCCACCGCCTGATCCAGGTCATCCGCCATGAACGCGGGTTCCAAGGACAGCCCGGCATGCTCCGCCAACGAATCGAACAACGCCTCCAGCACCCCGGTCTTCGACCCGAAAGCGTTGTAGACCGTCTGCCGCGACACGTCGGCGGCCTTCGCCACGGCGTCCACCGACACACGCGTCACGCCATCACCGGCCAGATGCTCTCGCGCCGCCGACAGGACGCGCCGGCGGGTCTCCTCGGCCCCGGCGGCACGCCGGTCCGAACGGTAAGGGCGGGGTGACATCCTTGACCGGCCTCCAAATTGGATTTACTGTCTGTCCAACGAATCCTATCGGAAAGCAGGCCAGCCGTGAACACCTCGACCACCCGTCCTCTCGACGGCCGCGTGACGATCGTGACCGGAGCCAGCCGCGGCATCGGCGCGGCGTCCGCCCTCGCCCTGCACCGCGCCGGATCCGCCGTCGTCCTCGCCGCCCGCGACGCCGACGCCCTCAAGGCCCTCGCCACCGAGATCACCGACGACGGGGGACGCGCCCTCGCCGTCCCGACCGACGTGACCGACGCCGAGGCCGTCGAGCGCCTCGTCCAGCAGACCCTCGACGCCTACGGACGCCTCGACGCCGCGTTCAACAACGCCGCCGGCGGAGGCCACCCGCCCACCCGTCTCGCGGATGTCGCCGTCGAGGACTTCGACAGCGCCCTCACCGTCAACCTGCGCGGCGTCTTCCTGGCCATGCGCTACGAGATCCCCGCGATGCTCGCGTGCGGCGGAGGAGCCATCGTCAACATGTCGTCCACCGCCGGCCTCCAGGCCGTGGGCGGACTCGCCGGCTACGTCTCCAGCAAGTTCGGCCTCATCGGGCTCACCCAGACCGCCGCGCTCGACTACGCCGAGGCCGGGATCCGCGTCAACGCCCTGGCCCCCGGCCCGATCCTCACCGAGCAGTTGGAGCGCGCGGGCGAGCAGGCCCAGGCCGCCGCGGCACGCGCCATGCCGATGCGCCGCATCGGAGCCCCCGACGAGGTCGCCGAAGCCGTGGTCTGGCTCTGCTCGGACGCCGCGTCCTTCATCACCGGCACCGTCCTGCCGATCGACGGCGGCAAGCTCGCGGGCATGGCCCCGTTCAGCCGCATGCCGTCCCCCAAGGCGCCCGCCACCGACTGATCCAGGCCCCGGACCAGCCCGGACGCCCCAATTTGACGACCCCTCGGGGAGTGCCTAATGTTCTTCCTGCCCCGAGGGGATGCGGGACGCCGAGAGGCGGACGGCCCCGGGGGAGACCACCGAAGAAAAACGGTTCGAAGCACTCTCCGAACCGCGTTACTCTTAAGTGGTCAGCCCGAAACGGGATGCAGGACGCCGACAAGGTGGCCGGCCCGAGGGACTCTGCCGAAAGATCACGTCGGACGACGTCATGTCGTCTGCGTCATCATGGGCGGACGGGCAAGCTCCGAAGATCGGCCCGAAAGAGCCGGTTGACAAGAGTGAAGATCCTGGTAAGGTTGAAGGGTTGCCCCGGAGCGAGGCCCGCGAGAGCGGGTGGAGCGCGGTGGGTGTCCGTTTCTTGAGAACTCAACAGCGTGACAAAAGCCAGTGCCTTTATAGATCAGGTAATGCCTGATCACCCCGTGCACGTGGATCTTCGGATTCGGGTGCAGGGATTTCTTTGAGGCAAATGCAATCCCTTTCGGGGGGTTGTTTTGCTGGGATCTTCGGATTCCTCTTTCGGGTTTGGCGGG
>NZ_RFFG01000091.1 GCF_003696215.1 Actinomadura harenae | reverse complement strand
CGCCGTCCTGCTCGCCTCGCTCGCCGCTGCCGCCGCCGGGCCGGTCTCCTTCGTCGCGCTCACGGCGCCGCAGCTCGCCCGCCGCCTGACCCGCTCGTCCGGCCCGAACGCCCTGCCGTCCGCCTGCCTCGGCGCGGCCCTCCTCGCCGCCGCCGACCTCGCCGGGCAGCGCGTCGTCCCCGGCCACCAGCTCCCGGCCGGCGTCGTCACCGGGCTCCTCGGCGGCGGCTACCTCGTCTGGCTCCTCATCACCGAACGAAAGGCAGGCCGCCTGTGACCGCCTCCCCGCCCGCTGTCTCCGGGTCCCGGCTCGCCGGTGTCGGGCTGACGCTCGCCTACGACCGGCGCGTCATCGCGCGCGACCTCGACGTGGCCGTCCCGGACCGCTCGTTCACCGTCGTCGTCGGACCGAACGCGTGCGGGAAGTCGACGCTCCTGCGGGCGCTCGCGCGCGTCCTGCGTCCGACGGCGGGCACGGTGACCCTGGACGGTGAGCGCATCGCGTCCTGGCCCGCCCGCAGGCTCGCGCGGACGCTCGGACTCCTGCCGCAGTCGTCCGTCGCGCCCGAGGGGATCACCGTCGCCGATCTCGTCGCGCGCGGCCGCTACCCGGACCAGGGCGTCCTCCGGCAGTGGACGCGCGAGGACGAGCGCGTCGTCGCCGAGTCCATGGACGCGACGGGCGTGGCCTCGCTCGCGTCCCGCGGCGTGGACGAGCTGTCGGGCGGCCAGCGGCAGCGCGTGTGGATCGCGATGGCGCTCGCCCAGCAGACGTCCCTCCTGCTCCTGGACGAGCCGACCACGTTCCTCGACATCGCGCACCAGATCGAGGTGCTCGACCTGTGCGCGCGCCTGCACGCCGAGGGACGCACGGTCGTGGCCGTCCTGCACGACCTGAACCAGGCCGCGCGCTACGCCACGCACCTCATCGCCATGCGGGACGGGCGGATCGTCGCCGAGGGCCCGCCCGCCGAGGTCGTCACGGCCGAGCGGGTCGGCGAGGTGTTCGGCCTGCGCTGCCGCGTGATGGCGGATCCTGAGACCGGTACGCCGCTGGTCGTGCCGGCCGCTCCGGCGAGGGCCGGTACGTCTGTCTCGTCCGGGGATGTCGCGAAGGTCACGTAGGTCTGTCCTCGTCGGTCCCCGAGATGGTTGTACCGTTACAACGGTTATACGGCTACAACCATCTTGGGGAGGGCCCGGTGCCGGACACAGGACGCCGCGGACGGCTGCTCGTGCTGGCGATCTGCTGCATGAGCCTGCTGATCGTCAGCCTCGACAACACCGCCCTCAACGTCGCGATCCCCTCGATGCAGCGGGACTTCCACGCCTCGATGTCCGGCCTCCAGTGGACCATCGACGCCTACCTGATCGTCCTCGCCGGGCTGATGATCACCTCCGGCTCCACCGCCGACCGGCTCGGCCGCCGCCGCGTGTTCGAGATCGGCCTCGCCCTGTTCACCACCGGATCGCTGCTGTGCAGCCTCGCGCCGGGCCTCGGCTGGCTCATCGCGGCGCGCGTCGTCCAGGCGGTCGGCGGGTCCATGCTCAACCCGGTCGCCATGTCGATCATCACCAACACCTTCACCGAGCCGCGCGAGCGCGCCCGCGCGATCGGCGTGTGGGGCGGCGTCGTCGGGATCAGCATGGCCGCCGGGCCGCTGGTCGGCGGCCTCCTGGTCGACTCGGTCGGCTGGCGCTCGATCTTCTGGCTGAACCTCCCGATCGGGCTCGCCGCGCTCGTCCTGACCCGGCTGTTCGTCCCCGAGTCGCGCGCGCCGCGTCCGCGCCGTCCGGACCCGGCCGGGCAGCTGCTCATGATCGTGACGCTCGGCACCCTGACCTACGCGATCATCGAGGGCGCCGCGCGCGGCTCGACGTCCGGGATCGTGCTCGGCTCCGCGGCCGTCGCCGCCACCGCGCTCGCGCTGTTCGTCGCGCACGCGCTGCGCGCGGACGAGCCGCTCATCGACGTCCGGTTCTTCCGCAGCCTGCCGTTCTCCGGCGCGACCCTCATCGCGATCAGCGGGTTCGCCGCCCTCGCCGGGTTCCTCTTCCTCAACTCGATCTACCTCCAGAGCGTCCGGGGGCTCACCGCGCTGCACGCTGGCCTCTACCTGCTGCCGATGGCCGCCGTGACCGGCGTGGTCGCGCCGCTGTCCGGACGGCTCACCGGATCCCGGGGCCCGCGCCTCCCGCTCCAGCTCGCCGGGGTGACGATGCTGGCCAGCGCGCTGCTGTTCGCCGCGTTCGACGGCGAGACCCGCGACGCCACCCTGTTCGCCGCCTTCACGCTGTTCGGCTTCGGGTTCGGCATGATCAACGCGCCGATCACCAACACCGCCGTCTCGGGGATGCCGCGCGCCCAGGCCGGGGTCGCCGCCGCCGTCGCGTCCACCAGCCGCCAGATCGGGCAGGCCCTCGGCGTCGCCGTCTTCGGCGCGGTCGTCGGCGTCGCGGGCGCCTCGTCCGGCCACGGAAGCGGCGGGGCCGGGCACGCGGCCGGGCGCGCGGAGTTCGTGGACGCGGCCCGCCCCGCGTACTGGATCATGGCGGGGTGCGCGGTCGCCGTCCTGGTCGTGGGTACCATCACGACCGGACGCCGGGCCGCCCGCACCGCGGAGCGGGCCGCGGCCCTGACCGCGACGGACACGCCAAGGAGCCCGGTGACCAGCGCATGACCGACGACCCCTCCCGCCCGGACGCCGACCCGGACGCCGACCCGAACGCCGACCCGGACGCCGATCTGGGCGCCGATCTGGGCGCCGACCCGGTGCGGGACACCTGGAAGAAGATGCACGAGCTGCTCGTCCTGCACGGCGACCGGCGGCAGCGGGTGACCGAGGCGCTCGGCATGAGCTTCTTCCGCATCAAGGCGCTGCGCCGCGTGGCGCGCGGGCCCATCGCCCTGCGCGACCTGGCCGGTGAGCTGCTCACCGACCGCCCCTACACGACCCTCGTGGTGGACGACCTGGCCGAGCGCGGCCTCGTCGAACGCCTTCCGAACCCGTCGGACCGGCGGTCCAAGCTCGTCCGCGCGACCGAGGCGGGCCTGGCGGCCGCCGCCGAGGCCGAGCACATCCTCGGCACGCCGCCGCCCGCGATGTACGGCCTGCCGCCGGGCGACCTCGCGGCGCTCGACCGCATCGTCGACCGGATCCTCACCGAGCCCGCCGACGAGGGCGAGCCGCCGTCACCGCCCCCGTCCGGCGGGCCCGGCGAGCTCTGAGGCCCCCGCTCGGGAGGCCCGCTCAGGAGGCGCTGTTCAGGTGGCGCTGTTCAGGAGGGGCGGTTGTGGCCGGCGTCGGCGTCCATGCGGGCCCAGGCGGCCTCCCACAGGGCGTCGCGATGCCGGTCGCAGCGGCGGCGGACGACGAGGTAGACCGCGAAGAGCGGCAGCCCGGCGGCGAGGCCCGCGCCGGTCGCCGCGTACCCGGCGTCGGTGACCGTCCGGCCGTGCGGACGCGGCGGCGTCGTGGCCGTGCCCCTGAGGTCGACCCAGATCGTGTGCCGCGCCCCGGGCTTGGCGTTCTTCCAGGCGGTGAGGACGCCGACGCGGGCGCTGCCGTCCGGCGCCGTCCAGTGCGCGCGCAGCGTCTCGTGGACGTACCGGTCGCCCGTCGCGCCGACGCCGACCGCCTCCGCCGTCGCGACCGCCCGGGCGCGGACGGACCGGTCGGCGCCCTCCGCCCTCATCCCGGAGCGGTAGGACCAGCGCGCGCATGTCGTCGCGGCCAGCGGGACGGCGATCAACGCCAGCCCGAGCAGCACGAACGCGATCGCGCGCTGGACGCGGTCGACCGGGCGGCGCAGGTCGCTGGGCGCCAGGCCCGCCCTCCGCGCGCACCGGCGCAGCGGCGCCCCGGCCGCCTGCCTCGCGTCACCGTCCATGGCGGCGTGCCGCCGCGCCCCGGAACGGAACCAGCTCATCGTCGTCACCTCCCCGGGAGATCCCGGCAAGAGGCCCTTGGCCATCCTTTGCCAGGATATTCCGGAGTGCGCTCGCGGCACAGTCTCGAAACGTTTTCGGGAGGTCCGATAGGGGCATGCCGCCTCGCCCGGCCCAGCCTGCACGCCTTCCCCAGCGGGCCGCGCGGCTGTTGATCCTTTCTGACTTCCCTGGTTTAGGGCCTGTCCGGATCGCGTCATGAACGGCCGGGAAGCCCCCCGGCCGGTGGTCGGGCGGCCCGACCGGAGGTCAGGCGGCGCTGCGGGCGCGCCCGCGCGAGGGTGTGGCACGCGGTTCGGCGCGGCGCTCGGTGTGCTCGCGGACGAACGCGCCCACCTCGTGCAGCGCCGCGAGCCCCTCGGGGACGAGATCGGCGAACACCTGGAACACGTGGACCTGGTTCTCCCAGACCTGGAGGCGGCACGGGACGCCCGCGGCGGTGAGGCGCCCGGCCATCAGCTCGGAGTCCGGGAACAGCATCTCGCTGGAACTGACCTGGATCAGCGTGGGCGGCAGGCCGCCGAGCTCGCCGTTCACCGGGGACATGGCCGGGTCGAGCGGACCGGCGTCCTCGGTCAGCAGGGACGCGAGGCGGCGCACCCGGCGCGCCGGGAGGTAGGCGTCCAGCCGGGCGTTGGCGTGCTCCAGCTTCGCGGTGTCGTCGAGGTCGGTGAGCGGCGCGAGCGCGACGAGCGCGGCCGGGCGCGGCAGGCCGTCCGCCATCGCGCGCAGCGTCGCCGCGAACGTGAGGAACCCGCCCGCCGAGTCGCCCGCGACGACGATCCGGTCGGCCGGGTACCCCTGGCCGAGCAGCCACGCGTAGGCGGTCACGGCGTCCTCGACGGACACGGCGAGCGGCGCCTCCGGCAGCTGGCGGTACGCCACGGATAGGACGGGCGCGCCGGACGCCGCCGCGATCCGCGCGATCATCCGGCGGTGCGTGCGGAGCCCGCACGAGAAGAAGCCGCCGCCGTGGAAGTACAGCACCGCCCGGTCGGACGCGGCGTGCGGCCCCCGTACCCACTCGGCGCGGAGGCCGTCGGCCTCGACCGGCTCGACGTCCGCCCAGCGCGGTGTCGGCAGCGCGAGCGGCGCGGCCAGGTCGATCGCGACGGCCGGACGCAGTCCGTGCCTGGTCAGCGGCCACCTCGACAGCAGCGGGCCGACCGTCATCCGCAGTCCGCGCGCCGTCAGCCGGGACCGGACGGTCGTCCCGGGACGGGACTCCACGAGAGGGTCCATCACGTCTCCCCACGGTGCGCGGACGCGGTCGCCCTGGGCGGGGGCGCCGGCGGGCACGCCGTCGTGACCAAGCGGTCATTCGGGCGACCTCGCGAAAAACCTGCACCACGGCGATCACCGTGTCAAGAGAACGGACGGTAAGAGCGCACCGGGAGAGACGCGACGCGTGGGTTCAGGCGGAGTCGCGGGCGGGACGGACGGCGAGGGCGACGAGGGCGCCGAGGACGCACAACCCGGCCGTGATCCAGAAGATCTCCGAGTACTCGGTGTGCAGGGCGTGCTTCAGGGCGACCTTGTACGCCGCGAACTTCTTCGTGAAGCCCTCGTCGAACGGCAGCGGCATCTCCAGGTGCGCGGTCAGCGCCCCGAACCGGTAGAACCCCCACCCGGACAGCGCCGCGATGCCGAGCAGCATCCCCATCATCCGCGCGACGACCACCGCGGCCGACGCCACGCCGTGCCGCGCCGCCGGGACGTACCGCAGCGCCGCCGACGACACCGGCGCGATCACCAGGCCGAGGCCCAGCCCGGTGACGACCAGGTCGGTGTCCACGCGGGGGAGGGGGCCGTACGACGCGTCCGCGGCGTTCACCGGCCAGGACGCGATCAGCGCGAAGCCGAGGGCCGCGACGGCCATCCCGGCGACCATCGGCCACCGCTCGCCGAACCGGTGCGCCACCCAGCCGCCGAGGACGGCCGCGACCGGCAGCGCCACCAGGAACCGCGTCAGCAGCAGCGCGCCGCCCACGTCGTCCTTGCCCAGGAGCGTGCGCGCCATCAGCACGACGTCGACGAGGGTCACCATCAGCGCGGCCCCGGACAGCAGGCTCACGCCCAGCGCCGCCAGCAGCGGCCCGCGCCGCACCCCGGACAGGTCGAACAGCCGCGTCCGCGCCCGGACCTCCCAGAGGACGAACACGACGAGCGCCACCAGGCCCGCCGGAAGCAGCGCCCATGCCCACGGCGGCAGCGCCGAACGCTGCGGATCCGGGTTGTACAGGCCCACGACCAGCAGCCCGAGCCCGAGCGCCAGCAGCGCGCCGCCGACCATGTCGACGCCCTGGGCCCGCTCGCGCGGCCGCCCGCCGGGCACCGAGAAGTGCACCGCGACCATCGCCGCCAGAGTCAGCGGCACGTTGATCCAGAAGATCGCACGCCAGCCCAGCGCCGCCGCGATCCCCACCCCGTACAACGGGCCGAGGACGCTCCCGAGCTCCTGCGCCGCCCCGACCGCGCCGAGCACGACCGACCGGTTCCGCTCGGGCCACAGGTCCCCGGCGAGCGCCATCGTCACCGGCAGCAGCGCGCCGCCCGCGACGCCCTGCACGACCCGCCCGGACGTCAGCGCCCAGACCGCGTCCGTCCCCTCCAGGTGCGACGGCCACTTCCCGGCGACCGCCGTGACCAGCGACCCGACCGCGAACAGGACCAGGCACGCCTGGAGGACCGGGCGCCGCCCGAACCGGTCCGACAGCTGCCCGAGCAGCGGCATCGCCGCGACGTACCCGAGCAGGAACCCGGTGATCACCGGGGTGATCCGCTCCAGCCGGTTCACCGGGACGGCCAGGTCGTTCACGATCGTCACCAGCACGGTGGAGATCACGTAGGCGTCCAGCGAGGCCAGCAGGACCACCGCCGCGCCGACCCCGATCGCGGTGCGCCGCCGTCCGCCCTCGCGGGCCGGCGCCTCGGCCGTCACGGTCACTGCGGCGCGCTGATCTTGTACGGCTGGTCGTACTCGGTGAAGTCGATCGTCGCCGAGCCGCCCTTGGGCATGGTCCCCTTCACCCGGACGAGCCGGTGCGACGCCTTGTCGATCCACAGCTGCCCGGCCAGGTCACCGTCGACCCCCGGCACGATCTTCCCGATGGACGCGCCGGTCAGCGTCCCGCCGACCCGGTAGCAGTCCTTGCCGGCCACCTTCTCCTCGGCCTGCGCCTTCGGGTCCGTGATCGACGTCAGCATCTTCGCCACGCCCCGGTCCGGGTCGAGCACCGCCGACGTGTCGTACATCGTCCCGGCGAGGACCTTCGGCACCTTCCGCCAGTTCTTGCCGGTCACGCCCTTGATGTAGACCGAGTCGCCGACCGCGACCAGCTGCATCTCCCCGGTCGCCCCCGACTGGGACAGCTGGACGGTGCCCTCGCCGTCCCCGTTCTTGAGCAGCTTCAGGTCGCCGCCGTGGATCATCAGCCCGGGGTTCCCCTCGGTGCGCAGCGTCACGGCGACGCTGGTCACCTTCCCCATGGCGTCCGCCGACTGCTTCACCACCTGGCCGGCGTCGAACCGGGCGGTGGGCTCCTTCGAGCCGCCGCCCCCCTTGCATCCCCCCACCGCCAGCAGGGCGAGCGCCACGATCACGAACGGCCGAACAACCTTGGACATAGCCCGGACCCTACCGACCGGTCACCGGCCGCGTCACTCCGCACGAGGTATGATCCGCCACCACCCGTGAGGACTACAGTGGCCCCGGCCACGTCCCCACCGCTAAGATGACCCCGGCACGCCCCCAAGGACGCACCACCCACCGGGGGTCGCTCCAGGGGCGGTAGCTCAGCCGGTCAGAGCAGGGGACTCATAATCCCTGGGTCGCGGGTTCGAGTCCCGCCCGCCCTACCCAGCACCTTCCGACCTGGGCGGACGCCCGCCGTTCTCCGGAGCCGCCCGCCGTCCTCAGGAGCCGCCCGGGGTCATGAGGCCGGACTCGTAGGCGGCGATCACCAGCTGCGCGCGGTCGCGGGCGGCGAGCTTCGTCAGCAGGCGGCTCACGTGCGACTTGGCCGTGGCGACGGACATGTGCAGCTCGGCCGCGATCTCGGTGTTGGACAGCCCGCGCGCGACCTCCACCAGCACCTCGCGCTCGCGGCCCGTCACGCCGTCCAGGCGGTGCGCGGCCTCGACCGCGACGGCGGGACGGCGCGCGAACTCCGCCACCAGGCGGCGCGTCACCCGCGGCGACAGCAGCGCCTCGCCGCCCGCGACGACCCGGACGGCGGCGAGCAGGTCGCTCGGCGGGGTGTCCTTCAGGAGGAAGCCGCTGGCCCCGGCGCGGAGGGCGGCGAACACGTACCGGTCGAGGTCGAAGGTCGTCAGGATCAGCACCCGGACCGGGACGGGGTCGGGCCCGGCGAGCAGCCGCCGGGTGGCCTCGATCCCGTCCATCCCGGGCATCTGGATGTCCATCAGCGCGACGTCGGGACGCTCGCGCCGGATCAGCTCCACCGCCTCCTCGCCCGTCCCGGCCTCGCCGACGACGGTCAGGCCGGGCGTGGTGTCGATGAGCACCCGGAACCCCGCGCGGACCAGCGTCTGGTCGTCGCAGACCGCCACCCGCAGCGTCATTCCGGGCTCCCGGCCGGAAGCCGCGCCCACACCCGGAACCCGCCGTGCGGGCGGGGTCCGGCGGTGAACTCGCCGCCGTAGAGGGCGACCCGCTCCCGCATCCCGACCAGTCCGTGCCCGCTCGGGACGGTCCCGGCGACCGGTCCGGCCCCGTCGTCGGTCACCTCGATCTCCACGTCCGCGTCCCCCCTGACGACCCGGACGCGGACCCGGTCCGCGCCCGCATGCTTCACCACGTTGGTCAACGCCTCCTGCACGATCCGGTATCCGGCCAGTTCGCGCGCCGGGGGCAGCTCGCCCGGCGCGCCGTCGATCTGGAGCTCGACCCGCAGCCCGGTCGCCCGCTCGGTCTGCTCGGCGAGCCGCGCGAGGTCGGCCAGGCCCGGGGTGGCGAGGAACGGCTCGGCGGTGTCGTCCGCCGTCTCCTCCCGCAGGACGCTGAGCAGGCCGCGCATCTCGCGGAGCGCGGCCCGGCTGGTCGTCTCGATCGCGGCGAGCGCCTTGCCCGCCTCGTCCGGGCGGACGCCGATCACGTGGTGGCCGACGCCCGCCTGGACGGCGATGACGCTCATGCTGTGCGCCACCACGTCGTGCAGTTCGCGGGCGATCCGCATCCGCTCCCGCGTGACGGTGCGCCGGGCCTCCTCGATCCGGTCCTGCGCGCCGCGCTCGGCCTGGGCCTGGAGCTCGCGTTCGTACCGGCGCTGCGTGCGCAGCATGACGCCGGTCGCCCAGAAGGCGATCAGCGCGGTGCTCTGCCCGAACCACAGGTCCCGCCAGTCGGCGCCGAACGACGGGGACCAGTGGGATCCGGGCGACGGCCCGGCGACGGCGCAGCCGAACCCGACGCCCAGCTCCACCCCGACCAGCGCGGCCAGGGCCGTCCCGCGCGGACGCAGCACGGCCACCATGTAGAGGACGAGCGCCACGGGCATCGTCGGGAACTTCGCGAAGCCGTGGGCCGCCAGCCCGAGGAAGGCCGCCAGGGACGTCCCGACGGCGGCGAGCGGCCAGATCCGGCGGACCGCCACCGACCCGGCCATCGCCCCCATGATCACGGTGAAGAGCAGGGGCGTCAGGCCGCTCTGCGCGAGCTGCGCGTGCGTCGGACGGCCCAGCACCATGAGCGCGCCGCAGATCAGCACGTCGACGGCGATGAGCTGCCGCCGGGTCAGGCGCTTCAGCAGCGGCGGGCGGGTGTTCACCGCGTGACGATAGCCCGCGGCGCTTCCCCGGGGCATCCGCCTGGGGGCGGAGGGAGGTGCTCCGTCCCCGGGCGGAGGCGCGTCCCGTCCGGGGACGGAGCCCGCCGCCCCGGCTGCGGCCCTGGTCGCGGCCGCGAAATGGCCTGTGGGCCGATCCGCGACGGTGGGTCCGTCCGGGACCGTGAAGCCGTCCCGAACGAAAGCCATGGAGCGGCCGATGCGAGTACCCAGACCTTCCCCACGAACCCGTCGCGGACGGCGGTCCCGCTCCGCGCCGATGACGAAGGTCGCCCTGCGCGGCCTCGCGGCGCACAAGGCGCGGCTCGTCCTGTCGGTCTCGGCGGTGATGCTGTCGGTGGCGTTCGTGACGGGCTCGCTGATGTTCACCCACGCCGTCTCCGGGGCCTTCGCCCCGCGGGGCTCCACCGCGCCGGACGTCACGGTGACCGCGCCCCAGGCCGGAACCGGCGGGGACGCCGACGAGGCCGCGCGCCAGGCGGCCCGGGGCGCGCCGGGAGGCGGAACCCTGCCCGGCGACCTGCTCGCCCGGGTCCGGCGGGTGCCCGGGGTCAGGACGGCCGCCGGCGACGTGACCGTCCAGAGCGCCTCGCTCACCGACGCGTCCGGACGGCGGATCGACGCGGCGTCCGGGCTCCGGCTGAGCGGCCTCACCAAGGGCTCCGTCCCGGTGCTGGCCGGGAGCTGGGACGCGCCGGACCCCGGCGCGGTGCGCCTCACCTCCGGGCACGCGCCGGACGGCCCGGACCAGGTCGTCCTCGACCGCGACACGGTCGACCGGGGACGGCTCCGGCTCGGCGACGTCGTCCGGGTCGTCGCCGTCCCCGGGACCTTCCAGGCCCGGATCGCGGGCATCGTCGACTTCCGGACGTTCAGCAGCGGCAACACCCGCGTCTACGTCGACACCGCCACCGCCCAGCGGCGCCTGCTGGGACGCCCCGGGCGGCTGACCTCGATCCGCGTGGACGCCGCCCCCGGCGTCACCGCCAAGGAGCTGCGCGATCGGATCGCCGCGGCCCTCGGCGACACGGCCTCGACGCTCGCCCGGGACCCGACCGGGACGGACGGCCCCCAGGGCGTGGGCGACGTGGCCGGGGCGCTGGGCACCTGGATGCTGACCTTCGCCGGCGTGGCGGTGCTCGTGGGCGGCGTCCTGATCTTCAACACCTTCTCGATGCTCGTCGCCGCGCGCACCCGCGAACTGGCGCTGCTGCGCGTCCTCGGCGCGGACCGCCGCCAGGTCGGCCGCTCCGTCGCCCTGGAGGCGCTGACCCTGGGGTTCCTCGGCTCGACCCTCGGCCTGCTCGCGGGCGTCGGGCTGGTGGCCGTCCTGGAACAGGTCATCGCGGGCCTCGGCGTGAACACGCGGCACATGTCCCTCGGCTTCTCCGCGACCACCCCCCTCGCCGCGTACGGCGTCGGGGTCGGCGTCACGCTCCTGGCGGCCCGGCTGCCCGCGCGCCGCGCGGGACGCGTCGCGCCCATGGCGGCGCTCCGCGACCACGGCGAACCCACGGGCGGGCCGTCCCGCCGCCGGACCGTCGCGGGCGCGTTCCTGCTGGTCGCGGGCGTGGTCCTACTTGCCCTCGGACGGAACGCGATCCCCTTCGGCGCGCTCCTGACGCTCGCCGCGTTCGTGATGCTCGCGCCGGTCCTCGTCCTGCGCGCCGTCCCGCTGCTGACGGCCGGGTACGTCCGCTTCCTCGGGCCCGTCGGGACGCTCGGCAGGCGGAACACGCTCCGCCAGCCGCGCCGGACGGCCGCCACGGCCTCGGCTTTGATGATCGGCGTCGCGGTCGCCGCCGCGCTCTCGGTCATGGCCGCCTCGTCCCGCGCGTCCATGGAGGCCCGGGTGGACGGCATGTTCGGCGCGGACTACATGGTGGGCGGAAAGTCCGGGGACGTCAGCATCGGCAAGGACGCGGTCGACGCCGTCCGGCGCGTCCCCGGCGTGGGCGGGGTCGTCCGGGAACGCGTCAGCCCCGTGACCCTCACCGCCGGGGGACGGTCCATGAACCTCAAGCTCTACGGGGACGATCCCGGCTTCCCGGACGCCATGCGCGAGACCTACACCGGCGGTTCCGCCGCCGACGCGCTGAGCCACGGCCAGGTCATCCTGGTGGACGAGGTCGCCCGGCGGTTCGGCGTGACGGTCGGGAGCCGCGTCGTCCTCCGGGTGCCCGGCGGACGACCGGAGTCCCTCACGGTCGGCGCCCTGCAGAGGCAGGAGCCCGCGGGCGCCACCATCGGCCGCTACCGGACCGCGCCCATGGTCGGCATCGACCTGCTGGCCAGGCTCGCCCCGGCCACCGCCGACTCCCGCCTGTTCGTCAGCGCCGCCAAGGGCGCCGACCCCGCCGTGGTCGGCGCCGCGCTCGAACGGGCGCTGAGCGGATACCCCCAGGTGACCGTCCAGGACCGCAGCGCCTACAAGGCGTTCGTGCGCGGCCAGACCAGCGACATGCTCGCCCTGGTGTACGGGCTGCTCGCGCTGACGGTCCTCATCGCGGCCCTGGGGGTCGTCAACACCCTGGCCCTCGCCGTCACCGAACGGACCCGGGAGATCGGCCTGCTCCGCGCCGTCGGCGCGTCGCGGGGCCAGGTGCGCTGGATGGTCCGGCTGGAGTCGACGCTGATCGCGGTGCTCGGCACCGTCCTCGGACTCGCGCTCGGGCTCGTCTGGGGCGTCGCCCTCCAGCACGGCACGGACGGGACCAAGAGCGTCCTGGTGGTGCCCTGGCTCATGCTCGCCGCGTCCGTCGCCGGCGCCGTCCTCATCGGCGTCGCGGCCGCCGCCCTCCCCGCCGCCAAGGCCGCCCGCCTCTCCATCCTCAACGCCCTGACCCACGACTGACCGCACCTCGCCAAGCCCGCTCAAGTTGCCGATGCGGTCGCCGAACCTTGCGATCTGGTTGAGGGCAAAAGGCGCAGGCGGCGGGCCGACACCCGCCGCCTGCGCTGGCATCATCCGCACCGTCCCCGGACGTTCCGGGCGTGCTGCGGATTCAGAGGTTCTTCAGGGTGTGGAGCAGTTGGGCATAGTGGCTCGGACAGAGCGTCAGCCGGCCCTGGACGGGGTTCTTGCTGTCGCGAAAAGCGACCTGGGCGGGGGACGAGGGTGCGACTTCGACGCAGTTGCCGCCGTCCGGACCGCTGTAGGAGGAACGGCGCCACTGAGGGCGGTTCAGATCCACTGTTCTTCCAGCACCTTCCTGATGCAGTCGAGCGTCATCGTGGCGGGTAGGGCACGACCACGCAGATCGACCAGGTGACGAGCGAGGACGGCCAGGTCACTGGGGTCGTCGGTGGTGATCCCGCGAACGATCGTGTCCATATACGCTACTTCGCTCCGATCCTCCATGGTCGCCAGGGCGAAGGCGCCGATATTGCCCTGGTGTTCGCCGCTCTGCGGGACGACCTGGACGACGACGTTCGGGAGCGCCGCCAGCACCAGCAGGTGCTCGAGCTGTTCGCGCATGACCTGCGGTGAGCCGACGGGCTTGCGCAGACAGGTCTCATCCAGCAGGAACAGGAGGGTGGGAGGGGCGGGGGCCTCTCGCCTGAGGATGTCCTGCCGCTTGAGGCGGGCTTGGAGCCGCTGGGCATTTCCGACGAGCATCGCGTCGGCGTACGCCTCGGTCTGAGCGAGGCCGGGGACGATGGAGTGCTCCCAGGAGACGAGCATGACCGCCTCCCCCTCGACCTCGGGCCAGTCGAACCAGAGCGGAACGGGGTGCCCGTCACGGTTGAGGTCCTCCCAGAGTTCGAGCAGGGAACCGTCTGCCTCGAGCAGTTCGTCGGCTGCTCGTACGAAGTCCAGGCCACATCGCTTGCGGCCGTTCTCCACCTTGCTGACAAATGACACCGACGTGTTGGTGGCACGGGCAAGTTGCTCCTGCAGGACGCTCTTGGCATTGCGAGCCCGTTTGAGCTGGCTGCCGAAGGCGATGAGAGCGGGCGAGCGGGTGCTCTTGGCGCGTCGGGGGCGTGCCGTCATGATGCTGGGACCTCCGGCTGGACCGACTTGACGTTCGATGGACTCCACTTGCCACCTCTGGACCAAGTGACCGAGCAAGTTCACGCTACTGCGGAGCGTGACTGAATGTGGGGCGAGTCACTGACAACGTCGTCGTGAGGAAGCGCATCGTGGTCACAGCTGGTGGAGGGGCGGTTCCCGCCCCGGTGGGCATGCCGGTCGTCCTGGCGGTCCCGGCGTCGCTGGAGTTCGTCCGGGAGGCCCGGGCGGAGGTCGGGCGATGGCTGGGTGAGCAGGGAGTGCAGGACGCCGACGCGGTCTACCAGGCGAAAGTGATCGTCTCAGAACTGGTCACTAACGCCATCGTTCACGTCGGTGAGGAAGCCGGCGGGACTCTGGAGCTTCTCCTCTACCGGGCTGACGCCGGGCCGGTGGTCGAGGTCCGCGACTCCAGTGACGTGCGTCCCGAACCGTGTCCGCTCGACGCGTCCACGGTGACCGGGCGAGGATTGGCGATCGTTGAACGGCTCGCTCTCGCCTGGGGGGTCAACCCGCTGGCGTCCGGTGGCAAGGCGGTCTACGCCGTCCTGCGGACCGGATCGGCATGACGGTGGAGCCGACGCCCTTGCCGGTGGAGCCGCAGCTCCATCGGCAGGGGCATGAGGGCATGACCGACCAGTGCCTCATCGGATGCCTTGCGGTGTCGCCTGAGGTGAGGAGGTTGCTCGAACGCGTGGGGGTGCGCACGCTTCACGACGCTCGCTCCTTGGCTCGTGCCCGGGCGTTGTGCATGGTGCCAGGCGTCGGTTCCTCTCGTGAGCGTCGTATCGTGCACGCGCTTCGTGGGGCGGGCTTCGCAACTCCTGATCCCGGGGGATCAGGTGAGGTGGTGGCGGACGCGGCGGAGGGCGAAGGCGGCGAGGAGGGCGCTGAGCAGGACGTAGAGGGCGGTCTCGAGGAGCTGGAAGGACCAGTAGCGGCCGGACGGCTGGTAGGTGATCTTGAGATGGAGGTTGAGTTTCCCCAGGCACGGCGCGGTGTTGCCGAAGGTGCCGTGGGCGCCGGTCATGGGCGGGTTGTTCAGGCACCGGTTGAAGCGGGACGCGCTCAGCGGGTGGCCGTCGGCGGTGAGGAGGGGGCTCGTCGAGCTGATCCAGGCGCCGGGCTCGTCCGGGAGGGTGATGCCGCCGATGACCGAGCCGCCGCCGATACCGCCGAGGTTCCGGGCCTGGTCGATGACCTCGGTGGGCATCGCCATGGTGGCGGTCTTCGCGGGGAGGAGGTGCGGGCGGACCAGGTTCGGGACGGCGAACTGGACGGCGATGAAGGCGACCAGCGTGATGGCGATCGCCGGGAGGGTGCGGCGGACCAGGAGGCCGACCACGGTGCCGAGGGTGACCGCGAAGAGCGCGTAGCCGATCGGCGCGATGTTGCGGGTGCCGAAGATGATGGTGTCGAAGCGGTTCGCGCTCGCCTCGTCCACCGGGCGGGCCGCCCAGGTGAGCAGGGCGCTGATCACGGCGGTCGTGGACATGGCCGCCAGGGCCGTGAGCAGGAGTTTCGTGGTCAGCCAGCGGCGGCGGGTGATGCTCTGGTTCCAGACCAGGCGGTGGGTGCCCGCCTCCAGTTCGCGGGCCACCATGGGCGCGCCCCAGAAGGTGCCGAGGAGGGCGAGGCCCAGGCCGAGGCCGGCGGCGACGAAGTACATGGTCTCGCGGTAGCGGGCCTCGAACTCGGCCATGGCCTGGTGGCATCCGGATCCCGTCCGGCACGCGGACCGGGCGGCGGAGTGGGCGTCGCGGACGTCGAAGCCGAAGTAGAGCAGCCAGGCACCGGCCAGGACGATCGTGACGGCGGCGGTGAGGGCCTGCCAGCGGAACTGGCGCCAGCTGAGCCAGATCATCGCGCGACCTCCTGGAGGGCGCGGGCGGGGGAGAGTTCGGCGCGTGTCATGTAGGCGAGGACCAGTTCTTCGAGGGTGACCGGTTCGGTCTCCGGAGGGGGCGGGACGGTGAAGCGGGCCAGGGACCCGTCGATCAGCTCGGCCCCGGCGGGGACGTGCGCGGACGGCAGCCTGCAGTGGGTGGCCAGGAGGTCGGTGACGTCGCCCGCGATCTGCACGCGGGCGTCGCACAGGACGATGATGTGGTCGCACACCCGCTGGACGTCTCCCAGCAGGTGCGAGGACAGGATGGCCCCGGCCTTCAGGTCGGCCACGAAGCTCATGAGGCTCTGGAGGAAGCCCTGGCGGGCGAGGGGGTCCAGGGCGGCGGCGGGTTCGTCGAAGATGAGCAGGTCGGGGCGTTTCGCGGCGGCGATCGTGAGCGCGAGCTGGGCGCGCTGCCCGCCGGAGAGGCCGCCCGCCTTCTGGGACGGGTCCAGCCCCGCCTCGCGGACGCGCCGCTCGGCGAACGCCATGTCCCAGCCCGGGTTGAGCCGCGCGCCGAGACGCAGGTGCTCGGCGACGGTGAAGGAGCGGTAGACGGGGGCGTCCTGCGCCATGAAGCCGACGCGGGCCAGGTGGGCGGCGTCCGCGGCGGGGCGGGACCCGAGGATCTGGAGGCTGCCGGACGTCGGTTCGGTCAGGCCGCACGCCATGTGCAGGAGCGTCGACTTGCCCGCGCCGTTGGGGCCGACCAGGCCGATGATGCGGTCCGGCGGGATCGTCAGGTCGATGCCGTCCAGGGCGGGGCGCCGTCGGCGTCCGTAGCGTTTGGTCAGGCCCTCGGCGCGCAGCACGGGAGGACGGGGGTCGTCGTGAGGCATGCCCCGATCCTTCGCGGACGCGGCGTCCGGGCCATCGGCCCAAAGCACCCTTCGGCGGGACCGGGGCAGTACTTTCGGCCCTTTCAGGACTCCTTGACGATCTTGTTCTCCCAGGCCCAGGCGACGATCTCGACCCGGTTGCGGAGGCCGAGCTTCGACTGGACGCTCGCCATGTGGCCCTTCACGGTGCTCAGCGAGATGAACAGCGCGGCGGCGACCTCCTGGTTGGAGCGTCCGCGGGCCACGGCCCGGACGACCTCCAGCTCGCGGTCGCTCAGGGGCACGGCGAGGCGGGGGGCCGTCCCCTCGGTCAGGTGGCGCAGCAGGCGGACGGTCACGGACGGGGAGACCAGCGCCTCACCGGCCACGGCCGCGCGGACGGCCTCGACGAGCAGCGACGGTCCCGCGCCCTTGAGGACGAACCCGACCGCGCCGCCGCGCAGTGCCCCGTAGACGTACTCGTCCAGGTCGAAGGTGGTGACCACGACGACGCGCAGGGGGTCGGCGACGTCCGGGCCGGCGAGGGCGCGGGTGACCTCGATGCCGTCGAGTCGGGGCATGCGGATGTCCACGAGGCAGACGTCGGGACGCAGGCGGCGGGCGGCCTCGACGGCCTCGACGCCGTCGGCGGCCTCCGCGACGACCTCGATGCCGGGTTCGTCCTCGAGGATGAGGCGGAGGCCGCCGCGGATCATCGCCTGGTCGTCGGCGATCAGGACGCGCACGGTCATCCGGCCCTCCCGGACGGCGGGACGGGCAGGACGGCGCGGACGGCCCAGCCGGCGCCGTCCCCGGGACCGGCGTCGAGCGTCCCGCCGAGGGCCTCGACGCGCTCGCGCATGCCGAGCAGCCCGAATCCGGCGCGTCCGCGCGGCCGGGTGCCGTGCGGGGCGTCGTCGACGACCTCGACGCCGACGCGGTCGCCGTCCCGCCGGACGGTCACCGCGACCGAACCGGCCTGCGGCGCGTGCCGCGCGACGTTCGTCAGCGACTCCTGCACGACCCGGTAGACGGTGCCGGTCACCTCGGGCGGCCAGTCGTGGTCGTCGCCGGGCCCGCGCAGCCGGACGGTGGGCCCGGACCGGCCGAAGCGGTGCACCAGGTCGTCCAGGCTCTCCGGGCCGGACGACAGGGGCGCCGCGTCGTCGATGTCCCCGGCGTCGCCGGTGTCGCGCAGGAGGGCGACGGAGCGGCGCATCGCGGCGAGCGCCTCGGCGCCCGTGCTCTCGATGTCGGTGAGCGTCCGCGGCACGTCCCCGGGACGCCGCCGGGCGACGACCTGCGCCGCCTGCGTCTGGATCAGCAGGGACGCGATGTGGTGCGCGACGACGTCGTGCATCTCGCGGGCGAGCGCGAGGCGCTCCTCGCGGCGCACCCGGTCGGCGGCGGCCCGCCCCCGAGCGGCCGACAGCCGCAGCGCGAGGCCGATCGTCACGGCGGCCAGCGATCCCAGCAGGTTCAGGTTGGCCACGGCCGAGTTGCCGGAGGACGTCCGGGCCGCGATCCCGCCGGCCACCGCCACGGCCAGGACGCCGCCCGCCACGGCTCCGGCGGTCGCGGCCGGGAACGTCCGCAACGCGGAGGCGGCCAGCAGGGCCAGTCCCAGCGTCATGGCCGGGCTCGGCTCGGACGGGAGGTGCGCGCCCCGGGCGACGGCGGTCGCGACGGCCGCGACGGCGATCGCCGCCACCACCGTCCCGGTCGGCCACCGGCGGCGGACGAGGGCCAGTGCGCAGACCAGCGACGCCGCGACGCTTCCGAACGGCCAGTACGCCGGGCCCCAGGTCGTCGCGATGGCGAACGCCTGGAAGGCGATGGCCGCCGCGAACACGGCCGCCGCGGCGAGCAGGAGCCGGCGCGGCGAGAGGATCACCGGGATCAGGGCGGACGTCCGCCGTCTTTCCGTCATGCGGCTCAGGTTCCGAGACGGGCGGCCCGGTGGCAATCGGCCGAAAGGACCTTTTCGGGACGCCCGTCCCCTTCCCCGGGCCGGTCAGGGCGCGAGGTTCTCGACCGAGGTCAGGCGTCCGCCGGCCAGGGTGAGGCGGCGGGTGACCTTGATCCGGTCGAGGAAGCGCTCGTCGTGGCTGATGACGACGAACGCGCCCTCGTACGCGTCGAGCGCGTTCTCCAGCTGGCCGACGCTGACGAGGTCGAGGTTGTTGGTCGGCTCGTCCAGCAGCAGGAGGTGCGGGGCGGGCTCGGCGTACAGGACGCAGGCGAGCGTCGCGCGGAGGCGCTCGCCGCCGGACAGCACGCGCACCGGCAGGTGGATGCGCTGCCCCCGGAACAGGAAGCGCGCCAGGACGTTCAGCCGCTGCGCGTCGGTCAGCGAGGGCGCGGCCGCCGCGAAGTTCTCCGCGATCGTCCGGTCGTCGTCGAGCAGGTCGAGACGCTGGGAGAGGTAGGCGACGCGTCCGTCCGCGCGCCGGACGGTCCCGGAGTCCGGTTCGAGGTCGCCGTGGACGAGCCGCAGCAGCGTCGACTTCCCGGCGCCGTTCGCGCCGGACAGCGCGACGCGTTCCGGGCCGCGGATCGCGAAGTCGACCCCGCCCGCGAACAGGTCGGTGTCGCCGAGGCGTTTGCGCAGGTCCTCGCCGACGAACAGGGTGCGTCCCGCCGGGACGCGCGTGCCCGGGAGCTCCAGCGCGATGCTCTGGTCGGACCGGACGGCCCGCGCCGCCTCGTCCGCGCGTTCCTGCGCGTCGCCGACGCGGGACGCGTGCATCGTCTGGGCGCTCCCGGCCGCCTTCTCCGCGCTGCGCTTCATGTTGCCCGCGAACAGTTTCGGGAGCCCGGCGTCCTTGAGGTTCCGCGCGGCGTTCCCGGCGCGGCGCTCGGCGCGCTCCCGGGCCTGCTGCATCTCGCGCTTCTCGCGCTTGAGCTCCTGCTCGGCGTTCCGCAGGTTGCGCTCGGCGGCCTCGCGCTCGTTGGCGACGGCCTCCTCGTACGCGGTGTAGTTGCCGCCGTAGAAGCGGACCTCGCCGCCGGACAGCTCGGCGATCCGGTCCACGCGGTCGAGCAGCTCGCGGTCGTGGCTGACGACCAGGACGCAGCCGCGCCAGCCTTCCAGCAGGTCGTAGAGCTTGCGGCGGGCGGCGAGGTCGAGGTTGTTGGTCGGCTCGTCCAGCAGGAGGACGTCGGGACGCCGCAGCAGGAGCGCGGCGAGACCGAGCGACACGATCTGGCCGCCGCTGAGCCGGTCGAGCGGGTCGCGCAGGGAGACGCCGCCGAGGCCGAGCCGCTCCAGTTCGGCGCGGGCGCGGTCCTCGACGTCCCAGTCGTCGCCGATGGCGGCGAAGTGGCGTTCGTCGGTGTCGCCGGACTCGATGGCGTCCAGCGCGGCGATCACCTCCGCGATCCCGAGGACGTCGGCGACCGAGCGTCCGGCGGTCAGCGGGAGGTCCTGCGGAAGGTATCCGAGGACGCCTTCGACCGTGACGGACCCGGCGGACGGCGTGAGGACGCCCGCGACGAGGCGCAGCAGCGTGCTCTTGCCCGCGCCGTTGGGCGCGACCAGGCCGACGCGCTCGGCCTCGACGCTGAAGGTGAGGTTCTGGAAGACCGGGACGTCGTCGGGCCAGACGAAGGACAGGCCGGAAACGATGATGGGAGATACGGACATGCGTGAGTCCTTGGAAGAACGCCCATGCGGCAGCACAAGGCCGAACACGGGAAAAGGTGAACAGGGGACGACGCTGAGCCGGTCGCGGATCAGAGAACGATCAGAACGCGCCCGGACGCCCGGGCCTCTCAGCCGGAGATGTCGTCGTCACTCACCATGTCGGGAACTCCTCCTCGAAGGACGGTCCGCACCCTAGCACGCGCGTCGCGCGAGGGACCCGAAGGGTCAACCGCCCGCCCGGCCGAAGCATTCCCGGGGACGCATTGATCACGGGCTTGACCTGGGAAAACGCTCCGGCCGCCGTCCCCTGGGGGAGGGGGCGGCGGCCGGCGGAGGGCGGGGTCGTGGCCGCTAGGAGGAGCGGGAGCGGACGCGGGCGACCAGGTCGCGGGCGGCGCCGGGCCACTCCTCGTGCTCGAAGGCGAAGCCCGCGTCCAGGAGGCGTCCGGGCGTCACGCGCCGGCTCTTCAGGAGGAGCTCGGTGTCGGAGCGGAGGGCCAGGGCGCCGAACTCCGCCATCCACGCGGTGGCCGGGAGCCCGATCGGGACGCCCCACGCCTTGCGCAGGTTCCGCATGAAGTCGCGGTAGGGAAGCGGCTCCGGGGAGGTGAGGTTGACCGGTCCGCTCAGGTCCTCGCGCTCGATGAGGAAGAGGACCGCCCGGACGAAGTCGGCGTCGTGGATCCACGAGACGTACTGGCCGCCGCCCGCGACCGGCCCGCCGAGGCCGAGCCGGACCATGCCGAGCATGTGGGCGAAGATCCCGCCGCGGTCCGGGCTCATCACCATCGCCGTGCGCAGCGCGACGCGGCGGGTGCGCGGCGTGTCGGCGCGCAGCTGCGCGGCCTCCCAGTTCCGCGCGATGCGGACGCTGTACTCCCAGTAGCGCGGGACGCCGGGCTCGCGCCCGCCGATCTCGCCCGTCGCCTCGTCGTTCGGCGCGTCGAAGCGGTGCGCGTAGATCGTCGCGGTGCTCGCCTGGAGCCACACGCGGGGCGGGACGGCGGCGCTCGCGATCGCCTCGCCGACGACCTCGGTCGACCGGACCCGCGAGTCCATCATGTCCTGGAGGTTCGCCGGGGTGTAGCGGCAGCCGACGCTGCGTCCGGCCAGGTTGACGACGACGTCGGCGCCGTCGATCTCGTCCGTCCAGGGGCCGGGGGTCCGGCCGTCCCAGGCGACCTCGCGGGGCCCGGACGGACGTCGCGTCAGGAGGACGACGTCGTGTCCGGCCGCCGTCAGCGCTCGGTCGAGGATCGCTCCGACCTGCCCGGTTCCCCCGGGGATGACCACCTTCATGGCGGCACTGTAGCCCTTGCTTGAACGTGTTCAAGCAGGATGTGCCGAGGGTCACCGACCCGGCGCGGCCGGGCGTCCCGGAACGGGGGTCAGGGTGACCCGGAGGGCGGCCTCGGGGGCGCGTCGTCCGGCGGGGGGAGCGGGCCGTGCCCGAACGGCCGAAGCCGCCGCCGGGGCCCGCGCCAGATGATCAAGGACATGAGAAGCGAACAAGCGCGCCGCTGGGCGCGGGCCCCCCTGATCCTGCGTCTGGCCTGGCGGAACGTGCGGAACGACCGGCTCGGCTTCGCGGCCTGCTTCGTCGCGGTGCTGACGGCCGTGGTGCTCGTCAGCGGCAACAGCCTGCTGGTCGCCGCCGCCGCGCCGAGGTCCGAACTCGACGGCGTGACCGGGATCCTCATCCTGTCCGCGTTCCTGTCGGGGTTCGTCTCGGTGTTCGTCGTGGGGGGCATGCTCGGCCTCCACGCCGGACGGCGCCGCCGGACGTGGGGACTGCTGCGGTCGATCGGGATGACCGCGCCGCAGATGCGGCGCCTCGTCCTCGCCGAGGCGCTGACCCTGGCCCTCGCGGCGAGCGCGCTCGGGTCGGTGCTGGCCGTCCCGTACGCGAAGGCCATGGCCGTGTTCCTGCGGGAGGTCGGGTTCGCCCCGACGGACGTCCCGGTGCACCTCTCGCCCGTCCCGTTCCTCCTCGCGTTCGTCACGGGCCCGGCGGTCATGCTGGGCGCGGCGCTCGGCGCGGCGCGCCGGGCGGTGCGGCTGCGGCCGCTGGAGGTGCTGCGGGAGACGCACGTCCAGCGGGGGATCCTGCCCATGCCGCGCCTGGTCTTCGGCGGCGCGGTGCTGCTCGGCGGACTCTGGCTGGCGGTCGCGACGTCGCGGATGCCGGTCAAGGACGCGGAGCCCGCGGCCTTCGGGACGACGCTGCTCCTCTGCGTGGGCGTCGGCTCGCTCGGCCCCGGCATCCTGACCGGCCTGGTCCGGATGCTCGGGCCCGTGCTGATCCGGATCGACCGGCTCCCCGGGCGGCTCGCCTGCTCGGCCCTGCTCGCCGCCCCCGGACGCGCCTGGGCGATGGTCTCGCCCGTGATGCTGACGATGGCGCTGGCCTGCACGTTCCTCTTCTCCGTGGACACCGAGGACGTGTGGAAGGGCTTCCACCGGACCGGCGCGCTCGCCTGGGTCGCCCCGGTCATGGTCGGCTCGGCGACCGTCTTCACGGTGATCGCCGTGGTGAACGCGGCGGCCGTCGCGATGGCGGACCGGGGCGACAGCCTCCGGCTGCTCCGGCAGGTCGGCGCGCTGCCCGCCCAGCTCGTCCGGGCGGTCTGCTGGGAGGTGCTCGTCGCGACGGGCGCGGGCGCCCTCCTCGGCAGCGCGATCGCCGCGCTGTCGCTGGCCGCGCTGGGCAGGTCGATGACCGGCGAGGCGTGGTTCGCCGTGTCGTTCCCCCAGTACGCCGGACTTCTGGCGACCTGTGTCGCCGGGGGGCTCGTGGGCGCGCTCGCCGCGACCCGCAAGGCGCGCAAGGGCCCGCTGCTCCCCGCATCGGCCCCGCGCTGACGGCGGCTCCCGCCCGAAGGCGGGGCTCCCGGCCCTCAGGCGGCGACCGCCTGACCGGACCGGAGGCCCCCGATCACCAGCGATCACCGGCCGGGCACTCCCGGCCGGTGGTCGCCGCGGGCTTGCCGGTCACACCGTTCAGGCGTGCTGCGGCACCTCGTCCTTCAGCATTCCGCGCAGCTGCTCACGCAGTTCGGGGCTGTCGGTGTGCCCGTGCGCGGACACCGCGTGCTCGGTGGCCGCACGCAGGACCTCGTCCTCCTCGCCGGAGATGGTCAGCGTGCAGTTGATATCGCTAGGGAATTGCCTGCAATCGGCTACCTTGCGCATGTCGTCCTTCCTCGCCGTCAGTCTCGATCGGCGGACGGACGGCGCTGGATAGGTCGAAACCCCGTATCAGGCAGGTCCGGCGGCCCCAGCCGGGATCATCTCCCCGGGGCCGGTCACATCCCAGCCTAAATGCCCTGGTCAGCGGCGGCAAGGCGGCGACCGACCCTCGTCAGGAATCGCGCTCGGCGTCCTGCCAGAGGCCGTTGCGTTCGAGCATCGCGACCACGAAGCCCGCGCTCTCCTGGACGTGCTCCTCCATGAGGGTCCGCGCCCTGCGGGCGTCGCCCGCGCGCAGCGCGACGACCAGCACCGGATGCCACCTCTCCGTGGACGCCACCTGCGCGTCGAGCGAGGCGTAGAAGTGCGGCGGCAGGTGCTTCACCGTGGACGCCAGCAGCGACGCGAGCCGGGGCGCGTCGGCGGCGAGGTTGATCTCCCGGTGGAACGCGTGCCCGAGATCGGCGACGAGCTCGCCGTCCCCGCGCCGGGCGGCCTCCGCGTGTGACGCGACGATCGCGTCCAGGCGCCGGAGCCGCTCCGGCGTGATCCGCTTCGCGGCCCGCGCCGCGAGTTCGCCCGCGAGCCGTGCCTGCGCCCAGAACAGGTCCAGGACGTCCTGCCGGGTGAACGGCGCGACCACGAACCCCCGCCGGGGCACGAGCCGTACGAACCCCTCGCTGCGCAGGGTCAGCAGCCCCTCCCGGACGGGCGTGGTGCTGACCCCGACCGCCTCCGCGATCGGCTCCGTTCGCAGGAAGTCACCGGCCCGGAGCCGTCCCGCGAGGATCTGCTGGCGCACATGCGCGGCCACCTCCTCGGGGAGCTGCCTCCGCCTCTCCCGGCGCCGCGTGACGCCGTCCACCAAAGCCATGAGCACACCCGACCGTCGACGACCTCCGTACTTCATACACCAGGCCGCCCGGGGCGGGCCGGGCAGGTGCGAGGTCACGTCCGCCTGGTGTCGGTGATCCACCAGAGGGCGGCGAGGACCGCGCCGGGAGGGGCGAAGGACCACAGCCACCACGGGGTCTCCCAGTGCAGGCCGGTGATGCAGAGGACCGCCCAGACCACCACGCTCACCATGTTGACGATCAGCCACGCCGCGGTCAGGAAGCGCAGCAGGGGACGGTCCGGTCCCAGCCACGCCACGGTCGCCGCGCGGTCCTGGTGAGGGGAGGTGCCGGTCGTGGAGAGGGGCTGGTCGGGGGTGGGCATGGGGGGCTCTCCTCGCGGGACGCGGTCGCCGCGGGTGCGGTGGCCTCTGGACTCATCCTGCGATGCGGGGAGGTAGGTGGCACGGGGCCCTGGTCGCCGGTTCGGGTGGACCTAGGTCCCCGGTGGGGCCGGGGCTGAGCGCCGCCCGGGCGACGTTCGGTCAGGTGACGGTCGGCCAGGTGACGGTCAGGGGGCGAAGGACAGGGCCGTGGGGAGTTCCGCGAAGGTGGCGGTCAGGAGGCCGGTGAGGGCGGCGCGGCCGCCGCGGCCCTTCTGGGCGGTCCAGGCGAGGGACGCGGTGCGCCAGGAGGCGACGACGATCTCGATGGCCAGGCGCAGGTGGACGTCGTCCGGCGAGACACCGCGGCGGGCGCTGACCTGGTCGATGATGGCCTGCGTCGTGTCGTGGCAGTAGCGCAGGCTGTGCGCCTGGAGCGCGGGGACGGTGTCGCAGAGGTCGCGGGCGGCGAGGAAGCGGCGGTCCCAGTCGGCGTCCATGGAGTCGAGCGTGGTGTGCAGCGCGGCGTGCAGGACGTCCACGAGCGGGCCCTCGGGGGCGAGGGCGGCGACGTCGTCGAGGTAGGCCGACCACAGGTCGCTGTCGGCGGCCAGCGCGACGTCCTCCTTGGACGGGTAGGTGCGGAAGAACGTCCGCTTGGACACCTCGACCTCGTCGCACAGGTCGTCGAGGGTCGTCGCGTCGTAGCCGCGCTCGACGAACAGGTGGAGCGCGGTCTCGGCCAGGGCGCGGCGGGTCCGCAGCTTCTTGCGCTCGCGGAGCGGCAGGGCGCTGAGGTCCTCCCGGACCCCGGCGGGGGTGGTCTGGGGCACCCGGCCAGCGTACCACCAGGGGGCTTTCGCCCCTTGCCGCCACTCGCCCCTTGTGATCATTCGCCTTTTGACAGCTTTTGCCACTCGGTGGCATTATCTCCTCGGTGGCCGCTGGGGTCGCCCGTGGGAACCGCCAGGAGTGGGCCTGTGACCAGTAAGCCGACACGTTCGTCCCGTCCGGGGCTCACCCTCGCGGTGGTGCTCGCGGCGTTCGCCACGGTGCCGATGTCGATCTCGGGGGCGGCCGTCGCGCTGCCCGGGATCGGGACGGCGCTCGGCACGTCCGGGGCGCCGCTGCAGTGGGTGATGAACGCCTACAACCTCGTCTTCGCCGCGTTCCTGCTGGTCGCGGGCGTGACGGCCGACCTGGTGGGACGCCGCCGGGTGTTCGTCGCGGGCGCGGCGCTGTTCGCGGCCGGGTCCCTGGCGGCGGCGCTCGCGCCCGGGATCGTGGCCCTGGACGTGGCGCGCGCCGTCGCGGGCGCCGGAGGGGCCGGGGTGTTCGCCAGCGGCGGCGCGATCCTGGCGACGACGTTCGAGGGCGCCGCGCGGACCCGCGCGTTCGCGGCCATGGGAAGCGCGGCGGGGCTCGGCCTGGCCGCCGGGCCGACGCTGTCCGGATGGCTGGTCGGCGGTCTCGGCTGGCGCGCGACGTTCGCGCTGCACGCGGCGATCCTGATCGCGGCGCTGTGCGGCGCCGGGTTCGTGGCGGAGTCGCGCGCGCCGGAGCGTCCCCGCATGGACGGGACGGGCGCGCTGATGTTCGTCGCCGCGCTGGGCGCGCTGGTGCTGGGCGCGGTGCAGGGCCCGCAGTGGGGCTGGACGGGTCCGGCCGTGCTGGGACTGCTGGTCGGCGGCGTGGTCCTGCTGGTCCTCTTCGTCAGGCTCCAGGCGCGGAAGGCGGCGCCGCTGCTCGACCTGACGCTCGTCCGCGACCGCCGTTTCCTGGCGCTCTGCCTCGTCCCGGTCGTCACGACGTTCGGGTTCGTGACGCTGCTGACCTACCTGCCGACGTACCTGGTCGGCGCGGGCGGGATGTCCGCCGGACGCGCCGGGACGGTCATGCTGCTGCTCACCGGGCCCGTCCTCGTCACGCCGCCCGTCGCCGGGGCGCTGGCCACGCGCGGTGTGTCGCCGCGGGGGCTGATCGGCCTGTCGCTGCTGCTGTTCGCCGCCGGGGACGCCTGGCTCACCGTGATCGAGCCCGGGTCGTCCCCCTGGGTCCTCGCGGGGCCGCTGCTCCTGGTGGGGCTCGGCGCGGGGCTGTCCTTCGGGATCAACGACGGGCTCGCGATGAGCATCGTCGAGCCCGCCCGCGCGGGGATGGCCGCCGGGTTCCTCAACACCATGCGGCTCGGCAGCGAGGCCATCGTGATCGCGGTGTTCGGGGCCGTCCTGGTCAGCCTGGTCGGGACCCGCGTCCCGTCGCACCGCCTGGCCGCGGACGTCGCCGCCGGGGACCTGGGCGGCGGCGACCACGTCCGGCTGGCCGCCGCCTTCACCCACGCGCTGCACGTGAGCCTCTGGGGGCTCGCCGCGGTCAGCGCCGTCGGGGCCGTGGCCGTCTACGCGGCCCTGGCCCAGCCCCGCGCCCGCGCGGAGGCCCCGGCCGGGGCCCCGGCGGACGAGCCCGCCGTCGCCATGGCCGAGGGCCGCTGACCAGAGGGAATCGCCTAAGAAGGCTCGCCTAGAGGGACTCGCCCGCCGCGATCGCCTTGCGGAGGCGGGTGAGCTCCTTCGGGAAGTTCACCGTCGCCGCGCCCACCAGGACGCCCCCGCGGGTGAAGGCGACGGAGAACCTGCCGTCCTCGGGGGCGCCCTCGACGACGGTGCTCGCGTCGGCGAGGTGGGGGAGGCCCGCGTACTGGACGCGGGTGCCGTGCACGCGCGTGCCCAGAGCCGGGACCTGGCTGAACGGGACGGCCTCCAAGGGCCCGCGCAGCAGGTTCCGCGCGGCGTGCGCGCCCTGCTCGTTGGCGTTCGACCAGTGCTCGATCCGGACCGTCTCGTCCCCGAACAGCGTGTGCGGCCAGCGCGCCACGTCCCCGGCGGCGACGATGTCGGCGTGGCCGGCCGCGAACAGGCGGTCGTCGGTCACCACACCGTCGTCCACCCGGACGCCGCTGCCCTCCAGCCACTCGGTGTTCGGGACGACGCCCGTCGCGACGACGACCAGCCCGGCCGGAACGGTCCAGGAGTCGTCCAGCCGGACGCCGGTGACCCGCCCGTCCTCGCCGGTCAGCTCCGTGACACGGGTGCCGGTGATGAGGTCGACGCCGTTGTCGCGGTGGTGGCCGGCGAGCCAGGAGGAGACCGTCCCGCCGAGGACGCGGGCCATCGGCTCGGCGGCGTCGATGACGGTGACGTCGTGCCCGGCGGCGCGGGCGGTCGAGGCGACCTCGCCGCCGATGAACCCGCCGCCGATGACGACGACCCGCCCTTGGACGCCCGCCAGGGCCTCGCGCAGTTCGAGCGCGTGGTCGAGGGTGCGGAGCACGTGCACCCCGGCGAGGTCGGCCCGGTCCCCGGGCAGGCGCCGCGGGCGGGCGCCCGTGGCGATCACGAGGCCGTCGTAGGGGAGTTCGGCGCCGTCGTCCAGGGTGACGGTCCGGGCGCCGTCGTCGAGGCGGACGGCGCCGCGCCCGCCCAGGAAGTCCGCGTCGATCTCCTCGGAACCGGGCAGGCTGACGTCGTCGTCGCCCTCCAGCACGCTCTTGGACAGCGGCGGCCGGTTGTACGGCCGGTGCGGTTCGGTCCCGACGAGGGTGAGCGCTCCGGCGAACCCCTCCTCGCGCAGCGTCGCCGCCGCGCGCAGCCCCGCCAGCGACGCGCCGACGACGACGATGCGCTCCTGAGTACCCACTGGTGTTGCTCCTTCGGATCGCTTCTCGGTTCGACTGCGGAGACAATACCCATAGGGGGTACGAGTATGGAAGTGTCTCGTGTCACATTCCGCTCAGGAGCGGGAAGTTGCCGCGGAACGTGCCGCGCGGGTCGCGGTGGCGCTTCAGGGCGCGGAGCCGGTCCAGCGCGTCCGGGGTGAACGCCTGGGCGGCGCGCTCGCCGGGCGCGAGCAGCGTGAACGGCTTGCGCCCGGTCGTGTGGGGGATGAGCGCGTCGGCGATCTCCCGCTGCCGCGCGGCGACGGCGGCGCCGCCGTCCTCGCCCGGGATCCCGAACATGTGGAGCGCGAACGGCTCGTCCAGGTGCCCGGCGGCCGAGTCGGACGGCCGGGCCAGCGCCCCGCCGAGATGCCGCACCTGGACGCTGAGCAGCGGGGCGATCGGGCGGTCCAGCAGGACGTCCGCGACCTCGTCGGTCAGCCCGGTCAGCAGCTCGGAGCGCGACCGCCCCGGCCCGGGGTCGGTCGGCTCGGCCGTGATCGAGGCCAGCTCGGCGACCGGCAGCGGGCCGCGCGAGTCGGAGATCCGCCCGTCCACCTTCTCCAGCGGGCGCAGCAGCGCCTCGCCGTCGCCGCCCGCGCCGAGGAACGTGGAGTCGACGGCGACCAGCGGCGCGGCCCCCGGGAACTGGAGCAGCTCGAACCAGGCGGTCAGCTCGTCCGGCGCGGACGCGGTGACCTCGCGGTACGCGTCGAGGACGGCGCGGGCCCGGTCGGCGGGCCACAGCATCCGCCCGCCGTACAGCTCGGGCGCCGGGTGCAGGTCGAACTCGATCGCGGTGACGATCGCGAGGTCGCCGCCCCCGCCGCGCAGCGCCCAGAACAGGTCGGGGTCGGACTCGGCGGTCACGCGGGCCTGCGCGCCCGTCGCGTCCACGACCTCGAAGGCCCGGACGCTGCTCGACGCGAAGCCGTGCCTCCGCCCGAACCAGCTCAGCCCGCCGCCGAGCGTGTAGCCGGTGACCGTGACGACCGGGCTGCTCCCCGCCAGGCCGGTCAGGCCGTGCGGGCCCGCCGCCTCCAGCACCCGCCCCCACGGGACGCCCGCGCCGACGCGGACGGTGCGGGCCGCCGGGTCGACGCTCAGCTCGTCCAGCCGTCCGGTGCGCAGCAGGATCGTCCCCTCGCTGTCGCCGCTCGCGCCGTGCCCGCTGGGCTGCGTCGTGATGGTCAGCCCGGCCAGCCGGGCGCGCCGGACGAGCGCCGCGACGTCGTCGGCGCCCGCGGCCTCGACCACCGCGAGGACCGGCTGCTCGATCGCGAGGTTCCAGGGCCGGCGGGCCGCCTCGAAGCCCGCGTCCCCGGCCTCGAGGACCGTGCCGCGGAGGACGGTGCGCAGTTCGTTCCCAAGGCTCATGTCATGTCCTTCATGTCGTCGTTCGGGGTGAACGGCTCCACCGTCCCGCGTGGACGTTGGGAACGAGCTGGGCTTGAGCTGGGGTCCCACCTGAGCTGGGGTCCCATAGGCTGATCTTTCGGACGCACCGTGGGGATGGAGCGTTCCGGAGGGGGAGGACCATGACGGAGGAGCTGGAGTTCCGGCTGTTCGGCCCGCTCGAGGTGACCGCGGCCGGACGGGGCGCGCTCGACCTCGGCACGCGCAAGCAGCGGGCCCTCGTCGCGATGCTCGCCCTGGAACCCGGACGCGTCGTCTCCCTCGACCGGCTGATCGACGAGCTGTGGGCCGGGGAGCCGCCCGCCGGGGCGACCCGGACGCTCCAGGCGTACATCGCGCCGCTCCGCAAGGCCCTCGAACCGGACCGCCCGCCGCGCACCCCGCCGACGATCCTGCTGACCCGCGAACCCGGCTACCTGCTGGCCGTCCCGCCCGGGCGGATCGACCTCTGGCGGTTCACCGCCGAGGCCGAGGACGGCCGGACGGCCCTCGCGCGCGGCGATCACCGGCGGGCCGCCGAGACCCTCGGCCGCGCCCTGGACCTGTGGCGGGGCGACCCGCTGGGGGAGTTCGCCGACCAGGAGTTCGCGCTCCCGGTCGTCGCGCGGCTGGCCGAGGCGCGCCTCGCCGCCCTGGAGAACCTCTACGACGCGCGCCTCGCCCTGGGCGACGACGCGTCCCTGGTCACCGGGCTGGAGGAGATCGCCGGGGCCGAGCCGTACCGGGAACGCACCTGGTCCCTGCTCGTCCTCGCGCTCTACCGGGCCGGACGCCAGGCCGACGCCCTGGCCGCGCTGCGCCGCGTCCGGACGCGCCTGTCGGACGACCTCGGCCTGAGTCCCGGCCCGGAGCTGCGCGACCTGGAGAAGGCCGTCTTCGACCAGTCGCCCGACCTGCTCGTTCGAGCCCCCGCGCCCGCGCCCGTCGTGGCGCCCTCCGAGCCCGAGCCCGAGCCCGAACCCGAGGGTGACCGGTTGATCGGGCGCGCCGGGCAGCTGGCCGAACTGGAGCGGCGGCTCGCGGGCGCGCGGCGCGGCCAGGGCGGCGCCGTCCTGGTCACGGGCGAGGCGGGGATCGGCAAGACCCGGCTCGTCCGGGCCGCCGCCGA
>NZ_RFFG01000090.1 GCF_003696215.1 Actinomadura harenae | reverse complement strand
CCCTCATGCGCAACCTGGCCATGACCGACTGAACCAACAACCGGCACGACACCCCACCAACAGGCCCGCCGCAACATCCCCGACCTGCATGCCCTGATCATTACGGGACAACCTTTAGGGTGGCCACGAGGTCTCCGGTGGTTCAGGTTTTTCTTGGTCGATGAACCCTCTACCGGAGACCTCACTGCTTGGTAACCACGACACACCGACACACACTGGACTTCGAGACAGGCCCTAACCCCGCCCCACACCTTCACACCCCACGTACACCCGGAGCAAGCCGAGTGTAGGGGCGTCTCCAGACCCGAGCCGGACGTCTGATCTCACCGCAGCATCGTGGGCTGGCCCCGGATCCATCTGCGCCCCACCGGACCGCCGTCTTCCGGGGCAGCGCCACTTGGCCAACTGTCATCGTCACGCAGGGAGGCCGAACCCCTGCTTTCTTGAGCGCCTCGTAAGCGCGCCATAGGCAATCCTCGGCCGAGTCGGCATCGACCCTCACCACGGCATCAGCGAGCGCTCCACCGCTGGCATGGAAGGTCCAAGGCCGCCGCGGGCGATCCACGTCGACTCGCAGGAAGGCATGGACACGCTGTTCAAGCAGCCATTCCAGCAGAAACACCGCGTCGTCCATGCCGGAACCCTACAAGCAACAAAACGCCCTTCCCTCAGTGACACCCTCACCCCGAACAGCCCACGTCCGTGACCTCACGGGTGACACTGAACGATGTCACGGCGGAATCAAAGCTGTACGGCGGAGGCTGGTGGAGATGTCAAGCCAACTTTACGAGGAACTTCGCAGGCTCTGCCGAGGGCGCGGCCTGCTCACAGCGCATCTCGACGATTCGGTCGGCCCACTGCTGCGTGGCTTAGCGGAGGGCCGCGACGCGCTCGCGGCGTTGCTCGTCGCCAAGACGGACTCTCTTCCCGAGGATCTGCGCGATGCGGCGCGGGCCGCTTTGGCTCTGCACCCCGAGGCCACCCAGCGATTCCTACGCGAACGTCTCGATTGGCTGGCCGAGCACCTGCAACGCGACGCCCGCACCGCCAGGCGCCGCTACGAGGAGGCACTGCTGCTCCTAGCCGAGTCCCTGGAGCGCGAGCAACCGGCCGAGCCCACGGACCGGCCGGCGGAGTGGCACCCCGAACTCGTCAGGACGCTGGTCCGGCTGGACGTCCCTGGGATCGAGGTGTTGGAAGAACGCACGATCGTCGTACGCGACGGCACCGTGGACCAGATCACACTGGCCATGAGCTTGCCGGCGGCCACGCCTGGCGCGAGCCCGCTCGAGCTTGGGGCCGACGTGCTCTTCGGTGCCCGCCTGGCCGGACGCGCCCGGCCGAGCGCGAGCCATTTTCATTTCATCCTTGATCTGCCCCGGAAGCTGCGCGCGGGTGACCGCCACACCTGGGCAATGCGGTTCACGCTGTCGCCCGGCGATCCGTTGGCGCCGCACTACGCGCTGACGCCCTTCGGCCGCTGCGACGCAGGCACCGTCAGGGTCCGGTTCGCTCCCGGGCATCCGCCTCGCCGCCTCTGGCTCCTCGACGGCGTGCCGCCCCGGGTCATCGACGACGCACCGCGTGACCTGCCCGTGGTCGAACTCGACGGGGTCGGCGAGGCGTACCGGCACTTCGACCGGCTCACCCCGGGTGTGGGGTACGGCTTCCGCTGGGAATTCTGACCGGTGAGGGAGCGTAGTGTCCTTGTTCTGGCCTGTCCCGAGTGAGCCGTCCGGGGCGATCGTGGTGCTCGTCCGGCGGTTCGGGGAGGTTCGGTTGCGTGGTGCTCTTGTCCAGGTTCGGGAGGACCTCAGAAGGCGGCGAAATCTCGAGGCGCACGCCGTCACGGCGGGCGCGCTGGCCTGCGCGCTCCTCTCGGTCTTCGGCGACCTGGCCCCGCAGGGGTTGCGCTGGGCGGTGCTGACCTCCGGAGTAGCCCTGCTGGTCGCGCGGGCGGCCGCATCCGAGAGGACGCCCTCCAGCCTGCTCGGCAACCGACAGGCGATCGAGGACCGCCGGCTGGGGAAGCGGCTGAGCACCGCACGTGAGGTGTGGCTGTTCGCCCCGTCCGGCAAGAACGTCCTCACCTCGCCGAACGGTGATGTGCTCCGCCGACACGTCCTGTCCAGGTCTGACGCGGATGTTCGCGTCGTGGTCCTCGACGACGGCGCCGAGGCCGCTGTGCGCCTCGCGACGCGGCAGCTCACCGAGGCGACCCGCTTCCCGGGGCAGCCGTTCCCCGACTCGTTGCGCACAGCGATGAGCTGCCTGCGTGGACTCGCCAGTGCGCGGCACGCCGGCGCGTTCCGCTTCCGCGTGTACGGCTTCAACCCGGGGTTCAGCATCTTCGCGGTCGACCCCACGGCCTCCGACGGCGCGATCCTTGTCGAACTGCACGGCGTGCGCAACGGCTCGACCGCCGACCGGATGCACCTGTGGCTGACCCGCCTGGAGCAGCCACAGTGGTACGACTACTGGTGCGATCAGTTCCGCCACATCTGGGCAACAGCGACGGCGCCTAGCGATTGACCGCCAGGGTCTCCAGGACCTGTGCAGCGTGGCCCGGGTTGTGCGTCGCGACGTGAACGCTCCAATGCGGGGCGCCGGCCAACTCATCGGCGATGCCACGCCACAGGGCCGCGGCGCAGACGGGGACGGGCAGCAGGCTGCGGCGCCCGGTGCCGAAGAGCGGGAAGCAGATCGACGCCAGTGGGGGGCGGAACCCCGTTCTCTCGCGCTCGGCGAGGCGGAACACGTTGTGGACGGCCAGCCGGATGGCGTCGGGCGACACGTCGTATCCGCCTGGACCGGCCACCACCACAGCCGCATGGTAGACCCGGCGGATCCCGTTGCCGGCGAGGTCGCCGGGGCCGGTCTCGGCGACGGTCCCTGGGGCCACGGCGAGCCCCGGGCGCGCGTGGCGGGACACCCACGCGGTCAGCTCACGTTGGAGGCAGTCGTCCACGATCTCGCCGGAAGGCTTGCGTACAGCTCCGGCCCGGCGCAGTGCCGCCGACACCGAGGAGCCGTACGACTTGGCCATCTCGAGATGGACGTTCTCCGACGACACCAGAATGTCCACGCCGCTGACGAGTTCGATCGGGCCAAGGTGCAGCAGCAGCGGCGGGAGTGAGGGATCGCCGAACGGCACCGCAGAGATCGGTGGCAGCGGCGTCGTCCCGCCGGTGGGCGCCGGGCGCCGCAACAACTCGATCTGCTCGGCGACCTGTGCGATGACGTCGCGTTCCTGCTGCTTGCGGAAGTGTTCCGGGGTGACGCCGTATAGCTCGGCGGACCGGCGGCGGCGGGCCACCGAGGGCCAGTCCCGGGTCCCTGGGGCCAGCCCGAAGGTGTAGGCGGCGGCCTCCCTGAGGTTGCCAGGGTCGAGCTGGTCGAGCGCGGCCCTGAGCAGTGCCTCGATCTCGGCGTGCCCGGTGTGGCCGCTGCGGTCGAAGCCGCGCGCCGCCGCACGCAAGGCGGGCAGGCGCAGGTCGCGCAGGCGGAGCAGCCCGCGCTCGCGGAGGGCACGCAGATCGCCGAGCAGCGCTTCGTGATCGGTGGCGAGCGACTCATCCGTCATGGTCGCAGGATGTCACTTTCCCCAGCGCCTGATGGGTCACATGACCTCAGGACCCCGACAAGGTGGCGTAGCGACTGGTTGATGCCCGAGTATCCGTAGTGACGGAGTCTGCGCGAGGTTTGGCGTCCAGGCGGGCCCGCTGTTCCCGCGCGCCATGCGGCCATCCAGATCAGCCACTTCGCCAGGGCCTGACGTGACCCGGATGACGCCCGTGATTCCACCGGATATCCCCCGAGGTCGGGCCGGCCGTCAGTGCTTTCCTGGTTTCGGGAGGAGGGCATCCGATGGAGTCGCATTGATTGGTAGCGGGGTGGACCGTCCATCCGCCCGAAGGAATGGAAAAGGCCGACGATGCTAGGGGAACGAGGATGAGCAGGACCGAGACGCTCGACGCCCTGCGTCGGCAGGCCCTACGGCTGCGACCGGGCGGAGACGAGCTGCGCACCATCGTCCTGGAACTGGCCGAGGGAGCCGACCCCGACCGGGCGTGGAACCGGCTGACCCGGCTGCTGCTGCGGGTGCTGCCGAGGAACGACGCCTTGGCGGGACTCCTGGTCGAGGGCGCCGATCGCACGGTCGACACGGCGCCGTCACGGCCGGCCAAGCACGAGTGGGAGGAGATCCGGGCGCTGGCCCGGGAACTGCTGGCCGCGCTGGATGCCGGCCCGCCGACGACCGCGGAGATCATCGCGATGGCGCGAAGCCGCCTGCTCGAGGAGCCCGCACGGGCGATCGCGGCTGCTCAGCCCGGCCTGCTGGTGCTGACCGCGCCCGATGGCAGCCGCCGGGCGCCGGAGTTCCAGTTCGATCGGGACGGGGCCGTCCGCCCAGTCGCGGCGGAGATCAACCGGGTCCTCGGCGCCGACCGCGACCCCTGGGGAGTCGCCGACTGGTGGTTGAGTCCTGACAGCGCGCTCGGCGGCAGGGTTCCGGCACGGCTGATCGGCGTGGTGCCCGACGAGCTGCTGGCCCGGCAGGCCAGGGCCTTGCTGGAGGAGATCTGACATGCCGCTACAGCCCCTTCCCGGCGATCACGTCCCCGGCAGCGCCAATCGCCTAGTGCTTCCGGTCGGGACCGTTCTGTGGCGCCTGCACCGGCGGTCTCGGCGGGCGGGCGCGTTCGTCCCACCGCGAGCGGACCCGATCTTCACCGGAACCCGGTTCAATGGCACGAATCTGTACCGTTACCACTGCTACTACACGGCGGAAGACCCGACAACCGCGCTCGCGGAGGTGCTGCTCAGGCGGCGGATGTTCGACGATGGCAAGGACGCCCGGTTGATCGCGCACGCGGAGGTCGCCGGTCGGCTGCTGAGTGCCGTACGGACGAGGGTCGAGCTGTCGCTGGTCAGTCTGGTCAGGACGCGTGACCTGGCTGCGGTCAGCCAGGACGACTGGCTGCTGAACGTCAACGAGGACGGCTGGGCGTACACGCGGGCGTGGGCCGGACAGCTCTGGACCGCGGAGAGCGGAGCCCAGGGCCTCGTGTGGCCGTCCCGGCGCAACTCGCCCGAGCGCGCGATCATGCTCTTCGGCGGGCGGTGCGGGCGGGCCCCGTTCGAGGCCCGCCCGCACCTGACCGTCGACCTGGACCGGCCGGAGGGGATCGAGCAGGTCAACTCCTGGCTCCGCCCGCTCCGTGCCGCGATCGACGCACCCCTTTCGCCTGCCTGAACGACATACGGTCATGGCTCCTCGTCGTCGTCTCCGCATCGCCGCATGCTTACCTCCCGGGGTCGTGTGGTTTCACCTCCGAGATTCGCCGTTCCGCACTCCACATTGCCAGCCCAAAAAAGTGACACTATGGCTGATAGTTGCCAGAAGTCGGATAAATACTGCCCAATCCCCCTCGATTCCAATAAACGAGATGATTCGAGAGGGGTTGTTCTGGAGAGAATCAAGAAATCCTGAATGACAGGCCAAGTCGATCTTGATTTTGCATCAAGATCAATTCTCGGAGGGGGCGACGATGGCGTATCCGGTATCGCAGCTCGAGACCACTCCCACCGCCAGATGGCTCGCCGACATGCGCCGGGCGAAGTCCCGCACCCAGTACTTCCACGCCCTGCGCACTCTCCTGCGAGACGCGCACGACCCCGCGCGATTGCCCACCCGCGAGGAGCTCAACCGGCTCACGGGGCACGACTCGTCCTCGACAATCTACAGCGTCTTCAATCAGGACTCGCTCGTCCACGCGCTCGACGGTCCGCCCCGCACCTCCCGTCTTGGTCGGCTCGACATCGTCGCCAAGGCCGTGATCGAGGCCAAGGTCTGGTCGTACGGGGAGTACCGGACCGGCTGGATCAAGGCGCTGCGCCGCTGCCCGCGCTGGCCTGAGCGTACGGTCGCGACGTCTCTGCTGCACACGATCGTCCTGTGGGCCACGCACGAACCCGAGTTCGCGATCGCCGGCTGCTACGCGCCGCCCTACAGCGCCGTACAGGACCTGTGCGTGGTCGTCGACGGCACTCTGTCCGAGCCGGAGGCCGAACAGCTCCTGCAGAGCGTCGTCGAGACCGCCGACGGTCCTTTGGGGGACCTGCCCGCCACAGTGGTCGACGTGGTGTACGACCGGCTGCTCGACACGGCCTTCCAGGCCCCCGAAGCCATCCTGCGGTCGCTGGAGGGCCAGCGGGAGAGGGTGCGCGATGTACTCCACCTGCTCGACCGGATGTCCGAGGACGAGGTCGGCCGGGCACTGCCGCACGGCGTCTCCGTCGAATTGCTGCGCCGCTTCGCCGAAGGAGCCTGAACGTGCCCGCCGAGACCGAGTTCGTCGCCGAGCTGACCGCCGTGCTCGCCTACACGGCCGACACCCGGGACGTAGGACCGCTGCGCGAACTCACCGAAGAGGCCGCCCGCCGCGAGGACCTCAGCAAGTCCTCCTGGCTGCTGGCGAAGTGCGAACTGGAGCGCGAGCTGTGCCGGGAGCGGGACGCCGCCGACGCCGTAATGGTGTGGGAAGGCCTCGCGCGGCATGCGGCCGGGCTCCCCGACGAGGACCCCGCCCGGCTGGTAATCAACACCATGCGCGCCAAGTACGTCAAGCGACGCGGACACCCCGGCGACCCGGAGCGCGCGGCCGAGCTGTACCGACGGGAGTGGGAACGCCGGCGACGGCTGCTCCCCGAGGAGGATCCGCGGCTGTCCACCGCGCGGGCGAACTACGCGGTCGCCGTACGGGACCGAGGCCGCCCCGGCGACATCAAGGAGGCGCTCGGGATTCTGGAGGAGGAGACCAAGCGCCGGGTCGACCGCTTCGGCGCCCACCTGCCGTTCACATGGATCGCCCACGTCGTGCTCGCCCAGACCCTGATCCTGCTGGCCGAGGAGACCGACGACCCGGAGGAACGCCGCCGGCTCGCCGCGGAGGCGGCCGACAACACCCATGACAAGCTCACCCAGCGCCGCCGCCGGTTCGGCTGGTCCCACGCCGCAACGCTGCGCGCCCAGGTCGTCCGCGCGCACGCGCTTGTGCTGACCGGCGACCTCACGGCCGCCATCGAGATCCTCGACCCGCTGGTCGGCCAGGAGAAGGCCATGCAGATCGAGCCGGGCCGGTGCGACCTGCTGCTCGCCCGCGCCCACCGGGAGGGCCATCCGGTCAAGGCCCTGCACCACGCCGGGACCTCCGCGAGGCTGGCGGTCTCCGTCTGGCAGCGGACCCAGGCCGAGAAGCTGGTGGCCGAGCTGACTGTGACGTAGAGACGCGGCCGCTCAAGGGAACGCTCCCGGGTTCCACACAGGCCGTCTCCCCAGACACAATCGCAGCATGAGGAAGGCGCGGCGGAACTCATGCGAGGTCGGACCGTCCCCCGGCGGTCCGCCGGTCACCTCCCCGGCGGCCAGCAGGACCCTGCCGGACCTCCCGCTGAGAAGCACGCCCCGCCTGGCGTCACGCCGGTCCACCTCCAGGGTGACACCGGACCGGTCGAAGTGGCCCTGGACGCGGTCCAGCAGGTACTCCTGCTCGGCCCGCTCTTCGTACCTGACCCGGAGCCGCTCGGCCGCGTCGAGCAGGTCGGCGTTCAGCGTCGCGCCGCCGTGCAGCACCGAGATCAGCCGCCGCTCCAGCCAGCCGTCGGCCGTCGGGCGGCCGGCGGCCCTGATGACCTGAAGGTAGGCCGCCGCCAGGACGGCCTGGCCACGGCGACGCCGGGTCACGGCGTTGATCTCGCGCACCGCCGTGGCGAGCCGGTCGGCGAGGGCGGCGGCCGCCGCACCCGACTTCGCCCCGAGCGCCCGCGCCGCGAGTTCGAGCGCCGAGGCCCGATCCTCCGGCGAGGTCTCAGGCTCCAGGACGGCGAGCCGCCGACGTACTCGTGCGCCGAGGCCAGCGGCCGACTCCGCCGAACCGCCCCCCTCGGTCAGCTGCCGCGCCTTGTCCAGAGGCGTAGGCGGCAGGTCGGCCAGCAACTGGAGCGCCTCGGCCGCACACGTTCGGCGGTAGCGCTGACGGGCTTGGCTCAGCCGGTCGTCGTACCGGCGGACCTCGGCCGTCAGCGCCGACGGGCGAAGCCCGGTCGGCCGGAGCGGTGCGGGCAGCGACCTGTCGCCGCTGCACGCCTGGAAGGACAGCAGCCGACCGTTGCAGGCCACCACCTGCACAGCGACGGCCCTCCACGGATCGAGTTCGCGTACCGGCTGCGGCTCGGCCACGAGGGCCGCCCCGTAGGCCAGCAATACGAGCAGACCCGCAGGAGGAAGAGGGTCGTCCCCGCCGAGCACGGGCCATGAGTCACCGGTCGGGCCTGCGCCCAACGCAGACAAGGACAAGTCATGGTCGTCACGCATGAGCGAGCCCCCCCATGTCGTCCTGCCACCCTCAGTGTGGGAGATCACCGCGAAGAAGGGAATAGCATTTCCACATTCCAGCCAATTGGCGAGTTGGTTGGAATAATTGCGCGGCCCGCCGGGCAGCCGCAGAATCGAGCCGTCGGCCGAGCGCGGAGGTCTGGTCATGACGGAATTCGCCCGGCGGATCGGTGTGCTGCGCGCGGAGGAGGCCACACTGCCCCCGGGGCCCGGCCCACGACGGACCGAGATCGGTGTCCTGAAAGGGATGCTGATCGCCGACGGCTGCCTGCGGCTGCGGCCGGACGACGACGCGCCTGCAGTCCCGGCCTCCAGGGAACTCCTCGACGAGGGCATCGCCGGGCTGAGCGGCGGGACCAGCGACGATCCGGCGCGCCTGGTACGCCTCGGGGTCCTGCTGTTCGTCCGCCTCCGCGTCGCGGAGGGTCCGGAGCGGGACGCGGAAGACGCGATCACCGCGCTCCGCACGGCCGCTGTCCACCCTGCCGTCGCCCCGGTCGACCTCCCCATCTGCTGCCTGCTGCTCGGCCAGTCGCTCATCACCAGGCATCTGCCGAAGGCACTGCGTGCCACCCGTCCGGGGGAACTCGACCGGGTGGTGAGCATCATGGCCGGATTCCAACTGGACCGGGCGCGGGCCGTACCGGACATCACGCGGGGCATCGCCTTCCTGGACGACGAGGCGGCCTCGGACTTGTGGCCCGCCCCGGTCCGGGCCTGGGCGCGGATGAGCGCCCAGGTCGGCCGCCTGCTGATCGAGGAGGATCTCGGCCGCCGACTGGACCTGATGATCAATCTTCTCTCCGACACCGAGGGGCTCACTCACATGGCGGGAACCGAGGACTGGCTGCCCGCCCTGACGGCGTGGGCCGAACTCCGCAAGGCGCGAGAGTCCGGCTCGCCTGAGATGACCCGCGAAGCCGCCGACAAGGCTGATGACATCTTCGGTGCCCTGACGCCGAGCGACGTCATGCGCGCCCTGCTGGCCCAAGAGCTCGGACGTACTTCGCTCGACACCTTCCACGACTTGGAGGAAGCACTCCGCTATCTGACCGAGGGCGAGGAGCTCCTGTCGGCGGACCACCCGTACTTCAGCATCATGCGCTCGATACTGGCCGACGTCACCACGATCACCGAGTTCACCGATCCCTGGCGGTCCAGGCCGCCGGGTGAGGTCGGAGTCCCCGCCGTGGACCGTGCCGTCGAGCTTGCCAGAGAAGTCGCCGCCGACGCGCGCCGCAAGGCCTCCGAGACCGGCTCGGCGGAGGACGCCTCGGACGCCGCCCGCCAGGAGTTCCTCCTGGGAATGACGCTCTTTCTGCGATGGATCAGGGACGGCGGCGACGAGGCGCACCGCGAGGCCGCGTCCGTGGTGCACGCGGCGCTGCCCAGGCTGCCGGGCGACGACCGGACGATTCCCGCCGCGATGGGCCTGTTCGGCGCCGTCCTGTCGGGAACCCATCTCGCGCACGGGAGCCTCCAGCACGCGCAGGCGGCCCGTACGTTCTTCACCACCGCACGTGACCTGGTCCGTGCGGGTCCCGAGGAGAACACCGGCCTGACGATGATGTGCGGGGTCATGGCGTCCATGCGGGCGCAGGAGGCGTGGGAACGCCAGGAGACAGAAGAGTTCGCCAAGGCGCGCGACGAACTCGCCTGGGCCGTCGGCGTGCTGCCGGCCGACCATCCTTGGCGGCGGTTCCTCGCCGGAATCCTGGCCCTCCTGCGCCTGCAGCACGCCATCGGCGCCAACGACACGAACGAGGTGCGGTCCGCATTGGCCGAACTGGCCGAACTCGGCGACGCGGCGCCGCCTGACACCGACCGCCCGTGGCTCCAGGGCTTGAACGTCATGACCGCGTCCGTGAGCTTGATGTACGGGCTACTCGAAGACGACGAGCCCCAGATCGCCGCCTCGGTCGAGGCACTGGAGCGCGCCGCCGCAACGGAGACCTTCTCGCAGGCGCAGCGGCTGGCGCTCCTGTCGACCCTCGCGCAGGGGCAACTGGCCCGGCCCGGTGGCCTGGGCACCAGTATCGCGTACCTACGGGAAGCCCTGGCCCTCCTGCCGCCGGACGGCGGTGGGGCGATGGCGCCCAGCCTGCTCTCGACGCTCGCCGAGGCGCTGCGTCGACGGCGCGGTCCGGACGACGACGCCGTGGGCACGGGCCTGCTCGCGCTGCGCGCACAACTCCGCGGAGTACTGCTGCAGATCGGCCCGGAGGACGGCATGGTCGGGGCGCGGACCGCCGGCCGGCTGGCCACCCAGGTGGCGGCGTGGGCCTTGGAGGACGGCGAACCGGCCAGGGCGGTGGAGGCGCTGGAGCTCGGGCGCGGCATGGTGCTCCACGCGGCGACCACGTTCACCTCGACCCCGGAGCTGTTGCGGGAGGCCGGCCGGGAGGACCTCGCGGAGCAGTGGTGCGCGCGCCGGCCCGATCGCCTGCTCCCAGCGGACCCCATGAACTTGTTGCTCACCGCCGTGACCGGCGGGGAGATGGCGGCGGATCTGCACCGCAGGGCGGTCACGGTGCTGGCCGAACGGCCGGCAGCCGATCGGCTGTTCACTCCGCCCGTGCCGCCCGAACTCGGCGCGGCTCTGGAACGCGCGGGCGCGGACGCCCTCGTCTACCTGTGCCCGGGAACCGAGCACGGATGGGCGCTCATCATCGGCAGGAACGGCGAGCCACTGGCCGAGCCGCTTCCCGGCCTGGCCGCCGCAGACACCGAACCGTTGCGCCGCTACGTCGAGGCCCGGGAACGCCAGGCCGTGGACCGGGCCGACTGGGCGGCCGCGCTCGGTGACCTGTGCGACTGGGCCTGGCCGGGGATCATGGCGAACGTGCTCGCCCGCTGCGTGCCGCTCGCGGCGGACGGCCGACCCCGCATCGTGCTGGTGCCGACCGGCGAACTGGGCCTGGTCTGCTGGCACGCAGCGCGGCGTCCCGCCGGGGAACGGCTGCGATACATCTGCGAGGACGCGGTCATCTCGTACGCGGCGTCGGGCCGTCAGCTCGCGGACCCGGTCACCGTGGCGCATGCCGCCCGGACGGCCGCCGTGCTGGTCGCCGATCCCGGCGACGGCGACGCCCCGCGGCTGGCCTTCGCGGTGACCGAGACCGAGGCTCTGCGGGACGCCTTCTACCAGGACGGGCGGATGCTCGGCGACGAAGCCGAGCCGGGCTTCGAGCGCGGCACGGTGGCGGCGGTGCGGGCCGCGCTCCGGACCGCGACGATGGTGCATCTCGCGACCCACGGCGTCGCCTACGCCACTCCCGTGGACTCGGCGCTGATGCTGGGGCACGAGGACGGGACGGACGGGCGTCTACGGCTGGCCGATCTCCTGGACGACCCTGGCTCCTGCCGAGCCTGCGAGCTGCTGGTGCTCAGCGCATGTGTCACCGATCTGACCAGCGCCGTCTACGACGAGGTGCTCACACTCTCGACCGCGTTCCGGTCGGCCGGCGTCGCCGAGGTGATCGGCTCCCGGTGGCTGGTCGACGACGCAACGACGCCGGTGATGATGTACGTCTTCCATCACGAGTTGAACCGGGGGGCGGACCCGGCCGAGGCCCTCCGGCGGTCCCAGTGCTGGATGGCCGACCCGGGCCGTGATCTGGCGGAGCTCCCCAATGACCTGTACCACCTGGCGACAGAACCGGACCGGCCGCTCGAGGATCCGGCGTCCTGGGCCGCCTTCACGCACCAAGGCGTCCCCGCCTCGCGGCCGGGATGCAGCGAATGACATTTCTCCGACCGCGCCCGCGTTCCACCAAATAACTCTCCGAAATGGAATACTGCCGCCCATTCCATCAATGAGTGGAACGGCGACTCCAAATTGCCACCGAAAAACCGGTCGCCCCTATAGCGCACACCATAAAAGGCGGGTTAGCCTTCTCATCTTCTCCCTTTCGAGCCGAGAATCAGGGGGCGATCATGAGTGCTCCGGGCGGGTACGACGGGGACCAGGGCAAGCGCCGGTCGCTCCTCATCTGGTACGCGGGGGCGGACACCCGTCTGCTGAAGAGCCCGACCGATCGGCTCCGGTACACGTGCCTGGGCGGGGCGGTGCTGTTCACCGCCGCCATCGCGGGGGTCTCCATGTTCGACGCGGTCCACATGGCGCTGCGCGTGCCGATCTTGGTGCAGTTGGGCGTGGCGGTGGTCTGGTTCGTGGGCATCTCGAACCTGGACCGGTGGTTCGTCACCTCGATGAGCCTCAGGCACGTCCAGCCCGGTCCGTGGGACGACGTGGCGAGCGAGGGCGGAAAGCTGCGGATGGCCCTTCCACGCGTCGCCATGGCGCTGCTGCTCGGTTTCCTGGTCTCGACCCCGTTGACCCTGCAGATCTTCGACTCGGAGATCCAGCAGGAGATCCAGCAGATCCACCAGAACCAGCTGGACTCCCACCACAAGCAGGTCGACACGGGATCCACCGGTCGCCGGATCGCCTCGCTGACCGCCCGGCGGGACGCGCTCAACAAGGTCATCGAGAGCAACGGCCTGACCCCGGATGTCGAGAACGATCCTGACGTCAAGGCGCTGGAGACCAGACTCGCCGCCCTGGGCACGCAGTACGCCGACCTCTCGCAAAAGGCCACCTGCGAGGACACCGGCACGACGGTCGACCTCTCCACCTGCAAGGGCACCACGGGCAAGCAGGGCAGGGGCAAGTGGTTCGACTACTACACCGGCCAGGCCGATTCCGTGAAGGCGCAGATGAACACGGTGAACGGCCAGCTCAGCGCCCGCAGGCGGCAGATCGTCAAGGGGGCGAAGGGCAACTCGGCGACCGCCGTCGCCCGGGCCAGGCGCGAGCTGCCCACGGTGCTCGCCGAGCTCAAGACCGCGCAGACCGCGCAGGACACGCTCACCGCGGGCTACGACCGCTCCGTCCTGCGTTCCACCGGCCTGCTGATCAGGATCCAGGCGCTGGTCAGGATCTCCAAGGGGAGTCCGATCACGTTCGTGGTGGAGCTGCTGCTCTGGGCCGTCCTCATGCTGATCGACTGCCTGCCCATGATCGTGAAGCTGTCCAGCACCCCGGGCCCCTACGAGAACCTGCTCGCCAGACAACAGGAGCTCGACGAGAACCTGGGCCGACGGGCCCAGCAGGCCGAGCAACGCGCCGACCGCGTCTACATCGACGTCAAGGCGGACGAGCGCGAGAGGTCGGCGCCGATGCGTGCCCGTGCCGACGCCGCCGCAGAACACCGGCTCAGGGAGAACCACCGGCACCGCCCGCGTGAACGAGCCGGCCGCCATACGAGGCACAACAGGCGGCCGCGCCCCGACGGCGTGAACGGTGCCGACCCGCACCGGCCCACCGGACCGAAGGGACTGGGCCCTCACGGTCCGAGGAGGGCGCCCAAGGAGCGGGCGGGCGTCCACGACTGGCCGTCAGTCGAGTCGACCCACCAGGCGTACACCGAGGGAGGCTTCGCCTACACCCTCTTCAGCCGCGTGTTCTGGTTGAAGAGGCGGTACGAGAGGCCAGGCCGATGATCCTCAACATCGCCGAGACCTGCGGCGCCACCCGAGCCCTCGGCCCCGGGCTGCGGGCGGTCGCCTGGGTACAAGGGTGCCCCTTCCACTGCCGGGGCTGCGTCGCCCCCGACTGGATCCCCGACCGCCCGGCCCGCGCCATGTCCCCCGAGGAGCTCACCGAGGAGCTACTGGCCGACCCGGGCGTCACCGGCCTCACCTTCTCCGGCGGCGAGCCGATGGAGCAGGCGGCCGGGCTAGCCGAGGTCGCACGGCTGGCCCGCACAGAGCGCAACGTGTCCCTACTCTGCTTCACCGGGCACCGGCTGGAGACCCTGACCGACAGGCCGGGACCCGCCGCGTTGCTGGCCCAGGTCGACGTCCTCGTGGACGGCCGCTACGTGGAGTCCAGGAATGACGGCCGTGGCCTTCGCGGCAGCGACAACCAGCGGATCCACTACCTGACCGACCGGCTTCGCGGCCACGACCTGGAGGACTCCCCACGCCGCGCCGAATTCCGGCTGCGCGACGACCACACGCTCCTGGTCGGCGTGCCCTCACCCCACGTACACGCCGCCTGGAAGCGGCTCACCGAGCAGCCGTCCCGAGAGAAGGAGCCATCGTGAGCGGGTCGAAGACCATCAGCGTCGACCAAGGCGCGTGGAACAGGGCGCAGCGTTCGGCGCGTGAACTCGCCACCGTCCGGCGCGAGATGCCGCGCATGCTGAAGGACGTCCGGCGACAGAGCCAGGCCGACACCCGGCGCATGATCGCCCCCCTCGAACGGCGGCAGAACGCGACCGACCACAGGCTGGGCCGGTTGAGCGCCCAGACCCGCGAGTTTGAACAGCGGACGGACGCGCGGCTCCGCGAGCAGGCGACCCACATCCGGAGGGTGCAGGAGGAGTCCCGCCGGGAGGTTCGCCGCCTCGATCGAGAGCTCAGGCAGGAACGGCTCGAGCGCAGGCGGCAGATCGCCGAGTTGGGCAGCCAAATCAACGACATCATCGTCCGACGCGACCAGGCGTCCGCGCTCGCCCAGGCGTTCCTCGCGGACGCCCGCGTCATGGCCGAGGAGATCGGCACGCTTCCGCACGAGCGTTTCGCCCCAGGGCGGCTCGCCGTGCTGGAGGGACGCCTGGCTGGCACCACCGAGACGGCCGCCCAGGTGGACGCGGCGTACGCCTTGTCGTCGGCCCAAGACCTCTACTACGACCTGAGCGACCTGCGGCTCGACGTCCGGCAGGCCGAGCAGGAGTGGCTGGCGGCACGCCTGGAGGCGCTGGAGGCGCTCCGGCGGGCGGACGCGCGCATCGAGCAGTTCGCGAAGACTCCGATGCTGGACGAGAACGGCGTCGAGATCCCCGGTGTCGTCCTCGACCTTGACTTCTGGACCGACGGCCGCCTCACCACGCTGCGCGACGAGGTCCGACGCGAGACCGAGGAGCTGGCCGATGCCGGCTGCCCGCGGTCGGTCGAGGAGCTGCGGGAGGTCATCCAGAAGCACGCCCCCGGCTGCGGCTACGAGCAGCGCTTGGACGAGCTGCTCGAATGCGGCGCGGCCAGGATGTACGCCGCACAGATCCGCTACAACACCGCCGAGAAGATCGCCGACGCCCTCGGGGAGGAGGGGTACGACCTCGTAGAGGACGTCTACGAAGGCGGCGACCACCGTGCGTCGCACTTCACGAAGCTGCGGCACCTGGCGGGAGAAGGCGACGTCGTCGTCGAGGTCGCGCCGGAAGGCAACACCGGCATGTCGATCAAACTGCTGTCCTACGACCGCGACCCGGCCCAGTCCCGGCGTGCGGAGCGCACCGCCAACATGCTCGCCAAGCTCCGCGACGAAGGCGTCCCGGTGGGCGACCCGGTGGACCGAGGCACCGAGCCCACCCCCGAGGAGGCCGACTTCGAGCTGATCCAGCAGAAGCGGCGCAATGTCGGCTGAGCTGGTCACCGAGCGGCTGCGCCGGCTGAGCCGGTCGGCGCAGACCGGCGCCCCGACCTTCGTCGTGTACGGCGTCGGCACCTGCGACGCCTTCATCGACGGCGCGGCGCACCGCCTCGACCTCGGCCAGGCGCTGCATGACGCGCTGGCGGCGGCCGGCTTCCAACGGATCGTGTTCTTCTCACTCGACCACATGCTCACCGTGCGGGACCCGGCCGCCGTGCTCCGGCGAGGCGAGCCGACAGGTCAGGCGGAGGACACCGGCAGCGGTCGGGGACGGGTGTCCCGGCGGATGTCCGGCGGTCCGATGGGTCACTACCAGGTCAGGACCGACGCAGAAGGACCGGGCCGAGCAGCCGCGCCCGCGCCGACGCCTCCCGCCGGGTCCGGGCGGATGACCGACAAGGCCGCCCTCGACATGATCAGGGGGCTCATGCGGCAGGCCGACGTCCGTACCGCGGTCGTGCTGGAGTCGATAGAGCTGTTGGAGCGCTGGCACGGCGATCTGCGGGACCTCGCCACGCTGCTGGACTCCTGGCTGGCCAACCGGAGCGGGAGCGCCAACGCGTACGTGCTCGTCTTCAACCAGGACAGCCTGGCCGAGGTCGAAAGGTTCGCGGAGTCCAGCCGCAACCTGCCGAGAATGCTGGCGTCCGCGGTCAGAGCCGAGCGCGGGCGTGATGACCGCCCCGGGCTCATCGGGCCGCCGCTGGAGGCGGAGCTGACCACGCTGATCCACCGCGAGCGGATCCGGGCGGGGCTGCGGATCGAGGATTGGAAGGGCCTCTCCCACACGGTCAAGCTGATGGCCCGCACCAGGTTTCCCCTGTACGCCTGGGAAACCCGGCTTCGCCACCTGGCCTCCCAGGGCGCGACGCTCGACGCGGCCACGCTGCGCGCACGGGGCTGGATCAGCGGGCCCGACGTCGGTACCGGCACGGTCTGGGGGCGGCTGGCCGAGCTGAAGGGGCTCGAGCCGGTGCGTGAGGTTCTGGAGAACCTGCGCTGGCAGCCGCCCGCCGGACGGGAGGCCCCGGCTCGCCACATGGTCTTCACCGGCAATCCCGGAACGGGCAAGACCACGATCGCCCGCCTGGTCGGCGAGATCTTCTTGGAGCTGGGCCTGCTCCGCAGCGGCCACGTGGTGGAGGTACTCGGGCCCGACCTGATCTCCCAGTACGTTGGGGAAACGGCGCTGAAGACCGGCCAGCGGATCGACGAGGCCATGGACGGTGTCCTGTTCATCGACGAGGCCTACGCCCTCGACAACTCGTCGCACGGGAAGGAGGCCATCGACACGCTGGTGCCGCGGATGGAGAACGACCGCGGTCGCCTCGTCGTCATCCTCGCCGGGTACCGCCCGGACATTCACAAGCTGCTGGAGGCCAACCCCGGCCTGCGAAGCCGGTTCCCGTCGCGTTACCACCTGCATTTCCCCGACCACGGGCCCGACGTTCTCTTGAAGATCGCGCATGCCGGGTTCGCAGAGCGCGGACTCGCCGAGACCCCGGAGTTCGCCGAGGCACTGGCGAAGGCCGTCGAGCGGATGTACGCCCACCGCGATCCGGAGTCCTTCGGCAACGCACGGGACATCCGCGAACTGGTCAACGGCACCGGCGCCGAGTGGGCGGGGCGGGTACGCGAGGACCGCGAGCTGCCCCTGACCCCCGAGGACCTTCCCTCCGACCTTCTGCGGACCACGGCGCCGCCGCCTGCCGAGGAGCTGCTCGCGCCGCTGGACGCGCTCATCGGCCTCGGCGCGGTCAAGGACGCCGTCCGCGACCTCGTAGGACAGGTCAATCTCGCCCGACGGCGCAGCTGCGGCGAGGTCGTCGCGCCGCACATGCTCTTCGTCGGCCCGCCCGGGACCGGCAAGACCACGGTGGCGCGGGAGATCGGCACGATTCTGCACCGCCTGGGCTTGCTGGGGCGAGACGCGGTGCTGGAAGCCAGCCGTGAGCACCTGGTCGCCGGCTATGTCGGCCAGACCGCGATCCGGACCAAGAAGGCGATCAACGAGGCGACCGGCGGCGTCCTGTTCATCGACGAGGCATACCGGCTGTCGCGCGGGGGCGAACGGGACTTCGGTCAGGAGGCCATCGACACGCTCGTCCCTGAGATGGAGAACCGGCGCGGCAGGCTCGTCGTGATCGCGGCGTGCTACACGGAGGAGATAGAAGCGTTCCTCGCCGCGAACCCGGGTCTCGCGTCCCGGTTCACCCTTCGGATCGACTTCCCGCCGTACAAGGTCGAGGAACTGGTGGCGATCCTCCGAAACCTGGCCACAGCGGAAGGATTCCGCCTGACCCCGGAGGCCGAGGAACCGGTCCGCGCGTGGTTCGCCGTAGCGCGGGAGCAGGCCGACTTCGGCAACGCCCGAACCGCCCGGGGGCTGTTCGGGGAGATCAAGAAGCGTCTCGCCGCCCGGGTCGAGGCTGATCCGGCCGCCGACCACGACGAGATCCGCGGTGAGGACGTGCCCCATGCCGGAACCTGACCAGGACTGTCCGGTATGCGGGGCGCGGCCGGGCGACGACGTCTGCGCCGGCTGCGGCTGGACGTTGTGTACGCCGTGGCGGGTCGGCCGGGGCAATCGGCAAGAGTACGACCGGGACCTCGCGGGGGCGATCCTGGCCGAGGAACTCCGGGCCGCCGCACGGGTCGCCGACACGTGGGAGCCTTGCGCGCCGTGGCTGAGCGAGCGACCATCGTACGCCCAATGGGTCGGCGCGCTGGCCGAGCGCTCCGAGGGCACGCGTCCGTCGGCACCGGTCCTTGCCGCGGCGCTCCGCGACCTACCGGAGGACGGCGAGCTGATCGTCGTCGAGGTCGGCCGGGACGGCCTGACCGCGACCTCGGTCACCTACGACAGCGTGAACGGCGAGGCCATCGCCGACCTGCCATGGACGAGACTGCTGCCGACGTTGCCCGATGATCCGGCCGAGCGCCTGTTCCGGCTGGCCGGTGGCCTGCGGACAGCAGGTCGCCCGGCCCTGGAGGACGCCCTGCGCGAGGGGCTGCGCGCGTGGTCGGCGACCTGGCCCACCGGCACGGAACGGATCGCCGTCTGCCGGGCACCCGGCTGGACGCTTCCCGAACTCGCGGCCCGGCAGCTCGCGAAGATGGTCGTGGCCGAGCACGGCGACCTCGCAGCGACACTCGCCGGGATCGCCGCGGGCCGACCGACACGCACCGGCTGCGGGTTGCTGGTCGCCGAGGTCGACCCGCACGGCGGAGCGGTCCGGCCGGGGCTCCTGCCGCTGTTCGAACCCGGGGACCTGCCCGGGGCGAAGCGCACGGTCGTCGTCCACCGGCCGCCCGGCGGGGAGCCGGTCAGTCTGGCGGTGGTCACCCGGGAGCGCGAGCAGCGCGTCCTGGGAGTCTGGCGGGCGACGCTGGAGACGGAGACGGCCGTCACCGTCGAGCTGACCGGGCCGGACCGGGTGGAGCTGAGCGGCCCGGGCGCTCTCACGCCCACGACAGCCGAGCTGGCCGAGCTGATCGGGGACCTTCCCGGGCGGCTCGACCTCGGCGCGGGCCAGCGTGAACTGGTCTGCCTGCTGGAGCTGAACGGCCTCGCCGCCACCGCACGGCGGCGCCGGGAGTTCGTGTCGGACCTGCTGGAACTCCTGGACATGGAAGCGCCCAACCGCGTCGACGTGACACTCGTCGGCTACGGCGACCACAGCTCGGAGGGCAGGTACACCGAGAGGCTGCTGCACCGGTCACAGGGCCCGGCCGTGCGCGGCGACCTGGCCAGGCTGCCGGAGCCCGCACGTTCCTTCGTCACCGGGGCCGCGCCGCTGGAGGACGCACTCGACGAGGTGCGCGTGTCCGGCCTGGTACGGCAGCGGGTGCTCCTCGTGGTGGCCGGGCGTCCGCCGCACGCGATCCGCGCCGGCCGGGGGCCACGCCCCGCCCGGCCGTGCCCCCAGAAGATCGACTGGACGGAGGCACTCGGCGCGACGGGCGCGAACCGCCGCCTCGCCGTCCTCGACGGCCCTCCCGGCGACCACGCGACGACCTGGGAACTGATCGGCGCGAACCACCTGTTCCTCCTCGCCGAGGCAACGCCACGCGACGTCGGCACCGCCGCCGGACTCCTGCCCGAGACGCCGATCCGATTCCCCATTCCGCTCGCCGAACCCCTGTAGGACGCCATGACTCTGCCACCCGCCTTCCAGTCCCTGCCCGACGATCCGCCGCCCTCCGCCGCCTCGCCGCCTGCTGTCGACCCACCGTCCGCCGTCGACGCGTCGCCCGCTCCGAGGCCCGCCGCCCCGGGCCGGAGTGGGCCCTCCGTACACCCGGACACTCAGATCGTGGAGGCCGGACTCGGGGTGCTCGGCCCGCCGGAAAGCGGTAAGACGACCTTGCTCGCCACGCTCCCGATCGCCGCCGAGCAGTACGCGCCCGGCTGGATGTTCTTCGGCGCCAACGACGAGGCGCAGGACTTCCTGCAGGAGAATCTCCGCCGACTGCGCGCCAGCCGTACGCTCCCGGCGGCCACCGTGCGCCTGAATCCGGAGATGCGGTTCGTGTTGAGGGGGGTGCGGAAGGCACGGCGGCGCGGCCCGTTCGCCCGGACCCGGCGGGTGCAGACCGCCGTCTATCTGGACGTGCTCGACGCCCCCGGCGGCCTGTACGCCTGGCCGGGCCCGAGCGGGAGGAGTGATGTGGGTAGCGGGGCCACGCCGTCGAGTCCGGCGTCGGGCGGCGAGGAGAGCGACCGGGACCGGCTGACGCGGCACGTCGCCGACAGCTCGGGCCTGATCCTGCTGGTCGATCCCGTCCTCGTCGATTCACCCAACTACGACGCCTATGACTACATCAAGAGCATCGTCCTGGACATCGCCCGCCGGTCCGCGCTCAGCAGCGCCGATGAGTTCCTCCCGCACTACCTCGCCGTGTGCATGACCAAATGCGACCACACCGCCGTGTACGAGAAGGCACGCGAGTTCGGGCTCGCTACCGACGACAACGGCCCGGGGGCGTTTCCCACGGTGTCCGACCAGCGGGCCAGGGAGTTCTTCGACGAGCTGTGCGGGAGTTCCTGGGAGGGCGCACCGCGGGGCCGGGCGATCGAGCTGCGCGACGCCATCAGGAGCCATTTCAGCCCACGCCGTACCAGGTACTTCCTGACGTCGTCACTCGGCTTCGGGCAGCACCCGGAGACCGGTGTCTTCGACCCCGACGACCCCGCCAACCCCACCTACGAGACCGGCGCCAACGACGGCAGCGAGCGACCGTGGGTCAGCGGTCTGATCCGGCCGGTCAACGTCATCGAGCCAGTGCTCTGGCTCGCCGCGACCCAGCTCAGGAACGGCTCGTGACGACGGTCTCGGTCGCCTGGGCGGCGTACGGGAAGCCGGCGAAGAGTGCTGGCGACTACCAGATCATGGCGTCCGGCGGCCCGGTGCTCGACGCGGGCGACCTCACCGTCATCCTCTCTTGGTTCGCGCTGGGCAACCCGCCGCCCGAGCGAACCGGGCCCGGCGCGCTGCCCTGGGCCGCCGTCAGCGTCGTCCAGAAGGACGGGCAGCATTACGTCGGGGTCGCGACCTACCGCTGGTCGGCCGAGCACGACCGCGCCGGACGGCCGATCATGTCCAGCCTGCACTTTTTCCTGCCGTACGAACTGCTCCGCGAACGCGGGGTCTCCTACCGTGCCTTCCTCGGCGCGGTCACCGACGTCGAGCTCCCGCCGCCGGGGACGGACCTGCTGATCGAGCTGGACGCCATGGAGCCCGAGGAGACCGTCGGCGTGATCGAACGCCTCGGCCGCGACCGCGTCGAACGGGCGGCCGCGATGCTGCTCGACGGACCGGTCACCGTCACGGCGTCCGGCAATGTCTCCTTCGCCGACCGGCTGGCCTTCATCGACGCCGTCGCGGCGCTGCTCCCGTACGGCTGGCGAACCCGCTTCGCGGCCGGCACGTGGTTCGACGGGGGCGGTTCGCGGATCGGCCTCGCGTTCTCCCGGCGAGACCGGCCCGGGTCCACGGAGCTCCGCTGGCCTGCGCCCGCCCGGCCTCAAGCCGGGGGCTCCGGCGAAGCGTATCTGGCCTGGCTGGAGGAGCTCATGGGACGACACGGCCGCTCGCTCGCCTGGGTGGTGGACGAGTTGGCCGGGGTGGGAGAGCCGTTCGCCGACCGCCCACCGGCCGACGCAGTACAGGTGCTGAGGGACCTCGGCTGGCCGACGGCCCTCCTGCTCGCCGCACGAGCGGGCGAGGCGGTCGCCGGCGACCTGGCGGCGCTCTTCCAGGGCGGCCGGTACGGCGAGGTGGCCAAGGCCGATGCGGAGTTCCTGTTCGACCGGCTGGTCGAACTCGCCACCGCTGATGACCTCGGCCTGGTCGAACGGCTGTGGAAGCGGTTCGGTGGCCGGCCGGAGACACTGATCCGGGGCACCCGTTCGCTGCTCTGGCGGCCCGAGCCCGACCCGGCGATCCGAGGCCGAGCGCACCTGGCGGAACGCCTCGGGTTCGGCGCCGAGTTCGTGGCCGGTGTCATACGGCCGCTGCGGGGCGATTTCGTGGGCACGGACGCGTGCGCGGCGGCGGCGCAGCTCGTCCACATGGACGCGCCCGAGGACGCCCCGCGCGTCCCCGCGGCACTGGCCGAGAACGCACCGGTGCTCGCGGAACTGCTCGTCCAGGTCGCCCGGTCCGACGGCGACCACGGTGGCTGGCTGCGAGCGCTCACGCCGGTCGCCGCCGAGAGCCTGCTGACGCCCTTCCGGCAGATCTGGTCGGGCGACGTCTCGGCCGCGCAGGTGACCGAGCTGGCCGGGCATGGGAGGCTCTGCGTTTTCGCGCTGGTCAGGATGGCCTCCGCGCTCGGCCGACTGGAGCACCTCCTGCCCGCTCTCGCGGCATGGATCGACCACGACTCCACGGCTGGCTGGAAGACCTGGCTCGGCACCTTGTCGCCCGAGAAACCGCGTGGCCAGGGCGCGCTCGACGCGCTCGCCTGCCATCTCGGCGCCGCGCCACGCCACCTGGCGCACGCCGCCCGGCCCGGATACATCGAGGGGTTCCGGGACGTCCGCCGTGCGCTTCCCGCCACCCCGGCCGCCGACACACTCGCGGCGCACCTCACCACGTTCACCTGGGCCGCCGAGCCGGCACTGACGGCGGGCGTGGTCGCCGTGGCGGCCGAGTTCCCCCGTCATGCCCGGCTCGTCCGGGTCCTGCTGGCGGGCCGGGCCGCGAGCACCCGGCTCACCGGCGACGAGAACTACCGGCACTGGCGCGGCAAGGTCCACCCACACCACCCCGAGCTGTTCGAGGAGGAGATCGTGACGATCCTCGGTGACCTGCCCGCCAATGCCGACCCCGAGGCCACGGGAGACCTGTGCGCGCTCGCCCTGCTGGAAGGGAACCGGCCCGAGGAGGTGGCCGCGCTGCTGCTGAAGGCAGGCCGGGCTCCGGACGACCGCTTCGTCCTGCGGCTGCTGCTGCGGACGCGGCATGCGCTCATCGGCCACCGGATGCCGGAGAAGAACGCGCGGGACAACGTCATCCTCCTGGCGAACGCGCTGATGCGCGGGCTCTCCGCGGAGGCCGCCGCCCGGTTCAGGCACTCGGCTTGCGCGCGGAGCGCCGCCGACATGCGCTTCCAGTTCGACCTGATCCTCATGCTGAGCCAGGACCCACGCCACAGGAACCGGGTGGTCCTCGACGAGGAGGCAGCCGGCCGGCTCCGCTTCCTCACCGGCAGCCTCCTGCATGTGGTGGGCCGCCCGTCACGGTTCTGGCGCCGATGAGCCATGCGATCGTCCTCGACCTGGACGAGGACCTGCTGATCAGCGTCGGCGACGGCGGTACGGAGACGGTCGCGGCGCCGTCGCCGCTCGGCCCGCTTCCCCCCGGGCCGCTCGTGGTCGTCCGGTCCGGCGCGGAACTCGACCTCGCCCGGCTGGAACTGATCCGGCACGCGGTGGGCCCGCGTGAGTTCCACGCTTGCGGGCGGCTCGTCGCGGCGGCTGCAGCGGCGGCCGCCACGGGCGCCGAGGGTACGCTCCTCGTCTGCGACGCGACCTGGGCCACGTTGCGCGCCGGGCTCGTCACGGTGAACGGCACCCGGCTGCACCTGGGCCGGTTCATCGAGGTCCCCGACCTGGGCGGGCTGGCCTTCGCCAGTACCGTCGCGCCCGAGGCGCCCGCGACGGCGCTGGCGGAAACGCTCGACGAAGAAGCTCACCGGATCGCAGCGGTCACCGGGGTGGCGGCCGACGACGACCTGTATCGGGACGTCAGAGCGGCGTCCGTCGCCGGCCACGACGTCAGCGCGGGCGCGCTCATGGACGCGGTCGCCGGTTACGAACGGCGGCTGCGCGCCGAGCTCGGCCCGTTACGCCCCGCCGACGCCGTATGGACCGTCGTCAGCGGCGGCTTCGGGGGCTTCGGTCTGCTGCGCGGCCTGTTCGGCCAGGTCAGCGGGCGAGAACCGGTCGGCGGCACCGGCTGGGTCGCCACGGGCGCCGCAGTGCTCGCCCGTGGGCGGTACGGCGAGCCTGCCCCCGACCAGGTACGCGCGGTGCTCCCGCTGCACCGCCGCAGGCATGGGCGATTCGAGCAGATGCTGGTCGGACTGCCGAGCGCGTACGGCTCCTTCGCCGCCCTGGACGGCCGCCCCCTCCTGCTCGGCGTCTGTGACGCCGAGCCATGCGACGTACCCCTCGGCCATCGCGACCCACTGCGGATCGAAATCGACGGTCTGGCCCGCGAGGCCGACCTGTCCGACCTGCCGACCGGCCGATACCAGATCGGGCTGCGCACGCTCCGCGACGGCACACCGCGCCTCGTGCTGTTCGATCCCGACGGCTCCCCACCCGCCGTTCTCTCCCCGTCCGGCCCCGCCCGAAACGAGGTGCCCAATGACTGAGCGCGATCCACTCGCCGAGTTGCCCGAGCTGATCGCAACGCTGCTCCAGGACGCCGCAAAGGCCGAGGACGACATCGCCGCGTTCCTCTTCGTGAGTCGGCTGAACACCGCTCTCAAGAGGTTCCCCGACCTCATGGACACCGCCGGCCGTCTACAGGAGATGGCCTCGCTCGGGCCGTCACAGGCCGCGGAGCGCCTGACGAAGATCCGGGCCGAGCTGACCGTCCGGCGGGCCGAGCTCGCTGCCGCCCAGGACCTCGCCGAACAGGTACGGCCCGCGCTCGCCGAGCTCGCCGCCGTACGAGAGGAGCACGCGCGGCTCACGGCCGAGCTCGCCGAGCTGAAGCGGCTGGACGCGCTGAACGCCGAGCTCGAGCCGCTGCGCGAGCAGCGCCGGGCGCTAGCCGAACAGGCGGCGGCGTTTCAGGACGCCGCGACGGAGGAGGCCGCGCTGGCCGCGGCAGCCCGAGCACTGAACGAGTCGGCGGAGGGCCAGCTGGACCGGCTCGACCAGTCGGTCATCGCCGAGATGGCCCGTGCGAAGTCCTTGGTCGGCCAGCTCGTACAGGCCGGACAGCGGCTGACGGACGAACGCGGACGGCTCGCCGAGCTCGACGCCGAGCTGCGGTCGCTCGACGAGGAATTCACCGACCTGTCGGCCGAGCTTCAGGTACGCCTGCCTCACATCAAGGCGTACCGGCAAGCCGATCGCGAGCTGTGCGAGGCCCTTGCCACGAGCCCCCTGACCGATGGCTCGGGTCTCCCACGCGTCCGTTCCTCGCTGGACGAGGTCGAAGCGCGGCTGGAAACGATCGACGCCGCCCTCCGGGAGGCGCTGACCGTCCACGACGAGCGGCACGCCGACGTACGGCGCCTGCGCGGCCTGCTTCCATGAGCGTCAGCGGATCAGGCCGGTGGACCAGCGGTACCAACGCATGTACGCCCAGCCCACGTGACCGACCAGGGCGGCGAGCGGCACCACCACGGAGAACGCGGCGGCCAGCGAGCCCAGGATGAGGAGAGCCACGAATGCCCCGGCGACGGTGAGGACCGCGCGGAACAGGCCGCCCCTGGGCAGGTCTGCCACCTGCCGGACGAGTCGGCCAACCGATGCCTGGAAGAAGCGGCCGACTGCTGGGAGCAGGGCGTAATCCGGGTGGTAGTCGCGGCCGAGCAGACCGGCCAGCGTGCACTCCGCCATGGTCTCCCCCACGAGCGCCAGAGCGATCGCCCAGGTGATCACCCGCAGCTGGGCGGCCGGCACCGGCAGCCACAGGTAGAGCAGCCAGATCAGGGCTACTCCCGCGATGCCGAGCAGCGCGAAGAACACGGCTCCGGCCCGGCCCCCGCCCGTCTGGTCGCCAGAGCCGGTGATCGATCCGTCGTCGAACGCCGGGATCTCCGTAGGCGGCTCTGGCTCCGGCGCGGCGGGAGCCGCAGGCACGGGTTGGCGGGTAGGGCGCGGGTAGACGCGAGCGGTCCGCGGAGAGGGTTCCTCCGTGGCCTGGTACGCGTTTTGGGGTTCCGGCCGTTCTGAGGCGTAGGGCTGCGCCTGTTCAGGAGCCGCCGCCCCGGCGATCCTGTGGTTCACCTGCTCAGCGGCCTCTGGCAGGCACCAGAGGACGGCGAGCAGCCGGACCGCGTCGGCGTCGGCGCGGTCACGCAGAAAGGCGAACCAGCGCGGAACTCCGAGCGCGAGGTCGCACCGCTCTCCGGCAATGATGGCCCGATCGAGCCGCCGCGCCGCTCTTTCCTCGTCGACCGCGATGTTCATTATCTCGGCCGAAGGTGGGTCGGCCGCATCCAGCCGCCCGGTCAGCCCGGGGTAGAGGGCGGAGAGCTCACAGGCCTCTTGGGCCCAGCGCTCGGCGGCCCGCGTCCTGCGTTCCTCGATCCGCCCGAGCTCTACGCCACCCGGCACGCAGGCGAGTTCCCGCAGCACCTGGTAGTCGGCGATCTCCCGGCACAGGCCGGCCGCCTCGACCTGGGCGTCAGCGCCGGGACTGGCGGCCCGCGAGCTGAGACTCCAGAGCGTCTCGGCGTTGAGGGGCGCCCCCGCGTACGCGGCAGAACTGCTCGGCGCGAGCCAGCGCACGGCGCTCAGCAGCCGAAAATTGATGGCGTCGTCGCCTTCGACCACATCGATCATCAGATCCCGGGTGGCGACGTTATATCCGCGGTCAGCACCGAACTGCTGCACCCACTTGACGAACACGCTCCGTTCCGGGTCCCGCATATGTTCGGCGGCCTGCTCCCACTGCGCCGCAAATGCCTCACCCAGGTGGACTGGATCGGTATTGTCCGTCTCGGCGAACGAATAGGCCCAGATTTGGTTCTCAGCCATGCCCACCCCCGGCCTCGCATCTCCGAGCTTCCGATTATCGCCCCTAAACTGGCCTGTGACAACACCGGAAACCCTAATTCCAGCAACTTCGCGACAACACTGGAAAACGCATATCCGGGGTCCAGTAATCTGCCCGGTACGTTGATGGCGTCCCGCTCAGAAAATCGGGGCTCCATGTGGTGAACTGGGGTTTTGCTGCAGGGATCGACAGCATTGCTCCGACCATCGGATTGGCGCCATGCGGACCGCGACGTCCACCCGCCCCCTCAGCGGAAACTGACGCTCCTGTTCCGGGGAGGGCCAGGCCCGGGGGTGGAGCCGTCACGGGGGCTGGGCCGCCACCTCCGACACCCCATAGGCAGTCGAACGTTTCCTCCACTCCCTCCAACCCCGCAAGTCGAGGACGAGTGCCTCGATATCGGCGAACTTGGGTGCCCGAGCGCCTCGGTCGTCGGCATGGAGCTGGACGCATCGCGCCACCACCGATCCGCTCAGTCTGCCGACCATCGGTGCGGGCGCCCGATCTTTGGCCGCGCGCTCTGCGTCTCGGGTCGTGCACAAGTCCGCCAAAGACGCTGCCATCATCCCAGCGTCGCACCGCAGCACCCGATGCACATGACGTGCCCCAACCACCGTCACTCGTCGGCCCCACCGTCCGAGTGGGACCGAGTGCGGTCTACGCGGCCGAACGTACGGGTGCGGTTGTCCGGCTCCGTTACAGTAGACGGCCCCACAAGCGCGGTATTGCGCGGCAGAGCACACGGGTGGCGCGGATCCTACAGAATTCGCGCCCGGGGGTTGTTGGACACCAGAACCACCCGAGCGGCCACCGGGCATCCACGCCGCCGCCGTGCGGCATCGACACGGCTGGCCTGGGCGTGGGCGGGTATTGGGAAGCCTCGCTGGCATAGCCGAGTGGCAGCCTTGCTAACAGAAAGACACCCCGCGCCCTCGTGCCGGGCGCGGGGCATGCTTGTTCGTCGTTCGCTCAGGCTTGCCACAGTTGCAGAAGGTACTGCTCGAGCCCCTCGAGGAAGCCGCTTCCTCGTTCCTGAAGCTTCTCACTCCCCTTGCAGAGGATCCGGAGTCCGTACCAGCCTGGAGTGATGGTCAGGCTGGCCCTCCGAAGGTCCTTGCGTCAGTGCCCAGGCTTCCAACTCTTCACCGTCGAGGCGGACACGGAACAACCCAACTTGAGTCCATGCTGTGGAAGCAGGGGTGGGTTCCTGTGACCATCGCTGGAGGGTCACTCGCGGGTAATGGTCCTCGCCGGGACTGACGATGAAGAGGTACGGCCTCTCGAAGACGAGACGGTCCCCGAGGCTCGGAGCGGAACCGTCCGGGCTCTGGAGTTCCGCGACCTCCTGCAACGTGGACTGATGGCTCTCGACGAGGACGAGGGCATTGCTCTCTTGTTCTGGGGACAGCACCCACATCTCCGGCGATTAGAAGCTGTCAACGGTGGAGTCTTAGCGTACGGCTATCGGATCCAGATGACGAAGGGTCACGCCAGGTGGTACGCGTGACGGGATCCTTGCCACTCCAGTCCAGGATGCGATCCTGGGTGTACCAAGTGCCGAGCATGCGGCCGGCCGTTTGGTTGCCGTCGGACTTGACCGGGTAGACGGAGTAACTCCCGGGAACTGCTTTGGGGTCCCAACCTGGAGCGTCTGCGCCCTCGTAGGTCGATGCGAGGGGAATTCATCGCAGTCGCTGCCGCGGCTGGGGTAGCCAGGCCATTTGGCTTCGCACGTTCTGACCGACATGGCCCGATTGTTCTTTTATCGGTCGATGATTTTGGTCGTCGTGCCGACTTTGACCTTCTTCGTTTAGGGATGGTAGAGGCGATGCAGCGGAGTGTTTTTATTGCAGCCGGGGATGTGCTTGTTCTTGACAGTGGGGATTGTAGTCTCGGTCTTGTTGCATGCCCGCCAGATATGATTGACACTCTCGGTAACCGTACGGTCGCCGCGCTTGTATAGCAGGTGGGGTGTCACCTGGTTGAAGATGGCTCCCATTTTGCCGGTGGCGTAGCGAGCAGAGTCGAATCGGGCTGTCTGGTCGATCAGAGGCACGTCGTTGGCGACGACGATCTCCGGACTGCCGACCAGGAGTTGCCACCTTGTGAAGTTGACCTTCTCAACTCCTTGGCCGACGGCGCTGGGCGAGGTCATCTTCATGAGCTTGTCGGCAGCGACATGCCTCCAGGTCGACACACGCCTCAGCGCAGTCGGACTGGTGCCCTCCTTGCAGCCGGCGTCGTTGCTCGCATGGGGCCGCAGTAGATATAGAATTGAAGGTGAATGTCTAGTTTTGCCATGTCACCCCAGGGGACGATGCCAGTGGCCTTGATCTGGAAATCGATCTGTCGCTTGCCGTTGTGCCCGATCCCTGCGACCGTAAGATAGTAGGGAATTCGGCCGGTGATCTTCTTACCGCTTTGGTGCACCAGGTCAGCATTGCCCTTGGTGCAGAAGAGGAAGTGACTCTCCACTAGTCCGATCTTTGGGTGGCCGACCTTCTGCTTCGCACAGTGGGCGAGTGGAGCGAAAGCCGCTGCACCATTGAATTCGGACCCAGGATTGGAGGCGTTCATCTCGTAAGAGTTCTCTTGGGTTCTTCGTTGAATCTCCCGAAGCGGTGTGGCCCGTGGCCGCGCCTCGGCGGCGGGTGGCGCCTTTAGTGAGGTCGCTTGCGACTGGTTCAGCTGGAGGGGGCGGCTGTACCAGAACTCCGTTTCCTTGGCCTTCGCCGGAGCGGCGGCCACGGCGGGCGACGTCAGTGCGAGCGCTGTCGCCATAGCCGCAGTAGCAGCCAAGAATTGTCGGATCATCCGAACTCCCTTGCTGCAGCCAGTAAGGCTTGATGGCCTCGTTGTCAAGATCGATGACCGGATCAAGATCACGGACCCCGGGGCAGACAGCAAGAGGAGGCAGCGCTAACGGCCGATAGAGGCCATGGGGAATCGTGCGGGTGCCAGCTGGTGGGAGTCGCCGGTGAAGTGGTTCAGTTTGGTGAGTTCGCGGTAGTAGAAGCCGCTGATCAGCCCGACGATCATGTAGGTGTAGGCGGCGTAGTAGAGCTTCTTCACGGGGGTCCTCGGGGGTCTGGCCGGGAGGTGGGCAGGGCCCCGTCCAGGTTTCGCTGGACGGGGTGGGTGCGGGGGCTGGTTATGCGAGTACCGGGTAGTTCGCGCGGAAGATGTTGTGTGGGTCGTGGGCTCGTTTGATCTCCTGGAGCCGTGCGAGCGTGTTGGCGGAGAAGGAGTCGGCCGCGCTTTCGCCGGGGACAGCAGGGTGTAGGGCCTGCGGGCGGCGGTGTAGGTCTTCAGGTCGGCTATGACCTCGGCCTGCTTGGTGTGGGTTGCGTCGGACGTGTGCGGGAGGCCCAGGCCCAGGAGGGCGAGCAGGTAGGGCTCGGGCACTGTGCCGCTTGCACCGGTCCCTGGGTCGGCTAGGGCTCCGCCTAGGTGTCTGATCTGCATGTTGATGAGCGGTGCGACGGGCTTGGCCAGGAGGAGGTCCACGGCGTCCGCGTCCAGGTGGGTGAGGAGTTCCGCGCGGGTGATGGACGGGACGGGGTCGGTGGGTTCGGCGGTGATGGTGCCTAGGTCGGCGATCGGGACGATGCCGCGGCTGTCGGAGATCGCGCCCTCGATCTTGTCGATGCGCACTAGGAGGTCCTCGGCGGCGGCCGGTTCGCCCAGGTAGGTCAGGTCCAGGGTCACCATCGGGGGCGCGCCGGGGGGTTGGAAGCGGTTGATCCAGATGCTGAGTTCGCGGGGTGCGTCGGCGGTGAGCTCCAGGAACGCGTCGTACACCTCTCGGGTCCGGTGTTCCGGCCAGATCACGCGTCCGCCGTAGATGACCGGCGCGGGGTACAGGTCGAGTTCGAGGGCGGTCACGATCGCGAAGTCTCCGCCGCCGCCGCGCAGGGCCCAGAACAGGTCGGGGTCGGATTCGGCGGTCACCCGGCGTGGCTCGCCGTCGGCGTCCACGATGTCGATGGCCCGGACGCTGTCGGAGGCGAAGCCGTGTTTGCGGCTGAACCAGCCGAGGCCGCCGCCGAGGGTGTAGCCGGTCACGCCGACGCCCGGTGCGCTGCCGGACAGGCCGGTCAGGCCCAGCGGTCCGGCGGCGGCCTGCACCTGTTCCCACTTGGCGCCCGCGCCGACTCGGACGATCCGTTCCGCGGCGTTCACCTCCACTTTGTTCAGGAGGCCGGTGCGCAGCAGGATCAGGCCGTCCACGTCACCTGAGGCGCCGTGGCCGGTCGGCTGCGCGGTCACCGTCATGCCCGTCCGCCGTGCGTGGCGGACGAGTGCCGCCACGTCGTCGGTGTCCGTGGCCTGCGCCACGGCCGCGACCGGCTGTCTGACGGTCAGGTTCCACGGGGTGGCGGCCTGTTCGAAGCCGTCGTCACCGGGCAGGATCACGCGTCCCTTGAGGACGTTGCGCAGGTCGTTGTTCGTCATCGTCGTCTCCTTGTCGAGTTGGTGTGCGGGAGTCAGGCGGGCTTGCGGGTCTCGCGGAGGATCAGCAGGCCGGTGAGTGCGATCAGTGCCGAGGTCAGGCCGTGGATGCCGAACGCGGCGGCCATGGAGCCGTGGTGGGCCAGGACGGTGAGCATGTCGCCGAACGGGGCGGCGGCTCCCATCAGCAGGACCCAGCCGAGGGGGCGGCGGTGGCCCGTCAGGAGCAGGACGCCCATGCCGAGGCCCATCGCGAGCTCGCGGTTGCCCTTCACGATGAGGAAGCCGCCGCCGTCGCCGGAGGGCCAGGTCGGCAGGCCGAAGCCCGGCGCCTGCGTCCCGGGGATCAGGACGAAGGTCACTCCGAGGTAGAAGGTGAACAGGACGATGAGGGTGGCGAGGGCGGTGTTGACGTTCTTCAGCGACATGGTTCTTCTCCTTGGACGGGGTCAGCCGCGGACGCGGCGGACGTGGCGGGCGTAGCGGGGGCGGCCGATGACGTGCCAGATGACGCGGACCGGGGCGGGGAGGCCGCCGAGGACGAGGGCGCGTTCGGCGGGGTTCGCGTCCTCCAGAACGGCGCCGAAGAGGGTGAGCAGGGTGGGTTTGGGGGTGTTGTGCACCAGGTGGTCGCCCAG
>NZ_RFFG01000009.1 GCF_003696215.1 Actinomadura harenae | reverse complement strand
CGCGCGGTCGCCGCGGCGCTGGCGCGCGGCCCCGCCGTGTTCGGCCCCGCGATCGGGCGGATCGGGCCCGCCCTGCGCGGGCACCGGGTGTCCGGCGAGACGTGCGTCCGCCCCCGGCACCTGTACGCGGTGCACAAGGCGCGCGGCGGGGACGTCACGGGCCTGCGGCCAGGCGAGGCGGCGCGGCTCCTGATCCTCGTGGACGGCCCGGACACCGACTGCTACGTCGCGCTCGGAGCGGTCCACTCCGTCCTGCACCCGATCCCGGGACGGCTCCGCGACCACATCGCGATGCCCAAGGACAACCTGTACCGGTCGCTGCACACCCGGGTCGTCAGCCCGGACGGCGACCCGATCGAGGTGATCATCCGGAGCCGGGCGATGCATCCGCTCGCCGAGTACGGGATCGTCGCGAGCGTCCGGGAGGCGGGCGACCACGCGGCCGGACGGGAGGTCGCGGGCCGCCGCGACCTGGTCTGGCTCAGCCGCCTGCTGGCCTGGCAGTCCGCCGCGCCGTCCGACCGGTTCCTGGACGGCCTGCGCGCGGACCTCGCGCCCGGCACCGTCGCCGCGTTCACCGCGGACGGCCGGATGGTCACCCTGCCCGAGGGCGCGACCGCTCTGGACTTCGCCTACGCCCTCGACGACGACTCGGGGGAACGTTCCATAGGCGCGCTCGTCAACGGCCGCCTCGCGCCGCTGTCGGTCGAGGTGCGCAGCGGGAACGTGGTCGAGGTGCTGACCGGTCCGGGCGCCTCGCCCTCGCCCGAATGGCTGGACTTCGCCGTGACCGCCCACGCGCGCGTGGGGATCTCCGAGTGGCTCGCCCGGCACCACGCCGAACGGTCCGCCGACGCGGGACGGCGGCGGCTCGCGGAGGCCCTCGCGGGACGGCGCGTCGACCTGCTCGCCGCCGAGGCGCGCGGCGACGCCCTGGCCGTCGCGCGCGACCTCGGCTATGCGGAGCTGGAAGAGATGTATGCCGCTCTGGAGGCCGGATCCCTCCGTCTGCCCGACCTGCTGGCACGGCTCCTCCCCCGATAGCCTGAGAGGCATGTTCGAGCTGGCCACGGACGGGCCGCGTGTGATCGTGTGCGGCATGGACGGATCCGACCCGTCCTTGCGCGCGGTCGCGTACGCGTGGGGGCTCGCACGCCGGTCGGGCGCGCGGCTGGTGGCCGTGTACGTGGTGCCGGTGGCGGCGATGTCCGCGCTGACGCCCGGTGGGGCCGCGGTGCTGCGCGAGGCGACCGAGCAGGTCGCGAACGAGATGCGCGCCGAACTGGAGAAGGCCACCGCGCGGGCGCGCGTCTCCTACGAGTTCCGCACCGAGCCCGGCGATCCCGCCTCGGTGCTGGCCGCGGTCGCCGACGAGGTCCGCGCGGACGCCGTGGTCGTCGGCGCGTCCGCGCAGGCCGGGCACAGGCTGATCGGGTCGGTGGCGGTGCGCCTGGTCCGCACCGGGCGCTGGCCGGTCACGGTCGTCCCATGATCGGCGGACCCCGATGTGCCCCGGCGGTCACCCGGGTGGATGATCCTTCTGGAGACGAGCGGACGCTGGGGGACGCGTGGACGAGCCGTACCTGACCGAGGTGGGCTGGGCGAACGGCGTGCTGCGGCTGCGCGGGCGGCTGCCCGGCGTCCGGGTCGCCGCCCCCGACCTGGTGGTCCTGGTCCGTGAGCGGGACGGCGACCGGGTGCTGCCGGTCGCGGTCGTCCCGGCCCACGACGAGGACGGCACGGCCTTCGACGCGGGCCTCGACCCGGCCACGGCGCTGTCCGGCGGGGCCCTCTCCCACGGCGTGTGGGACCTGGACCTGGCCGTCGAGTCCCCCGACGGCGCGCGGGTCGTCCCGCTGCGTCCCGGCGCGGCGACGACCCTGGACGGGGTCCCGCAGCGCCGGTTCCTGCCCGGCTCCACCCCGGTCACCGTGTACTTCGACCTGCTCGGCCAGCTCGCCCTGGACGTCGGCGGCGAGCCCCGCAGCGCCGGGGACTGCCAGGCCGACACGCTGACCTGGAACGACCGGGACGAGGAGCTGATGATCAGCGGCCACCTCGTCCTGGCGGGCACCGGGGCCCCGATCAGCGCGTGGATGTCGCTGCGCGACCCCCGCACCGGCCGCGAGTACGACGCGTTCGTCCGGATCGGCACGGTCGACGGCCTGTTCACCTACACCGCCGCCGTCCCGCTGACCCGCTCGTTCATCGACGACCCGCTGCCGCGCGGACGCTGGGACGTGCACCTGGTCATGGGCGTGTCCGGGATCCACCGCGAGTTCCGGGTGCTGGCCCCGGCCGAGCCGTTCCAGCACCAGGTGCGGCGGCGGTTCGTCCCGACCCGGGTGTCGACGACCCTCGCCCCGGACCCGCTCGTGATCACGGTCGGCCGCTGACCGGGGGTCAGGGCTCGACGCGGCGGGGTCAGGGCTCAACGCCGCAGGGTCAGGGTTCGACGCCGCGGGGTCAGGGCTCGAAGAGCGGCTGCGGGCCGATCGCGGCCGCGGCCGCGGCGCTCACCGCGACGACGGCGACGCCGCCGCACAGGTCGAGCAGCGCGGTCGCGGCGGTCGCCTGGACCGGGCCGCCGACCAGCAGCGGCAGGGCCGTGATCAGCAGCACCAGCACCCCGCCCGACCAGAGGAACGCGCGGACGGGCCGCCGGGCGGTCGCGAGCAGGATCTGCACGAGCGCGGTGAGCTGGAGCGTCACGGCGGCGGAGCAGATCGCGTAGGCCGTCCCCGCGGCGGTCGGGCTGAGCGACCGGTCCACGAACGACGGGACGGGCACGCCGGACATCGTCCGGATCACGTAGGCCGAGCCGAACGCCAGGATCCCGGTGACCACGGCCGAACCGAGCCCGATCAACCAGAGTTTACGGGCGGCGACGTCCGCCTCCTCGAAGGAGTCGTGGAGCGCGACGAAGTCGGCGTAGCGGGCGGCCGGCCTGTCGGCGGGACGCACCGCCCTGCGGCAGCGGAAGGACCGCTGCCACGCCTGCGGGTGGGTACGGCCTCCGCGCCGCGCGCCGCCGCGTCCCGGGCGTCCTCCCCCCGCGGCGGGCGGCCCGCTCGGCGTCTCCGCCATGTCCCCTCCCCCCGCTGCGGATGCCTGAGTGTTACCCGGGGTGACCTGCAAGGACTCCCCGCCGAGTAACACTTTGCGGTCATTTGGCAACGGTGGGGCGCCGCATCCGGCACCGGACATGAGGAACGGCCGAGGGCCCCGCGCGACGGATCGCGGGGGCCCTCGGGAGGATCATGGGAGACCGGCCGGCCGGTCCGGGGTCAGACCTGTCCGGCCTTCTCCAGCGCCTCGCAGCAGGTGTTCACCAGCAGGCGGGTGACGTTGTAGGGGTCGATGTTGGCGTTCGGGCGCCGGTCCTCGATGTAGCCCTTCTTGTCCACCTGGACCTGCCACGGGATCCGGACGGACGCGCCGCGGTCGGAGACGCCGTAGCTGTAGACGTTCCAGGGGGCGGTCTCGTGCTGGCCGGTCAGCCGCTCCTGGATGCCCGGGCCGTACCCGGCGATGTGCTCCTCGATCTTGCCCTCGGCGCCCATCGACTCGCAGGCGGTGATGATCGCGTCGTAGGACTCGCGCATCGCCTTGGTGGAGAAGTTGGTGTGCGCGCCGGCGCCGTTCCAGTCGCCCTTGGCGGGCTTGGGGTCGAGCGTCGCGGCGACGTCGAAGTCCTCGGCGATGCGGTACAGCAGCCAGCGGGCGAGCCACAGGTGGTCGGAGACCTCCAGCGGGCCGGCCGGGCCGATCTGGAACTCCCACTGGCCGGGCATGACCTCGGCGTTGATGCCGGAGACCTTGATCCCGGCCTCGAGGCAGGCGTCCAGGTGGGTCTCGACGATGTCGCGGCCGAACACCTCGTCCGCGCCGACACCGCAGTAGTACGGGCCCTGCGGGGCGGGGAAGCCGGTCTCGGGGAAGCCGAGCGGGCGTCCGGCCTGGAAGAAGGTGTACTCCTGCTCGATGCCGAACCAGGAGTCGTGCGCGGCGTACTTCTCGGCGACGGGACGCAGCTTGGCCCGGTTGTTGGTCGGGTGCGGGGTGCCGTCCACGAGGAACACCTCGCACAGCACCAGCTTGTTGTCACCGCCGCGGATCGGGTCCGGCACGCAGAGGACGGGCTTGAGCACGCAGTCGGAGTTGTCGCCGGGGGCCTGGTTGGTGCTGGAGCCGTCGAAGCCCCAGTCCGGGAGCTCGGCGCCGTCGGCGAGGATCCGGGTCTTGGACCGCAGCTTCGCGGTGGGCTCGGTGCCGTCGACCCAGATGTATTCGGCCTTGTAGCTCAACGTCTCCTCCATCCGCCGGCCCGGTGTCTCCGGACGGGAAGAGCCTGACAACAGGGCATTTCGGACCTGTTGCCCGTTTGTGAACGCCATGTAAACCTACCCCTGACCTGCACAAACACCTCTGAGACCCCGGTCACACTCCCCTAGGAACGCCGAAAGCCCCGCCTTCCGCGGGGGGAAGACGGGGCCGGACGTGGAGGTGGGCGCGGCAGGTTTCGAACCTGCGGCCACCCGCTTGTAAGGCGGGTGCTCTACCCCTGAGCTACGCGCCCGTGGCCGAGGACGACGCCCCGGCGACCGGGCAAGCGTACCCGGTCGCCGGGGCCGAACGCGAAACGGTTTCCCCCAGCCCAGCGCCCCGCTCCGCCCTTCCGGGCGAGCCCTCGTCAAGGTCAGGAAGCCGTCGGCTCGCCGGGCGACACCGTGTCCGCGCAGGCATCGAGCAGCAGGCGCACGGCCGGTGACGGAGGTCCGGGGGGAACGGCCAGGTACGTCATGGGTTCGGGACCGGCGAGGCGGCGGTAGGCGACACGGCCGACAGGGACCTGCGGTGTCGCGGCCTCGTACAGGACGGTCCAGGTCGCGGGGCCCGCGGCGAGCTCGGCGAGGGTGTCCTGAAGGTTGGTGAACGGCGGTCCGAACCGCGGTTCGCGGCCGGTCGCGGCGATCGCGGCCGTGACCAGCTCGTGGAGCACCGGATTGACCTCGCGCGCGGACAGCCGCACCGGCAGGCCGGCGACCTGGTCGATCGTCAGCGTCGCGTGACCGGCGAGCGGGTGCGCCGCCGGCAGGACGACGACGAGCGGCTCCGTCCACAGCGGCAGGAGCTCCAGCCCCGGTGCGTCGCCGAGGACGCGGACGAAGGCCGCGTCGAGCGCCCCGCCGCGCACCGCCGCCAGCCGCTCGGCGAGCGGCGCGCCGCTCAGCCGCACCCGGAGTCGCGGAGCCGCCGCGGCCAGGCGGTCCAGGACCTGGTCGAGGCGGTCTCCAAGGCCCTGGCTCGTCCCGATCCGCAGGACGCCGTCGGCACCGGAGGCGATGCCCGCGGCGATCCGGTCGACCCTCGCGGCGGCGGCGAGCACCGCGCGGATCTCGGGCAGCAGCCGCTCCCCGGCGGAGGTGATCCGGACGTGGCGCGTCGAGCGGTCGAACAGGGGAACGCCGAGTTCCCGTTCGAGGCGGGCGATCTGCTTGCTCACCGCGGGCTGGACGACGTGCAGGCGCTCGGCGGCGCGGGCGAATCCGAGTTCTTCGGCGACCGCGACGAAGTACTCGAGCTGGCGGAGTTCCATGGTGCGGCACCTCGCGGCGCCTCGGCGCCGGATCGATTCCGTTCGGTGATGTCTGAGAGGACGAACACGATCTGGTTCCCCCTGTGTTCCAGGAGTCTCATGGAAGACATGAGATCCACTGTGAACACACCGTTCGGCATCGTCTTCCGTGAAGTCGCCGAACCCGCGGCCGCCCCGAACGAGGCCCTGGTCGCCGTCCGGGCGTTCTCCGTCAACCGCGGCGAACTCGCCCTGCTGAAGGCGCGCACCGAGGACTGGCGTCCGGGGCAGGACATCGCCGGTGTCGTCCTCGAACCCGCCGCCGACGGCTCGGGGCCGGTCGCCGGAACCCGCGTCGCGGGCCTCGTCGAGACGGCCGGCTGGGCGGAGCGGGTCGCGGTCCCGGCGGACCGGCTCGCCGTCCTGCCCGACGCGGTCACCATGGAGCAGGCCGCCTCCCTGCCGATGGCAGGCCTCACCGCGCTGCGCACCGTCCGCCTCGGCGGCGACCTGCTCGGCCGGCGCGTCCTGGTCACCGGCTCGAACGGCGGCGTCGGACGCTTCCAGGTCGAGCTCGCCGCGGCCTCCGGCGCCAAGGTCACCGCCGTCACCACGTCGGACGACGCGGCGAAGGAACTGATCGCCTTGGGCGCGGCCGAGGTCCTCACGCAGGCGTCATCGGCGACGGGCCCGTTCGACGTCGTCCTCGAGTCGGTCGGCGGCGCGACCCTCAACGCGGCCCTCGCGGTGACCGCCCCGGGCGGCACCGTCGTCGTGCTCGGCTCCAGCAGCGGCGAGAAGTCGCCCATCGACATCTACGACTTCATCGGCCACGAGAACGCGCGCCTGGTCAGCTACCTGTCCTACGCCCATCCCGCCCCCGCGGGCCCGGACCTCCAGACCCTCGTCGACCTGGTCGCCGCCGGCCGCCTGCACCCGACGCTCAGCCGCGTCACCGACTGGAGCCGCCTCCCCGAAACCCTCGACGCCCTGCGCGACCGCCACCTCCCCGGCGGCAAGGCCGTCCTCACCCTCTCCTGACCACCTCCCCGACGCCCCCTCGCCCCGCCTCCCGGGGTGAGGGGGTCGCGGGGATTCCTTGACCGGGGGTGGGGCCTAGGGACAGGGGGTGGAGGGGAAGATCGCCCCTAAGAGGGCAATCCATCGGATTCGCCTCCGCCCGGAGGATTCCCGACGTGGACGCGCGCCCGCGCGTCCCGCTCCTCCGGGAGGTGAGGCATGACCGCCGGATTCGCCAGCGCGCCGGTCACACACGGTCCCGAGCTGGACAGGCTGCCGCTGCACACCCGGCGCAGGCTCGTCTTCTGGACGTTCTGCGCCGCGCTCGGCGGCTGGCTGTTCGGCTACGACACCGGCGTGGTGTCCGGGGCGATGCTGTTCATCCGGCACGAGTTCGGCCTCGGCCCGGCGATGCAGGGCGCGGTCGTCAGCGTCCTGCTGCTGAGCGCGGCGATCACCGCGCCGGTCGCGGGCCGGCTGGCCGACCGGATCGGACGCCGCCGGGCCCTGCTGCTGGTGGCGGCGGTCTTCGTGGTGGGGCTCGTCGTCGCGGCGCTCGCGCCGAACGTCGGGGTGCTGCTGCTGGCCCGGTTCATCCTGGGGTTCGGCGTCGGCGGGGCGTCCGCACTGGTGCCGGTGTACCTGTCCGAGCTGGCCCCGACGAGGGTGCGCGGGACGATGGTCTCGACGAACCAGCTCATGGTGACCCTCGGACTCCTGTCGTCCTACATCGTGGACCTGCTGCTCTCGGGCACGCAGAACTGGCGCGGGATGTTCGCGTTCGGCATCGTCGGCGCCGTCCTGATGCTGGCCGGGATGAGCGTCGCGCCGGAGACGCCCGCCTGGCTGGAACGGCACGGGCACGACGAGCGGGCCCGGTCGGTGATCTCCGGGTACACCCCGCCGGACCGGATCGACTCGGTGGTCAAGGGCTTCGGGAGCGCGCGCGAGGAGTCCGGGAGGACGCTGTCCGTCCGGGAGCTGTTCGCCTCCCCCGCGATCCGCCCGGCGCTGATGATCGGCCTGACGCTGGCCGCGCTGCAGCAGTTCTGCGGGATCAACACGATCATGTACTACGCGCCGACGATCATGCAGAAGACCGGGCTCAACGCGTCCAACGCGCTGGTCTACTCGATCATCATCGGCGCGATCAACGTGCTGGTCACGCTGGTCGCGATGCGGCTCACCGACACCGTCGGACGGCGCCGCCTGCTGATCGTCTCGGTGAGCCTGATGGCGCTGGCGACCGTCCCGATGGGGCTGGCGTTCACGACCCTGCAGGGGACCGCGTCCAGCGTCACCGCGCTGACCTCCACGCTCGCCTACATCATGGCGTTCGCGGTCGGCCTCGGACCGGTGTTCTGGCTGCTCAACGCCGAGATCTACCCGCCGTCCGCGCGCGCCGAGGCGGCCGGGCTGGCCACGATGGTCAACTGGCTGTCCAACTTCGTCGTCAGCCAGGCGTTCCTGCCGCTGTCGGACGCCGTCGGGCAGGGTCCGGCCTTCTGGGTGTTCGGCGTGATCTGCGTGATCGCGCTGGCCTACATCGTCGCCCGCGTGCCGGAGACGAAGAACCGCACCTTCCAGCAGATCGACTCCGAGATCCGGGGGATGCACCGCCCGGAGGAACGCGTCCCGGAGAGCGCCTGACGCCGTCATGCCGTCCCTGACCAGGCCGCGCCCGTGAACCACGTCCAGACGAGGGAGATCCCGCGATGAGCACACCGGTGTCCGAGACCCGCCGGGCCGGGCTGGCCGCGACCGGCGAGCAGTACAGGATCGCCGCCGGGCCCTACCGCGCGGTGGTGACCGAGGTCGGCGCGGGCCTGCGCGAGCTCACCCACGACGACGAGCCGCTCATCCTGACGCACGACGAGGACGAGGTCGCGCCCGCCGCGTTCGGCCAGCTGCTCGTCCCCTGGCCGAACCGCGTCGACCACGGCCGCTACACCTGGGACGGCGCGGAGCACGTCCTGGACATCGACGAGCCCGAGTACGACTGCGCCATCCACGGCCTGGTCCGCTGGTCCACGTGGCGGGAGGTCGAGCGCGCGCCCGACCGGGTGTCGCTCGCGACCCGGCTGCTCGGCTCCCCGGGCTACCCGTTCCGGCTGGACGTCACGGCCGAGTACGTCCTGGACGAGACGCACGGCCTGACGATCACGATGACCGCCGGGAACCACGGCCGCGTGGCCGCGCCGTACGGGCACGGCGCGCACCCGTACCTGACGGTGGGCGAGCCGATCGACGACTGCATCGTCCAGATCCCGGGCGACCTGTACCTGCCGGTCGACGACCGGATGATCCCGCCGGGTCCGCCGCGTCCGGTCGAGGGGACGGGCTACGACCTGCGCGCGGGACGGAGGCTCGGCCCGCTGGAGATCGACCGCGCCTTCACCGACCTGCACCGCGACGACGCCGGACGCGCCTGGGTGCATCTCGGTGGCATGAACCGCCGGGCGTCGTTCTGGCTCGACCACACGCACCCCTGGCTGGAGGTCTACACCGCCGACGACGTGCCGCCCGCCCTGCGGCGGACGGGCCTCGGGGTGGAGCCGATGACGTGCCCGCCGAACGCGTTCGCGAGCGGCGTGGACGTCGTCCGGCTGGAGCCCGGGGCCACCCACACCGGCTCGTGGGGCATCCTCGCGGGCTGACACCGCCGTCGCGGCCAGGACACGACACAGGAGGATGTATCGCCATGAAGACCCCGAAGCGCGCGGACGTGCTGGCCCTGTTCGGCATCACCGGCGACCTGGCCCAGAAGATGATCTTCCCGGCGCTGTACCGGCTGACCGAGCGCGGGATCCTCGACGTCCCGGTCGTCGGCGCCGCCTACTCCGACTGGGACGACCAGGCGCTGCGGACGCACGCCCGGGGCTGGATCCAGGCCGCCGTCCCGGACTTCGACGAGCGGGTCTACGCGCGGCTCGCAAAGAACCTCACCCTGGTCACCGGGGACTTCCAGGACGCCGCGACCTTCTCCCGGCTCCGCGACCGGCTGCGGGAGGCGACCGGCGGCGGCGGGTTCGTGAGCCACTACCTCGCCGTCCCGCCGTCGCTGTTCACCCGGGTCGCCGAGGCGCTGGCCGCCGAGGACCTGAACCGGAACGCGCGGCTCGTCGTCGAGAAGCCGTTCGGGCACGACCTGGCCAGCGCCGACGCCCTGAACCGCGAACTGTCCCGGTTCTTCGACGACGACCACCTGCTGCGCGTGGACCACTTCCTCGGGGACGTCGCGGTCGAGGGCATGAAGGCGGCCCGGTTCGCCAACGAGCTCCTCGCGCCGCTCTGGAACCGCGACCACATCGCGAACGTCCAGATCGACCTGCTCGAGGACTTCGACGTCGCCGACCGCGGCTCGTTCTACGACGCGGTCGGCTGCCTGAAGGACGTCGTCCAGAACCACATGCTCCAGGTGTTCATGTTCCTCGCGATGGAGCCGCCCGCCTCGCCGGCCCCCGAGGCCGAGCAGGAGGAGAAGCACCGGGTGCTCCAGGCGACGCGTCCGATGGACCCCGCCGAGACCGTCCGCGGCCAGTACCGCGGCTACCTGGACGTCGACGGCGTCAAACCCGGCTCCAGCACCGAGACCTACTTCGCGACCCGCGTGTGGGTGGACAACTGGCGCTGGCAGGGCGTCCCGTTCCTGCTGCGCAGCGGCAAGGCGCTCACGACCACCTCGACCGAGGTCGTCGTCGAGCTGAGGACGCCGCCCGTCACGCTCTACCCCGACCGCGAGGGCAGGCCCGCGCCGAACCTCATCCGGTTCCACATGGTGCCCGAGGCGGCCATGACCGTGGAGATGGTGGTCAAGCAGCCCGAGAACGGGCAGCCGTCCGAGCCGGTGCCGCTGCGCGTGGACTTCGCCGACGTGTACGGACGCGTCGAGATGCCCTACGAGAACATCATCGAGGGCGCGATCACCGGGGACCCCACGTACTTCGCGTCCCTGCCCGTCGTGGAGGAGTGCTGGCGCATCGTCGAGCCGGTCCTCAACGGGACCGACGCCCCGCTGCCCTACGAGCCGGGCTCGTGGGGGCCCGAAGCCGCCGCGGCGCTTCCCGGCCCGGACGGCTGGCACGACGTCACCCCGCGCAGGCGCTGACCGCCCCGCCCGATCCCGGTCAGGGAGTGTCGGGACCGTCCTGCTCGGCGAGGAAGCGCTCGAACTGGGCGCCGAGCTCGTCGGCGGTCGGCATCTCCTGCGGCTCGGCGAGCAGCGACTCGCGGTCGGCGGCGCCCGCGAACGCGTCGTACTGCTGCTCCAGCGCGGTCACGACCTTCTCGACCTCGGCGTTGCCCGCGACCTGCTCGGCGATCTCGGCGTCGGTGTGGGCGGCGGCCTCGCGCAGTCCGTCGGACGGCAGGACCAGGCCGGTGGCCGCGACGACCGCCTCCAGCGCGGCGACGGCCGCCGCCGGGTAGCCGGACTGGGCGAGGTAGTGCGGGACATGCACGGCGAACCCGACCGCGTCGTGGCCCTGCTCGCCGAGCCGGTACTCCAGCAGCGCGGCCGCGGACCCCGGCACCTGCACCTTGTCGAACCACGACGTCCGGGTGATCAGGTCGGGGCGGGTCGCGTGCGCGGTCAGCCCGACCGGGCGGGTGTGCGGGACGCCCATCGGGATGCCCTGGAACCCCACGGTCAGCGCCACGCCGAGCCGGTCCACCAGCGACCGGACGGCCCCGGCGAAGCCCTCCCACTGCCGGTCCGGCTCGGGGCCGGTGAGCATGAGGAACGGCGTGCCCACCTCGTCCCGCAGCATCCGGACGACCAGCTCGGGCGCCTCGTAGCCGGACCAGTGGTCGCGGTCGAAGGTCATCAGCGGGCGGCGGGCCCGGTAGTCGAGCAGCGCGTCCACGTCGAACCGGGCGACGATCCGGCCGTCCAGGGAGCCGAGGAGGTGCTCGCGGACGAGCTGTCCGGCCTGTCCGGCGTCCACGAAGCCGTCGAGGCTGTGCAGCAGGACCGGTCCGGTCATCTCGGGCAGGTCCGCGTCCAGCTCGTACAGGCCCTCAGGGTTCAGCAACGTCTCCCCCACATCTTGCTGTCGGTCGTCCCAACACTAGGACATGAGGGCTCCCATCCCACCGCGCGATGTGATCGTCATCGCATCTCCGCACGCGAGCGTTACGCGCTCGGGCGCGTCCTGCGGTAGGCGGCCGGACATCCGCGCCGAACGGGCCCATCCCTGCGTCGGGTGGCCCGTCCGGCACGGCGAACGGTCGATCACCGGGGCTGACGCGGTGCCTAACGCGGCAGGCCGACGTGCTTCTCCGGCGGGACGATCTCACCCCCCGAGGCGCTCAGGCGCGGCGTGGCGCGCGGCCCGCGCCAGCCGGAGACGTCGGTGTCCCTGGGCGCGTGCCCGGCCACGTAGTCGGCGTAGATCTGGAACCACTGCTGGGCCGTGTAGGGCGACCAGCCGTGCTGCTTGGCCCGTCCGTACACGAACGTGAACCCGGAGGACGGGCCGGTCAGGGCGTCCGTCCGCTGCTGGAACAGCTCGACGGCCGTGTTCAGGAAGTAGGTGTCGGTATCCCCGACGTACACAAATACCTTGCCCTGAAGCTTGGGCCCCAGGGTCGGCCACTCGGCGGCGACCTTCGCGGACAGGTCCATCGCCTTCCACCCGGCGCTCACCGAGTGGTCGATCGTCCCGGACGCCTTGTCCCACGCCTGCGCCGGATATCCGTCCTTGCCCTGCGGGCTGAACAGCGCCTCCCACATGGCCCAGGACCCGCCCGACCGGTCCCTGCCGCCGCGGGCCAGCTCCCAGAGGTTCTCCTGGGCGTTGACGTAGTTGGTGTCGCCCTGCACGTTCCGGCTGTCCGGACGCGGCGTCCGGTCCCATTCGCGGACGGTCTCGTAGGCGTTCCCGTCGCCGTACACGTTGACGATCTGCTCGCGCCGCAGGTCGACAGGGTCGGGGTAGCCCGCGAACGCGCCGCCGTAGACGTCCGGGTAGAAGACCTGGCTCGCCAGGGCCATCCAGCCGCCCGTCGAGCCGCCGCTGGTGAGGCGCCCGTACGGTTCCGCGATCGTGTGGAACTCCTTGTCGATCTCCGGGATCAGCTCACGCGTCGTGGCCTGCCCGTAGGGGCCGAGGTTCGGCGTGTCCACGGCGTAGGACGTGTCGTAGAACGGGTTCTCCTCGCGGACCTCGACGACGATGAAGCGCGGCGCCTGGTCCGACAGCCACCACTGCGAGAAGGAGTTGCCGCCGTCCTCCCGGAAGCCGCGTGGAGCGTTCGTGGTGAAGTGCCCGAAGTGGTACTCGACCGGGTAGCGGACGGACCCGTTCGGGTCGTACCCGGCCGGGAGCAGGACGTTCGCGCCGATGTAGATGGGCCGTCCCCAGAACTTCGACAGCGCCGGGCTCTGGATCTTCACGTGCTTCACGTGCGCCGAGTCGGCCGGGTTCCCCTGCTGGCAGGTGCCGCCCGCGGGGACCGGCTGGGACGGCGTGATCAGCTTGTCGAGGGTCAGGTCGACCGTCCGGCCGCGCGCCGGGTCGATGTCGACCCAGCGCGGCGTGCTGGAGAAGTTGCCGGGCGAGTTGAACAGGTCCATGCCGTCCCCGCAGGGCATGTGCATCTTGACCGTCGAGCCGTCGCCGCGCCTGAACGTGTCGTAGGTGTTGAAGAACGCCTGCACCGAGTAGCGCCCGGCGGGCAGCGAGGCGATGCTCTTGAGCGGGTACCCGTACGTCCCGGAGCCCGCGTCCAGGACGACGCTCCGGCCCGGCCGGACGCCGTCGGCGTCGCGGCCCCAGAACGGGACGCCGCCCGCGATGTCGATCTGGTCGCGCGGCTCGGAGTCCCCCTTCCGGGAGACGATCACGTAGGCGCGGCCGTCCACCGCGGTCTTGCCCGCCTGCCGGGCGGCGGACGGCGAGAGGGTGACGGCGAACCGGAGCCGTCCGTGGCCGGACACCCCGGCCGCGGTCGTCCCGGTCACCACGAGCAGTGCGGCGCAGAGCGCGCCGGCGAGCCGAGCCCGCATGGGCCCACCTCCTGTGGGGGGAGAAGACGATCTTCCGATCGGATCAATCCCCACATAAGGAACATTCGTATCAACTGTCACGAAAGTCGAGGCGACTGTTCGTGAACGTCCCGCCCCCGCACGCCGAAAGCCCCGTCCCTTCAGGGGCTCCCGGCGACACCCCCGACGGCCCGATCCGGCACAATCGGTCCGTATTCGTGGAGGGGACGCAGCCATGACCGACCGCCCGTACGACCTCGTCCTGTTCGGCGCCACCGGGTTCACCGGCGGGCTGACCGCCGAGTACCTGGCCAGGCGCGCCGCGCCCGGCGTCCGCTGGGCCCTCGCCGGACGCAGCGTCTCCAGGCTCGAGGACGTCCGCGCCCGGCTCGCCGCGATCGACCCCGCCCTCGCCGGCCTGCCGCTGCTCCAGGCCGACACCGCCGACGCGGCGTCGATCGAGCGCGTCGCCGGGTCCACCCGGGTCGTGATCTCGACGGTCGGGCCGTACGTGCGGCTCGGCGAGCCGCTCGTCGCCGCGTGCGCCCGCCTCGGCACCGACTACGTCGACCTCACCGGCGAGCCGACCTTCGTCGACCGGATGTACGTGAAGTACCACGAGCAGGCCGTCCGGTCCGGGGCACGGATCGTGCACGCGTGCGGCTTCGACTCCATCCCGTCCGACCTCGGCGCGTACTACACCGTCCAACAGCTCCCCGAGGACGCGCCACTGCGCGTCGAGGCGTTCCTGCGGGTCAACGCCATGTTCTCCGGCGGGACGCTGCACTCGTCCGTCGGGATCTTCCAGGACGTCCTCGGCATGTACCGCGCCGAGCGTGACCGCCGGAACGCCGAGCCCGCCCCCGCGGACGGACGGAGGGTCCACCTCGAACGCGGCCCCGTCCCGCGCACCCGCGTCGGCTGGACGTTGCCGCTTCCGGTCATCGACTCCCAGATCGTCGCCCGCTCCGCCGCCGCGCTCGACCGCTACGGCCCGGACTTCACCTTCGGCCACTTCCTCGCCGTGAAACGCCTGCCCAGCGCCGTCGGCCTGGCCCTCGGCGCCGTCGGGGTGCTCGCCGCCGCGCAGCTGCCGCCGACCCGCGCGCTGCTGCTGAGGCTCGGCACGCCGGGCGAGGGACCATCCGCCGAACAGCGCTCCGGGCACTGGTTCAGCCTGACGTTCGTCGGCGAGGGCGGCGGACGCCGCGTCGTGACCGAGGTCTCGGGCGGCGACCCCGGCTACGACGAGACGGCCAAGATGCTCGCCGAGTCCGCGCTGTGCCTGGCCCAGGACGACCTCCCGGACGCCGCGGGCCAGCTCACCACCGCCCAGGCCATGGGGAACGCCCTGATCGACCGCCTGGTCAAGGCCGGCCTGACCTTCCGCGTCCTGAAGACGTCCTGAGACCGGAGGCGTCCCGAGGCCGAGTCGGCGAGCGCCCTCGAACTAGGTCAGCGGGCGTCCGAGAACGCGGTCGAGGGCCGCGGCGACCTCCTGGGAGAGGTCCGCGCCCGGTGAGGGCGCCGCGGGTGCGGGTTCGGGCGCGCGGCCGGGTTCGTCGCGGACGGCCTCGCGGGTGTGGCCGCACTCGCGGCACTCCACGTCCCCGAGGCGGCAGACGAGCGCGGCCGAGCCGCAGCAGGAGCAGTGGTCGAGGGCGTCGGACCACCCGCCCGCGGCCTGGCAGGCCGGGCAGACGAGGACCTGGTGGTCGGCGAGGACCCCGCGCCGCCAGGGGCTCGCGCCCCGCACGGGATCGGTCTGCCGCGCCCCGCAGCGGAAGCAGGGCATCACACCTCCAACGGGTGCGGGAGGCCGGGCGGACGCCCGGCCGGTGCGTCAGGTCTGCGGCGGACCGGAGGACCACCGCAACAGGCGCGAGCGCGCCGCCCGCCCCCGGAGCCGCGCCCTAGGCGGGGCACCGGCGGCGGACCGCCGCGAGGCGACGTCACGCTCACCGTGGGACGGGCCCGCCGGACGAGACCGGCGGGGCTCCGTCCCCGAGACGGGCCGATGGCCCGCCGGGCGGACCCGGCGGGACGTCGGTCACAGCGCGGCCGGGGTCACAGAGCGGCCAGGGCCTTGCGGTACTCGTCCAGGTCGCGCGCGTCCGGAATGGCGTTGACGACCGTCCAGCGGACGACGCCCTCCTTGTCGATGACGAAGGTGCCGCGCCGGGCGAGGCCGCGCTCCTCGTCGAACACCCCGTAGGTCTGGGCGACACCGCCGTGCGGCCAGAAGTCCGCGAGAAGCGGGAACTCGTAGCCCTCCTTCTCGGCCCAGGCGCGCTGGGCGAACATGGAGTCGACCGAGACCGCGACGACCTGCGTCTCGTCGTCACCGACGAGCGTGGGCAGCTCGTCCCGGATGGCGCACAGCTCACCGGTGCACACACCGCTGAAGGCCAGCGGGAAGAACACCAGGACGACGTTCTTCTCGCCGCGGAAGTCCGACAGCTTCACCGGAGTGCCGTGCTGGTCCTTCAGCTCGAAGTCCGGTGCGACGCCGCCTACCTCGACCGCCAATGCCTCTCCCGAGGATCGACCCGCCCGGAGGCGGGATACTCGTCCCCGCGCATGCGGGGACCCGTCCCGCACAGTCTGCCACGGGCCCGCACCGCCGCCCGGCCCCGAGGGGACCGGAGGCGGACACGGACCCGTGTCACATGCGGGACAGGCCCGAGGGCGTCAGCGGCCCTTCGGGGGGACGAGCTTGGTGCCGGACCACTCGTCGGCCGCCGAGACGCTCTTGGACTGCGTCATCCCGGCGGAGGAGGCGGCTTCGTCGATGTCGCTCGGCTCGACATGGCCGTCCCGCCCCGCCTTGGGGGTGAGCAGCCACACCACGCCGCCGTCGGCCAGCAGGGCCAGGGTGTCGGAGAGGGCGTCGAACAGGTCGCCGTCCTCTTCGCGCCACCACAGCAGGACGGTGTCGGCGACTTCCTCGTAGTCCTCGTCGACGAGCTCGGCCCCCGTGACGGTCTCGATGCTCTCGCGGAGCCCCTCGTCGACGTCATCGTCGTAGCCGATCTCCTGCACCACCTGGTCCGGCTTGAATCCGAGCCGTTCGGCCAGGCTGCGCTCAGACTGCGCCTGACCAGCGGTCGCGCTCACGAAAGTCCTCCCATGGTCGATAGTCCGAACCGGGCGGTTCGGGCAGCCCCCGTGGCGGCCCGTTCCCGCCCCGCGCGGGTTTTGCGGGACAGTCCACACAAGTGGAGGCCCCTCGCGCAAGTGTCTTCCCGGCATTTGGTGGCCTCATTGGCCGATTCGCGCCGGACGTCGTGACGGAACACCCACCGAGCGTAACAACCCACGCTCATCCCGCAAGGAAGGACAACCGTACCTGCCGGTCCGGGTTGTCCACATTGAGGTCGACGAGGGCCACCGACTGCCAGGTGCCGAGTTGCAGCCTCCCATCCAGGACGGGCAGCGTCGCGAAGGGCGGTATCAGCGCCGGCATCACGTGCGACCGCCCGTGCCCGCGCGACCCGTGCGCGTGCCGCCAGCGGTCGTCGGCGGGCAGCAGGTCGGTGAGCGCGGCGAGCAGGTCGTCATCGCTCCCCGCCCCCAGTTCCAGGACGGCCACGCCCGCCGTCGCGTGCGGCACGAACACGTGCAGAAGCCCGTCCCCGCCCTGCTCGGCGGCGAATTTCGCACACTCTTGTGTGATGTCCCGCACCCTTTCGTCGGTCCCTGTGGTCACTCGGACCACGGTGCTCTCCATAGCCCCTGTCTACCAGGATCCGCCGCCGGTCAATCACGCTTGGCGATCGACAACGCCCGGCGCCCACGCTCCGGTGCCCACGCCCTGACACTCACGCCCTGACGCTCACGCCCACAGCGGGAACCCGGCCGCTCAGTGCGGGACGGGGTGCTCGACGACGGCGTCGGGCCCCGGGTAGACCTCGGCGACATGCCCGTCGGGATAGCGGACGACGTACGGCGGGGCGCCGTCGTCGCCGCGCACCTCGATGATCTCCGCCTCGGTGTCGGCCACGCCGACGACGTTGCCGTGGATGTGCAGACGGTCTCCGACCATGGCCTTCATCAGTACCTCCGGACCGGCACCGGAGCGCTTCCGGACGGCACGAGCGACCGCGCGCGCACCGCGCGGCCGCGGAACGGACGACGCGCGGGCAGGAACCGCCCGGTACTCCGGTACGACGTCTCCCTTCCACCCTGGTACGGGACGGGCCCTCCGCCAAGGGGGCTGGATGACCGCTTCCCGGTGTTTTACGATCAACGGCCAATACGCAGACCAAAATGAGTGGAAAGGAGCATTCCCCAGGGTTACGAACGGCGTTCCGGCGGCCAGAATGATTACCGGCCGGTAGAGATGCGATGGCCGCGCGGAACGGCGACGATGGACCGACGACCCGCCGAGGACGAAAGGTCGGCGGACCGCTGTTCGGCGCGGTGACCGGTTCACCGTCCACCCCGTCCGCCACCGTGCGGACACCGAGCACAGAGCGACCACAGAACGACCTTAGGGCGAGTACAGAGCGAGTTCAGAGCTACTTCCGAGCTACTACAGAGCTACTTCAGAGGGGATCCCGTGGCTTCCGGACGGCAATTCTCGATCATCAGCGACGGCCTGCCGAGCCAGCTGCCGGACATCGACCCGGAGGAGACCCGGGAGTGGCTGGAGTCGCTGGACACGGTCATCAAGACCGAGGGCCGGGGCCGCGCGCGGTACGTGATGCTGCGCCTGCTGGAGCGTGCCAGGGAGCTCCAGGTCGGCGTCCCCGGCCTCCGCAGCACCGACTTCATCAACTCGATCCCGCCGGAGGGCGAGCCCTGGTTCCCCGGCGACGAGCACATCGAGCGCCGAATCCGCGCTTATATCCGATGGAATGCGGCGATCATGGTTTCCCGCGCCAATCGCCCGGGACTCGGTGTCGGCGGCCATATCGCAACGTACGCCTCTGCCGCCTCACTCTACGAAGTCGGCTTCAATCACTTCTTCCGTGGCAAGGACCACGGAGAATCGGGCGACCAGGTGTTCATCCAGGGACACGCCGCGCCCGGAATCTACGCGCGCGCCTATCTCGAAGGCCGCCTCCCCCAGGACAAGCTGGACGGTTTCCGGCAGGAGTTCAGCCATCCCGGCGGCGGCCTGTCGTCCTATCCGCACCCGCGCCTGATGCCGGACTTCTGGGAGTTCCCCACGGTCTCCATGGGCCTCACCGCGATCGACGCGGTCTACCAGGCCCGGTTCAACCGCTACCTGTACAACCGCAAGATCAAGGACACCTCGCGCTCGCACGTCTGGGCGTTCCTCGGCGACGGCGAGACCGGCGAGCCCGAGTCGCTCGGTGCCATCGGGCTGGCCGCGCGCGAGGAGCTGGACAACCTCACCTTCGTGATCAACTGCAACCTGCAGCAGCTGGACGGCCCGGTCCGCGGCAACGGCAAGATCATCCAGGAGCTGGAGTCGTTCTTCCGCGGCGCGGGCTGGAACGTCCTGAAGGTCATCTGGGGCCGCGACTGGGACCCGCTGCTCGCCCAGGACGTCGACGGCGCGCTGGTCAACAAGATGAACACCACCCCGGACGGCCAGTTCCAGACCTACACCGTCGAGTCCGGCGCCTACATCCGCGACCACTTCTTCGGCGACGACCCGCGGCTGCGCAGGATGGTCGAGGACCTGACCGACGACGACCTGCGCCGCCTGTCCCGCGGCGGGCACGACTACCGCAAGGTCTACGCGGCGTTCAAGGCCGCGCGCGAGCACGTCGGCCAGCCGACGGTGATCCTCGCGCACACGATCAAGGGCTGGACGCTCGGACCCGACTTCGAGGCCCGCAACGCCACCCACCAGATGAAGAAGCTCACCAAGGCCGAGCTCAAGGAGTTCCGCGACCGGCTCTACCTCGACATCCCCGACTCGGCCCTGGAGGGCGAGCTGCCGCCCTACTACCACCCGGGCGAGGGCTCCGAGGAGATCGAGTACATGCGCGAGCGGCGCGCCGCGCTGGGCGGGTTCCTGCCGAAGCGGGTCGTCCGGGCGAAGACGCTGAAACTGCCGGGCGACCCCGTGTACTCGGAGCTGCGCAAGGGGTCGGGCAAGCAGAACGTCGCGACCACGATGGCGTTCGTCCGGCTGCTGAAGGACCTGATCAAGGACGAGAACATCGGCGCCCGGTTCGTCCCGATCGCCCCGGACGAGTACCGCACGTTCGGCATGGACTCGCTGTTCCCGACCTCGAAGATCTACTCGCCGCACGGGCAGACCTACGAGGCGGTCGACCGGAGACTGCTGCTGTCGTACAAGGAGTCCGAGCAGGGCCAGATGCTGCACGAGGGCATCAGCGAGGCGGGCTCCATGGCGTCCACGATCGCGGCCGGGACGGCCTACGCGACGCACGGCGAGTTCATGATCCCCGTCTACATCTTCTACTCGATGTTCGGGTTCCAGCGGACCGGCGACCAGGCGTGGGCGTTCGGCGACCAGATGGGCCGCGGGTTCCTGCTCGGCGCGACCGCGGGCCGCACCACGCTGACCGGTGAGGGCCTCCAGCACGCCGACGGCCACTCGCCCCTGCTCGCCGCGACCAACCCCGCCTGCGTCCACTACGACCCCGCGTGGGCGTACGAGCTGGCCCACATCGTCCAGGACGCGCTGCGCCGCATGTACGGGGCGTCCGACGCGCACCCGCACGGCGAGGACGTCTTCTACTACCTCACCATCTACAACGAGCCGTACCAGCAGCCCGCCGAACCCGCGGACCTCGACGTCGCGGGCCTGCTCAAGGGGTTGTACCTGCACAGGCCGTCCGAGCTGGGCGGGGAGGCGCCGAGGGCGCGGATCCTCGCGTCCGGCGTGGCGGGCCGCTGGGCCCTGGAGGCGCAGCGCCAGCTCGCCGGGAAGTGGGGCGTCGCGGCCGACGTCTGGTCGGCGACCTCGTGGAACGAACTGGCCCGCGAGGCGGCCGCGTGCGACGAGTGGAACACGCTGCACCCGGACGAGGACCAGCGCGTCCCGTACGTCACGCGGCGGCTCGGCGAGTCGTCGGGGCCGGCCGTGGCGGTGTCGGACTTCATGCGCGCCGTCCCGGACCAGATCGCCCCGTGGGTGCCCGGCGACTACACCTCGCTCGGCACCGACGGGTTCGGCTTCTCCGACACGCGAGCCGCCGCGCGCCGCGTGTTCCATGTGGACGCGGCGTCCATCGTCCTCGCCGTCCTGACCCGGCTTGCGCGCGCGGGCGAGGTCAAGCACGAGGTGCTGCGGCGGGCGATCGAGCACTACCGGCTGAACTCTCCGGTCGCCGAGGTCTTCGCGGGCGGCGTCCAGACCGCCGAGAGCAACACGGGCGGCGACGCCTGACGTCCCATCCGCACGGAGGTACAGAGGCACTGAAGTACTGAGCACGGAGGTGCTGAGGCACGGCGAAGGCCCCGAGGCGTGAACCCGCAGGTCACGTCCTCGGGGCCGCTCCGCGTCCACCGCTCTCGCGCTCCGGCTCTCGGGCTCCGGCTCCGTGCTCCCGAGTCCGTGTCCTCGGCCGGGCGGCCCGGCACGGCACGTCCGTCCAGGGACGACGTGGCGAGGCGGGGCGACCACCGGAGAACAAGGGCGGGGACGTCGGGCACGACGAGCGGCGAGGCCGGTGCGGGTGTCAGGCGGCCGGGGGCGAGAACACGCCGAAGTGGTGCCCGGCGCTGTCCTGGAGCTGGGCGAAGGTCAGCCCGTTCGCGTTCTTCTTCGGCGGGACGATCACCGTGCCGCCGAGGGACTCCGCGCGGGCGACGGTGTCGGCCACGTCCCGGACCACCACGTAGAAGATCGAGTAGTCGGGGAAGTGGCCGTCCGACTCGAGGATCCCGCCGGACGGGCCGTCCCCGCCCGGCGCGGTGACCTCGTGGTACGTCATCTCGCCGGAATCGTCGATCTTGAAGGACCAGTCGAACAGCTCACCGTAGAAGCGCTTGGTCTCCTCCGGCCGCCCGGTACCGATCTCGATCCAGCCCACAGAGTTGAACGGCGCCTCGGCCATGATCTCTCTCCTTCGTTCTTCCGTGTGTCGGAGAGAGGTTCGCGCGGCCGGGCGACAACCCCCTGTCGGTGTTTCCCGGCGGGTCGCCACCGTTCTCAGGCGGATTCGCGTCTCGGGCGGTTCAGGTCTCGGGCGGTTCAGCTCTCAGGCGGTTCGGGTCTCAGGCGAGTTCGAGCCTCCTCGTGCGGATCTCCTTCGGCGGCTCGCCCAGCGAGTCCCACGAGCGTTCGGGCGCGATCTCGTCCAGCGGGACGGCGCGCAGGAGCCGGTCGAGGCGGAACACCCGGCACTCGCCGCGCAACCGGCACCAGGCCAGCAGGTACCAGCCGCGATCGGCCACCGTGAACGCCTGCGGCTCGACGTCCCGCTCGGTCTCGATGCCGTTCCGGTCGACGTAGGCGATCCGGACGACCCGCCGCGCGAGCATCGCCTCCTCCAGCACCGCGTCCCGCGCGGGCCGCGCGACCGCGGTCTCGTCCTTCGGGATGTGGAACCGGATGCGCGACGCCAGATCGCGGGCGGCGTCGTTGTCCGCCGCGGGCATCACCGAAAGGATCTTGTTCAGGGCCGTCCGCGCGGCCCGCGCGTACAGGCTGTCCCCCGCCCGGCCCAGGCAGATCGCCAGCGCCACGGCCTCGCTCGCGGTGAAGTTCACCGGCGGCAGCGTCCGCTCCTTGTCGAGCGTGTACCCGCCGCCGCGCCCGACGTCGGCGTAGATCGGCACCCCCGCCTGCTGCAACGCGCCGATGTCGCGCTCGATCGTCCGGACGCTCACCTCGTACAGCTCGGCCAGCTCCCGGGCGCTCCGGCGGCGCGGCGCGCTCGCCCGTAGCTCCTCCACCAGCGCGTACAACCGGTCGGTGCGGTTCACCCTCCGACCGTACGCGGCACCACCGACATAGCTCCCCGCCTTGGCCGCGTGATCGCGGTGGGACGGGTCAGCGCTGGGAGTGAGTCCAGGCCAGGAGGTCCTCGACCGGAAGGGTGTTGACGACGCGGTCGGCGGTGACGCCGCAGCGTGCGGCCCGGTCGCAGCCGTTGGGCAGCCAGTCGAGCTGGCCGGGCGCGTGGGCGTCGGAGTCGATCGAGAACACGCAGCCCGCCTCGACCGCGAGGCGCAGCAGGCGCTTGGGCGGGTCGAGCCGCTCCGGGCGGGAGTTGATCTCCACCGCGACGTCGTAGGCGGCGCAGGCGTCGAAGACCAGGGCCGCGTCGAACTCGGACTCCGGACGGAGTCCGCCGCGCCGTCCGCCCGCCTTCACGATCCGTCCGGTGACATGGCCGAGCACGTTGACCTGCGGATTCGCGATCGCCTTGACCATGCGCTCCGTCATCGCGACCCGCTCGGTCCGCAGCTTCGAGTGGACGCTGGCGACGACCACGTCGAGTCGTCCGAGCAGGTCGGGCTCCTGGTCCAGCGAGCCGTCGGAAAGGATGTCCACCTCGATCCCGGTGAGGATCCGGAACGGCGCGAGCTCAGCGTTCAGCTCGGCGACCACGTCCAGCTGCCGGCGCAGCCGCTCCGCCGACAGTCCGTTCGCGACGCTCAGCCGGGGCGAGTGATCGGTGAGCGCCATGTACCGATGGCCGAGCGAGATCGCGGCCTCGGCCATCTCCCGGATCGGCGAACCGCCGTCCGACCAGTCCGAATGCAGGTGAAGGTCGCCCCTCAGCGCGGCCCGCAGGCGGGCGGCGGCCGCGTCCACGGGCTCGCCCTCGGTCGCCTCCAGCCGCCGCAGGTACACAGGCGTCTCGCCGCGCAGCGCCTCCGCGATCACCAGTGCGGTCACCTTGCCGATGCCGGGCAGCTCGCCGAGCGTGCCCTGCTCGGCGCGGCGCGCCAGCTCGTCCGGCGGGACGCCGTCCACGAGACCGGCGGCCTTCCGGAAGGCGCGCACCCGGAACGTCGGCTCCTGCGCCCGCTCCAGCAGGAAGGCGATCCGCCGCAGTGCCTCAGCAGGCTCCATACCAGGAATCTAGCCCCCGCCCTCGGCCACCGAACCTCCCCCTTCCCCACAATGGCACGCACGCGAAGCGCCCCCGAGGGGCGAGGCCGTGGGTTCGCGGCGAGGCCGTAGGACCTGGGTATGACGTGAGGCTGGCACTTCGGTGGCATCCGGACGTGGCCTGGGCTTCTCTAGGCTGGGGGAATGAACGGCACGAGGGAACGCGAGGGGCACGGGCCGGCGGCGACCGCCCGTCTGCTGACGCGTCCGCTCGCCGCCGCGCTGTGGCGGAGCCGGGCCGAGCCGGCCGACCCCGATCCGCCCTGGCCGTTCATCCTGCGCTGGACCCGCTTCTTCGGGATCGGGCGGCTCCCGTTCCGCATCGTCGGGCAGGGCTTCGACCTGTTCATCGCCGTGATCCTGCTGTTCAGCGGCATCGCGACGGTCTCGGAGCGGATGGCTCCCCGCGTTCCGTACGACCCGCTCTACGGGCCCGCGCGGCCCGCGCCGTCGCCGACCTTCATGGTCGTCCTGCTCGCGGTGTGGCTCGCCGCGCCGCTGGCGCTGCGCCGAAGGCATCCACTGGGCGCGTGGCGGATGAGCGCCGCCGGCATGCTCGTCACGGGCCTGTTCGTGCACGAGGACGCCCGGTTCGTGCCGACCGGCGTGATCGCGATGCTGTTCGTCCTCTACATGGTGGCGGTGCGCTGCTCGCGCGAGACCACCATCGGGGTCGCCCTGGTGACGGTCTTCGGGGCGGGCCTGCTCCAGCCGCGCACGGCGGCGGGGGCGGCGGTCCTGATCGCCGTGCCCCTGCTGGTGGGCTTCCTCGTCCGCATGCGCCGGACGTCCCGGCGCGAGCTGGAACAGCAGGAGCGAAGACACCGCGACGCCGAGGCCGTCCTGCTGGAGCGGCAGCGCATCGCGCGCGAGCTCCATGACGTGGTCGCCCACCACATGTCGATGATCGCCATCCAGGCGGAGGCCGCCCCCTACAAGACCCCGGACGTCCCCGACGAGACCCGCGCCGACCTGGCCGAGATCCGCGCGACCGCGCTCGACGCGCTGCGCGAGATGCGCCGCATCCTGGGCGTCCTGCGCCAGGAGGACGGCGCGGTGACCGCCCCGCAGCCCAGCCTCGATCGCCTCGACGAGCTGCTCGCGGGCGCGCGCGGCACGGGGCTGGAGGTGTCGACGAAGATCATCGGCGACGTCTCCGGCCTGCCGCCCGGCGTGGGTCTGACCGCCTACCGGATCGTCCAGGAGGCGCTGAGCAACGCGATGCGGCACGCGCCCGGGTCGGCGGTAGGGGTCGAGATCGCCCGCGCGGGCGGGATACTACGGCTGAGCGTCGTCAACGGCCCGCCCGCGCCCGGCCACTCCCCCACGCCGTCGCCGCCGGGGGCGGGCCACGGCCTGGTCGGCATGCGCGAACGGGTGGCGATGCTCGGCGGCGAACTGTCCGCCGTGCCCATCGCCCAGGGAGGATTCGCCGTGACCGCCACACTGCCCGAGACCGCCCCGCCGGACGCCCCGTCCGCGCCCGTCCCGCCGCCGGACGCGTTCCCGGCGGACGGCGCGCGCCCTGGGACGTCCGCCCCATGACGATCCGGGTGATGATCGCCGACGACCAGGGCATGGTGCGGACCGGCTTCGGCGTGCTGCTCAACGCCCAGCCCGACATCGAGGTCGTCGGCGAGGCCGAGAACGGCGAGCGGGCCCTGCTGGTGGCCGAGTCGCTGCGTCCCGACGTGGTGCTGATGGACGTCCGGATGCCGGTGATGGACGGCCTGGAGGCGACCCGCCGCATGCTGGCGTCCGGCCCGGACGAGGGGCCGAAGGTGCTCATGCTCACCACCTTCGACCTCGACGACTACGTCTACGAGGCGCTCCGCGCCGGCGCCTCCGGGTTCCTGCTGAAGGACGCCTCGGCGAGCGAACTGGCCGAGGCGGTCCGGGTGGTGGCGGCGGGCGACGCGCTGCTGTCCCCGTCGATCACCCGGCGGCTGATCTCGGAGTTCGCGCGGCTCGGGGCCCCGCGCGCCCCGTCCCGGGCCCGCCTGGAGGAGCTGACCGAGCGGGAGACCGAGGTGCTGGCCCTGGTCGCCCGCGGCCTGTCCAACGCCGAGATCGCCGCCGAGCTCGTCGTCGCCGAGCAGACCGTGAAGACGCATTTCGGCCGCATCCTCGCCAAACTCGGCCTACGCGACCGGGCCCAGGCGATCGTCTACGCCTACGAGGTCGGCCTGGTCCGTCCGGGCGCGTGACCCGCGCGGCCGGGTTCCGGTCGACCGAGTAAGACGCGTAGTACCCCGGTGGTAGGCGGGAAGACGGCACCGCCGGTTGATCCCCGTTACGGACGCCGGTTCCTACCTTCCTGATCAGTGGTGGAGCACCGATCAGGAAGGGATGTCCGAGCATGCGGATCATCGGACGCCGGAGCGCCGCGGCCGTCGCCGTGCTGGCCGTGGCCGGATCGACCGCGGCGGCCGGGCGCGTCCCCGATCCGTACGCCGCGCCCGGCCCGCTGCCGGGCCTGACCGCCGGAACGCTGACCGCGCGGTACGCGGCCGTCCACGACCAGATCGAGACCGCGCGCACCACCGCCGAGCGCGCGCATGACGGGGGCCGCGCGCGGGCGCTGGCCCGGTTCCTGTCGCCAGGCCGCAGCTTCCTGTCCTTCGACGCGCGCGGGTCGGGCCGGGCGGTCGAGGTGCTCGGCGACCTGGCGCGGGCCGACCGGGTCGCGGTCGTCGTCCCGGGCGCGGACGGGCTGCTCACCAACTTCGACTCCTGGAAGTGGGCGGGCGGCGGCGCGCGGTCCCTGGCCGAGCGGGCCCGGCAGGAGGCTCCCGGCACCCGGCTCGCGGTGATCGCCTGGCTCGGCTACGCCTCCCCGTCGACGCTCAGCGCCGACATCCTCACCGACGGCCGTGCCCGCCCGGCCGCCACCGCCCTGCGCGGCCTGGTCACGGACGTGCACCGCCTCAACGCACGCGCCGGGATCGCCCTGCTCTGCCACAGCTACGGCTCGGTCGTCTGCGGCCGCGCGGGCAAGGCCGGGCCGCTGCCCGTGGACGAGGTCGCGCTGTTCGGCAGCCCCGGCACCACGGCGGACTCGGCACGGCAGATCTTCCCGTCCGCTCAGGTGTGGGCGGGCCGCTCCCACGCCGACTGGACGCGCTTCCTCCCCCACGCCCGGCTGTTCGGTGTCGGCTTCGGCCGCGACCCGCTCTCGCCCGCGTTCGGCGCGCGGCGCTTCGACGCCGGAGGCGGCCAGCACAGCGCCTACCTCAAGCCGGACTCGACCCCGCTGGCCAACCTCACCCGCATCGCCCTGCACCAGGACGCGGAGGTGACCCATGGCTGAGCAACCCGCGCTCCCCGCCTGGCACGCCGAGCGCTACCGCCGCCTCTCCGAGCCCCGGCCGAGCCTGGTCACCTTGATCGAGGCGACCACCCCCGACACCCGCGACCGCGCCGTGGACGCCCTGCGCGCCCTGGCCATCCTCGGCGTCGTCCTCGGCCACTGGCTGGTCACCGCCCTGGTCAACACCGGCGGCGTCCTCCACACGGCGAGCCCCCTGGCCACGATGCCCGCCCTCACCCCGATCAGCTGGCTCTTCCAAACCCTCGCGATCTTCTTCCTCATAGGCGGCTACACCGCCGCCCGCGGCCACCCCCGCACCACCGACTCCCACCCACAGGAGCGGGACTCGTATCGAACATGGTTCACCCGACGCCTCATCCGCCTGATAGCGCCGGTGCCCGCGCTGCTCGCGGTGTGGTTGGCGGCCGTCCCCCTGCTGGTCCTCGCCGGTTATCCGGGCAGGACGATCGTCGCGCTGATCAACCTGGTCCTCGCCCCCCTGTGGTTCCTGCTGGTGTTCATCGGGCTCACCGCGCTCACCCCGCTCGTGGTGAGGGCCGTCCGCCGCTGGGGCGTCTGGAGCACGGCGGCTCCGATCGCGATCACGGCGCTGGTCGATCTCGCCCGCTTCGGCCTGGGCGCTCCGCAGGCGATCGGCTGGCTCACCGTCGCGTCCGCCTGGCTCGTCCCCTTCACGCTGGGCGTGGCCTGGTCCCAGGGCTCCTTCACCCCCCGCCGGCCCACCCCGCCCCGGGCCGCCACAAGCCCACCCGACTCGTCTCGACACGTCGCCGGCCCACCCACCACGTCGTCGGACGGCGGGTCCCGGCGCGTGAGGTCCCCCCAGGGGGAAGGCGGGTCCAGGAGCTCGGAATGCCTGGTCAGGGGCGTGGAAGGCGGGTCCTGGGGCTCGGCGCTCCTGGCCTGGGCGCGCGGGCGGCTGGGGAGCCTGGGGCTGCTCGTCGGCGGGAGCGCGGCGACGATCGCGCTCGTGGTGTTCGGCGGGTATCCGGCGAGCATGGTGGGAGTGCCCGGACAGGCGGTCTCGAACCTGTCGCCGCCGACGCTCGCGTCCGTGGCGTTCGGGCTCGCACAGTGCGGCGGAGCGCTGCTCCTACGGGGGCCGCTGACCCGGCTGATGAGACGTCCGGTGGCGTGGGCGGGGGTCGCCCTGGTGAACCTCTCGGCGATGACGGTCTTCCTCTGGCACCAATCCGCGCTGCTGGCCGTTTCAGCTCTTGTGACCAGGATCACCAGTACGGTCCCAGGTTTGCTCGACGCACCCGACCATCCCGGGTGGGTCCTCCACCGGTTGGTCTGGATCCCCGTGTTCGGCGCCGTCCTGGCGGGGCTGTGGTCCCTGGCACGCCGGTTCGAACAACGCGTCCGGGTCCAACCGATCAGCCGTCCCGGTCATCTCATCAAGGGAACGGACGGCCCGGAGGGGGCCCTCGGAACACGCAAGACGACCACTGGGTGCTCCGAGCATTGACCGGCAACCGGTAGAAAGGCCAGCATGCCGCAGTCTTCCGAGACGCCGCAGTCTTCTCATGAGAAGTCCGCCGGCCACGGGCCCGCCGGACGTCCGCACCGCCGCAGGCACCCGCTGCGGCGGCTGGCGGCCTGCACCGTCCTCGCGGGCGGTGTCCTGCTCACCACGGCCGGAACCGGACACGCCGATCCCTATGCCAAGCCGGGTCCCGTTCCGGTCCTGTCGCCGGGCACCCTCGACGCCCGCTACGCGGCCGAGCGGGTGACGATCGCGAAGGCGCTGAAGACCGCGCGCGACGTCGGCGACACCGACCGGGCCCGCGCCCTGACGTCCTTCCTCCAGCCGGACCGGCGCTTCCTCTCCGTGGACCCCCGCGGCCGCGGCCAGGCCGTCGAGGTCATCGGCGATCTCGCGCACGCCCGCCGCGTCGCGGTCCTCGTCCCCGGCGCCGACTCCACGATCGCGGGCTTCGACTCCCGCGCCGGACGCGCCTGGGCGTCCCCCGGAGGCGGTGCCCGCGCCGTCTACGACGAGGCCCGGCGGACCTCCCCCGGCAGCGACCTCGCCGTCGTCGCCTGGCTCGGCTACGCCGCCCCCAAGACGTTCAGCAGCGACATCCTCACCGACACGCGCGCCGAGCGCGGCGCGGTCGAGCTGCGGCAGTTCCTCGTCGGCGTGCACCGCGTCAACCCGTCCGCCCAGGTGGGCCTGCTCTGCCACAGCTACGGCTCGGTCGTCTGCGGCCGCGCCGCCATGGAGGGCAAGGGCCCCGGCGCTCCCGCCTGGCGCAAGGTCTCCGACATCGCCCTGTTCGGCAGCCCCGGCACCACCGCCTGGACCGCCGCCGCCCTCGGCACCAGCGCCCGCGTCTGGGCGGGCCGCGGCGCCACCGACTGGATGGAGGACGTCCCGCACGTCCGCATCTTCGGCCTCGGACTCGGCCCCGACCCGGTCTCCCGCGGCTTCGGCGCCCGCGTCTTCCAGGCCGGACGCGCCGGCCACAGCGACTACCTGGCCCCGGGCTCCCCGTCCCTGCGCAACCTGACCTACATCGCCCTGGGCCGTCCCACCGACGTCACCACCGGCTGACCCACCCCACCGCCCACACGCCCCCGGAATCCTGGCCCCCACCGGCAACCGGCCCCGCAGGGCGGCCGCCTGCCGACCACCTCAGAGCCGCACAGGCGCGGGACAGCAGGCCACGCGGGCGCGAAACGCCAGGCCACACGGGCCGCACGGGTTCAGGACCCTAGGCACTGCACTGGCATCGAACCGCACGGGCGCGAGGGCACAGCGCATGCTGTGCGCGCCGTCCGCGCCGAGAACCAATCTCCTCACCCGTCGGATGGGCTGGCAGGGCGCGGCATTCGCCATGCTCCCCAACGGACGCGACGCCCGAAAGGTGCGGATTCCACCAGGCGGATGGCCGCCAGTTCCCGGCCGAGCACTCCGCCGCCGTCGCGGCCGGCATCGCCGCATAGGTGGGGCCGGGTTCGGCGGAGGTGCCGGCGGTCGAGGCTGGAGCGCCTCTACGTGGTGTTGATCTCTAGCAATTCGCCCGGCTGCTGTGGCTTTGGCCGTTGACAGGGGCATGCGGATGTGGTGGGGGCGGGAGGGCAGATCGCGGGGGACATGGGCCACGGGACTTGGAGGAAGGAAGGTTTGGCTGGTCGGGCGGGGGTCGGGAGCTACGGGCGGGTGGCTCTCGGGAGAGCGGGCGCTTCGTGGTTACTCGGCGGTACAGGGGTCGCCGGGGGGTTCGGGTGAGGGTGGCGGGGCCGATTCATCACGTTCGAGGTGGCACTCTGGACGGGTGGACAGCACCAGCGACGCGGCGCTCCGCGAGCAGACCACCAAGCGGCTCGAGAAGGCGATGGGGACGTTCGGCACGGCGGCGCTCGCCAGTATGGAGGAGCAGCTTCCCTGGTTCCGGCGCATGCCGGCCGATCAGCGGTCGTGGATCGGGCTGGTCGCGCAGGCCGGCATCGCGGCGTTCGTGGAGTGGTTCGGCAGCGGCGAGTCGGCCAAGCCGGCCATCGCCGCCGAGGTGTTCGGCACCGCGCCGCGGGAGCTGATGCGGTCGATCAAGCTGCGGCACACCATCGACATGGTCCGGGTGATCATCGACGTGGTGGAGACCCGGCTGGAGGAGCTGGCCGCGCCCGGCGGCGAGGCCCAGCTCCGCGAGGCGATCCTGCGCTACACGCGGGACGTCGCGTTCGGCGCGGCGCAGGTGTACGCGCAGGCCGCCGAGACGCGCGCCGCGTGGGACGCCCGGCTGGAGGCGCTCGTCGTCAACGCCGTCCTGCGCGGCGAGGTGGACGACGGGATGCACTCGTGGGCCGCCGCGCTCGGCTGGACGGCCAAGCCGGTCACGGTGATCGCGGGCTTCACCCCCGAGGACGAGGAGCCCGAGGTCACCATCGACCAGATGCAGCTGGCCGCGCGCCGCGCCCGGGTGGACGCGCTCGCCGGCGTCCAGGGCAGCCGTGTGGTCGTGGTCGTCGGCGGCACCGAGGACGCGCTGGTCGCGGCCCGGCACATCGCCGCCAAGTGCGGTCCCGGCCCGGTCGTCGTCGGCCCGACCGTCGGTGATCTCTACGATTCGCCGCTGTCCGCCCGGTCAGCGCTCGCGGGGCTGCGCGCCGCCGCGGGCTGGCCGGACGCGCCCCGTCCCGTCCCCTCGGACGAGCTGCTCGCCGAGCGCGCCCTCGACGGCGACGACGTCGCCCGCCGCCACCTGGTCGATCATGTCTACGACCCGATGTGCGACGCGGGCGCGCCGCTCCTGGACACTCTCACGACCTACCTGGAGCAGGGTTCGTCACTGGAAGCGACGGCGCGACTCCTTTTCGTGCACCCCAACACCGTCCGGTACCGGCTGCGGCGCGTCACCGAGCTGACCGGGCTGGCGCCGACGGACGGACGCAACGCCTTCACGCTCCGCATCGCCCTCGCCCTCGGCCGGTTCTCCCGTCGCCCGACCCGTTCCTGACCGTGCCGGCACCCCGCGGGCGGTGTGTCCGGAATCGGGGGTTGTAGAGGTCGTACAAAGCGTCCGGACCAAAGTTCGTGTGCTTCCGCATCGGCAGGGAGGCGGCGCACCCGGCACGCTGGATCGCGTGATTCTCCTCGCTTCGCCCGGGCAGGGCGCCCAGACCCCCGGTTTTCTCGAGCCGTGGCTGGAGGTGCCCGGCGTCGCGGACCGGTTGACCTGGTGGTCCGCGGTGACCGGTCTCGACCTGGTGCGCTACGGGACGACCGCGGACGCCGAGGAGATCCGCGACACCGCGGTGGCGCAGCCGCTGCTGGTCGCCGCCGCGCTCGCCGCCTACGAGCAGCTGTTCCCCGAGGGCGGACGGCCGGACGCCGTCGCCGGGCACAGCGTGGGCGAGCTGGCCGCGGCCGCGATCTCCGGCGTGCTGAGCCCCGAGACCGCGCTGGTCCTGGTGCGGGAGCGCGGCCGGGCCATGGCCGAGGCCGCCGCCGTCACCGAGACCGGCATGACCGCGCTGCTCGGCGGTGACCCCGACGAGGTGCTCACCGTGATCGACAAGCACGGACTGACCCCCGCGAACGTCAACGGCGCCGGCCAGGTCGTCGCCGCCGGGACGATGCCGCAGCTCGAGGCCCTCGCGAACGAGCCGCCCGCCAAGGCGCGACTGCGTCCGCTGGCCGTCGCCGGCGCGTTCCACACCGAGCACATGGCGCCCGCCGTCGAGGCCCTCTCCCGGCTCGCGCCCGGCGCGTCCGTCCGGGACCCCGAGTCGACGCTGCTGTCCAACCGGGACGGCGCGGTCGTGGCGTCCGGACGCGAGTACGTGGACCGGCTGGTCGCGCAGGTCAGCGCGCCCGTCCGCTGGGACGCGTGCATGGAGACGATGCGCGGGCTGGGCGTCACCGCGATCATCGAGCTGCCGCCCGCGGGCACCCTGACCGGGCTGGCCCGCCGCGAGCTCAAGGGCGTCGAGCTGCTCGCCCTGAAGGGCCCGGACGACCTGGACAAGGCCCGCGAGCTGATCAAGGCGCACACGTCATGACCGGCCTCACGCTGCGCACCGCCCCGACCCGGCCCGGCTCCCGGGTGCTGGCGTTCGGCGACCACCAGCCCGCGAAGATCGTCACCAACCACGACCTCGCCGCCGTCATGGACACCAGCGACGAGTGGATCCGCAGCCGCGTCGGCATCATCGAGCGCCGGATCGCCGAGGACGACGAGACGATCGTCGACATGGCCGTCCAGGCGGGCGGCAAGGCCCTCGCCGCGAGCGGGCTCGGGCCGTCCGACATCGACCTGGTGATCGTGGCGACCTGCTCGGCCGAGTCGCCGATGCCGAGCCAGGCGCCGACCGTCGCGCACCGCCTCGGCATCGAGGCGCCCGGCGCGTACGACGTGAACTCGGCCTGCTCGGGCTTCTGCTACGCGCTCGCCGCCGCGGACGCCGCCGTCCGCGTCGGTTCCGCGCGGAACGTGCTGGTCATCGGCGCGGAGAAGATGTCCCAGTGGATCGACTGGACGGACCGCTCGACCGCGATCATCTTCGCGGACGGCGCGGGCGCCGCCGTCGTCGGACCGTCCGACACCCCCGGCATCGGCCCGGTCGTGTGGGGCAGCGACGGCAGCCAGCCCGAGCGGATCCAGATCGAGAACCGCAAGGCGTACATCTCGCAGGAGGGCCAGGCGGTCTTCCGCTGGGCCACCACCGCCGTCGCGCCGACCGCGCTCAAGGCGATCGAGGCGGCCGGACTCGTCCCGGACGACCTGGCCGCGATCGTCCCGCACCAGGCCAACCTGCGTATCGTTGACCTGATCGCGCGCCGGATCAAGGCGTCCAACGCGGTCGTGGCCGACGATGTCACCCTGTCCGGAAACACATCGGGGGCCTCCATCCCGCTGGCCCTCGCCCACATGATCGAACGCGGCGACGTGCCGTCCGGCGCCCCGGCCCTGCTGGTCGGGTTCGGCGCGGGACTGTCCTACGCTGCCCAGGTCATCCAGATCCCGTAGGCGCGGGCAGCCGCTCGCGTTCTGGAAATCCCACTAAGGAGACACCGAATCATGGCAGTTGCCACCGAAGAGCAGATTCTGGCCGGCCTCGCGGAGATCATCGACGAGATCGTCGGCATCGACAAGGCCGAGGTCACCCCGGAGAAGAACTTCATCGACGACCTCGACATCGACTCGCTGTCGATGGTAGAGATCGCGGTGGCCGCCCAGGACAAGTTCGAGGTCGAGATCCCCGACGACGAGCTGCGCAACCTGAAGACCGTGAAGGACGTCGTCGACTTCGTCCAGAAGCTCTCGGTCTGACCCGTCCACCGGGCGACCAGCCGTCCCGTCCAGGGGACGACCGGTTCCGCCCCGTCCGCGGAGCGATCCGATCGCCTCACGGGCAGGGCGACCCGTCGTCCCTGGCGATGACGTCCGCCGTCGTCTCAGGCCGCGGCGCGCCGACACCCCGGACGGACCGCGAGGTTCCGTCGGCGCGCCGTCGCCACCCCCCAGTTACGCAAGGAGCACTCACACCATGAGCAACAAGACCACCGTCGTCGTGACCGGCCTCGGTGCCACGACCCCGCTCGGCGGCGACGTGCCGTCGACCTGGTCCGCGCTGCTCGCCGGTCGGTCCGGGGTGCGGAAGCTTGACTGGGAGGGCGTCGAGGAGCTGCCCGTGCGGTTCGCCGCGCAGCTCGCCGTCGATCCGTCCGAGGTCATGCCGAAGCAGACGCTACGTCGTCTCGACCGCTGCCAGGCCATCGCGCTGATCGCGGCCAAGGAGGCGTGGCTGCACGCCGGCCTGAAGAACCGCACCAAGAAGGGCTACGAGGCGGAGGCCGACGGCTTCGAGATGGACGGCGAGCGACTCGGCGTCGTGCTCTCGACCGGCATCGGCGGCCTGCACTCGGCCCTCGGCAGCTACGCCACGTACCTGGAGAAGGGCTGGTCGCGGGTCTCGCCCTTCACCGTCCCGATGCTGATGCCGAACGGCGCGTCCGGGCACGTCGGCATCGAGTACGGTGCGACCGCGGGCTCGCACGCCCTGGTCAGCGCGTGCGCCTCGTCCGCCGAGGCCGTCGGGTACGCGATCGACATGATCCGGACGGGCCGGGCCGACATGGTGATCTGCGGTGGCACGGAGGCGTGCATCCACCCGCTGCAGATGGCCTCGTTCGGCGTGATGCGGGCGATGTCGACCCGCAACGAGGAGCCCGAGCGGGCGTCCCGCCCGTACGACAAGAACCGCGACGGATTCGTCCTCGGCGAGGGCGCGGCCGTCATGATCCTCGAGTCGGAGGAGCACGCGCGCAAGCGCGGCGCGACGATCCACGCGATCGCGGCCGGCTGCGGCTACTCCGGCGACTCCTACGACATCGTCCTGCCGGACCCGAGCGGCGCCGGCCAGGCCAAGGCGATGCGCCGGGCCCTGGACAACGCCGACCTGAAGCCCGAGGACATCGTGCACGTCAACGCGCACGCCACGTCCACGCCGTCCGGCGACGTCGCCGAGCTCAACTCCATCAAGGCGGCGCTGGGCGACGCGGCCAAGAACATCACCGTCACCGGAACCAAGTCCATGACCGGCCACATCCTCGGCGGCGCTGGCGCCCTGGAGTCGGTGATCACCATCCTCACCCTGCGCGAGGGCCTCGTCCCGCCGACCGCGAACGTCGAGGACCTCGACGACGAGGTCGACCTCGACATCGTCCGCGGCGAGCCCCGCAAGATCCCGGACGGCCCCGCGGCCGCCCTCAACAACTCCTTCGGCTTCGGAGGCCACAACGTCTCCGTCGCCTTCAAGCGAGCCCTCTGAGCCTCGCACCCGCACCACCGGCCCGGCCCGTCCACCCGACGAGCCGGGCCGACGCCTTCCCACCCCACCCCACCCGCCCCGCACCCAACGCCTCCAAAATCCGCGCACGCAGGACCCGCGTACGAGGAAGCATCCACGAGTACATGCGGGGAGCGCGCGGAGGGCCGATGCGCGGGGACACGTGCGTGGGTAGAGCGGGGGCGCATGAGCGTGCATGCGGGTGACGACAGCACCCGATCACCGGCGCTTGCAGGACAGGTGGCCTGGGCCGCCGACCTGCCGGGGCTCAGCGGTGAGAGAGCACGTTGATCACGCGGCCGTCGGGGTCCCGGACGAAGAACCTCCGGACGCCCCACTCCTCGTCCTGCAGCGGATGCACGATCTCGGCGCCGCTCCCCCGCACCGCCGCGTAGACCGCGTCCACGTCGTCCACCTCGACACTCACATCGGGCGGGACGGGCGCGGTCCCGTCGTCACCCGTATAGAGGCTGACCTGCGCGGTCGGGACGGACGGCGAGGCAACGGTCATGATCCACCCGAGGTTCATCACCTCTTCGAGCCCCAACAGCCCGTAGAACTCCCGGCTCGCCTCCACGCTCTCCGTGTGAAGGTTCGGCACGACCCGGCGAACAGACATCGACTCCTCCAGCCCTTCCGCGACCAGTCCTCCGCAGCAACCCTCCCAAACACGTCCGACAACCTCACCGAAGCACCGCGAACAACAACCCGCGTGTCCCCCGCGGCCGCACATCGCGTTCACCACGCCGCCAAGGACCACAGATCAGAGAAGGCTCGCCACGACCTCCCCGGCCGCCTGGTCGGTCCGGCGGGGGCGCTCACCGTGAGAGGGCCGCGCGGCGCCGAAGATGAACGACTGCGGGTTCCGGACGGCTCGGCAGCGTCTGACCTGTTCGTCCCGACGATGCCGGCCGTACCCGCCGAAGCTCGAAAGGCTGCCGCGCGGGCGGAACAGCGGCTCGAGTCGCCCGCCACCGCAGTAGTCGGCTGAGCTCGGACCTTGACCTTGACCTTGATCTCGGGCTTGGGACCGGGGCTTGGGAGCTGATGGGGGAGCGGGGCATGAGGGGATGGCCGCGGGACGCGGTGGCGTTTGCGGGCGGGGCGGGGTGCTCGGGTTCGGTTGTGGCCGGTCGTGTCAGACGGCGGCGTGGAGCCATCGGACGGGGGCTCCGTCGCCGGCGCGGCGGAAGGGCTCGAGCTCGTTGTCCCACGGGGTGCCGAGGAGACGGTCGAGTTCGTGCTCGAGGGTGGTCTTGCCGACGGCGGCGTTGGCCATGACGGTGCGCAGCCGGTCCTCGGGGACCATGATGTCGCCGTTGGCGCCGATGATGCCCGTGAAGACGCCGAGGGACGGGGTGAAGCTGTAGCGCACGCCGTCGCAGCCCGGGGTCGGGTCTTCGGTCACCTCGAAGCGCAGCAGCTTCCAGTTCCGCAGGGCGGACGTGATCCCTGCGGCGGTGCCGGGCCTGCCCTCCCAATGGAGCTCGGCACGGAGCGTGCCCGGCGCGGCGGGCTGGTCGGCCCACTCGAGTGAAACGGGTACGCCGACAACACCTGCGGCGGCCCACTCGATGTGCGGGCTCAGCGCAGGTGGCGCGGAGTGGACGTAGAAAACGCCACGTGCGGTCACCGGACCTCCTGGATCTGTACCGAGGCTCGTCTTCCCCTACGGCCTCGTACGCTCCTGAGACGGATTCCGCGTCCCTCATTCTGCATCATGGACACCTGGACGCACCACCACGCGACCATTGTTTGTCAGTCACTTGACCATCGGTGATCCCGTCACTTTCGTGCGCCTCACAGCTACCCAACGCGACTCCCGTCCCACAGCGTCGTCGCCGTCATCACCCGGCGACGGTCCTCTCCAAGCCAACCTCAAGTGCGGCCCCGATCCGGTGCGGATGGCGATTTGCGCCGCCGTCGTCTGGTCACGCCACCCCCTCCCACCTCCCCACGACGCTTCCCTACCGCAGCGGCGACCGCTCCCGCGGTGACGGCCAGACAGACGAGCGGGACGACGTCGCCGACGCGGTCGTAGGGTGTCCGGCTCGTCACCGGCGGGAGCTTCAGCGTCACGGTGACGGCGCCGTACCGGTCGGTCTCGAACCAGGCGATCCGCCGCCCGCGCGCGTCGAACGCGGCCGTCACTCCCGTCAGCGCCGCCTGGACGGTGGGCCTCCCGGTCTCCGCGGCCCGGACGGCGGCGAGCGACGCGTGCTGCGCGGGCGCCCACGTGTCCTGGAAGCTGGACGTCGCCGACTGGTAGACGATCAGCTCCGCGCCGCGGCGGGTGAGCGTGCGGGCGAGGTCCGGGAAGGCGGACTCGAAGCAGATCAGCGGCCCGAAGGTCGTGCCGCCCGCCGTCATGAGGATCGGCCCTGTGCCCTTGAGACGGTCCTGCCCGGCGGCCTTGCTGACGGTGCTGAGCCAGCCGAGCACGGGCCGGAAGGGGATGTACTCACCGAACGGCACGAGCCGTGTCTTGACGTACCGGCCTCGGATCCCGTCACGTTCCACGAGGATCGCGGATTTGCTGACACGCCCGCGCGCGTCCGTCGCGTCCTCGTTGACGAGGAGGGGACCGCGTGCGGCGGCGAGCTCTCGCAGCCGCCGGACGAGCCGTGGGTCACGGGCCAGGTCCACGCCGACGCTGCTCTCGCCCCACACGGTGAGGTCGGCCGGCGGAGCGGCCCTGGTCATCTGGAACGCCGCGCCAAGCCGCAGCTCGGCGCCCTCCTCGACTCCGGGCTGGACGAGGTTCACCCGTATCGTCCGCGCCACGCCGGGTTCCCGGCGCATCGCGAAGACCAGCGGCCCGATCCCGGTGATCGCCAAGGCCAACGTGACCATCCCGGCCACGAACCCTCGCCGACCGCCGCCTGATCTCCACCATGGGCCGGCTCTGCGGCCCGCGACGTCACCGTTCCCACCGTCTGCGGGTGCGGTGGCCTCTTTCGCTGCGGCGTTGGCGACGGGGTCCGGTTCTTCCGCGTGCGTGGCTTGAGGCGGCGCGTTGGGGTGCTTCGACGCGGTGGCGGAGGGCGGTGGGACGTGGATGTGTGAGGGGGTGACCGAGTTCGGTTCGACCGGGGTGCCGTTGACGGGAGCGGGTCGGGGCGTGGGGCGGGGGGCGGGGCTCAGGAGGGTGGTCAGGGCGAGGGTCAGGGTCGTGTTGGCCGCCACCAGGGCGAACGAGATGAGCCAGATGCCTCCGAGTGCGGCCAGGGCGAGTTCGGTCGGGTGGTGCCATTGGGTGGCGCCGTAGACGGCCCAGGGGCCGCCGAGGGACGGGCGGGAGCGGACGAGCTCGATGGTCAGCCATCCGCTGGGCAGGACGAGGAGGGCGTACACGGGGTGTCGCGGAACGAGGGCCCGGACCGCCATCCCCCACGGGGCCCACAGGGCGCCGAAGACCAAAGCGATCAGGGGCAGGGCCGGGCCGATGTAGGGCAGCGTCCAGTAGAGGGCGGCCAGGAGGTAGCCCCCGCCGAAGGCCCAGCCTCGGATGGCGGCCTCACGGGCCGTACCGGTTCTCGCCAGGAGCAGCATGCCCGGGACGAGGGCCGTCCAGGCCAGCCACCCCAGGTCGGCCCTGGGGAAGGCGAGGATGGGGAAGGCGCCGGTGACGAGGGCGAGCGCCCGGGTGGGCCAGACGGACGACCCCATCAGGGCTCTCCTTGAGGGGATGCAACGCCTGAGCCCTGAGCGGGGCGAGGGGTGATCGGCGGGGACGGGGACCGTTCGCGGCATCGGAGCGGTCTGAGGCAGAGGGCAGCCGAGGACCTCGACCATGCGGCCGAATCGCCTGAAATGCGCTGGTGGAGCGGCTGGGGCATCTCGTTCATGTCTCCAGTAAGGCATTCGCGACCCCGGCTTCGCCATCTCGGGGCGCGCTTGTGGATAACTTGAACAATGACTACCCAGAGCTATCGATCGGGCACGATGAGCGCGGGGATTGATCGTGTCGACGGAAGTGAGGGTGGATGTTCGATCAGCAGGCCCGGCTGGAGCGGCTGCTCGCCCGCCATCGGGACGCCGTGGTGGTCGAGCCGGTCGCGGGGCGTCCCGCGCTGGTGCGGCGGGACCAGGTGCTCGTGGCCGGGGAGGACGCGGCGGCGGCCGAGGATCTGGTTCGGCGCTGGTACGACTCCCGCCAGGACGAGCATGGCGTCACGCGCCTGCGGCTACGCGCGCCCGCGAAGGTGGACGTCTGCGAACTGGCCGCCCAGCTCTCCGGCGACGGGCGGCATCGCAAGCTGAGCGTCTCCCCCAACCATCTCGTTCACGGGCAGCCCCTGTGGTGGAGCGGGCCGGCCGATCTGCCCCGTGCGACGGCGACCGTGCCGATGCCCGAGGCGTCCGCGGTTCGGCGTGAGGTGACGGTCGCGATCCTGGACACGGGCCTGGATCCGCATCCCTGGTACGAGGGTACGGAGTGGTTCGCCGAGCAGCGGGCCGAGGTCGCGGAGGTCCTGGACGCCGATCTGGACTTCGAGCTGGACGCGCAGGCCGGCCATGGCACGTTCGTCGCGGGGGTCGTCCTGCGGCACGCGCCGTCCGCCCGGGTCCGGGCCCGGCGGGTCATCGGCGGCGACGGCGTCGGAGACGAGCTGGACGTGATCCGCGCCCTGTACTGGCTGTCGGAGTGGGGCCGCGCGGACGTGGTCAACCTGTCGCTCGGCTGCCACACCTTCGACGACCGGCCGTCTCCGGTGCTGTCGCGGGCGCTGGCCATGCTGGGCAGGCAGACGGTCGTCGTCGCGTGCGCGGGGAACGCGGCGGGCGACAGGCCGTTCTGGCCCGCCGCGCTCAAGTCGGTGATCGGTGTGGCGGCGCTCGACGCGCGCGCGGAGGACCGGGCCTGGTTCTCCAACTACGGCTGGTGGGTGGACGCCAGTACGCCGGGCGTGGACGTGGCGAGCTGCTTCGTCCGGTTCGACGGGCCGCGTGGGCGGGTCAACGGAATCGACCCCGATCGGTTCGACGGCTATGCGACATGGAGCGGGACGTCGTTCGCGGCGCCCGCCGTGGCGGGACGTATCGCGGCGATGGCGGCGGCCGAGGACCTGCCCGCCGTGGCGGCCGCCGACCGCGTCCTCGATCCGGCGGCGTCCCCTACCCGGCCGGACCTCGGGGTAATCATCAGGGCTTGAGCACGGCGCGATGGCGATGCGGTAACCGTGACACCTTGTGCACTCTGCGTGCCGCCCCCCGGCCCTAATGTCGGCGCTCAGCGAGGGCTCTTGGAGGAGTGCGGGTGGCCCTGAATGAACGTCCTGCGCCGTCCGGAAGGACGGGCAGAGGACGGGTTCTTCCTGGAGTGATGGCAGGCGAGCCGGAGAAGGGAGTGGTGCCGCGCCCACGCGCGGAGGAGGCGGGGCACGTGCCGCAGCCGCGTACGGAGGAGCCGGGGACGGTGGCGCGGCCGCGTGTGGAGGGAGCGGGGGACGTGCCGCGCGGCGGTGCCCGTGTTTCGCCTGGCTCTGATGTGGCGGACGTCGAATCGGGTGAGCTGGTCGTGCGCGCGCGACTCGGTGACAGTGCGGCCTGGGGGCTGCTGGTGGATCGGCATGCGCCGCTGCTCTGGGCGATCGCGCGTTCGTGCGGGCTCGACGATGCCGACTGCGGGGACGTCGTCCAGACGACGTGGTTGAGGCTGGTCGAGCGGATCGACGTCGTCCGCGATCCGCAGGCCGTTCCCCAATGGCTGGCCGTCACCGCGCGCCGCGAGGCGGTGCTGTTGGCAGGGCGGCGTGGACGTGAGGCTCCGGCGGATCCGTTGTGCTTCACCGACGTCCCCCGTCCCATCACGAGAAATGGCGTGTCAGGCGCTTACCGGTTCGTTTCCGGGACGGAGGACACCGCGCTCGCGCGCGAGCAGATCGGACGGGTCGGCGAAGCGCTGCGGACGTTGCCGCGCCGTTGTCAGAACCTCCTGCGGATGCTCGCGCTCGCCCACAGCTACAGCGAGTTGGCCGCGGCCCTGGACATCCCGGTCGGGAGCATCGGATCTGCTCGCACTCGCTGTCTCGCTCAACTGCGCCGGAGGCTCGCGACATGAACGAAGAGCCGTTCCTCGACGAACTGCGCGCCGCCTTCGAACAGATCGATCCCGTTCCGAAGGACGTGATGGCCGCCGGACGGTCCGCGCTCGGCTGGCGTGAGCCGAACGCGGACCTGGCGGAACTCACGGACGAGCAGAATCGCGAGCTGGCCGGGGCGCGCAGTACGAGCGGCATGCGGCTGCTCAGGTTCAGCGCGCCGGGCCATACGGTCGAGGTCGAGATCTCCGGCGCCGGACAGGACCTGGCCCTGACCGGACGGCTCGCTCCCGCGACCGTGGCGGACGTCCGGCTTCGCCACCCCAATTCGGCCGAGCAGTCCGCGCGCGCGGACGAGACCGGGCGCTTCGCGTTGACCGCAGTCCCGGAAGGGCTGGTCAGCCTGGTCTTCCACCTGCCGGACGCCTCCTGTGTGGTCACGAGCTGGATCCGTCTCTGACCCCACAACAAGTCCATATCGACGCCCCGAAACGGAGCCGCATGCCTCAGGACCTCTTCGATGACGTCCTCGGACAGGATTTGCTGCGACTGGCGACGACCGAACCGGCCACGGCCTATCGGGAAGCGGCTGAGCGAGCCGCCCAGGCGAAGGCGTCAGGAAACACAACTGAGCTCGTGGTGGCCCTCAGGGCAGCCGGCCTTGCCGCCAAGGAGCTCGGCCACCTGGAGGAGGGCATCGCCTGCCTTGAGCAGGCCTTGGCGCTTGCGGAGCCGTCCGCGTACGCCGTGGCGCAGGTCCGGATGAATCTTGTCGGGTTGCTCGCGGCACGCGGCGACACCAGGCGCGCACTGGTCGAGGCGGCAGAAGCCGATGGAGTCCTCCACGGGGCGGACGCCCACAGGCTGGCCGCCAACACGGTCTGTGCTCTCGCGCGCGCAGGGAGGATCACCGATGCGGACGCGCTCGCCGCGTCCACGCTCCCCGCGCTGCGCGGCGGCACCGATCCCGTTCCCTTGGTCGGGATGCTCACCAACCTCGGCCTGGCCATGGCACTGCGCGGCCAAATGAACGAGGCCGAGCGGCTCCTTGAGGAGGCCAAGGCGACCAGCGAGAAGCACCGGCTCGGGCAGCAGACGGCGATGGCGCACGCGAATCTGGCGTTCGTGGCGTCCCGGCGTGGAGACATCCCGAAAGCCCTGCGCCTGTATGAGAAGGCTGAGCCGGGCCTGACCGGTGAGCGGGCCGCCCAATGCAGGTTCGACCGTGCTGAGACGCTGATCCAGGCCGGGCTCCCCTGTGAAGCCCGCAAGCTGCTCCAGGCAGTGGTGAACGAGACCAAGGCACGCGGCTACAGGTGTGACCTTGCCGACGGGCTGCTGCTCTTGGCGCACGCGGAGCTGGCATGCCACAACTTCCAGGCCGCCGTCATCAGGGCTGGGGAGGCCGCCGATGTCTTCACACATCAGGACCGCATGGGCTGGCTACCCCTCACCGAGCACCTGCTCCTGCGCGCGCGTTGGGAGACGGGCGAGCGGTCGACCGTGCTGCTCAGCACGGCCATCGCCACCGCTGACAGGCTGGCGCGTTCCGGATGGTCCGAGGCGTCCGCTGAGGCGCGGATCATTGGCGCTCGCCTCGCGCTTCAGTTAGGACGCCCCGCCGCCCACCTGTTGGCGCCCTTGGCTCGTACGCGCGCGCATGGCCCGGCCGCGCTCCGCGTTGTCGCCTGGCATGCGACGGCCCTGGAACGGCAGTCGCGCGGCGATCTCAGGGGCGCGCTGGCCGCCGTATGGTCGGGCCTCTCCGTCCTGGCCGATCATGCCGATGTGTTCGCCGCGCATGATCTGCGGGCTCGGGCCGTGCGCGTCGGGGACGATCTCACCGCTTTGGCTCTGCGGCTGTCACGCTCGGCCCGGGAACTACTGCAGGCCGACGAACGCCGCCGCGCGTTGGCCCGCCGTCCTGTCGCGGTGCGTCCTCCTAGGGATCAGCGGCGGGCCGCTGCCCTTGCTGAGCTTCGGATGCTCAGCGGCGCTCGTGCGCACGCGACCTCCCGTGGGGAGCCGGCACAGACCCTGACCGAGCGGATGGCCGAGTTGGAGTCGTCCATACGCGCGGGCACACACAGCCTCTCGCCGTCCATACGAAGCACGGCCACCGGCCCCGTCGGCATCCACGAGTTGGGGAGCGCCCTTGGCCAGCGTGGGCTGCTTCAGTTCGTCTGCATTGACGATGCGTTGTGGGCGGTGACCCTTCTCAACGGCCGTCCGCAGAGGCATGAGCTTGGCTCTTACACGCAGGTGGCTCGCGAGGTCGAGTTCGTCCACGCGGCCCTACGAGACCTGATCGACGACGAGCGGAACCCGGACGCTCTCCATCTGCTCACCAAGGCCGCGCGGAAGCTCGACGAGCAGCTCATCGCACCGCTCGAGGTCGACGCACCCGAACTGGTCGTCGCGCCAACGGGAAACCTTCACGCCCTGCCCTGGCACATCCTTCCGTCCCTGCGCGGACGCTCCTGCACGGTGGTTCCGTCCGCGACGGCCTGGCTACGCGCGCGCACGATCCCCGAGAACGACGACTCCCGCGTGGTTCTCGTCGCGGGGCCCGGCCTCGATCACGCAGGACGTGAGACGCGCATGCTGCGCCGCATCCACCCGAAGGCCCTCGCGTTGGAAGGACCCGGCGCGCGGGCCGAATCCGTGCAGCGGGCCATGGACGGGGCAGGACTCGTGCACATGGCCGTCCACGGTGAGTTCCGGGCCGACAACCCCATGTTCTCGCGGCTCCTCCTGGCGGACGGCCCGCTCACCGTGCACGACCTGGAAGACCTGTCCGCGCCGCCCGGCACGGTCGTCCTCTCCGCGTGCGACGTCGGACGCGCCGGAGCGGGCGACGCGGTGATCGGCATGGTCGGCGTCCTGCTGGCGCTCGGCACCCGCACGGTCGTGGCCAGCGCCGCGCCGGTGCGCGACGCCGCGTCCCCGCCGTTCATGGCCGCTCTGCACGCCCGCCTGGCGTCCGGAGTGAGCCCTGCCAGGGCCCTGGCGGGGCTGCCGCGCTCGCCCGGGCTCCTCGGCCTGACCTGCTTCGGCGCCGGGTGACCGGCAGCGGGATCAGGCCTCGCCGGTGGCGACCGGATGGGTCGGGTCCGCGACCCACGCGGACCACGACCCGACGTACAAGGCGGCCGGAATACCCGCGATGTGCAGGGCAAGGATCTCGTGAGCGGCGGTGACCCCGGAGCCGCAGTACACGCCCACGTCCACCGCGTCCGTCGCGCCGAGTTCGGCGAACCGCTCGCGCAACAGCCCGGACGGCAGGAACCGGCTGTCCACGCCCACGTTCCCCAGGGTCGGCGCGTTCACGGCGCCCGGGATGTGCCCGGCGACCGGATCGATCGGCTCGACCTCGCCCCGGTAGCGCTCCGACGCGCGCGCGTCGAGGAGCACACCCGCCTTGGCCAGGGACGCGGCCCCCTCCGCATCCAGAACCGGCAGGTTCCCGGGGCGTGCCCTGAAGTCACCAGGCTCGGCGGCCGTGTTCTCTTGGCCGGGCGTCGAATCGGTCTCCACCGGGTGGCCCGCCGTAGTCCAGGCGTGGTAGCCGCCGTCCAGGACATGGACGTCCTCGTGGCCGAAGTACCGGAGGGTCCACCAGAGACGCGCCGCGGCCGTCGAATCGGCGCCGTCATAGACGATCACCCGGCTGTCCCCGGAGACTCCGGCGCGCCGCATCGCGGCCTGGAACTCGGCCGGGTCCGGCAGGGGGTGACGGCCTTCCGAACCGGGCGTTCCGGCGACGTCCCGGTCCAGGTCCACGAAGACCGCGCCGGGCAGATGCCCCTTCCTATAGGACTCGACGCCGGGAGGGCCTCCCAGGTGCCAGCGCACATCGAGCAGCACGGGCGCGGGTGCCCCGGAATTCAGCAACCGTCCCAGCATGGACGCGTCGATGAGAAGGTTCACATCGCCAGTCTGACCGGCATTGCCCGAATTAGGGAGAGCCGAAGGCAGGTTCGTCACACCACCGAGTGTATTGAGCACCGTGCGGCACGCGCGGACGGCCCCACACGCGTGCGCACGAGCCGTCCACCTGCGCGTACGTACTATTCGCGGACGGCGGCGACCAGGGGGACGAGTTGTTCCGCCGGGACCAGTGAGCCATGCATGCCGACCATGCGGCCGAGCCAAGGTTCGCGGGTGCTCGCGACGATCGCGAGGTCGGTGAAAGGCACGGCCACGACATCACCGATGCGAGGAAGCAGTTCTGGGGAGACCGGCCCGAACCAGCCCGCCGCCACGGCCTCCTCCCGGGACGCGACCCAGGCCCGGTCCCCGACCGTCGCGCGCCATGCGGCGAGCACGTCGGCCTCCGCACCGGGCTCGGCATAGACGTAACGGCACCGGGCGTCCCCGCCCAGCAGGGCGATCCCAGCGGCCAACTCGGGAACGGTATCGACGTCCACCCGGTCGACCGGGTTGGTCATGCCGTGGTCGCCCGTCACATAAAGCGCCGCGCCGGACGGCAGAATCTCCGCGATCTGCTCGGCGAGAAGGTCCATAAAGCGGAGTTGGTGCCGCCAATGGGGTGAGCCACAGCCGAACTGGTGACCGGTCGAATCCAGGTCGGCGTGGTAGGCGGTCACATAAGCGCGATCGCCTTGCCGCAGCGCGTGTTCGGCCTGCGCGACGATCTGCCCCAGGCTGTTCGCGGGGATGTAGGCCGCGCCACGCGTGGTGGCCTTGCTGAGACCGGTTTCCTTGTACAGACCGAGCGAGATGTAGGACGTGGCCACACCGTCAGTGGCCGCCCGCTCGTAGACCGTGGGTGTCGGCTGAAACTCGGAGGGGTCGGCCAGATCGTCCTGCCATCTGAGACAGTTCAGCAGGCGGCCTGTGCCGGGCACGGCGAACTGGAACCCGAGGAGACCGTGCGCGCCAGGGGGCAGCCCGGTGGAGAGCGACCCGAGGCTGGTGGCTGTCGTCGCGGGCAGCCCGGCCGTGAGCGGCCGGTCTGCCATGGAGTTCAGGAACGGGGCCTCGTCCGGGTGCGCGCGCAGGAGGTCCCAGCCGAGACCGTCGATGACCAGCACGCACGCGCGCGGGACCCGGGCCAGGCCAAGCGTGTTGGTCGCCCCCGGAACCCCCAGCGTCCCCAGGACGGACGCGGTGAGGTCCGCCAGCGCCCCCGACCCGTACCGCGGCGCGGGCGGCGACGGGGTGCCCCCGGGCCCGGGGGCGGGCGCGCCGGTCACCGGGCCGTGGCGGTGGACAGGGCCTCGGCGAAGGCCAGGACCTGGGTGACGGCGTCCCCGCCGTCCGCGGCCTCGCTCACGCGCAGCGAGAGGTCGTCCGCGGTGACGCTGCCGGTGTAGCCGTGATCGGCCTCGCAGTTCTCGTCACCGCAGGTCGCGGGCTCGAGATCTATGTGGGCGATCGCGCCCCAGCCGATGGTCAGCACGACCTCGCTGGGCGGCATGCCCGGCACGTACGTCTCCGGGTCGGGGACGACCCGGGTGAGCGCGACCGACTGGACCCGGTCCAGCTTCACGGCCTCGGTGGTGGTGGACGCGTGCGGACGGGTCATCCCCTCGCCGGGCGGGTGCTCGTCGGTGTGGCACAGCAGCAGGCGGCTCGCGGTCAGCGCCAGCACGGTGACGTGGCGGCGGACCTCCATCGCGGGGTCGAACGCCGCCTCGTGATGCACCACGTACGCGACGACGCGCTCGTCGCCGATGGCGGACTCGACCGCGTCCGCGACCAGGCCCGGGTAGTAACCGCTGCGCTCGATGGCGGTGCGCAACCCGTGAGCCGTCGCTCGGGTTTCCCTCATGTATCCATCCTGCCCTGTCCGGGCCCGTGCCCGCACACGGGCGGGACCGTTCCGGGCCCCGGAAGGCCCGCCGCCGGGGCACTCCGCGCCCGCACGAGGCGTCCGGCGGACCCGTCGCCCGGGCCGTCCGGGGGCCGAACGCTCTGGTCCCGGGCCTGGTGGACGTCCCGGAAGGGTCCTCCGGCGCCCGTCCTGGGTACGGATGGGGACATGACAGACAGAGATCCACTTCCTTCGCCGCAGCCGATCCCCCGGCCCGGCCCGGAGCCGGCTCCCCTGCCGCCCCCGCCCGTCCCGCGTCCCGAGCCGCCCCCGGCACCGCCGCAACCGCAGCCGGGCCCCGTCCCGCCCGGGCCCGCGCCGGACCCGATCCCGCCCGGCCCGGCACCTGATCCGATTCCGCCGGAACCCGGCCCGGCACCCGGACCGCCGTCCTGACGCCCGGCTCCCGGAGGGCCTAGCCCAGGCGGCGCGGGCCGAGCTCGGGGCGCGGTCCCATCGGCTGTTGCAGCAGCAGGCGGACGCCTCGCACCGACACCCCGGAGGCGTCCGCGATCACGGGGTTCAGCTCGAGCCGGGCGACCTCCGGCAGGTCGTCACCGAGCCTGGCGACCCGCTGCAGCAGATCCTCCAGGGCGGAGACGTCCACGGGCTCCGCGCCCCGGTGGCCGAGCAGCAGGGGCGCGGTCCGGATGGCGCGGATCATCTCGGCGGACTCGGCGTCGGTGAGCGGCGCGAGCCGGTAGGCGCGGTCGTCCAGCAGCGCGGCGGTCTCGTCCGCGAGCCCGAACGACACCACGGCGCCGAAGGACGGGTCCTCCGAGGTCAGGATCCGGACGGGCACTCCCGAGCCGTCACAGTCCACCTCAGGCCCCTGCGAGCCGGGGGCAGCGGCCGTGTCCCCGCCCGTGTCCGGGTCAGGGTCTGCCAGCCGGATGCCGTAGCAGGTCAGCAGGTCGGCCACCTGCGCGCGCGTGGCCGTGAGCGGGGCTGCGTCGCCGGGCAGGTCGTCCAGCCACCCGCTGACGAGCGCGCGGGCCCGGCGACGGTCCTCCGCGCTGATCAGGTCCGAGACGCGGCCGTGCGGACGCTGCCGCCACTGCGCGTACCTGACCACATAGGCGAGCGCCCGGACGGCGTCCTCCGGGGCCGGATAGGACGGCACGGACCCGGCGGCCGCGCTGCCGTCCGGCGCGTTGATCCGCAGGTCGGACGGCATGCCCTTGAATCCCAGGTAGGTCGCCACGATCGGCTTGGACGACCCGGCCGCCAGCCTCAGGATCTTCTCCGGGACGCGCACGTCGTAGCCGCCGATCGTGGGCGGGGTGAACAGCGCGACGACGGCGTCCACGTTCTCGTCGCGCAGCGCCGCCGCGAGGGCCGCCTCGTACGCGTCCGCGTCTGCGAGGGGCCCGAGGTCCACTGGAGGACGGACCCGGAGGCCATGCGCGACCGCCGCGTCCTGGGCGAGCAGCCCCAGGGAGTCGCTGTTGTCGATGATGGCGATGCGGTCCCCTGCGGGGAGCGGCTGGTAGGCGAGCAGCTGCGCGACGTCGAACAGCTCGGAAAGGTCCTCGACCCGGATCACGCCCGCCTGCGCGAACAGCGCGCTTACGGCGTGGTCGGGCAGGCTCAGCGCGCGCGCCGCGTGCCCCAGCGGAACACCCTGCGTGCTGCGTCCGCTCTTGACGACCACGATCGGCTTACGCCGGGACAGCCGTCGGGCAAGGCGCGCGAACTTACGCGGGTTTCCCAGTGATTCCAGGTAGAGCAGGACGGCCTTGGTGGCCGGATCCTCTTCCCAGTACTGCATGAGGTCGTTGCCGGAGACGTCCGCCCGGTTTCCCGCCGAAACGAACGTGGAGAGGCCGAGGCCGCGTTCGGCCGTCCGCTGAAGGATCGCTGTGCCCAGCGCACCGGACTGCGAGAAGAAGCCCACTGGACCGCGTCCGGGCAGGGTCGGCGCGAGGGTCGCGTTCAGGCGGTAGTCCGGGTCGGTATTGGCGATGCCAAGGCAGTTGGGACCGACCACGCGCATCCCCCAGGCCCGAGCCAGGCGGACGAGTTCCTCTTGCCGGGCACGTCCTTCAGGGCCGGCCTCGCCGAATCCCGACGAAACCACGACCAGCCCATGGACGCCCTTGTTGGCGCACTGCTCGACCACCTCGTGCACGGCATTGGCCCGGACGGCGACGACAGCCAGGTCGATCTCGTCCGGGATGTCCAGGACGGACTCGTACGCGCGCACGCCTGCGACGGCCTTCGCCGTGGGGTGCACCGGGTAGATGGGTCCGTTGAAGTCCCCGCCCAGCAGGTTCCTCAGGACGGTCTGCCCCACGCTGTGCTCGGCCCTGCTGGCGCCCACGACCGCCACGGAACGCGGCGTCATGAGCCGCTGGATGGACCGCGCCTCGGCCCGGTGCTCGCGCGCGGACGTGACCTCCACCGAGGTCTCCGTGGGCTCCAGGTCGAGGACGAGCTCGATCACCCCGTCCTCGAAGCTCTGCTCGGCCTTGTAACCGGCCTCGCGGAAGACCCGCGTCATCCGCCGGTTGTCGGGCAGGACGCTGGCCACGAACCGGTGGACGCCGCGCTCGCGGGCGGCGGCGGCGATGTGCTCCAGCAGGACGGCCCCCAGGCCGCGGCCCTGGTGCGCGTCCTCGACGAGGAAGGCGACCTCGGCCGTCCCGGGCCGGTTGGTGAGCCGGTCGTAGCGGACGACCGCCACCATGTCGCCGCCGATCGTGGCGATCAGCCCGACCCGGCGATCATGGTCGACGTTCGTGAAGTGCTGGATCTCACGATCGGACAGGTGGGGACGAGGCGAGAAGAACCGGTAGTAGATCGTCTCGGCGGACAGACGGGCATAGAACGACCTCAGCAGGTCGGCGTCCTCCGGCCTGATCGGCCTCAGGTGCGCCGTCCCGCCGTCGGTGAGGACGACGTCCGCCTCCCACTGGTCGGGATAGTCCCGGCCGCCGGGAAGTTCTCGCTGGTCCGGATGCTCCCGCTTGCTCTCCCCGCTCACGCACCCGAGACTAGGCCACGGGTCCGCGTGGCCCGCGTCCGCCTCGACCGTGAATGCACCGGTCCGGCCGGCGTGAAGCGCCGTGTCCCTGGGCATCGCCGCGCGTTCGAGACCTCATCTGAGGTCAAGAGCTGTTACGGTCGTGCCTACGCCCTGCCCGCGAACTCCGCCCTACGCCCACTCCGCCATTCTGCGGGCCGTGTTGATCGAGGTGATGACCCCATGACCCGGGTAGTCGTGGTTGGCGACCTGATGACCGACACCGTGGCACGTGCCGCCTTCCCCCTCGCCAAGGGCAGCGACACTCCCGCGGCCGTCACCAGCCATGGTGGCGGGTCCGGTGCCAACGTCGCCGCCTGGCTCGCGATGGAAGGCGCCGAGGTCGCGTTCGTCGGCCGCCGCGGCTCCGACATCGCGGGGCGCAACCGCGACATGGAGCTGATGGGCTCCGGTGTCGACGCCCGCCTCGTGATGGACTCCGAACGCCCGACCGGCACCTGCGTGGTCCTGGTCACCCACAAGGGCGACCGCACCATGCTGTCCGACCCCGGGGCCAACAGCGCACTGCTCCCCGAGGACGTCGAGCGCTGCAAGGACCTGTTCGTCCAGGGCGTCCACCTCCATCTGTCGGGCTACTCGCTGATCAACGAGGGCTCCCGGAAGGCCGCCATCCACGCGCTCGACCTCGCGCGCCAGGCGCAGATGTCGGTGTCGGTGGACGGTGCGTCCTCCTCGCCGCTCAAGCGCATGGGCGCCGAGCCGTTCCTGGAGTGGACGCAGGGCGCGCGCCTGCTGGTCCTCAACGCCGCCGAGGCCGAGGTCCTCACCGGCCGCGACAACCCCGAGGCCGCCGCCAAGGTGCTGACCGCCTGGTACCCCCAGGTCGTGATCAAGAACGGCGCGGACGGCTCGCTCTGGTACACCAACGGCCACCCGGAGGCGATCACCGTCGCCGCCGACCCGGTCGAGAAGATCGTGGACGGCACCGGCGCGGGCGACGCCTTCGTCGCCGGCTTCCTGCCCGCCTGGCTGGACGGCAAGCCCCCGGCCGAGGCACTGTCGGCGGGCAACCGCCTCGCCGCGCAGGCCCTCCAGCACCTCGGCGCCCGTCCCTCGCTGGACGTCCAGGACAACCCGATTCGCTGACCCCGGCGGCCGTCCGCGCGTAGGGTGCCCAGATGATCGAGGTACCCAAGGCGTTCGCGGACGGCACCGTCGCACGGGAGGGCGAGCCGGGATCCCGCTGGCTCGCCGAACTGCCCCTGATCGTGGACGACCTGCTCGCCCGCTGGGACTGTGTCCCGGACGGTGAGGTCACGCACGGGGCCGTGGGCGTCGTCGTCCCGGTCCGGGCGCCTGCCGGGCCGTCCGTCCTGAAGGTGTCGTTCCCGCACCCGGGAAACGTGCACGAACCGGACGCCTTCGCGGCGTGGGCCGGCCGGGGCGCCGTCCTGCTGCACGAGCACGACGGCGAACGATTCGGGCTCCTCCTGGAACGTGCCTCCCCGTCCACACTGGCCGCTCTTGAGGACGACGACCGGATCATCCGGATCGCCGGGGGGATCGCCCGCCGCCTCGCCGTCCCCGCTCCGCCGCACGTCCCGCGTCTGCGGGACCAGACCCCCGCCTGGGCCGACCAGCTGCGCAAGGACACCGAACAGCTGCCGCACGCCCTGCCGGACCGCGTCGTGGACACCGCGATCGCGACCGCGGAAGGGCTGGGCGTCTCACAACCGGACACCCTGGTCCACGGCGATCTCCATCCGGGGAACATCCTGCGGGCCGAGCGCGAACCCTGGCTGGTCATCGACCCGAAGGGCCTCGCGGGAGACCCCGCCTACGACGTGGGCGCGCTGCTCAAATCCCGGGCCCTGTCACTCCTCCAGGCGGACGACCACGCCAAGGCCTTCGGCCGCGCGCTGGACGTGTTCGCCGAGTCCGCCGAGCTGGACCGCCACCGCGTCCACCGCTGGGCCCAGCTCCACGCCGTCCAGGCCGCCTTCTGGGCTCGCCGCCACGGCTTCACGATCGCCCGCACCGGCCCCGCCCTCGATGCCATCATCGCCACCGTCGACCACTTGGCCGAAGTCCTGACCGCTCCTGCCCTCTGACCCGCCGTCGCGGGCGTGAGCGCCTGCGAGGGCGTGGTTCTGGGCCGATCGTCCGGGCGGAACGGGGACGCGGCCCGGCGATCGGCCCAGATGTGAGTCAGTCCGTGAGGCCCAGCTGGCGCACGAGTTCCGGCAGCTTGCGCATGTCCTCGAAGACGACCGTTCCGGGTCCTTCCAGCCATGTGGCGGGGGTGAGACCGCCCGCGTAGCCGAACGACCGCATCCCGGCGGCGCGCGCGGCCTGGATCCCGAACCGGCTGTCCTCGACCACCACGCACGCCTCCGGCCTCACGCCCATGCTCTCGGCGGCGAAGAGGAACAGGTCGGGTTCCGGTTTGCCCCGCTCGACCTGCGTCGCGCTGAAGATCCGTCCCTCGAACCGCGCGTGCAGGCCGGTGCGGCCCAGGGTGTGCCGCATCTTGTCGTGGCTGCCGCTGGACGCCACGCAGAACGGGAGCCCGATCCCGTCCAGCGCCTCCTCGATGCCCTCGACGGTGACGAGCTCGGCGTCCACCGCCTCGGCGTGCAGCCGCTTGAAACGCCGCTCCGCCTCGGCGGTCAGCTCGGGGCCGAGCTCCGCCTCGATCATCTCGTTGATGGACGCGGTGGAGCGCCCGACGAACCGCTCCATCACGTGCTGCTCGCTCACCGGCCAGCCCAGCTCGGTCAGGACCGCCGAATGCACCCGCACCGCGATGGGCTCGCTGTCCACCAGCACGCCGTCGCAGTCGAAGATCACCAGTTCAACATCATTTGCCACAGCGGCAAGCTACAGCCGCCGCCCCTCCCCGGCCGACGTCCCCCTCCCGCTCCTCGGAGGCCGGTCGAAGTGACCGTCCTCGTGCAGCCGGGCCGACGGCGCCGCCGACCAAGCGGGCAGGGGCGGCGCAGGCGGGCGGTGGGTCAGGAGGGGACGGCAAGAGCCAGGGGAAGGACGGCCGGGGCTCCGGCCTGGCGGAGGAGACGGGTGGCGACGGTCATGGTCCAGCCGGTGTCGATGCGGTCGTCGACCAGCAGGATCGGGCCCCCGGCCTGGGCGATGGCGGCGGCCAGCTCGTCGGAGAGGGCGAGGGAGCCCCAGACCGTGCGGAGGCGCTGGGCGCTGTTATGGCGTCTCGGAGTGGGCTCGCCGACGGGGGTGAGCTCACCGAGGTAGGGCAGGCGGCCGATCTCGGCGAGGCGGGTGGCGAGGCTGCCGACGAGCCGGGGGCGCCTGCGCGAGCCCACGGAGACGACGGCGGCGGGGCGGGTGTTCCAGTCCCACGCGGCGAGGACCTTCACCATGGCGTCGAACATGTCGGGCGAAACGTCGGTGTCGGGGGCCTGGTCGGCGAACAGGGCGCGCAGGCGGTTGCCCCAGCCGATGTCGGTGAGGCGACCGAGGACACGGCCCTCCTCGGCTTGGTCGGTGGCGGGGATGCGGCCGGAGACGCCCAGGTCGTCCTTGACGCCGGTGGGCCACATGCGGCGGGGCTGGACGTCCACGCCGGGGCGGTGCAGGCGGTCGCGGGCGCCGGCGGCGCCCTCGGCGGAGACCTCGGCGGGGCGGTGGACGCCGGTGCAGTTGTCGCAGCGGCCGCAGGGGGCGGCGGACGGGTCGTCGAGCTGGCGGCGGAGGAACTCCTCACGGCAGCCGGTGGTGGCGATGTAGTCGAGCATCGCGCGCTGTTCCCGCTCGCGCTCGGCGGCGACGCGCTGGTACCGGGCGCGGTCGTAGGCCCAGGGGCGGCCGGTGGCCTCCCAGCCGCCCTTGACGCGGTGGACGGCGCCGTCGACGTCCAGGACCTTGAGCATCATCTCCAGGCGGGAGCGGCCGAGGTCGACCATCGGCTCGAGCGCGGACGTCGACAGCGGCCTGCCCGCGGCGGACAGCACGTCGAGGGTGGTGCGGACGACCGGCTCGGGCGGGAAGGCGAGCCCGGCGAAGTAGGCCCAGATCTCCCGGTCCTCCCGGCCCGGGAGAAGGATCACCTCGGCGCGGTCGACGCCACGGCCCGCGCGGCCGATCTGCTGGTAGTAGGCCACGGGCGACTGCGGCGCGCCGACGTGGACGATGAAGCCGAGGTCGGGCTTGTCGAAGCCCATGCCGAGGGCGCTGGTGGCGATCAGGGCCTTGAGCTTGTTGTCGAGCAGGTCGCGTTCGGCCTGGAGGCGCTCGTCGGGGTCGGTCTGGCCGGAGTAGGCGGCGACGGCGTAGCCGCGGTCGCGCAGGTAGCCGGCGATCTCGTGGGCGGCGGCGACGGTGAGGGTGTAGACGATGCCGGAGCCGGGCAGCGCGTCGAGCTGCTCGCCGAGCCAGGCCACCCGCTGGTCGGCCGAGGGCAGCTCGACCACCGACAGGTGCAGCGAGTCGCGCTGCAGCGGCCCGCGCAGGACGAGGGTCCCCTCCGAGGCCAGGGCCGACGCCGACTCCGCCACGGACGCCCCGGCCGGAGGCCCCGTCGGGGCCTCCGCTGCCGGGCGGTCCGTGGTCGGGGCTTCCGCTGCCGGGGGGTTCGTGGTCGCGAGTGGGGGCGTGTCGGGGGTGGTGGGGCGGGCGCCGGACAGTTGTTCGGCGACGTCCTGGGTGACGCGGGCGTTGGCGGTGGCGGTGGTGGCGAGGACGGGGATGCCGGGCGGGAGGTCGGCCAGGAGGGTGCGGAGGCGGCGGTAGTCGGGGCGGAAGTCGTGGCCCCAGTCGGAGATGCAGTGCGCCTCGTCGACCACGACGAGGCCCGCGCCGGCGGCGAGCTTGGGGAGGACCTGGTCGCGGAAGTCGGGGTTGTTGAGGCGTTCGGGGCTGACCAGCAGGACGTCGACCTCGCCGGCCTCGACCTCGGCGAAGACCGCGTCCCAGGTGTCGGTGTTCGCCGAGTTGACGGTGCGGGCGCGGATGCCGGCGCGCTCGGCGGCGTCGATCTGGTTGCGCATCAGGGCGAGCAGCGGGGAGACGATCACGGTGGGGCCGGCGCCGCGGTCGCGGAGCAGCCGGGTGGCGACGAAGTAGACGGCCGACTTGCCCCAGCCGGTGCGCTGGACGACCAGGGCGCGGCGGCGTTCGACGACCAGGGCGCGGATGGCGGTCCACTGGTCGTCGCGGAGCCGGGCGGCGGGCCCGGCCAGGCCGCGCAGGCAGCGCTCCGCGTCGTCGCGGAGGGCGTCGGTGGTCGTCGCGTCAGTCATGCCTCCTTGGTATCAGCCGTCGCCGACGTCACCACAATAGAACGGCGTTCTGTGGACAACGCGTGCGCCGCCGGGGGAGGGATCAGAGGATGGCGACCTCCAACGTGCGCGGGCCGTGGACGCCTTCGACGCGGTCGAGTTCGATGTCGCTGGTAGCGGACGGGCCGCTGATCCAAGTAAGCGGACGCGTCGGATCCAGGAGTTCCAGCGCCTCCGGGACGGTCCGGACGATCTGTTCCCGGCGGACCACGCACAGGTGGTAGTCCGGGACGAGGGTCAGGGCCCGGCGGCCTTGGGCCTCGCCGCCGTCCAGGACGATCGTGCCGGTTTCGGCGATGGCCACGGCGCAGCCCGTCAGGACGCCGTCCAGGCGGTCGAGCTCGGTGGCCGTGAGGGGCGGGTCGTCGCGGGCGACGTCCACCCCCGAGAGCCACTCCCCCGGGACGCCGGGCGGGACCATGAGCCTTCCTCGTCCGCGCGCGAGTTCGGCGACCGGGGTGTCGAGGTGGACGACGGCGCGGTAGTCCATGAGGCGGTCCAGCAGCAGTTCGATGAGGTCGGGACCCGATCTGGTCCGCTGGTAGTCGCGCGGGACCTGGACGCCGTCCGGCCCCTCGGCCATGGGGACGTCGGCGAGCGCCGAACGCACTCGCACGAGGATCGTCTCTCGCGAACCCATTACCGCTCCTCCCTCGAGGCCCACCAGTCGCGGAACGACTGGGGTGGGGGCGCTGGAATGTCCCTGGTGTCGGTCCAGGCCGCCAAGGGGCCGGGGAGGCGGCGCGGGGTGAGCCGCCGGAGGCGGCCCGCCGTTCGCTGGCCGGCGGCCAGGAGCGCCGGGGACGAGAGCACGCGCCGGGCCGCGCCCATGGCCAGCTTCTCGACCCGGTGGACGCCGGACGCGCCGACCTTCGCGCGCAGGTGCAGCAGCACCTCCGGGATGTTGATCTCGACCGGGCACACGTCGTAGCAGGCCCCGCAGAGCGTGGACGCGTAGGGGAGCGACTCGTCCAGCTCGGAACCGAATCCGCGTAGCTGGGGCGTCAGGATCGCGCCGATCGGGCCGGGATACACCGATCCGTAGGCGTGGCCCCCCGCGCGCTCGTAGACGGGGCAGACGTTCAGGCAGGCCGAGCAGCGGATGCAGCGCAGCGCCTGGCGTCCGACTCCGTCGGCCAGGACCTTGGTGCGGCCGTTGTCCAGGAGCACCAGATGAAAGTCCTGGCCTTCGGTGGCTCCGGTCCACATGGACGTGTAGGGGTTCATGCGCTCGCCCGTGGAGGATCGCGGGAGCAGTTGCATGAACACTTCGAGGTCCTGCCACGTGGGCACCAGCTTCTCGATGCCGACGACCGAGATCAGGGTCTCCGGGAGGGTCAGGCACATGCGGCCGTTGCCCTCGGACTCCAGGACCACGAGCGTGCCGGTCTCGGCGACCGCGAAGTTCGCCCCGGAGATGCCGACCTTCGCCGTCAGGAACCGTTCGCGCAGGTGCAGGCGCGCGGCCTCGGCCAGGGCGCGCGGGTCGTCCGTCAGGCCGGCGGGGGCGGGGCGGCCCCACGCGCCCATCGCGCGCTCGAAGATCTCCCGGATCTCCGCCCGGTTGCGGTGGATGGCCGGGACGAGGATGTGCGAGGGCCTGTCGTCCCCCAGCTGGACGATCAGCTCCGCCAGGTCGGTCTCGTAGGCGGTGATCCCCTCCTCCGCCAGGGCCTCGTTCAGGCCGATCTCCTGTGTGGCCATGGACTTGACCTTGACGACCTCGGTCTCCCCCGTCGCGCGCACGAGGTCGAGGACGATGCGGTTGGCCTCGGTGGCGTCGGCGGCCCAGTGGACGCGTCCGCCCGCCCGTTCGACGGCCTCCTCCAACTGCTCGAGGTAGAGGTCGAGGTGGCGCAGGACGCGGGTCTTCAGCGCGGCGCCCGCGGCGCGCAGCGCGGCCCAGTCGGGCTGCTCGGCCACCACGGCCGCGCGTTTGTCGCGGATCGTGTGCGTGGCCTTGTGCAGGTTGTGCCGCAGCTGGGCGTTGCCCACGGCTCTGGATGCCGCCTTCGGGAACGGCGGCATCCCGACGAAGGTCGAGCTCATGCCGGGTCCTCCTCTGTGGAGGCGAGGATCTGGGCCAGGTGCAGCACTCGTACGCCCGCGCGGTCGCGCCGCATCGTTCCGCCGATGTGCATCAGGCAGGAGTTGTCGGCGGCGCACAGCACCTCGGCGCCGGTGTCCATCACGTGGCGGATCTTGTCGGTGCACATGGCCGCGGACACCGCGGGGTTCTTCAGCGAGAACGTCCCGCCGAATCCGCAGCATTCTTCGGCCCCGCCCAAGGGGAGCAGGGTCAGTCCGCGCACCGAGGAGAGCAGTGTGTGGGGCCGGTCCCCCACGCGCAGGGAGCGCAGGGAATGGCAGGTCGGGTGGTAGGTGACCGAGTGCGGGAAGTAGGCGCCGACGTCGTTCACCTTCAGGACGTCCACGAGGAACTCGGACAGCTCGTATACGCCCGGGGGTGGATCCACCCCCAGCGTCGGGTACCACTCGCGGACCATCGCCGCGCACGAGCCGGACGGCATGACCACCGCGTCGTAACCGGAGAACACCTCCCCGACCCGCAGCGCCAGCGGCATCGCGTCCTCGCGGTAGCCGGTGTTGAAGTGCATCTGGCCACAGCACGTCTGGGCCTCCGGGAACTCGACCCGGCAGCCGAGCCGCTCCAGCAGCCGCACGGTCGCCCGCCCCGTCCCGGGGAAGAGCGTGTCGTTGACGCAGGTCACGAACAGTGCGACGCGCACGTTCGGATCACCTCCGGTCCGTGGGCGCGCGGGGCGTCCGCGGACGTCCCACGCGATCTTCGTCACCCAGCGTAGCGAGCGCGTGATCGGGCGCCCGCGCACAGGGGTCCCGGCGGGGGGTGGGCCGGTATAGCACCCGTGAGGCATGGGTAGCCTGCGAGCAGGATTGTGGACGCCTGGCGGGAGGGTTTGTTCGGGCATGGGTCGGACCAAGGAGCGCTTGCGCCGGAGCTGGCTGGTCCTGATGGAGGGCACCCCTCCCGAACCACCCGAGGACGAGCCCGGGGAGAGTTTCGACCCCAGGGCGATCGAGCTGGCGCTGCGGGTCGGCGAACTGCTGCTGGCGAGCGGCGAGTCCACCGAGCGCGTGAACGAGGCGGTGCTGAGCCTCGCGGTCGCCTACGAGGTCCCGCGCGCGGAGGTCCAGGTCACCTTCACCGCCATCATGGTGTCGGCGCATCCCGGCGGTGCCACGCCCCCGATGACCGGCTCGCGCGCGATCCGGCGCCGCACGCCCGCCTACTGGCGGCTGACCGCCCTCCACAAGCTCGTCCAGGAGGCGTCCATCGGGATGCTGGACCTGGACGACGCGCGCACGCGCCTCAACGAGATCAAGCGCGGCCGCGCGCCCTATCCGCCGTGGCTGATGGTGGTGTGCCTCGGGCTGATCGCGGCGGCCGCGTCGATGCTGGTCGGCGGCGGGCCGCTGGTCGCCGCGACCGCGTTCGTGGCGACGCTGCTGGGCGACCGCACCGCCGCGGCGCTCGCCCGGCGCGGCATCGCCGAGTTCTTCCAGCTCACCGTGGCCGCCGCGATCGCCGCGACGGCCGCCGCGCTCGTCATCGCCGCGGGCCACCAGACGCACGCGTCCACGATCGTGACCGGGGCGATCCTGGCGCTGCTGCCGGGACGCCCGCTCGTCGCGTCCGTCCAGGACGGCATCACCGGGGACCTGGTCAGCGCGGGCGCGCGCGTGCTGGAGGTGTTCTTCATCATCGCCGCGATCGTCGCCGGGCTCGGCGTCGTGGTGTACGTGGCCGTCAAGATGAACGTGGACATCAACGTCGGGCACATGACGTCCGCGCCGGCCCTGATGAAGCCCGTCCCGATCATCGCGGCGGGGGTCGTCGCGCTCACGTTCGCGGTCTTCCTCGCGACCCCGCGCGACGTGCTGGTCCCGGCGGCGATCGGCGGCGCGCTGATCTGGACCCTGTACGCGCTGATGCTGAACTGGAAGGTCACGCCCGTGCTGGCGTCGGCGGTCTCCGCCGTCGTCATCGGCATGCTGGGGAGCCTGCTCGCGCGCAGGAGGAACGCGCCGTCGCTGCCGTACATCGTGCCCGCGATCTCGCCGCTGCTGCCCGGGACGCTCCTGTACCGGGGCATGGTCGAGCTGAACACCGGGTCGCCGCAGCAGGGCGCGATGAGCCTGGTCGCCGCGCTGTCGGTCGCGCTCGCGCTCGGCGCGGGCGTCAACCTCGGCGGCGAGCTCGTCCGGGCGTTCCAGAGCGTCGGGCTGAGCGCGTCGGGACGCTGGGCCCGCCCGGCGGCCCGCCGGACCCGCGGTTTCTGACCTGCCGCCACCCCTCCCGCCGAGCATCGTTTTGCCTGGTCAGAGCGGGTGTGCGGAAAATGTCGGAGGGCCGGTCTAGCGTCCTTGGCATGTACCGACAGGGAGACATCCTCATCGTCCCGGTGGCCGAGGACGCGGTGCCCCGGCCCCTCCGGAACCTGCCGCCCGCGGCGCGCGACGGACGCGGCCGCATGGTCCTCGCGCTCGGCGAGGCCACCGGCCACGCGCACGCTCTGACCTGCGAGGGGACGCTGCTGCGCGATCCGGACCCGCTCGCGCCCGACTACCTGCACCTGCCCGCGGGCGGACGCCTCGGGCACGAGGAGCATGCGGCGATCTCGCTGCCCAAGGGCTGGTACCGGGTGATCCGGCAGCGCGAGTACGTGCCGGGCGCCGTCCGCGTCGTCGCCGACTGAGCGTCTCCCCTTCCCCCTGTTTGGAGAACCGTGAACGAGTTGGACCACGCGAACCTGATGCTGTCCTGGGAGACGGCGGCGTTCGCCACCGGGCCGGGCGACCGGGCTCGGGCCGAGGCGGGTGTCACCGCCGCCTACACCGCCGCCGGGCTCGACGCGCCGGAACGGTTCCTGTGGGTGGAGTCGCCGGCGCAGGGCGCGCTCGCCGCCGCCGTCCTCGCCGGGCGCGCCGACGTGCTGCGCGCGGCCGGGCTGGACGTTCCGGACGTGCCGTCCGACGCGGGCGCGAGCGTGCGCGACGCCGTCCGGACGCGCCCGTGGGAGGCGGCGCGCGCCGCCGCGTACGAGCGGCTCGGGCCCCAGGAGTGGGCGCCGTCCTGGGCGCGCACGGCCGCGCCCCTGTGGGACCGGGTGCAGCAGATCGTGATCCGCGTCCGGCAGGCGATCGGCGATCTGGCCGGTGAGGAGGGCTCGCGCGCCGAGGCGGTGCTGCGGGCGGCGACGCTCGACGCCGTTCTCGGTCAGCACGACGCCGCGTGGCTGGCCCAGTTCGACGCGCTCGGCACGCTGCCGGCCGGGCTCGCGGAGGTGGCGCGGAACGCGGGCTGGTGGTGGCCGTACGAGCGGCTCGTGATCATCGCCCCGCGGCCGTCCGAACTGCACCGGGACGAGCCGGGCCGCCTGCACCGGGGCGACGGCCCCGCGCTGGCCTTCCCCGACGGCCTCGCGCTGCACGCGTGGCGCGGCATGCCGATCCCGGCCGACTTCGTCGCGTCGCTCACCGGCCTGACCCGCGAGCAGATCGACCGCGAGTCGAACGCCGAGCTGCGCCGGGTCATGCTGGAGATCTTCGGCTACGACCGGTACCTCGCCGAGACCGGCGCCAAGCCCGTCCACCAGGACGAGACGGGCATCCTGTGGCGCATCGCCCTCTGGGGCGACGAGGACGTGGTGATGGTCGAGGTGGTCAACTCGACGCCGGAGCCGGACGGCACCTACCGGCAGTACTTCCTGCGCGTCCCGCCGTCCACCCGGACCGCGCGCGAGGGCGTGGCCTGGACGTTCGGTGTGGAGGCCGCCGACTACAACCCGCTCAAGCAGACCTGACCGGCGGGCACGACGCTCCGGGCCGGATCGATGCCCGCGAGATCAGCCCCAGGAATCAGCGCAGATCAGCCCCGATCAGCGCAGATCGGCCCCGATCAGCCCCAGGTCTTGCGGCAGATGTCGTCGCTGGCGCGGATCTCGTCGCCCTGCGGAGCCTGCTGGGCCTGCGGGGGCCGCCGGGTTCCGGTGGACCGCCGCTTCGGCGGGCGGGGCTTGAGCGTCGCCATGGGGTCGCGGTCCTCGCGGACGGCGGCCAGGAAGGGCGCGGCGGCCGGCGTCATCGCGACCCGGTTCCGGTTCCGGATCCAGGGGCTCGAGGGCAGGGTCGTGAACTTCAGGGAGCCCTCCGTCATGCCGCGCATGCCCTGGGCGAGCCGCAGCATCTCCGACAGGCTGAGCGCGCGGTCGGTCGTCATCGACCGGGCTCCCGAGGTCAGCAGTTTGTTCAGGCGTGACGGGCTCGCGAGCATGCCCGAGGTCATCGCCTGGTGCGCGAACGAGGCCATGAACTGCTGCTGCCGCTTCATGCGCTGGGTGTCGGTGCCGTCCCCGAGGGAGTAGCGGGCGCGGATGAACTCCAGCGCGGTCTCGCCCTTCACGACGCTCCTCCCCTTGGGCAGGTTCAGGCCCGAACGCCGGTCGTGGACGGCTTTGGGCAGGCAGACCGGGACGCCGCCGACCGCCTCGGTGAGGCCCTTGAAGCCGGTGAAGTCCACCTCGACGAAATGGTCGACATGGACGCCGGTGAACTTCTCGACCGTCCTGATCGTGCAGGTCGCGCCGCCGCGCCCGAACGCCGAGTTGAACATGGCGAGGGCGAGCGGCGGCGTCGGCGGGCCGTTCTTCACCGGGCAGGACGGGATCGGCACCATCAGGTCGCGCGGGAGGCTGACGCCGTAGCCGCGTCCGCCGCCCGCCGCGAGGTGCACGAGGATCACGGTGTCGGCCTTCGGCGCCTCGTTCGCGTGGCCGCGGCCGTACCTGGCGTTGCCCTTGGCGCGTGAGTCGGAGCCGATGAGCAGGAGGTTGACCGACTTGTTGAGCTTCTTCGGCCGGTCCTTGCCGAGCATCGCGTCGGGATCCTCGTGGTGGATGCTCGACTGGAGGTCGTAGTAGTACCCGTACGCGCCCAGGCTCCCGGACACCGCGAGGGTCGCGCAGACGACGGAGACCACGGCGAGCACACGCTGGACGGTCATGGGGCCTCCCAGAAGACGATCTTTCCGGGAGTGTCTTGCCACGGCCGTCCGAACGGGTTCACGCCGGACGGCCGTGGCGACGGGTTCTAGGCCAGGTTCGGGATGCGCTCCAGGATTCCTCCGGCGAAGACGTCGTAGAGGCCGAGCGGTTCGAGGTGGACGTAGCCGATGTGGCAGTCGCAGACGTCCAGGGGGCAGGGACGGGGGCGGAGGCCGGCGCGGAACGTCCCGTCGTAGAGGTTGCCCAGGACGGCCGGGACGAAGTGGCAGCGGCGGACGGTTCCGTCGCCGTCCACGGAGATGACATCGTCACCGGTTCGGCAGGCGCGGCCGAGGCTGGGATGCGGGTCGCGGCTGTGACCGAACAGCGGGTCGAGCGCCGTCCAGTCGGCGGCCTCGGCGTCGGTGTAGGAGCGTCCCTCGGCGGCGTTCACCCACAGGTAGACGTGGGCGGGCAGGTCGGCGCGCAGGCGGCGGGCGTCCTCGAGGTGCTCGGGCTGCCCGACGATGCCGACCGAGTAGCGGATGCCGCGTTCGACCAGGTCACGGGCCTTGCCGAGGAACCGCTCGTAGGGGACCTGGCCGGGGTGGAAGGTGGCCCAGAGCGCGAGCCGGGCCGGGTCGGCGTCGGACGTCCAGCTCGTCCGGTGGCTGAGGTTCGTCTGGATCGCGACGCGCCGGACGTGCGGGAGGTGGCTCAGCTCGACGAGCGCCCGCCGGTACCAGGACCGGACGACCCCCTCGCCCCACGGCGTGAACAGCACGGACACCGGGTGGTCCTGGGCCGCGACCCACGCGGTGAAGCGATCCAGGGCGGCCCGGTCGGCGCGGAGCCGCCCGGGGTCGTCGCGGCGCTTGGCGAACGGGCAGTATGGGCAGTCGTAGTCGCAGCTCGCCAGCGGTCCCCGGTACAGGATCGTCAGGTGGCCGTCCGGTGCGATGGGGGCGGGCCTCGGGAGGACGGCGGGGTCGGGGAGGGGGACGGGGGGCATCAGTGGGCCTCGTAGGCGTCCATGAGGGCGCGGACGCGGCCGGAGAAGAGGGCCGGGCCGACGGCGTCCGAGTGGGCGAGGCCCTCGGGCGTGAGTCTCAGCAGGTCGGGGCGGACGTCCAGCCAGTCCTGGTCGGCGAAACCCTTGAGGTCGTCCGGGAAGTCGTCCATGGGGTCGGTTCCGAAGCGGGCGCGGTAGGCGGCGCGGTCGAGTCCGGACGCCTGGAGCAGGGACTGGACGAGGTGGCGGCGCCGGCGTTCGGCGTCGTCCAGGCGGAAGCCGACGCGGGCGGTCGCGAAGGAGTCCGCGCGGACGTAGTCGTCGATGATCGCGCGGACCTCGGTCGCGCCGACCGCGTACTCGAACGAGTAGTGCAGGTCGGAGGTGTAGGAGCGGGCTCCGCAGCCGAGGCCGACCATGCCGTCGGTCTGGCAGCAGTACTCGGTGCCTCCGGCGGAGGTGTCCGGGAGGCGGAACATGCGCATGGAGACCTGCTCGTATCCGGCGGCGAGCAGGTGGTCGCGGCCCTGCCGGTAGAGGGCGAGCCGGTGGTCGTCCCAGTCGCGGCCGAGCCGGAACAGACCGGTCAGCGGACGTGTGTAGAGCGGGTAGAGGTAGATCTCCTCGGGCTTCCAGCGCAGCGCCGTGTCGAGCGAGTAGCGCCAGCTCTCGGCCGTCTGACCTGCGATTCCGTAGATCAGGTCGAGGTTGAGGACGGGGATGCGGGCGTCCCTGATCGCGTCGAGAGCCGCGTCCACCTCGGCGCGCTTCTGCGGGCGGACGGCGGCGCGCGCCTCGGCGTCGACGAAGCTCTGGACGCCGATCGAGATCCGGGTCGTGCCGCGGTCGCGCAGGACGCGCAGCCGGTCGGGGGTCGCGGTCGCCGGGGACGTCTCGACGCCCAGCGGCACCTCGCCGAGCGGGGCGAGGGTGGACGCGATGTCGCACAGCCGGTCGAGTTCGGCGGCGGTCAGGTAGGTCGGGGTGCCGCCGCCGAACGCGGCCGTCGCGAAGGACGCGCCGCCCAGCGCGTCCGACACGGCGGACGCCTGGCGTTCGAGGGCCGACAGGTAGGCGTCCGTGAGGTCCTCGGACGCGCCGGTGCGGGTGAACAGGTTGCAGAAGCCGCAGCGCATCTCGCAGAACGGGATGTGCAGGTAGAGGAAGAGCGCGCTCTTGTCCTCGTCCGCCCACACCGACCGCAGCGACGGCGCGGGGTCGAGCGGCCGGTAGGCGGTCTTGTGGGGGTAGGCGTACACGTATCCCTGGTACGGGCTGGTCATGAATGAACGAACTCTCCGTAGGGGACGGTCCAGACGACCTCGTGGCCGATGCGGTGCCCGACGTGGCCGTCCTCGCCGTAGGCGGTGCCGTGGTCGGAGCAGAGGATCACGAGGGTGGGACGGCGGAGCGCGGCGAGGAGCCGGGGCAGGCGGGCGTCCACGTACCGCAGCGCGGCGGCGTGGCTGGCCCGGGTGTCGCCGGACTCGCGGGTCGCACCGTCCAGGTGGAACCAGTTGGGCTGGTGCAGCGCGGACACGTTGAGCAGCAGGAACAGCCGCTTCTCCGGGTCAAGGGCGCTGATCGACGTCTCGACGCGGGCGATCTGGTGGTCGAGGGACGCCGGGGCGGTGACGCCGAAGGACGGCTGCCAGTGGCTCTCCGCGAACAGCGACGGCAGCGCCGAGCCGAGGGCCGTCTGCTTGTTGAAGAAGCCGACGCCGCCGACGCACACCGTGTGGTAACCGGCCTGGGCGAGGCCGGTCGGGAGGTCGGCGGCGGCGAACGTCCAGGTGCCGGGGGCCGTGGTCTCGCTGCCGGGGAACGCGGCGGCGAACAGGCGCGGATGCGGGCCGGGCTCGGCGGGCGTCGGCAGGAACCCGGCGAGCATTGCGACGTGCGCGGCGTAGGTGAAGCTGCCGGGGGTGTGGCGGCGTTCCCAGCGTCCGCCGGGCAGGACGGCGCCGAGGTTCGGCGTCTCCCCCGCGTCGAGGAGCTCCTCGGCGACGTCGAGGCGGAGGGTGTCGAGGGTCACCAGCACCACGTCGTGGGTGCCGACGACCTCGTTCATGTCGCGCATGTGGATCCCGACAAGGCAGACATTGCGGCTCTGACCTGGGCAGTGTAGGCGTCCACGCCCGCGGCCGGTCCGTCCGGGAGGCCGGGAAGACCCGGCAGCAGGTCGCCGAACGCGTTCACCTCGCCGACCGCGAACCGCCGCCAGCCGATGCCGACGAGCAGGTCGACGCCGACCATGAGGCTGCGGGGGAAGCACGCGGCGGCCCGCGCGCAGACGTCCATCGCCTCGCGCCAGCCGTCCTCCCCGAGCGCGGCCCGGACGGCGCCGAGATCACCGCGCCGCCCGCCCAGGTGCAGGTTCGTCATCGGCGCGGTGCTGGTGCGGACGACCGCGTGCGTCGGGACGCCCCCGACCACGACGACCCGCAGGTCCAGGACGCGCCCGGAGAGGCCCGCCTTCGGCATCCAGCGCTCGACGTGCAGACCGTCCGGGGCGAGGGCGTCGACGAGCGCGGCGACCTCCTCCGCAGTCCGGTACGTCTGGACGCGCAGCGAGTTGTGGAACCCGTCCTCGCGCCGCACCGCCGACGTCACCGCCTTGATCCGCTCTCCGGCCCCCGCCCCCGCCCCCGCGCCGGCCCTCGCGTCCGGGGCGACCTCGAGGGCGATGACGCCGGACGCGGACGAGCCGTGCGCGGGCTTCACGAAGACGCGGCGCATGCCCGCCTCCGCCATGCGGGCGCGGAGCGCGGCGTAGCCGTCGACGCCGGTCAGCGCGGGCGGCACCGGCACGCCTGCGGCGGACAGCCGGGCGTGGCAGAGCCGCTTGTCGAACATGACGGCGATCTCGTCCGGGTCGTTCAGGAGCGGGGCGCCCGCGGCGCGCGCGGCGTCCGCGATCCGGCCCAGCCCTTCGACGAACCCGGCGTACCAGCGGGCGCCGCCGCCGGTCCGGGTCGCGGCGACGGGGCCGCGCAGCAGGGCGTCGGCCTCCGGATCCTCGCCGGGCGAGTCGATCCGGACCGGGACCCCGGCGGGCAGCGCGAACGTGCCGCGCAGGACGTCCGGCCAGCCGACGACCCGCGGCTCGGCGAGCCCGGCGGCCCGGCAGGCGTCCGCGAACAGCGTGACCCGCCGGTCCCCCGGGAACCCGACGACGGTGAAGGACACGCTCATTCCGAGACCGCGACGTAGAGGTCCTCACGGTCCCGGCGTTCGCTCAGGTCGACCTGGACGCCGGGGAGGGTGTCGAGGACACGCCGCGCCATCTCGTCCGACAGGGAGTTGCGGTGCAGGTCGAGCGACCTCAGGTGGGTGAGCGGCTGACCGGACAGCAGGGCCTCGGCGCCCGCGTCGGTGAGGACGCCCATGGACAGGTCCAGCGATTCGAGCCGGGCGAGGACGGGCGCTCCGGCGACCGCCGCGGCGATCTCGTCCTGGAACTCCGAGTTCGCGAGGCCGAGGTGGCGGAGCGCGGGGAAGCGCTCGCCGGACAGGAACGGGGCGAGGTCGCCGAGAACGACGTCACAGCCGTATCCCTCCACGCCGAGCCAGAAGTCCAGGTGCTCGAGATTCGGCAGGTCACTGGCCGCGACGGCCCGGACGATCTCGGCGGGCAACCCGCCCGTCTCGAAGCGCAGAGTCCGGAGCGACTCGCTCGCGATGGGCCCGAGCTCGAGCTCCTGGTGGCCCCGGACGTCCAGCCGCTCGAGCCTCGGGAACGCCCTCAGCAGCGGGTCGAGGCTCTCGTGGATGATCCAGGAGATCTCCATCTCCTCCAGCGGCATCTCGGCGAGAAACAGCGAGCGGAGCGCGGGAAGGCGGTCGGCGACCCCGGCCAGGACGTTCCCCGGGTAGTCCTCGCCGAGGTCGTCACCGCTGTAGTAGCCGACGACGAGCGCCTCGACGCGGTCGGCGTCGACGGAGTCGAGCAGCGCGTGGAGCGAGTCGCGCCACGAGAGCGGGCCGTCGACGGCGACCCGCCATGCGACGGCGGCGGCGTCGGGCAGCGGGCCGGAGCCGGGGTCCGGGGAGGTGGCGAAGGCGTGGACGGGCAGCCCCGCGTACTCGTCCAGGCGCGCGCGGATGGTCACCGCGTCACTCCGAGATCTCGACGAAGAACCACTCGCCGTTGGACGGCGTGTTCTGGTCGTCCAGGTCGACCTCGACGCCGTCCAGGGAGGTGCGGACGCGCTCCATCATGGCGTCGGAGAGGAAGTGGTGACTCAGGTCGAGCCTCTTCAGGTGGGTGAGCGGCTGACCGGACAGCAGCGACTCGGCGCCCACGTCGGTGAGGACGCCCATGCCGAGGGCGAGCGTCTCCAGTTGGGCGACGACGGCCGCGCCCGCGACGGCGGCGGCGACCTGGTCCTCGATCTCGGAGTCCTGGAGGCCGAGGTGGCGGAGGGCGGGGAGGCGCTCGCCGGACAGCAGGGCCGCGAGGTCGTCCGGGGACGTGTCGCCGCCGTAGTCCCCGGTGCCGAGCCAGAGGTCCAGGTGCTCGAGATTCGGCAGGTCACTGGCCCCGACGGACCGGGCGACCCCGGCCGGGAGCCCGCCCGACTCGAACCGGAGCGTCCGCAGGCCGTGGTGCTCGACCGGTTCGAGGACGACCTCCTCCGACCCGCGGACCTCGAAGCGCTCCAGGCCGGGGAACGCCTTCAGCACGGGCGTGACGTCGCCGGGCTGGATCCAGGAGATCTCGGACTCCTCCATGATGATGTCGCCGATGAACAGCGACCGCAGCGCCGGGAAGGACGGGGCGGCCTCGGCGAGCAGCGCGCCCACGTCGGTGTCGCTGTCGCCGTAGGGCGCGCCCCAGAAACCGATGATCAGCGCGGTGATCGCGCTGGTGTCGACCTGCTCGCGGAACCGCGCCCAGACCTCCTCGAAGGGCTCCTCGTCGAACTCGGTGCGGACGGCCCACGCGTACGACGACGGCGAGGTGAACGCGTCGGCGGGCGGCTTGTCCTCCGGGCCGAAGGTCGCCACGCGGAGACCGGCGTACTCGCTGAGGTGTTCGTGGATCGTCATCGGGGTCCCTTCCAGATCATTGTCGGGACATGTCCTACCAGGACCGCCCGACAAACGCCGTCCGCTCGGGCGAACACCCGGCGACGAGGAGAAGGGGCAGGGAGGCGTGCGTCACTCCGAGACCTCGACGTAGAGCCCGCCGTCCTCGTCCAGCTCCTGCTGCCCGTCCAGGTCGATCTCGACGCCGGGGAGGGCCGTGCGGACGCGTTCGGCCATCATGTCCGAGAGGTAGTGGTGGCGCAGGTCGAGCTTCTTCAGGTGGCCGAGAGGCTGGCCTGAGAGCAGCGCTTCGGCGCCCGTGTCGGTCAGCGTGCCCATGGCCAGGCTCAGCGACTCCAGGCGGGCCACGACGGGGGCTCCCGCGAGCGCGGCGGCGACCGCGTCCTGGATGTCGGAGTCCTCGAGCCCGAGGTGACGCAGCTTGGGCAGGGCTTCTCCGGAGAGGAACGGCGCGAGGTCGTCCACGGTCGCGTCGCCGCCGTAGTCCCCGTCGCCGAGCCACAGGTCGAGGTGCTCCAGGTTGGGGAGCGCGCTCTGGCCGACGGTCCGGACGACCGAGGACGGCAGCCCGCCGGACTCGAACCGCAGCAGGCGCAGCGCCTCGCTCCTGACCGGCTCGAACGACAGGCCGGACGCGCCCCGGACCTCGACCCGCTCCAGCGCCGGGAACGCCGTGAAGACCGGGGTCGTGTCGCTGTGCTGGATCCAGGAGATCTCCGCCTCCTCAGCCTGGATGTCGCCGAGGAACAGCGCGCGGAGTGCCGGGAGGGCGGCCGCCGCGTCGGACAGCAACCGGGGCACGTCGGTCTTGTCCTCGTAGATGCCCCAGTAGCCGATGACCAGCGCGGTGATCCCGCTGGTGTCCACGGTCTTCAGGAACCGCGCCCAGACGTCGCCGAAGGCGTCCTCGTCGTATCCGGTGCGGACGGCCCACGCGTACGACGCCGGCGACGCCAGGGCCTCCTTCGACGGGTCGGCGGACGGGCTGAACTCCGCCACGGGCAGCCCGGCGAACTCGGTCCTGTACTCGTAGATCCTCATGGGGTCCTTTCCTGGGGGGAGGTCAAGGACCTGTCCTACCAACCCCGCGCGGCGAATACCGGCCGCTTGGGAAATCGTCCCGGTGTGATCGTCGCTCGCCGTCGTCCGCGCGGCCGTCGCGCGGAATGCGTGCGGCCCCCGGACGGAGACGTCCGGGGGCCGCACGCGGCCGGGAGACCGGGATCAGGCGGGGAGCACCGAGCCGTGGTACTTGTCCTGGATGAACTTCTTGACCTCCGGGCCGCGGAGCAGGTCGACGAGCTTCTTGATCTTCTCGTCGTCCTTCTTCTCGGGGGTGGTCACCAGGCCGTTCACGTACGGGTTGCCCTCAGCCGACTCGGTCGCGAGCGCGTCCTTGGACGGGTCGAGCTTGGCCTCCAGCGCGTAGTTCCCGTTGATCACCGAGGCGTCGACGTCACCGAGCTGGCGCGGCAGCGCGGCGGCGTCGGTCTCCTTGAACTTCAGGCCCTTGGGGTTGGACGCGACGTCCTTCGGCGTGGCCTTCTCCTCGGAGCCCGGCTTCAGCGTGATGAGCTGGTTGGCGGCCAGCAGCTTCAGCGCCCGCGCCTCGTTGGACGGGTCGGACGGCACGGCGACGGTCGCGCCCTGCTTCAGCTCGGACAGCTGGTGCACCTTCTTGGAGTAGAGGGCCAGCGGCTCGAGGTGGACGCCCGCGACGAACACCAGCTTGGAGCCGAGCTTCTGGTTCGACTCGTCCAGGTACGGCTTGTGCTGGAAGTAGTTGGCGTCGAGCTGGCCGTCCTTCAGCGCGGGGTTCAGCTGCTCGTAGTTGCTGAACTCCTTGACCTCGAGCTTGAGGCCCGCCTTCTCGGCCAGGTTCGTCTTGACGTAGTCGAGGATCTCGGCGTGCGGCACGGAGGTGGCGCCGACGACGAGGGTGTCCTTGTCCTTGCCGGAGCCGCAGGCGGCGAGGCCGAACAGCAGTCCTGCGGCGGCCACGGTGGCGGTGATCTTGCGAAGCACGAAGAGTGCCCCCTTCTGGTGTGAACTACGGGTGTGAACTGCGGGTTGGCCTGTGGGGTTGCTCTGTGGGGCCGGTCTTTGGCTATCGGTGGGACAGGCGCCGGACGAGCCGGTCGCCGAGCAGCTGCACGATCTGGACCAGCACGACGATCACCGCGACGACCGCGACCATCACCGAGTTCTCGAAGCGCTGGTAGCCGTACCGGATGGCGATGTCGCCGAGGCCGCCGCCGCCGATCGCCCCGGCCATCGCCGAGTAGCCGATCAGCGCGACGAAGGTGACGGTGAGGCCCGCGAGCAGGCCCGGACGGGCCTCCCGGAGCAGCACCTTCCCGGCGATCTGGACGCGGGAGGCGCCCATCGCGTGGGCGGCGTCGACCACGCCCGGGTCGACCTCGCGCAGCGAGGTCTCCACGAGCCGGGCGTAGAACGGGATGGCCGAGATCGCGAGCGGGACGATCGCGGCGGTGGTGCCGATGGTGGTGCCGACCAGCGCCCGGGTGAGGGGCAGCAGCGCCACCAGCAGGATGATGAACGGGATGGACCGGCCGACGTTCACGACCAGCCCGAGCAGGTGGTGGACGGCCGGGAGCGGGGCCAGCCCGCGCCGGTCGGTGACGACCAGCGCGAGGCCGAGCAGCACCCCGGCCACGGCGGTGATCATGGTGGCCCAGACCGTCATCTGGAGGGTCTCGACGGTGCCCTGCCGCAGCAGTGGCCAGATCTCGTCCCAGGTCATGCCGCCACCTCCGTGCCGGGCGACGGGTGGACCTCGACGGTCAGGCCCGCCTCGCGCAGGTGCGCGAGCTGGGCGGCGTTGAGGTCGGGGTCGCCGGGGAGCTCGATGCGCAGGCGCCCGATCCGGGTGCCTCCGACCTCCTCGACCGCCCCGCCGAGGATGTTCACGTCGATCGCGTAGGTGCGGGCGAGGGACGACACGAACGGACGGTCGGCGGCGTCGCCCTCGAACGTCACGTCCACGACGGTGGTGCCGGGGCGGACGTCGGCGGCGGGCAGCGGGAACAGGTCCCGGGCCAGTTCCGAGCCGGGCCGCAGCAGCAGCTCGCGGACCGTCCCGGACTCGACCACCCGGCCGTCGCGCATGATCGCGGCCGAGTCGCAGATCCGCTTCACCACGTCCATCTCGTGCGTGATGAGCAGGACGGTCAGTCCGAGCCGGTCGCGCAGGTCGCGCAGCAGGGCGAGGATCGACGCGGTCGTCTCGGGGTCGAGCGCGGAGGTCGCCTCGTCCGACAGCAGCACCTTGGGGCGGCCGGCGAGCGCGCGGGCGATCCCGACGCGCTGCTTCTGCCCGCCGGAGATCTGCGCGGGGTAGGCCCCGGCGTGCTCGGTAAGGCCGACGAGGTCGAGCAGCTCGTCCACCCGGGCGGCGCGCTCGGCGCGCGGCACGCCCATGACCTCCAGCGGGAACGCGACGTTCCCGGCGACGGTCCGGCTGGACAGCAGGCCGAAGTGCTGGTGGATCATGCCGATGCCCTGCCGGGCCGCGCGCAGCTCGCCTCCGGAGAGGGCGAGCAGGTCGCGGCCGGCCACCTCGATCCGTCCCTCGTCGGGACGTTCCAGCAGGTTGACGCAGCGGAGCAGGGTGCTCTTGCCCGCGCCGGAGCGGCCGAGGACGCCGAAGATCTCGCCCTCGCGGACGCTGAGGTCGACGCCGTCGACGGCGGTGAGCTCGCGGCCTCGGCCCCGGTAGGTTTTTCGAAGTTTCTCGATCTGGATCACAGGAAATATCCGTGCAGGCGACCGCGCCCGGACCGGGCGTCGGCAGAACGGGACAGGGATGTCGGGGATGCGGAGCGCGGGCGCGGCTGCGCCCGCCCTGCGCGATGACGGGGTGCGATGTGCGGTGAGCGGTGCGCGGTCCGTCAGGACGGCCCGTCGGGAAACGGGGTGTCAGAGCGACGGGGCGCGGGAGAAGCTCACTGCCGGGAACGCGCGGATACGGCTCAGGCGAGGCCGGGCGGGTACGGCGCGTTGCTCAGCAGATGGCGTTGGAAGATCATGTGCAGGTGCGGCTTCCGGTCACGGAGATCATCGGAGGTCGCTCGCTTCGGGGCGCGAGACAGGGTCGGCGGGGGCCCTCAGCGCTCACACATTCGACGCACGCACATACACGCCATGGCCCGCATGGCCCGCATGGTCTGCGGACGGTGCGGCTGGCACGGGTGTACGGCGGTCATAGCCCGTAGTAAACCCGCCGGACGCCCGCTGCGCAAATCGGCCTAGCCCGACTACCTGGGCAAACGTGCGCCAGGTCACATGACCCGTCACATATCGACCGCCCGGCGGACTCGGTTTCGGCCGCCCGGCGGACTCGGTATCGACCGTCCGCCGGACGTGGCACCGGCCGCCCGGCGGACGTGGTGGGACGTGTTCCGGCCGTCCCGCCGAAGTGGCCGCCGGGCTCGGCTCCGGAGGGGTCAGTAGTGGACGCTGACCGCGCCGGAACCGGACGACAGATCGAGCCTGTTCGCGGAGGTCCCGTCGGAGATTCCCTGCGCGATGTCACGGGATCCCGAGTTGGTGCTCCCGCTGACCGCGTAGTGCGACCCGCGGGGGACGCCGATCTCGACGGAGCCGGATCCGGTGCGCGCGACGACGCGGGTGGGGGCCACGGCGAAGGCGAGTTCGATCGAGCCCGAGCCGGACGCGGTGTCCACCGTGTCGGCGGACAGCCGCTCGCCGCGGACCGAACCACTGGAGACCCAGGCGCGCAGGGGCCCGGACACGTCGGCGAGCTCCAGCGTCCCGGAGTTGTTCTGGAGGTCCGCGCCGCCGTTCGTCCCGCGGACGGAGAGGGTCCCGGACGTCATCCGGCCGCGCACGGCGACGCCGCGCGGGACGCTGAGCGTCACGTCCGCGTCGCAGAGGTTGAACGTGCCGAGGCCGCCGTCCCCGCAGCTCACCTTGAGCTTCAAGGTATCGCCGTTCCACTCGGTCCGGACCCTCGGCTTCGCCATGACCCAGTGCAGCGACTGGCTCAGCCGGGTCACCTCGGACGTCCCCGCCTGGACGGTCACGGACGCCGACGTCGCGTCCACCTCGACCTTCCGGATCGGGTGTTGCGGCAGCTCCTCGGACGTCTCGGCGGTGTGCTGGAGCTGCACGCCCGCGACCTCCAGGGCGGTCGGGACGGCGACGCACAGCGCGGTGAGCGCCGCCAGCCCGAGCCAGGGTCCGCGCCTGCGCGGACGGCCCGGGGCGTCCGGGGCGTCCGGGGTCGCGGTCGGCGGTTCGCCGGTGACGGTCATGTGGAGTCTCCGTCCAGGAAGCGCAGTACGGCGAGCACCCGGCGGTGGTCGCCCTCGGCGTGCGGGAGGTCGAGCTTGGCGAAGATGTTGTTGATGTGCTTGGCGACCGCGCTCTCGCTCACGACCAGGGCGGCCGCGATGCCGCCGTTCGAGCGGCCCTCCGCCATCAGCGAGAGCACCTCGCGTTCGCGCGGGGTGAGCCGTTCGAGCGGGTCGGTGTTGCGGCGCAGCAGCAGCTGGGAGACGACCTCGGGGTCCAGGGCGGTGCCGCCGGCGGCGACCCGGCGCAGGGCGTCCAGGAAGCCCGACACGTCCGCGACCCGGTCCTTGAGCAGGTAGCCGACGCCGCTGGTGTTGGTGGCGAGCAGGTCGGCCGCGTACCGCTCCTCGACGTACTGGGACAGCAGCAGGACCGACACGTCCGGGAACTCCCGGCGGAGCACCAGCGCGGCGCGGACGCCCTCGTCGGTGAAGCCGGGCGGCATCCGGACGTCGACGATCGCGGCGTCCGGGCGGTGCTCGGCGACGGCGGCGAGCAGGCCGTCCGCCTCGCCGACCGCGGCCGGGACCTCGAAGCCCGAGGTCTCCAGCAGCTTGATGAGACCGGCCCGCAGCAGGACCGAGTCCTCGGCGATCACAATGCGCACGGCAACTCCACGGTGATGGTGGTGGGGCCCCCTTCGGGGCTGGTGATGCGGAAGGTACCGTCCACGGAGTTCACGCGGCGGGCCAGCCCGCGCAGCCCGGTCCCGGCCTCGAAGGACGCGCCGCCCTTCCCGTCGTCGGTGATCGTCACGTGCAGCACGTCGCCGCGGCGCAGCACCGCCACGTCCACCGACGTCGCGCCCGCGTGCTTGACCACGTTCGTGAGCGCCTCGGACACCACGAAGTACGCGACGGCCTCGACCGTGGAGGACGCGCGGCGCGCGACGTCCACCTCGAGCCGGACGGGCAGCGGGACCCGCGCCGCGATGCCGGACAGCGCCGCGTCCAGGCCCCGGTCCTCCAGGACGGCGGGGTGCAGGCCGCGGATGAAGTTGCGCAGGTCGGTGAGGATCTCCTTGGACTCCTCGTGCGCCTCGACGATCACCTGGAGCGCCTCGGGCGGCAGGTCCCTGAGCGTCTCGCGGGCCAGGCCGAGGTTCATCGCGAGCGACACGAGCCGCTGCTGGACGCCGTCGTGCAGGTCGCGCTCGATGCGGCGGCGCTCGAGGTCGGCGGCGTCGACGACGTCGGCGCGCTTCTCGGCGAGGTCCTCGACGCGCTTGCGCAGTTCCTTGGTCACGTCCGGACCGAGCAGCGACCGGACCGTCGCGACGTCCCAGCGCGCCACGCCCGCCGCGAGGTACGGCGTCACGAACAGCACGACCACCCCGCACGCGGTGAGCGCCCCGACGCGGATGGCGTGCCCGGTCAGCGACAGCGGGCTGTCGGCGGGCAGCGCCCAGGCGTAGGCGCCCACGGTCGTCAGGACGAGGCCCCCGAGCCAGGCCGCGACCGTCGTGAGCCCCGCCAGGGCGATCAGCGGCCCGACCACCAGGTGGTAGCGGATCAGCCGCCACAGCTCGGGCGAGCGCAGGTCGCGGAGCACGTCCCAGGGGGACGCGTTCTCGTCGCGGGGCAGCGGCGGGACGTCCACGCCGAGCACCGCCCAGCAGCGCTCGCGGTGCGCGGACGCCAGCGGCGACGCCAGGACCGCGATGGCGACGACGGGGAGGGCCAGCCAGAGCAGGATGAGCATCACGTCCGACGGGGACCACACCACCCAGGGCAGCGCGACCACCGCCCATCCGGCCAGCTGGAGGGGCACCCCGGAGGCGACGAAGACGGTATTCCGCCAGGTCACCTGTGACCACGGCGCGTGGGTGACGGCGCGCCGGGCCGTGGAACTGGACACCATGCCCCAGACCGTACGGCCCGCGGCGTTCTCCCCGCCATGCAGCGGTTTGCCGGGCTCGGGGTGGTGTTAACACCACCCCGGTTCGGATGACGTCGTTACTGATCTCCGGACGCCGTTCGGCCAGGCTTGGAGCAGGTCGAGAAGACCGGAGTTCGTCAGAAGGGAAACCCCAGTCATGGTCGTCGGCGTCAGCCCGGTCGCCCGCCCTCGTGGCCGTCGGACCGCGTTCTCCACGCGGCCGGGCTCCCTTCCGATCGTCCCGGTGCCGCCCGTCTCCGGTCCGCGCCCGTCCGAGGCGCAGTACGTGGGGTCCCCGGTCGTGGTGGTCCGGCCCGCCGAGGTCCCGGCGGCCGGGCGGCGGGCGCTGGCGGCGCTGCGGCGGGTGCGCCTGGGGCACGTCCTGGCGATGGCCGGGCTGGCGCTGCTGCCGTGGATGGCGTTCCTGGCGCTCCGGATGCCGTCCGGCGCGGCCGTGACGAACTGGTCGGCGGCCTGGATCGGGCTGGACGCGATGCTCGCGCTGGGCCTGATCGGCACGGGCCTGCTGGCCGTCCGCCGCGACCCGCGGATGACGCTGCCCGCCGCCGGGACGGCCGCGCTGCTGTTCATGGACGCCTGGTTCGACGTCCTGACGTCCGCCCCGGGGGCGGACCGGGCCGTCGCCGCGGTGCTCGCGGCGGGCGCCGAGCTCCCCCTCGCGGTGGTGTGCGCCGTGGTCGCCTACCGCGCCTTCCCCAAGCCCGCCGCCGACCGCGTCTGAGAGGTCCGCCGGGCCCGGCCCCGAAGGGTCCGGGCGGCAGAGCGCGAGAGGTCCGCCCGGCCGGGCGCGAGGGGCGTGCGAGGGCCGGGCGCGGGAGTGGGTTTCAGGGCTCCCACCTGGGGGTTAACGACTCGTTCGCCACATTAGTCAGAGATCGGTGATGACATCCCGTCCGGGCCTCTAGCATGGCTGGAACGCAGGGCCGGTCCCCCGCTCCCGAGGGCTCGGCCCTTCGCCCTGAAGGCACGATCTGAGGTCCGCATCATGAACGACCGCGAAGTGCGCGAGCAGTGCCTGCGCCTCCTGCGTGACGGTGTGTCCGAGTCCCCCGCCCCCGGCGCCGCGGCGGACCCGGTGGACGCCGCCGCCCCGGCGGCCGCCGCGTTCACCGGCGGCGACGCCCTGCTGTCCCACGACATCGACGGCGACATCGCGGTGGTGAGCCTGCTGCGGCACGGCAGCGACAGGTTCCGGCCGGACGACGTCATGATCGAGGGCCTGACGTTCCAGTTCCGCGGCGGCGAGTGGATGGAGCTCGGCGGCGGGGCGGGCTCGGCCCCGGAGCGCCCGCTCGACCGGCGCAGCGAGGACGAGCTGGGCGGCCCCCTGCGCGTCTACGCCTCCGGCCGGACGGTCCGCAACGCCGACCGGCTGCTGCCGTGGGGCGCCAAGTGGGTGAACCAGGCGCGGCTGCGGGCCGCCGCCGGGGTCGCGTCGATCCGGGTCGGGTCCCGGGTGCTGGGCGTGCCCGAGCACGGCCACGTCGCGATCGTCTGGGGCAGCCGCCGCGCGCCGAGGCTGGAGGCGCTGGACGCCGACGGCGGCGTCCGGGGCGTCCTGGACCTTGAGCACCCGACCGTCGCCGCTCCCGCCTGAGCCGGTCCCACATTTGACCGATCGTTCTCGAAAGGCGTAGCGTTCGGTCATGGCCCGAACCAAGGAGTTCGATCCCGACGCCGCGTTGCGCCGCGCCCTGGACCTGTTCTGGGAGCGCGGTTACGAGGGCACGTCCTTGGCCGACCTGGTGGAGCGCACCGGCGTCGCCAGGGCCAGCCTCTACGCGACCTTCGGCGGCAAGCACGAGCTGTACGTGAAGGCCCTCGACCTGTACTACCGGAGCCGTCCGCCGATCGTGGACGAGCTGTCCCGCCCCGGCCCGGTCCTGCCCGCGCTGCGCGCGCTCGTCCAGCGGTACGCGACCGAGTCGTCCGGCGAATCCCTGATGGGGTGCATGGTGGTGAACGCGGCGGTCGAGATGGCCGGCCACGACGCCACCGCCGCGCGGCTGGTCGAGGCGAGCTGGACCGAGCTCGAGACCGCCCTGGCCTCGGGACTCGTCCGCGCCCGCGCGCAGGGCGAGATCTCCCCCGACCGCGATCCCCGCGCCCTGGCCCGGTTCCTGCTGGTGCTGTTCCAGGGCATGCGGGTCCTCGGCCGGGCCCCCGGCGGCGAGGCGCGCCTGCGCGACGCCGCCGACCAGGCCATGGCCCTGCTCGCCTGATCGTCCCGATGCCGCTCGCGGCTCTTTTCCTTGCCCAAATTCAAGACCGATCGTTCTCATAAAGGAGCACCCCCATGCGTTTCCAGGACCGCGTCGTCCTCGTCACCGGCGGCGGAACCGGCCTCGGCCGCGCCACCGCGCTCGCCTTCGCCCGCGAGGGCGGGTCGGTCATGGTGGCCGGGCGCACCGAGGAGGCGCTGAAGGAGACCGTCCGGCTGATCGAGGCCGAGGGCGGGACCGCCGCCTTCGTCGTCGCCGACGTCTCCGACTCCGCCGACGCCGCGCGCATGGTCGCCGAGACCGTCCGGCGGTTCGGCGGGCTGCACGTGGCGTTCAACAACGCGGGGGTGTTCGTCCCGGCCGCCCCGCTCGCCGACCTGGACGAGGACGCCTGGACGACCGGCCTGACGATCAACGCGACCGGCACCTTCCTGTCCCTGAAGCACGAGATCGCCCACATGCGCGCGCACGGCGGCGGGACGATCGTGAACATGGCGTCCAACATCGGCGTCCACGGCCGCCGCCCGTCGCTCGCCGGGTACACCGTCGCCAAGGCCGCCGTCAGCGCCCTGACCAGGGCCGCCGCCGTCGACCACATCCGCGACGGCGTCCGGATCAACGCGGTGAGCCCCGGCGCTTCCGACGGCCCGATGTCCTTCCTGCCCGGCGAGTCGGCCGAGCAGCGGCAGGCCCGCATGACCACCGCGAACCCCCTGGGACGCGTCGGCGAGGCCGCCGAGATCGCCGCCGCCGTCCTGTGGCTGGCGTCCGACGAGTCGGGCTTCGTGGTCGGCCACGACATGGTCGTCGACGGCGGCGTCACCGCCTGACCGCCGCCCCCGGAGGGATGACGGGCCGCGTCGTCCTCCCGGCGGATGCCGCCCGGGCGGGTGCGACCCGTACTCGTCCGGCGGCCTGGGCCGGGTCAGATCCAGCCGCGGTCGCGGGCGATCTGCGCCGCCGCGTGCCGGTTGTCGACGCCGAGTTTCGTGACGGCGGCCGACAGGTAGTTCCGGACGGTCCCCTCGGACAGGCCGAGCGCGCGGGCGATGCGGGAGACGGGCTCGCCCCCGGCGGCGGCGCGGAGGGCGTCGAGCTCACGCGGCGTGAGCGGGCACTCCTCGGCGGCGAGCGCGTCGGCGGCGAGCTGCGGGTCGATGTACCGGGCGCCCGCGGCGACCTGCCGGACGACCTCGGCGAGCCGCGCGCCCGGCGCGTCCTTGCCGAGGAAGCCGCGCACCCCGGCGGCCATCGCGCGGCGCAGGTTGCCGGGACGGCCGTGCGCGGTGACGATCACCAGGCGGCAGGACGGCAGGTCGCGGGCCAGTCGCTCCGCCGCGTCCAGGCCGGACATCCCGGGCATGTCGATGTCGAGGACGGCGACGTCCGGGGCGAGGGCGAGCGCCCGCGTCACCGCGTCGTCGCCGCGCCCGACGTCCGCCACGACCTCGATCCCGTCCTCGGTCGACAGCAGCAGGACGAGCGCCTCCCGGATGAGCAGGTGGTCGTCCGCCAGCAGCACCCTGATCATGTCTCTCCCGCCGGAAGGGCCGCGACCAGCCGGAACGTCCCGTCCCCGGCCGCCGCGGCGGTGAACTCCCCGCCCGCCGCGGCGAGCCGCTCCGCGAGCCCGGCCAGCCCGCTGCCGGACGTCCCGGTTCCCGCGGCGGGCCCGGCCCGCCGCGACGCGCCGTCGTTGACGATCTCCAGCCGCACCCGCGCGGCGTCCGGCGCAGTGTCCGGCTCGGCGTCCGGCTCGGCGTCCGGCTCGGCGTCCAGCGCGTCGACCCGGACGCTGCACCAGGTGGCCGAGGAGTGGCGGAGGATGTTCGTGGCGGCCTCGCGCACGACCCAGCCGAGCGGCTCGTGCACGCGCGCGGGCAGGTCCGTGGGCAGGTCGGGACGCTCGCAGGCGATTCCGGCGGCCCGGAGGACGGCGGACATGCCGTCCAGTTCCGTCCGCAGCGACGTGGCCCGGTGGCCCCGCACGACCTCCCGGACGTCCCGGACCGCCTCCCGCGCCATCGTCTGGATCTCGGCCAGCTCCTTGCGCACCCGCTCGGGGTCGCGGTCGGCGAACCGCTCGGCGACCTCGGCCCTCAGCGCGACGGCCTGGAGGCTGTGCCCGAGGACGTCGTGCAGGTCGCGGGCGAAACGCAGCCGCTCCTCGCCCACCGCCGACCGGGCCAGTTCCGCGCGGGCCTCCCGGAGTTCCTGGACGACATGGAACAGCCAGACCGTGATGAACCCGGAGAACGTGACCATCGGAAACGCCACGAGCTGGTACAGGACGGCGAGCGGCCGCATCCCGAGGACGAGCCCGTAGCCCGCCCCCGCGATCGTCCCGGCCGCCGCGACGGCCACCGCCTGCCGCGCCGGGAGCACGACCGCGATCAGCCCCGCCGGGACGAGCAGCGCGTTCCCCCACCCCGTGTCGACGCCGAGCAGCGCGGGCAACGCCCAGCTCACTGCCGTGATCGCGGCGAGCCCGAGCCGGTGGGCGGGGCCGGTGCGGCGGGTCAGGTTCAGCCAGAGGAGCCGCCCGTAGAGCGCGCACACCCCCGCCGCCGCGGCCAGCCCCAGGACGGCGCGGCCGGGGTCGCGGCGCCCGAACGCCTCGTCCCACAGCGCCGGGAGCAGCAGCCCGGCGAGCGACACCGAGGTCAGAGCCACGATGATCGCGGCGATGACCGGCGCACGAGGGATCCGCGGCTGCACCACGCGCTCAGCGTACGGTGCCCTGCCCCGTGCCGCCGCCCGGAGCCTCCGCCGCATCGCCCTCAGGCCGCGCGCCCTTCGTGGCCGGAGATCCCGGCGAGGCGAAAGCCGGCGTCCAGGACGGTCACACCGTCGGCCCAGCAGGCCTCGTCGAAGTGCCGCGTGGTGAACAGGACGGCCGTCCCCGCGTCCGCGAGCGACCGCAGCGCGTCCCGGACCCGGGCCGCCGCCGACGCGTCGAGCCCGGCGAACGGCTCGTCGAGCAGCAGGACGTCCGACCGTCCGACCAGGGCCAGCGCGAGATCGAGCAGGCGGCGCTCGGCGGCGTCCAGGCGCTCGAACACGACGGCGGAACGGCCCGTGAGCCCGGTCAGGCGGAGGGCCTCGGCGCGGGTCAGCGGGTCGAGGGTCCAGCGGCGCCAGGTGTCCACGACCTCCGCGACGGTCAGGCCGGGGAACAGCCCGCCCTCACGCCACACGACCGCCGGGCCACCGCCTCTGACCTCGGCCGATCCCGCGACGGCCCGCCGCCGGCCGGCGACGGTCTCCAGCAGGGACGTCTTGCCCGCGCCCCGTCCCCCGAGGACGGCGTGCACCCCGCCCCGCCCCACGCTCAGCGAGACCCCGCCCCGAGGCGTGTCCCCTCCGGCCCGCGTCCGCAGGCCCCGGATCTCGATCACCGACGTCCCCATGCCGTCCATGCTCCCCGCCCGGACGGCCGGCGTGCAGTCACGGGCGTCAGCGACACCCCATGAGGTTCTCAGCGACCACCCATGACAGATGTCACGGGCACAGGTGTCACGGGCACAGGTGTCACGCGCGCGCGAGGAAGTCCAGCGAGAGCTCGGACACCGTCCGGTGCCCCGACAGGGCCAGGGTCAGCTCCAGCTCGGCCAGGACGCAGCGCAGCACGTGCCGCACGCCCGCCTCGCCGTCCAGCGCCAGCCCGAACGCGTAGGGACGGCCCAGGAGCACGGCGTCGGCCCCCAGCGCGAGCGCCTTCGCCACGTCCGCGCCCGTCCGGACCCCGCTGTCGAACAGGACGCCGATCTGCCCGCCGACCGCGTCGACCACCGCGGGCAGGGCGTCGAGCGAGGCGACGGCGCCGTCCACCTGGCGTCCGCCGTGGTTGGAGACGACCACCCCGTCCATCCCGGTGTCCACGGCGCGGCGCGCGTCGTCCGCGTGCTGGATGCCCTTGAGCGCGATCGGACCGTCCCACTGCTCGCGCAGCCACGCCAGATCGTCCCAGGTCAGGGACGGGTTCCCGAACTGGCCGATCCAGTGCAGCAGCGCGACCTGCCGGTTCTCGTCGGTGACCGGCCCGCCCACGGCCCGCTGGAAGACGGGGTCGCTGAAGTAGTTCGCCACCCCGATCCCGCGCAGGAACGGCAGGTACGCCCGGTCCAGGTCGCGGGGCCGCCACGCCAGCGTGAACGTGTCGACCGTGACGACGAGCGCCGTGTACCCGGCGGCCTTGGCGCGGTCGAGGAAGCTCGCGGCGAGCTCCCGGTCCTTCGGCCAGTACAGCTGGTACCAGCGCGGCCCGTCGCCGCCGGCCTCCGCGACGTCCTCCATCGTGTGGGACGCGGCCGTGCTCAGGATCGCCGTCAGCCCGGTCGCGGCGGCGGCCCGCGCGGTCGCCAGCTCGCCGTCCGGATGCAGGATCGACTGGACGCCGATCGGCGCGAGCAGCACGGGCGCGGGCATCGGCGTGCCGAGGACGGTCACCGACAGGTCACGTTCGGCCACGTCCCGCAGCATCCGCGGGACGATCCGCCAGCGGTCGAACGCCTCCCGGTTGGCCCGCGCCGTCGCCTCGCTCCCCGCCGCCCCCGCCAGGTACCCGAAGGACGTGGCGGACAGTTTCGCCTCCGCCGCCCCGGCCAGCCTCGTGAGGTCCGTGGGCAGGCCGGGCAGCACGTCAGCCAGGCCGTTCAGGTAGATCTCGTTCTGGAAGTCGGCGAGCTGGCTCAAGCGGAAACCTCCTCGATCCGGCGCGTCCTGACGCGTCGCGGGCGAATCTGTCCCTGGGACCGTCCACAATGTTTCACATGGCACGTCGTGGATCCCAAGCCCCTCCCCCGCCGCCCGACTTCGAGGAGAACATCGTCGACGTCGACGTCTCCGAGGAGATGCGCGGCTCGTACCTCGAGTACGCCTACTCGGTGATCTACCAGCGGGCGCTTCCGGACGCGCGGGACGGGCTCAAGCCCGTGCAGCGCCGCATCCTGTACTCGATGAACGAGATGGGGCTGCGCCCCGACCGCGGGCACGTCAAGTGCGCCCGCGTCGTCGGCGAGGTCATGGGCAAGCTGCACCCGCACGGCGACAGCGCGATCTACGACGCGATGGTCCGCCTGGCGCAGCCGTGGGCGATGCGCATCCCGCTGGTGGACGGGCACGGCAACTTCGGGTCGCTCGGCGGCGACGACATGCCCGCCGCCATGCGGTACACCGAGGCGCGCCTGTCGAAGGCCGCGATGGCGATGGTCGCGTCCATCGACGAGGACACCGTCGACTTCAAGCCGAACTACGACGGCCAGGAGACCGAGCCCGAGGTGCTGCCCTCGGCGTTCCCGAACCTGCTGGTCAACGGCGCGGCCGGGATCGCGGTCGGGATGGCCACCAACATGGCCCCGCACAACCTCGGCGAGGTCGTCGCGGCCGCCCGGCACCTGCTCGCGCACCCGGACGCCACCCTCGACGACCTGATGCGGTTCGTCCCCGGCCCCGACCTGCCGACCGGCGGCCGCATCACCGACCTCACGGGCATCCGCGACGCCTACGCCAAGGGACGCGGCACGTTCAAGACCCGCGCCACCGTCCAGATCGACAACGTCACGGCCCGGCGCAAGGGCATCGTCGTCACCGAGCTGCCGTACGCGGTCGGCCCGGAGCGGGTCAAGGCGAAGATCAAGGAGCTCGTCCAGGCGAAGAAGCTCAACGGCGTCGCCGACCTGAAGGACCTCACCGACCGCAACGTCGGGCTCCGCCTGGTCATCGAGATCAAGAACGGCTTCAACCCCGAGGCCGTGCTCGCCGACCTCTACCGGCTGACGCCGATGGAGGAGACCTTCGGCATCAACAACGTCTGCCTGGTCGACGGCCAGCCCCGCACGCTCGGGCTGCGCGAGCTGCTCCAGGTGTACGTCGACCACCGCATCGAGGTCGTCCGCCGCCGGTCGATGTTCCGCCGCAAGAAGCGCGAGGACCGGCTGCACCTGGTCGACGGCCTGATGGTCGCGCTGCTGAACATCGACGAGGTCATCCAGGTCATCCGCCAGTCGGACGACTCCTCGCAGGCCAAGCAGCGGCTCATGCAGATCTTCGAGCTGTCGGAGATCCAGGCCCAGTACATCCTCGACACGCCGCTGCGCCGTCTCACCCGGTACGACCGGCTCGAGCTGGAGAAGGAGAAGGAGCAGCTCACCAAGGAGATCGCCGCGCTGACCGCGATCCTGGAGTCGGAGCGCAAGCTCCGCAAGGTCGTCTCCACCGAGCTGGGCGAGGTCGCCGCCGAGTACGCCACGCCGCGCCGCACCGTCCTGCTGGAGTCGTCCGGCGCGGTCGAGGCCACCGCGGTCCCGCTGGAGATCGCCGACGATCCGGTGCTGGTGCTGATGTCGTCCACCGGCCTGCTCGCCCGCACCTCCTCGGGCGACCCGCTGCCCACCGGCGGCGCCCGGTCCCCGCACGACGTGCTGGCCTCGGTGGTCCGGACGACGGCGCGCGCCGACGTCGGTCTGGTCACCACCGCCGGCCGCCTGATCAAGGTGGAGGTGCTCGACCTTCCGGCGCTGCCCCCGACGTCCGCGCCGCCGTCGCTGGCGGGCGGCGCGCCGATCGCCGAGTACGTCGACCTCCTCCCGGACGAGCGGGTCGTCGGCCTCGCCGCGCTGGACGACTCGGGTGGCGGCCTCGCGCTGGGCACCGAGCAGGGCGTCGTCAAGCGCGTGGTGCCCGACTTCCCGGCCAACCGCGAGGAGTTCGAGGTCATCGGCCTGAAGGACGGCGACCGCGTCGTCGGCGCCGTCCAGCTCCTCTCGGAGGACCAGCACCTGGTCTTCATGACCGACGACGCGCAGCTGCTGCACTACAGCGCCTCGCTGGTCCGGCCGCAGGGCCGCCCGGCGGGCGGCATGGCCGGCATCAAGCTCGCGGACGGCGCGAAGGTCATCTGGTTCGGCGCGTTCTCCACCGACTGGGAGGCGCTGGTCGTGACGGTGTCCGGGTCGTCCACGGCGCTGCCCGGCACCCAGAACGGCGCGATCAAGGTCGCCGACTTCGCCGACTTCCCGTCCAAGGGCCGCGCGACCGGCGGCGTCCGGTCGCACCGGTTCCTCAAGGGCGAGGACAAGCTGATCCAGGCGTGGGCGGGCGTGGTCCCGCTGCGGGCGACCACGGAGAACGGCAGGCCGATCGACATCGACGAGGAGATCGGCCGCCGCGACGGTTCGGGCACTCCGCTGTCGGCGCCGATCGCCGCGTTCGGCGGTCCGATCGGCCCGCTGCCGGACGACCCGTCCGAGTCCGACGCCGCGGCCGCCGAGCTGGCGGGCGAGCAGGGCGGCGAGGTCGACTGACCCCTCTCGTTCCCCGTTTCGGCCGGGCGTCCCCGTTGAGGGGCGCCCGGCCGAAGCGTTTCCCCGGGAACGGCTGACTTGTTACCTTGCTGAGTGACCGACCTCCTGGAGGAGTCGTGACCGAAGCACGTGTCCACCTCACCGGCCGGTTCGACGTCCCGCTACCGCCGGACGAGGCGTTCCCCCTCTTCACACCGCTCGGCGAACGCGCCTGGGCGGAGGGCTGGGACCCGGTCTTCCCGGACGACGCGTCCGACGACTCCGCACCGGGCGTCGTCTTCACGACGTCCGCGCACGGCCACGGGACGGTGTGGGTCGTGGTCGAGCGGAACATCCCCGCGTCCATCACCTATGCCCGCACGACCCCCGGCGACCGCGCCGGAACCGTCACCGTCGAGCTGTCCGAGGTGGACGGCGGCAGCCGCGTCCAGGTGACGTACGACCTCACCGCCCTGCGCCCCGAGGCCATGCCCGCCCTGGAGCACTTCGCCGCCGACTACCCGTCCTACCTGCACTCTTGGCAGACCTCCATCGAGAGCATCCTCAAGGATTAAGCCCTAACTCGATCGGCCCGGGTTCCCCCGGCCGGTGCACTCGTTGCATGAACCCCGAAACACCTGTGGCGATCGTGAATCGGCGCGGCCCGAGCACGAAGGGTATTTCGTTTGGACGCGCGCGGCACGGCGCGTACGGTCGACACCGACCTTGATCATGCCGTTCCGAGTAGGAGAATCGCCCCATGGCCGACCTGTTCCCGGACGCGGTGCGCGATGTTCGCATCCGCTACATCAAGAACATCGGTTCCTGCGGGCCGTTCGCCATCATCACCGTCGACTTCGAACCCCTTCCGGACGGCGTGACCGAGTTCGACTTCGTCAATCTCATCGATGAGACGGACCTTCCCCCCGAATTCGCCACCGCCGTCGCCGAAGGCATCAGACGTGAACTGCTCGGCGAGCTCGACTACGAGTGGGAGGTGCCGCTGCCACAGGCGGGTCCCGACGCTCTGGCCGTTCGAGTCATCCTCACCGAGGCCCGTTGGCACGAAGTCGATTCCAGCGAATACGGCTTCCGGAAGGCCGGGGGCCTCGCCGTCCGCCGAGCGCTTGAGCAGGGCGCGGCGGGACGCAGAGAAGGTTAGGCCACCCCGGGGCCCTGGGTAGCCATAGGGAATGCGCCCTCTTCGCTATTCCATCAACATCACGCTGGACGGATGCTGCGACCACCGTGGGATCGTCCCGGTCGAAGAGATTCACCGTCACGCCACCGAGAACCTCGCACAGGCCGATGCCCTCCTCTTCGGCCGGGTGATTTACGAGATGATGGAAACGGCATGGCGGCCGTCGGCTGGCACGGAAGCGCGCCCCGACTGGATGGAGCCCTTCGCCCGCACGATCGACGCGGCACGAAAGTACGTCGTGTCGAGCACCTTGGACCGGGTCGACTGGAACGCGGAACTTGTGCGCGGAGACCTGGGGAGGGCCGTTCAACAGCTCAAGCAAGAGCCGGGAAACGGACTGTTCACAGGAGGCGTGCAACTCCCGCGGGCGTTGGCCGAGCTGGGATTGATCGATGAATACGAGTTCGTGGTGCATCCCAGAGTGGCGGGCCACGGCCCGACGTTGTTCGCCGGCCTGAAGAAGCCCCTCGACCTGAAACTCGTGAGTCGCCACGAGTTCAGCTCAGGAGCAGTGGCGATGCGATACGAGCCGAGAAGAAGTTGACCGTATCCACTGCGTCAACAGTCGCGAGCTCCACAAGTCGGCCTCCCCAGGATCAGTAAGCGAGGGGGCCCGTCACGCACTCTCGCGCTCCTCCGTCTTGAAGGTGCGGAAACCCCGGCGGTGGTAGTTGGGCAGTGCGTGGGGGTGGTCCAGCGTCGACGTGTGCAGCCAGACCCTGGACACCTCGGGGACGAGGATCCAGCCCTGCCGGATCCCGAGTGTCAGCGCGAACCCGCCGATGCCCTTGCCCACGAACTCCGGCAGAAGTCCGAAGGTCGCGATCTCGACGTCGTCGCCGGGGTGGAGGTCGTAGTCGACCAGACCCGCGGGCTCACCCTCGAAGGACAGCAGGAAGAACCTCCGGGCCGCATACCCCGAGTCCCATTCTTCCCTGGTGCGCTTCGCGCTGCCCCAGCCGTAGGAGGCGCCGACCCTGGCATGGAGATCCAGCAGCAGCGGCGACCTGCGGTCCAGCGTGTCCAGAGCCAGGCCGGGGACGGGGGCGGCCGGGGCCAGCTGGTCCCGGGACGTCATCTCGACGTACGTCACGATCTCCTTCACCCGGAGCAGGGTATGCCCCGTGAGGCCAGGCGCCCAGGGGGCTGACGGGAGTGGCAAAAGTTGACCCCGGGACGCCGGGACTGCCAACTCCGACATGCTAGCTTTGAGTAGTCAATTCGACACAAGGAGTGATACGCATGGCACGTCGTTCCATCGCCCTTCTCGGCGCGCTCGCCGCCGCCGCGGCGCTCACCCCGGTGGCCGCGGGCCCCGCACAGGCCGACGAGGCACGGCACGAACGCATCATCGTCTGCGGGAAACTGCACGTCAGGGACTTCGGCAGGGTGATCGGGCACGAATGCAGCCCCGCCTACCTCGGCCCGCTCGACGACTTCGTCATCGCCCGCGCCGGCACGTTCGAGAGGTTCTTCTGCGAGCGGGGCTTCGCCGACGGCTGGTTCCGGGTCGAGGGCGTGGAATGCCGGCCGCTCTGGTTCTGACCTTCTCGCCATCCGAAGGCCGGCACCCGATCTGAAGAGCACGTCGCCGCGCCGACACCCGTCGGCGCGGCGCTGCCCAGGAGCCCCGCCTCATGGCCATCAGATCGCGTGACCGTACCCGGTGCTCCCGCCGAGCAGCCGCTCGAACCGTCCAGGATCGGCCTCGGCGATCCGCCGAGGCCGCCTCAGCAGGTCGGCGTCCTGATGCCCGTAGCAGGAGCGCTCCAGCGGAAACGCGGCGGGCCGGTGGCTTCCAGTCCGGAACGGCCACGGCCAGCAGGACCCGGATGGCCCCTTCGAGTGCGTCGTCCGGCAAGGGAGGCTCCTCACGACGGTCGGCCCTCCGGCCAGCGTAGGGCGTGTGGGGCCGCCGGTCAGGTGCCTGGGGTGAAGGCTTGGGCCACGGCGAGGGAGTCCTCGTAGACGTGGTAGCGGGTGATCCGGCCGTCCCGGACGGTGACGTGCAGGGCGAGGCGGGACGTGTACGGGCGGTCGGTGGTGCGTGCGACCTGCCGGATCACGCCCAGGAGGACGGCGTCGTCGCCGTCGACGAGGATGCGGTCGATCCGGGTCTCGTTCTTCTCCGGGACGTGGTGGGCGGCGATCTCCGCGAAGTGGGCGGCGGCCTCGGCCGGGGTGGTGCGGTGCCGGATCCAGGGGGTTTCGGCCCGTCCGTGCTCGGCGTCCGGCCAGTTCAGCTTCCAGTCGCAGTCGTCGGCGAACAGCGCGGCCAGGTGGGCGGGGTCGCCCTCGGCGATGCGTCCGAGCAGGTCTTCGACAGTGGTGCGGGTGGTCGTCATCGGATGCCCCCAGAGCGTCGCGGCCAGAAGAGACGATCTTGGTGGACGCGGGCGCGCGAAGGCGATGACCTCCGAGGTAATGGCGGTCAGGCGCCGGCTATGCGGTGCCAGCCGGAGGGGCCGGGGAGGGTTTCGGACGAGCCGGGGCCCCAGGTGCCGGGGATGTAGCGGGGCGGGGCGTCGTCCAGGTCGATGATCTTCGAGACGACGCGCCAGGACTCCTCGATGAACGGGAACGAGGCGAACGCGGCGGCGTCGCCGACGATCGCGGCCTCCAGGACGTGCTCGTACGGTGGTTCGGCGACGCCGACGGGAGGGACCTGGACGGGCACGGCGGCGGCCTGCACCGGCTGGCCCTCGGCGCGGTTCAGGGACAGGTCGAGCGCGAGGCCGTGCCTCTTGGGTAGGTGAAGGCGGATCAGGTTGGGTTCCGGATGCCCGTAAAGCGAAACCGGCGGTTCCCTGAGCTCGACCACCGCCTCCGCGGACGTCACCGGCAGGCACTTGCCCGCGCGGAGGTGGATCGGGACGCCCTTCCAGCGCCAGTTGTCGATCCAGATCCCCGCGGCGACGAACGTCTCGGTCGTCGAGTCCGGGTGCACGCCGGGAACGTGCAGGTAGCCGTCGTACTGGCCGCGCACCAGGTCGGACGGCTCGATCGTCCGGACGGCGCGCATCAGCTCCCACTTCGCGACGTTCTCCGCCAGGGCGTCCCGGCAGGACGGCGGGTCCATGGTGAGCAGCGCGAGGACCTGCAGCAGGTGGTTCTGCACCACGTCGCGGACGGCGCCGGTCGGGTCGTAGAAGGCGCCCCGGTCCGCGACGTCGAAGTCCTCGGCCATCGTGATCTGGATGGACGCCACGTGGTCGCGGTTCATCACCGTCTCGAGGATCGGGTTCGCGAAGCGCGCCACGGGGACGCCCCGGACGGCCTCCGAGCCGAGGTAGTGGTCGACGCGGAAGAGGTCGTCGTCGGCGAACGTGCGGTGCAGGTCGTCGTCCAGGGCGCGGGCGGACGCCTGGTCGTGCCCGTACGGCTTCTCGACGACGAGTCGCGCGTCGCGGTTGAGCCCGGCCTGGCCGAGCCGGTCGGCGATGGTCGTGAACTGCGTCGGCGGGGTCGCCATGTAGTGCGTGACGAACGGCGCGTCCGCGACGGCGTCGCGGATCCGGCGGTAGGTCTCGGGGTCGGTGAGGTCGCCGTCCACGATCCGCAGCCGGGAGGCGAACCGGTCGAAGACCGACTCGTCCAGCTCGTCCCCGATCGCGGCGCGGGCGTGGGCGCGCAGGTCGTCGTCCGTCCAGGAGCGGCGCGTCACCCCGATCACCGGAACGTGCAGCCGTCCGCGCTCGGCGAGCCGGTACAGCGCGGGCAGCAGCGACTTGCGCGCCAGGTCGCCGGTGATCCCGTAGATGACCAGCGCCGACGCGACCGGCCCGCGGCTCATGACATCTCCCCCGCCGGCGACCAGCGGGCGGCGAACTCGGCGAAGAACAGGGCTTCGGCGACGACCGTGTTCTCCAGTTCGGACACCAGCACGCGTTCGTTCGGCGCGTGCAGGTTGCACTTGCCGTCCTGGGCGCCGAAGAGCAGGATCTCGGCCTTCGGGACGGCCCTGTGCAGCGCGCTGACCAGTGGAATCGCGCCACCGGCCGCCATCTGCACCGGGTCGGTCCCGTAGGCGGCGCGCATCGCGGCGGTCATCGCCTCCATCGCGGGCCCGCCCGTTTCGGCCCGGTATCCGTCTCCGGCCTCGCCCGCGACCGACACGGTCAGCGGGATGCCGAACGGCCGCTGCGCCTCCAGGTGCCGGATCAGCGCCTCCCGGGCCTCCCTGGCGGGCTGCGCGGGGTGGATCCGCAGGTTGATCTTGGCGCGGGCATGCGGGACGCAGGCGCCGGCCGCCTTGTCCACCGGGATCGCGTCGATGCCGGTGACGGTGATCGCGGGCCCCGACCAGAGGCGTTCGCCCAGCGTGCCGGTGCCGAGCAGCGGCATCCCCGGTTCGGCGCCGACGGCCTCGCCGAACTCGACGTCGGTGTAGGTCGCGCCGGTCCACGGCTCGCGGCGCAGGCCCGCCACCGCGACGTCCCCGTTGTCGTCGTGCAGGCTGGACAGGGCGCGGACGAGCGCGAGCATCGCGTCCGGGGCGGGGCCGCCGAAGTTGCCGCTGTGCTTGGCCCCTTCGAGCGTCCGCACCTCGACGATCACGTCGGCGACGCCGCGTAGCCCGACGGTCAGTGTCGGCTGTCCGGCGCGGATGTTGCCCATGTCCGCGACCGCCATCGCGTCGGCCTGGAACTCCCCGGGACGCCGCGCCGGGTACTCGTCGAGCGGGCTGCCCCATTCCTCGGCGCCCTCGATGACGATCTTGATCCCGACCGGCGGACGGCCATTCCACGCCCGGATTGCCCCGACATGAGCGAGGATGTTGGACTTATCGTCGGCGATACCGCGCGCCCGGATGCCCTTCTCACCGTCCTCGTCGAATGGCGCCGGGGCGAACGGCGGGGTCCTCCACAGCGCCTCGTCCCCCGGGGGCTGGACGTCGTAGTGCGCGTAGAGCAGGACGGTCGGCGCGCCCTCGGGCGCGGGGATCGAGCCCGTGATGACCGGCGGCGTGTCCGGCAGCCGGATCGCGCCCACGTCGCGGACGCCCGCCTCCGTCAGCATCCGGACGACATGGTCGTGCGCCCGGATGACCTCGTGCGGCGGGAATCCCGGGAACGCGATCGACGGGACGGCGGCCAGCCGCTCCAGTTCGCCGACGAGGTCCGGCGTGAGCGCCCGCGCCCTGGCCGCGATGTTCTGGGTGTTCCAGTCGTCCTCGACGTCCCGCACAACCCACCCCCGGACTCCTACCGTTCCGGGGGGACGACTCGAAGGCGATCTACCCGTGGCCATGCCGACGGAAACGGACTCGGGAACCCACCCGAACAGCCCGGAAAGCGAAACACCGGCCACCCCGCAGATGGGTGACCGGTGTTCTGCGCGTAGGTCAGCTCACTCGCAATAAGATGACCTTCGAGACACTTATAGCATAGCCCGTCCGGTGCTGGATTGCGCGTATTCGCGGATCTTCGTTTGGTTTGTTTTTCACGAGAACCCGTTCCCACAGTTTCCCTCCACCGGACGCGCCCGGCGCCGAGGCGCGTCCCAACCTCCAAAAGCCCAGGCAGAGCACCACGTCGCCGCCTCGCCCGGCCCGCGGGTCCGCCGCCCACGAGCACCGATCCGAGCCGTCCGGGCCCGCTCTGATCGCGGCGGCGCCCTCGACGGCGTTCACCGAAGAAACGCCCCGGCAGCGGACAAAGAGCCTGGTCAACGGACCATTACGTCACGATGGCCGCAACCGGACGCAAAGCGATCCGCGCCCCGCGCGACTCACCTCGACCACATCGCGACGAACGCCCCAAAATGGTCAGACCGCTTGAAAGTCGTCCGGTCCCCAGAAGGCCTCCATGCGGACGACCTTGCCGCCGTCATCGAACGTCATGACCTCGATGCCGTCGATGTGCAGGCCGGGAAGGTCCGCGGAGAAGCGCATGGCGCTCCGGTTTCCATAGGAGCCGCGGACCTCGTGCGCGACGAGCTTCGCGCCCGCCGCGATCGAGTCGGCGTAGAACTTCTCGATCGCGGCGCGTCCCTCGACCGGGCGCTTGCCGACCGGGTCCTCGATCACCGCGTCGTCGGCGTAGAGGTCCGCCACGGCGACGTGGTCGCCCGCGTTGAACAGGTCCGCGTAGCGGCGCATCGTCGCCTTCATGTGCTGGACGTCGGGCATGGTCGTCCTTCCCTCGGAACGGTCACCCCCCGCCGCGCCAGCTTACCTAGCGCCCGCTTGCCCACCCCGCCTCGCCCGCGCCGTACACGGACCGCGCGCCCGCGCCATCCGCGCGGCGGCCGGAGGGCGCGCCCGCTTCGTCCGCGCCGTACCCAGGACATGTGTCCGGGGCGTCCGTGAGGCGGGGACGGGGCGTGCTCGTCTCCTCGCCCGCGTCCCTGCCGTCGACGGGACGGACGGGGGAAGGGTTCGGTGAGCCCGGACGGCCCGGGGGCGCGCCGTCGGGCGTGTGGGCGGTGCGGTCGTCGGCGGGAGCGCCGGGCTGCGGGGCCTGGGGACGGGCACCGCGGTCGAGGTGGCTCCAGCGCGAGGCCGCGCGGGACGCCGGGGGCGCCGGGGACGGGCCGACGCCCCGTTCCACGGCGTCCGCGAGGGCGAAGAACAGGTCGCGGGGGGCGCCCTCGGTGTCGTCGTAGTGCCAGCGGCGGATGAGGCGTTCACCTTCCGTGCCCGGATTGAAGCGCTCGTGGGCGAAGCAGCCCGCGGACGCCATCCGGGCGATGAGCCGGTCGCTGTCGTCCATCTGCATCGCGTACGCGGCGGCGTCGATCAGCCCGATGGCGGCACGGGCGTTGCGTCCGTCGTCGCGTTCCTCGGCCCGTTCGATCCGCCACTGCGCGTACGGGCGCAGGAAGTCGGCGATCATCCAGCTCTTGGGCACCGGACCATCCTCTCGGTCGCGCGGGCATGGGAGGCCGCTCCCATGTTGCGCCGCAGGTCAGGCGGGCCCAGGTGACTTGACTCGATCGTTGCCGAGCCTTGCCCCGCGGGCGCTTTCCGGCCGACCGGTCAGCGGCGTACGTCGGCGTACTCCCACCTGGCTCCGCTCGGGACGCGCCGCGACCACCGTGCTTTAATCTACCAAACGGTTGTTAGATGAATCACGGAAGGTGAAGGCCGCCGCTGATGGATCTCGACTTCTCCCCCGCCCATGAGGCGTTCCGCGCGGAGGCCCGGGACTGGCTGCGCGCGCACGTCCCCGCCGAACCGCCGCCGTCACTGGAGACCGAGGCGGGCTTCGCCGCGCACCGCGCGTGGGAGCGGACACTCGGCGCGGACCGCTACGCCACGGTCAACTGGCCGTCCTCGTTCGGCGGACGCGACGCCACCCCGCTCGAATGGCTGATCTTCGAGGAGGAGTACTACGCGGCGGGCGCGCCCGGCCGGGTCTCGCAGAACGGCGTGAACCTGCTCGCGCCGACGCTGCTGGAGCACGGGACGCCGGAACAGCTCCGGCGCGTCCTGCCGCCGATGGCGCGCGGCGAGGTGATCTGGGCGCAGGCGTGGTCGGAGCCGGGCGCGGGCAGTGACCTGGCGGCGCTGCGCTCCACCGCCGTCCGCGCGGACGGCGGGTGGCGGCTGAACGGCCAGAAGACGTGGAGTTCGCGCGCCGCGTTCGCCGACCGGGCGTTCGGGCTGTTCCGGTCCGATCCCGGGTCGGAGCGGCATCGCGGGCTGACGTACCTGATGTTCCCGCTGGACGCGCCGGGGGTGACGGTCCGCCCGATCGGGCGGCTCGACGGGAAGCCCGCGTTCGCCGAGCTCTTCCTGGACGACGTGTTCGTCCCGGACGAGGACGTCATCGGCGATCCCGGCAACGGCTGGAAGGTCGCGATGAGCACCGCGGGGAACGAGCGCGGCCTCACCCTGCGCTCCCCCGGCCGGTACACGGCGGCCGCCGGCCGGCTCCTCGACCTGTGGCGCGAACGCGGCGACCCGTCCGACACGGCGCTGCGCGACCGGGTCGCGGACGCCTGGCTGAAGGCCCGCGCCTACCGGCTCAAGGGGTTCGAGACGATCTCCCGCAGCGACGACATCGGCGCGGAGTCGAGCCTGAACAAGGTGTTCTGGTCCGAGTTCGACATCGCCCTGCACGAGACGGCCCTCGACCTGCTCGGCCCGGACGGCGAGCTCGACGGCGACTGGCTCGAGGGCTACGTCTTCTCCCTCGCGGGCCCGGTCTACGCGGGCACCAACGAGGTCCAGCGGAACGTGATCGCCGAGCGCGTGCTCGGCCTGCCGAGGGGGGCGCGATGAGGTTCGTCCTGTCGGAGGAACAGCGTCTCTTCGCGGGCAGCCTCGACAAGCTGCTCGACCAGGCCGACACGCCGTCCGCGATCCGCGCGTGGTCGGCGGGCGACCACGTCCCGGGACGCCGCGTCTGGACGGCGCTGGCCGGCGCGGGCGTGTTCGCGCTGGCCGTCCCGGAGGAGCACGACGGCGTGGGCCTGCTCCCGGTCGAGCTCGTCACGGCCCTGCACGAGCTGGGACGCCACGCCGTTCCGGGTCCGCTGGTCGAGACCGTCGCCGCCGCGGCCCTGCTGACCGCGGTCGGCGACACCGCGTGGCTTCCCCGCATCGCCGCAGGCGAGGCCCTGGTCTCGCTGGCCACCCCCGACACCCTGTACGCGCTCGACGCCGACGTCGCCGACCTCGTCCTCCTCGTCCGGGACGGCGAGCTCCACGAGGCCGAGCCGGGGCGCGCGCTCCGTCCGTCGATCGATCCGTCCCGCCGGCTCTTCGAGGTCGCGCCGTCCCGCAGGCTCGGGAAGGCGGACGCCACGGCCCTCGACCTGGCCGTCCTCGCGTGCGCGGCGCAGCACCTGGGCCTGGGCCGCCGCCTCCTGGACGTCTCCGTCGACTACGCCAAGACCAGGAACCAGTTCGGGCACCCCATCGGCGAGTACCAGGCGGTCAAGCACCAGCTGGCCGACGCGCTCATCGGCCTCGAGTTCGCCCGTCCCCTCGTCCACGCCGCCGCGCTCGCCCACGGCACGGCCGACTTCCGCCGCGACACGTCCGCCGCCAAGATCGCCGCCGCCGAGTCCGCCTACGCGACGGCGAAGACCGCCCTCCAGGTCCACGGCGCGATCGGCTACACCGCCGAGTACGACCCGTCCCTCTGGATCCGCAAGGCGCGGGCCCTCCACGCCGCCTGGAGCTCCCCCTCCGCCCACCGGACCCGCCTCATGGCCTCCCTCGAAGGCTCTCCTCCCCCGGCTTGACGGCCCCCACCCTGTAGATCTACCGTTTTACTAACATCATAGTAGAACGGAGTTTCGGGGTGTTTCGGTTCCGGTTGGACGGGCGGAGCGGAGTGCCGCCGTACCTGCAGCTGGTGCAGCAGGTACGGCAGGCGCTCCTGCTCGGCTATCTGCGGCAGGGGGACCAGCTGCCGACCGTGAAGGAGGTCGTCGGCACGCTGACGATCAACCCGAACACGGTCGTGAAGGCGTACCGGCAGCTGGAGAACGAGGGCGTCGTCGCGGCGAAGCCCGGACAGGGGACGTTCATCACGGCGGAGGTGGAGGCGGTCGCGCCCGGGGACTACGCGCGGCTGCGGCGGTCCCTCGAACGATGGGTGCGGGACGCGCGCGGCTCGGGCCTGGACGACGAGACGGTCACGGCGCTGATCGCGTCGGTGCGGACCGACGTCCGCGCGGAGGGAGTGGCATGACGGCGGCACTGGAGACCGAGCGGCTCGGAATGCGGTTCGGGCGGTCCTGGGCGCTGCGGGACTGCACGGTGAGCCTGCCCGCCGGGGCGGTCGTCGCGCTCGTCGGGCCGAACGGCGCCGGCAAGACCACGCTGATGAACCTGGTCTGCGGGCTGCTGCGTCCGACCGAGGGACGCGTCCGGGTGTTCGGCGAGGACGCCGACAGCGGGTCCGCCGAGGCGCTCGCGCGGGTCGGGTTCGTGGCGCAGGAGCATCCGCTGTACCGCGGCATGACGGTCGCGGAACTGCTGCGGATGGGACGGGCACTCAACCCGCGTTTCGACCGGAACCTCGCCGAGATGCGGCTCGGCGCGCTCGGGATCCCGCTGGACCGGCGGGCCGGAGCGCTGTCGGGCGGCCAGCAGGCGCAGGTGGCGCTCGCGCTCGCCCTCTCCAAGCGCCCGGAACTGCTCGTCCTGGACGAGCCGCTCGCGAGCCTCGACCCGGTCGCGCGACGCGACTTCACCCGGACGCTGATGTCGGCCGTCGCCGAGGACGAGGTGACCGTCCTGCTGTCGTCGCACGTCATCGCGGACCTGGAGGCGGTCTGCGACCGGCTGCTGGTGCTCGACCACGGGACCGTCCGGCTGGACGGCGCGATCGACGACGTCCTCGCGGCGCACCGGATGATCAGCGGGCCGCGGGAGGCGGCGGCGGACGTCCCCGGCGTGGTCCGCGCGGTGCACAGCGAGCGGCACAGCGACCTGCTCGTCCGGACGGGAGTGGAGGCGGAATCGTTGCAGCACGTGTTGCATCCGACCTGGCAGGAGCATCCGGTGGGGCTGGAAGAGCTGATCCTCGCCTACCTCGAGCAGTCGGCGGTGACCCGATGATCTGGTTCACATGGCGGCTGCACCGGGCGCAGGTGTACGCGGGGCTGGCCCTGATCGCGCTGATCACGGCGATCTTCCTGCCGTACGGCCACGCGGTCCGCGGGTCGTTCGCGTCGCACGGCGTCGGGACGTGCCTGGCGCACGACACCGGCGGCGAGTCGTGCCAGACGGCGATGATCGCGTTCGTCCAGCAGTTCAACGCGATCGCCAACCACCTGTCCACCTGGTTCAGCCCGATTCCGGGGCTGATCGGCGCGGTCATCGGCGCGGGGGTCCTCGGACGCGAGTACGAGCAGGGCACGTGGCGGCTGGCGTGGACGCAGTCCGTCCCGCGCGGCCGGTGGCTGACCCAGCGGATCCTGCTGGTCTCCGCCGGGCTCACCGCGATCTGCCTGACGCTCAGCCTCGTCTTCACCTGGTTCCGCTCCCCGATGGACCAGGTGACCGGACGGTTCGCGCCCGGCGCGTTCGACCTCGAAGGGCTGTCGCTCACCGGGTACACCCTGTTCGCGTTCGCGCTCGGCCTGGTCGCCGGGCTGCTGCTGCGGCGGACGGTCCCGGCGATCGTGGTGGCGTTCGCGGGGTTCATGGCCGTCCGGATGCCGGTCGAGTTCTGGCTCCGGCAGCGCTACGTGACCCCGGCGAGCAAGCTGTCCGCGCCGACGCTCCACCACACGATGGGGCCGAGCGCGGTACCGGTCACCCCCGGCAAGCCCGGCTGGACGCTCTCATACGACCTGGTCAACGCGTCCGGGCACACGCTCACGGGCGCGGAACAGGGGCGCCTCGAAGAGCAGGTCCGGACGATGCACGACCCGGACGCCTACCTGCGCGGCCTCGGCCTGCACCTGAAGACCGTCTACCAGCCCGCCGACCGGTTCTGGACGTTCCAGTTCATCGAGTTCTCGATCTTCGCCGGGCTGGCCGTCGTCCTGCTAGCCTTCGCCGTCCAGCGCCTTCGGCACCGCGGCGTGTAGCCCTTCGGTGCCCGGGCGGTCAGGGGAGTCTCAGTCGCCCTCGCCGACCAGGCCGTTGCGGAACGCGTACGTGACGGCCTGGGCCCGGTCGCGGAGGTTCGCCTTCGCGAACAGGTTGTTGATGTGGGTCTTGACCGTGGCCTCGCTGATGAACAGCTCGCGCGCGATCTCGGCGTTGGACCGTCCGCGCGCGATCAGCGCCAGCACCTCGGCCTCGCGGGGCGTCAGGCCGTCGGGAAGGCCGCTGCCCCGCGACTTCGGGCGCCGGTCCCCCGCGGTGACGGCCTCCACCAGGCGCCGCTGGACGGCGGGATCGAGCTGCGCGTGCCCGCCGCGGACCGCCTCGATCGCCCGGGCGATCTCGTCCGCCCCGGCGTCCTTGGTGAGGAATCCCCGCGCGCCCGCGCGTAGCGCCGCGAAGATGGACTCGTCGTCGGCGTAGGTGGTCAGGACGACCACCTCGACCTCGGGGTGGAGCTCGCGCATCCTCGCGGTCGCCTCCACCCCGTCCATGCGGGGCATCCGCAGGTCCATGAGCACCACGTCGGGCGACACCCGCGCGACCAGCTCCAGCGCCTGCTCGCCGTCGCCCGCCGAGCCCGCGACCTCCAGGCCCGGCAGCAGTTCCAGCAGCAGGACGAGGCCCTCCCGCACCACCGTCTGGTCGTCCACCACGACGACCCGCGTCACTCGTTCTTCCGTCACACCCGTATCCGAAGCGCCACCCGGAAGCCCTTGCCGTCCGGTCCGGCCTCCAGGGTCCCACCAACCAGCTCGGCGCGCTCCCGCATGCCGACCAGGCCGTATCCGCCGCCGGTCGTGACGATGGGCTCCTCGGTGCCGCCGGAGTCGGTGACGGTGAGCTCGACGGCGTCCGGGAGGTGGTCCAGTCGGATCCGCACGGACGCGCCGGGCGCGTGCTTGCGGACGTTCGTCAGCGCCTCCTGCGCCGTCCGGACCAGCGCGAGCGCCCGCGCCGACGTCAGCTCGTGCGGCGTCCCGGTGATCTCCAGCACGGCCGGGCCGCCCGTCGCGGCCCGGAACTCGTCGGCGAGCTCGGCCAGGGCCTCGGCGAGCTCCGGCGCCTCGCCGCGCAGCGCGGCCAGGGCCCGCCGGGTCTCCTCCAGTCCCGTCCGCGCGAGCCGCTGCGCCCGTTCGACCCGCTCCAGCGCCCGCTCGCGGTCGTCGTCCCGGCTGAGCAGCAGCCGCGCCCCCTCCAGGTGGACGATCTGCGCCGACAGCGAGTGCGCCAGGATGTCGTGGATCTCGCGGGCCATCCGGGACCGCTCGGCCAGCGCCGCCTCGTTCGCCTGCGACCGCCGCCGCCAGCGCCGCTCGCGCAGCGCGATCGCCGCCGCGTACACGCCGACGAACGCCACGATCGACCAGGGGTCCACCGGGCGTTCCGCCGCGAGCTGGAAGACCGCGAGCGCGGCCGCGGACGCCGTGGTGAACACCGCACCGTCCCAGCCGGGACGGCGGGCCGCGGCGACCCCGGCCGCGACGTAGCAGAACGTGGTCGCCCCGACGTGCGGTTCGATCAGGTTCACGACGTACCCGGCGAGGACGACGGCGCCCAGCGGCAGCAGCAGCCACCGGGGCGCGGCGTCGCGGTCGAACCCGAGCAGGCCCCAGAAGAGCCCGGCGAATCCCACCAGGTTCAGGACGGCCAGCCCCGCCCACGCGGTCGGCGAATGCGGCCCGGACTTCAGGACCGCCAGCGTGTAGAACCCGAATCCCCAGATCAGCAGCCCGGTGCGGGCGAGGATCCGCCCGACGCGCTCGGCTGACTGGTGCTCCCCGGGGCCGGACGGCCCTCCCTCCCCGCAGGCGTCCCACCATCCGTGGAACGACACGTACCGCCCTAGCCCCTTCCGCCGGGGACGCGCGCCGCCGGCGGCCGGGGCGGGGGGAGCCGGGTCGGTGGTCAGGCGCGGGGTGCCGGTCCGGCGGGACGATCCGCCGGACGGTTCGGAGGGCGCGCCCGTGGAGGAGCCGCGGGGCGGGCGCGCCACCGGACGTTCGCTCATACCGTGAAGTTAACGCCGGTCCCCCGTGCCGGCAGCGAACGGGACCGCAGATCGAGGATCGCGTACTGCGCGAGCAGGGACACGCCGAGGAAGGCGATCAGGTTCCCGGACCCGGTCCTGACGCCGAGGGCGTAGGCGATCCCGAGGAGCCCGACCCGGACGGCGATCGACACGATCCACGCGACGATCGTCAGCCCGCCGCCGCGCCGCCAGAGCGTGCCGTCCGGCTCGCGCCAGAGCCGCATCGTGGCGGCGCGCATGGCGCCGAGCACCAGCCCGGCGGCCGCCTCCACCACCAGCAGCCAGACGCTGAGGGCCTCGTGAGCGCGGTCGATCAGGCCGCCCTGCGCGACGCCCACGATCACCAGGACCGCCGGAAGCGTGTACATCTTCGCCTCGTTGATCTGCCGGGCCGTGAGCTGCCGCCGCAGGACCAGCCCCAGGACGAGGAGGACGAGAAGGACGTTGGCCGTAGTGCTCATACCTCGAAGCTACGGAGAGCGACCTCCCCGGGCATCGGAGCAGAGCCCGAGATCAGTCCTTCCACCCCGGGGTGGAGAACACGCGCCGGTACCGTCCGGGGGTCGTGCCGGTCTCGGCGGCGAACCGGCGCCGGAAGTTGGACAGATCGACGAAACCGCAGGCCAGGGCGATCGACTCGACGGTCTCGTCGGAGCGTTCCAGGAGCGTGCGGGCCAGCTCGACGCGCCGCCGCAGCAGCCATCGGCCGGGCGCGACGCCGAGCCCCCGCTCGAACAGCCGGGCCAGCGTCCGGGGCGAGACCGCGCCGTGGGCCGCGAGGTCGGCGACGCTGATCGGCCGGTGCAGGTTCGCCTCCGCCCACGCCACCACCGCGGCGAGGGTCTCCTCGCTCGCCTGTCCGGGCCGGGGCGCGAGCCGCGAGTACTGCCGCTGGCCGCCGTCCCGGTGCGGCGGCAGCACCATGTGCCGGGCGATCTCCGCCGCGTGCGCCGCCCCGAGATCCCGCCGGACGAGCGCCAGCGCGAGATCGACGGCCGCGCCCGTCCCGGCGCTGGTCGCGACGTCGCCGAGATCGACGTACAGCTCGTCCACGCGGACGTCGACCCGCGGATACCGCGCGGCGAGCTCGTCGGCCATCCGCCAGTGCGTGGTGGCGGGCCGTCCGTCCAGCAGCCCGGCCGCCGCCAGCGCGAACGCCCCCGAGCACAGCCCGGCCACCCGCGCGCCCCGTCCGTGCGCGCCGCGCAGCGCCGCGATCAGCGCGTCGGACGGACGGGCCGCCAGGTCCGGCCACCCGGCGACGATCACGGTGTCGGCGCCGTCCAGCAGGTCGAGTCCGTCCTCGATGTGCAGCGGGCAGCCCGCCAGCCCCGGCACGGCGCCCGGCGTCTCGGCGCACACGCCGAACGCGTAGCGCACCGGGACGTCCGGGTGCGCGACGCCGAAGACCTGCGCGACGCTGGCCAGCTCGAACGGCGACTGCGGCGGCACCGCCACCGCCACGACCTGATGGAGACCGGACGACATGGCGGCAGAATAAGCACCGCCTGGGACAATCTCGCCACGCCCCGGCCGAGCCGGCGGCGGGAATCCTGGGGACATGACCGTTTCCACCTGGATCGGACGGTTTCGACGCCGGTACGGCTCCGTCCCGGACGATCATCGCGCCCGCCACCGACACGATCACCGAGAGCGACCCCACCCGGCCGACCCGATCAGCGCCGTCCCCGGGTGAGCAGGTGGAAGACCAGCGAGCCCGCGGCGGCCAGCAGCGCCACGCCGCCACCGAGCGCGAACCCGGTCGCATACGCGTGCTCGGTCGGAACGGACGTGCCGGGCAGCGTGTCCCGGGCCAGCAGCGCCGTCGTCACCGCCCCCGCGACGGCCCCGCCGACCAGCCGGACCAGGCTGTTCACCGCGCTCGCCACCGCGGTCTGATCCGCCCGGACGTGCTCGACCGCCATCGTCCCGAGCGCCGCGAACGCCAGCCCGACCCCGACTCCGAGCAGGACGGTCGCGCCGAGAACGTCCCAGCGGTGGTCATGGAAGACCGCGAGCCACCCGATCGCGAGCGCGGTGACCCCCGATCCCGCCGCGACCAGCAGAGCCGCCGGGACGCGCCGCATCAGCCGTCCCGCCTGCGTGGACACCACGATCATCAGCAACGTGGTCGGCAGCAGGAGCAGCCCCGCCGCGAGCACCGACGCCCCGAACCCGTACCCGGCCCGCGCCGGCGTCTGGACGAAGTTGGGGATCAGCGTGAACCCGCCGTACAGGGCGAATCCGAGCAGCAGCGACGCGAGGCTCGCGCCGATCGTGCCGCGGTGGGTGAGCATCGCGATGTCGACGAGCGGCTCGGCCGCGCGCCGCTCGACGACGATCCAGAGCGCGCCGAGCACCAGCGCCGCGGCCAGCAGCCCGAGGACCCGCCCGGACGTCCAGCCCCACACCCTCCCCTGCCCGATCCCGAGCAGCAGGCTGACCAGCGCGCCGCCGAGCAGGGCCGCGCCGGGCAGGTCGAGGCGTCCGGTCCGGGGCGGCGCGGCGTCCCGGACGACGAGCGCGACGACCAGCGTCGCCACCGCCGCGAGCCCCGCGATCACCCAGAACACGGGCCGGTACCCGCCCGTGTACCGCGCGACCACCCCGGCGAGCACGAGCCCGCCGCCGACCCCGACGCCCATCGTCGCCGACACCACGCCGAGCCCGGTGGGCAGCCTCTCGCGCGGCAGCACATCCCGGACGATCCCGACCGTGAGCGGCAGCGCCGCCATCGACACCCCCTGGAGGACGCGCGCGGCTACCAGCACCGCGAGCGAGGTGGACACCGCGCCCAGCACCGATCCGGCGACGAGCGCGACCAGCGCGCCGATGAGCATCCGCCGCCGTCCGTACAGGTCGCCCATCCGCCCGAGCAGCGGCGTCGCGACCGCCCCGACCAGCAGGCTCGCGGTGAACGCCCAGGCCACCGAGGTCAGCGGCGCGTGCAGCGCGGCCTGGAGCCGTCCGAGCAGCGGCAGCACCGCGGTCTGCTGGACGGACGCCACCGACGCCGCCGCCGCGAGCACCACCACGACCGGCCAGGGCCGCCCCGCCCACTCCCCCTCAGCTCCCCCTTCCCGCCCGGCGCCCGCCTCGCCCCGGCCCGGAACGGCGCCCTCCCGTTCCGCCCTCTCCCTCGCCACCGCCATCGCGACCACTCCTTACCTAACTTAGGTATCTTTTCCGCGCCCGCGAACGATCCCGTCCGAACACGGAGGAACAGCTCGAAAATATACCTAAGTTAGGTATCTATCTAGGTGACCCGCGTCACAGGACGCTTACCTAAGTTAGGTACCATTCCGGCATGCCCGAACCGAGCCCCGCCGACCTGATCGCCCGTCTCGGCGCCCTGTCCGCCGCCGTGACCCGCGGTCGGCTCTACGAGACCGCCGTCGAGGCGACCGGAACCTCCCTGGAACGCCCGGCGATCACCATCCTCGGCGTGCTCAACGCGGCGGACACGCCGTGCCGCGTCGGCGAGATCGCACACCGCATGCAGGTCGAGGGGCCCCACGTCACCCGGCACGTCAAGCGGCTCGAACAACGCGGCCTGGTCCGCGCCGTGACCGACCCCGACGACCGCCGCGCCCGCCTCGTCGAGCTCACCCCCGACGGCAGGCAGGTCATCGACCGGTACCTCGCCGTCATCCTCGGCTGGTTCGACGAGGCGCTCTCCGGCTGGACGCCGTCCGACCGCGCCGACCTCCACCGCCTGGCCACCCGCCTGTTCGACGACCTCACCGTCTCCCTGGCGAGCTTCGACCCACCCTCCCCCGCCTGACACCACCCGACCCCGCCCGACCCCGAGCGCGAAAGCCCGCTCTTCCCCGCCCGACCCCGGGAACGGAAGAAGGCCGCGCCCCCGCCAGGGGGACGCGGCCTTCGCCGTCATCGCACCGATCAGGTGTCGATGCGGTTCATGTCCAGCTCGGCCGCGCCGCCGATGATGAACTCGCGGCGCGGTGCGACGTCGCTGCCCATGAGCAGCTCGAACACCTTCGCGGCGGCCTCGGCGTGCTCGACGCGGATGCGGCGGAGCATGCGGTGCCGCGGGTCCATCGTGGTCTCGGCCAGCTGGTCGGCGTCCATCTCACCGAGGCCCTTGTAGCGCTGGATGGGCTCCTTCCAGCGCTGGCCCTTGCGCTCCAGCTCCACCAGGCGCTGCCGCAGCTCGGCGTCGGTGTAGGTGTAGATGTACTTGTCCTGGCCCTTCTTCGGCTTGATCAGCTCGATCCGGTGCAGCGGCGGGACGGCGGCGTAGACGCGCCCGGCCTCCAGCATCGGCCGCATGTAGCGGTAGAAGAGCGTCAGCAGCAGGGTGCGGATGTGGCTGCCGTCGACGTCCGCGTCGGCCATGAGGATCGCGCGGCCGTACCGGGCGTTCTCCAGGTCGAACGAGCGGCCCGACCCGGCCCCGATCACCTGGATGATCGCGGCGCACTCGGTGTTCTTCAGGACGTCGGCGACCGACGCCTTCTGCACGTTCAGGATCTTGCCGCGGATCGGCAGCAGCGCCTGGAACTCCGAGTCGCGGGCGAGCTTGGCGGTGCCGAGGGCCGAGTCGCCCTCGACGATGAACAGCTCGCTGCGGTCGTCGGTGGTGCGGCAGTCGACCAGCTTGGCCGGGAGCGCGGAGCTCTCCAGCGCGTTCTTGCGGCGCTGGTTGTCGCGCTGGGTGCGGGCCGCGATGCGCGTCTTGGCCGCGCCCGCGACCTTCTCCAGAACCGTGCGCAGCTGCGGCTTCATGCCGCGGCTCGGGTTCTCGAAGATGGCCTTGAGCTCCCGGTTCACCACCTGCGACACGATCCGCGTGGCGGCCGAGGTGCCGAGGATCTCCTTGGTCTGCCCCTCGAACTGCGGCTCGGGCAGCCGGACGGTGATGACGGTGGTGAGGCCCTCGAGCACGTCGTCCTTGACGACGTCGTCGTCGTTGTTCTTCAGCAGCTTGGTCGCGCGCAGCTGCTCGTTGACGACCTTGAGCAGCGCCCGGTCGAAGCCGCGCACGTGCGTGCCGTGCTTCGGGGTGGCGATGACGTTGACGAACGAGCGGGTGATCGTGTCGTAGCCGGAGCCCCAGCGCAGCGCGATGTCGACCTCGAGATCGCGCTCGACGTCGGTCGGGACCAGGTGGCCCTGGTCGTCCAGCACCGGGACGGTCTCGGTGAAGTGGCCGTGCCCCTGGAACCGCAGCACGTCGACGATCGGCTGGTCCTTGGCCAGGTAGGTGCAGAACTCGGAGATGCCGCCGTCGAACCGGAAGGTCTCGGCGACGACCTCCTCGCCGCGCTCGTCCCGGACGTCGATGGTGAGGCCGGGGATGAGGAACGCGGTCTGCCGCATCCGGTCGAGGACGAGCTCGGTGTCGACCGTCGCGCCCTTGAGGAAGATCTGCATGTCCGGCCAGAACCGGACACGGGTGCCCGTGGCCTTCTTGGCGACCTTGCCGATCTGCCGCAGGCCGGACCGCTTCTTGAAGCGCGCGTTGGGCCGTCCCTCGTCGGCGAACTCGCCGGGCAGGCCGCGGCGGAAGCTGATCGCGTGGGTCTCGCCGTCGCGGTCGACCTCGACGTCGAGCCGGGCCGACAGCGCGTTCACCACCGACGCGCCGACGCCGTGCAGACCGCCGGACGCCGTGTAGGAGACGCCGCCGAACTTGCCGCCCGCGTGCAGCCGCGTCATGACCAGCTCGACGCCGGGCAGGCCCGTCTTCGGCTCGATGTCGACGGGGATGCCGCGCCCGTCGTCACCGACCTCGAAGGAGCCGTCGGCGCGCAGCACGACGTCGATGTGCGTGCAGTACCCGGCCAGGGCCTCGTCGACGCAGTTGTCGACGATCTCCCAGAGGCAGTGCGCGAGGCCCCGGGAGTCGGTGGACCCGATGTACATGCCGGGTCGCTTGCGGACGGCCTCCAGCCCTTCCAGCACCGAGAGGTGCCGGGCGGAGTAGCCCTGCTGGTCGTCTGCGGTCGCTTCGGCTGTGACGGCGGTCAACTGCTGTGCTCCTCGGGGGATGGACGGTCGGCATGAGGGTACCCCCGGGGACCGACACTCCACCGACAGCCACGCCGCTCCACACATTCCGGACCAGGGGTGGAGACCGTGGAATCCACCCCCAGGATGATTGGAGGCGCAGGTCACAGCGTTCTAGGGTCATTCCATGACAAACACCATCAGCGTGCACGGCCTGCGCAAACGTTATGGAGACGTTCAAGCCGTGGACGGGGTCTCCTTCGAGGTCGCCGAGGGCGAGTTCTTCGGCATCCTCGGCCCGAACGGCGCGGGGAAGACGACCACCCTGGAGATCGTCGAAGGGCTGCGCGAGGCCGACGAGGGTGAGGTCGCACTGCTCGGCCTGAAGCCGTGGCCGCGCAACTCCAGGCTGCTGCCCAGGATCGGCGTCCAGCTCCAGGCGACGTCGTTCTTCGAGCGGCTCACCGCGCGCGAGCAGCTGCGCACGTTCGGCTCGCTCTACGGCGTGTCGGCGCGCAAGGCCGACGAGATGCTCGAGACGGTCGGGCTCACCGAGAAGGCCGACGAACGCGTCGAGAAGCTCTCCGGCGGGCAGGCGCAGCGCCTGTCCATCGCGTGCGCGCTCGTCCACGATCCCGAGCTGGTCTTCCTGGACGAGCCGACCGCCGCGCTGGACCCGCAGGCCCGGCGCAACCTCTGGGACGTCCTGCGCGCGATCAACACCGAGGGCCGCACGATCGTCCTGACCACGCACTACATGGACGAGGCCGAGATCCTCTGCGACCGGGTCGCGATCATGGACCGCGGCCAGATCCTCGAGATGGGCCCGCCCGCCGCGCTCGTCCGCGGCCTGGACGCCCCGACCCGGATCAGCGTGGCCAGCGGCGTCCTGTCCGCCGAGGACGCCCGCCGCCTGACCGGCGTGGACGAGGTGTCCGACGACGGCGTGTCGCTGGTCGTCGAGACGCGCGACCCGTCCTCGGTCGTCGCGGCGCTCGCCGCCAAGGACGCCCTGGACGGCGTCCAGATCCGCGGCGCCACGCTGGAGGACGTCTTCCTGGAGCTCACGGGACGGGAGTACCGGGCATGAGCACGTATTCGAGCTTCAAGTCGCTGTCCCGGGCCCTGTTCCTCGGCTTCCGCCGGGACAAGGGCGCGCTGTTCTTCACCGTGCTGTTCCCCCTGCTGTTCCTCGTGATCTTCGGCGGGGTGTTCGGGAAGCAGTCGACCGGCAAGGTCCAGGTCGTGGAGATCGGCGCGGTGCCGGTGCTCGACCAGGCCATCGCGCACGACCCCTCCGGCGAGCTCCGCAAGACCGTGAAGATCAGCCGGAACGACGACCGGGCCGCCGCGCTGAAGAAGGTCGGCAAGGGCGACGCGGACGCCGCGGTGGAGCAGAGCGACGGGAAGATCGTCGTCCACTACTCCGGCGCCGACCAGGTGAAGTCCGGCGTGGTGCAGTCGGTGGTGCAGCAGGTCGCCAACTCGGCGAACCTCGCCGCGACCGGCCGTCCCCCGACGTACACGGTCGCCACGCAGCAGGTCGAGGACAAGTCGATCAAGGGCATCAACTTCTTCACGCCGTCCCTGCTGGGCTGGGCGCTCGCGTCCGCCGGCATGTTCGGCGCGTCCCAGACGCTCGTGCTGTGGCGGACCAAGGGGCTGCTGCGCCGGCTGCGGCTGGCCCCGGTGCCGATCCCGACGGTGTTCGGCGCGCGGATCGTGGTGAGCCTCGGCATCGCCCTCGGCCAGCTCGCGGTGTTCCTGCTGGTGGCCCAGCTGCCCTTCTTCGGCCTGAAGCTCCAGCACGCGTGGTGGATGGCGATCCCGCTGGTGATCTGCGGCGTCCTGACGTTCCTGTCGCTCGGGATGCTCGTCGGGGCCTGGGCCAAGACGCAGGAGACCGCGCAGACGGTGACGCAGCTGATCGTGCTGCCGATGGCGTTCCTCGGCGGGTCGTTCTTCCCGCTGGACTACGCGCCGAAGTGGATGCAGGCCGTCTCCTACGTGTTCCCGCTGCGTTATCTGAACGAGGGCATGCTGAATGTGATGGCGCGCGGCCTCGGCCCCGCGTCGGCGCTTCCGCAGATGGCGATCCTGCTGGGTATCGCGGTGGTGGCGGGCGGTATCGCGGCCCGGCTGTTCCGCTGGGACGCCACATGATCGAATACATGTGACCTCGGTCACTAAAGAGCCCATTCTGCTGTGGGCGTACTGAGAAGCAGGTTGGGAACGTCAGCGTCGGGTTAGATGTTGTCCTAAGTACCGACCCCGACCATGAGGAAGGTGCCGTGACTGGAGCCCTTGCCCCGACCAAGCCGCTGACGGCCGCAGACCGGTGCGACCGCTGTGGCGCCCAGGCCTACGTCCGTGCTGTCCTTGTAGGCGGCGGCGACCTTCTGTTCTGCGCCCACCACGGGCGCAAGTACTCGGAGGCGCTCCGCTCGAACGGGGCCGACATCCAGGATGAGACCGACAGGCTGACCACCACCCCGGCAACCGCTTCGGAAGACGAGCGTTAGCCCTCGAAATAAGTGAATCGCCGAACGGCGGTCATCGCGCGTCGATGACCGCCGTTCGGCTGTGATGAGAAGAACACGTAGCGTGTCCGATTCGTTGCACGTGGCCCATATCGAGCGGGCGACCTGCGAAAATCCCCCGATCGGCTCATATCCTGGAAGCACCGCCACCTGGAGCCGCCGGATCACCGCGCCCGGAACGGCGGTGAAAGGAACGTTCGCTGTGCCATCGGGGGAACCGTGCTGATTCTGCTGCCGCCGTCCGAGAAGAAGTCCCGCACCGGGGACGGCCCGCCGCTGGACCTGGCGTCCCTGAGCTTCCCCACCCTGAACCCCGTCCGCGAGCGGGTCCTGGACGCGCTCGGCGACGTGTGCGGCCGCGAGGACGCCGCGGACGTGCTCGGCCTCTCGTCCGGGCAGACCGACGAGGCGCTGACCCGCAACCGCGCGCTGCGCGAGGCCCCGACGCTTCAGGTCTCCGACCTCTACCAGGGCGTCCTGTACGACAACCTCGCCCTGGACGGGCTTCCCGCCGGCCCCGCCGCGGAGCAGATCATCATCTTCTCGGGCCTGTGGGGCGCACTGCGGCTCACCGACCGCATCCCCCCGTACCGACTCGCCATGGGCGTTTCCCTCCCCCCGGAGGGACGGCTGGCGGCGCTCTGGCGTCCCGCCATGGCCGAGGCCCTCGCCGATCTTCCCGGCGGACTCGTCGTGGACATGCGCTCCGGCCCGTACGCCGCCGCGTGGAAGGCCCGTCAGCCGGCCGTCGCGGTCCGCGTGTTCCGCGAGTTCTTCCTCGGCGGCGTCCCCAAGCGGACGGTCGTCAGCCACATGGCGAAGGCCACCCGGGGCAGGATCGCCCACGACCTGCTCCGGGCGGGCGCCGACCCGGCCACCCCCGAGGAGCTCCTCAAGGCCGTCACCGACCTCGGCCACGCCGCCGAGCTCAACGGCCCCAACCTGGACGTCATCCTCCAGGCCTGAGCCTCCCGACACTCTGTGCACATGTTCGAGCACTCACAGTGACCATCCTTGGGGAGCAAGAACGCCCCCACCGCCGGGTGGGGGCGTTTCTCGCGGTCTGATCAGTCCAGGTAGTCGCGCAGGACCTGGCTGCGGGACGGGTGGCGCAGCTTGGACATGGTCTTGGACTCGATCTGGCGGATGCGCTCGCGTGTCACGCCGTAGACCTTGCCGATCTCGTCCAGCGTCTTCGGCTGACCGTCGGTCAGGCCGAAGCGCATGGAGACCACGCCCGCCTCGCGCTCGGACAGCGTGTCCAGCACGGAGTGCAGCTGCTCCTGGAGCAGCGTGAAGCTGACCGCGTCCGCCGGGACGATGGCCTCGGAGTCCTCGATCAGGTCGCCGAACTCGCTGTCGCCGTCCTCGCCCAGCGGGGTGTGCAGGGAGATCGGCTCGCGGCCGTACTTCTGCACCTCGACGACCTTCTCCGGGGTCATGTCGAGTTCCTTGGCCAGCTCCTCCGGGGTCGGCTCACGGCCGAGGTCCTGGAGCATCTGGCGCTGGACGCGGGCGAGCTTGTTGATGACCTCGACCATGTGCACCGGGATACGGATGGTGCGGGCCTGGTCGGCCATCGCGCGGGTGATCGCCTGCCGGATCCACCAGGTGGCGTACGTGGAGAACTTGTAGCCCTTGGTGTAGTCGAACTTCTCGACCGCGCGGATCAGACCGAGGTTGCCCTCCTGGATCAGGTCCAGGAACAGCATGCCGCGGCCGGTGTACCGCTTGGCCAGCGAGACCACCAGGCGGAGGTTGGCCTCCAGCAGGTGGTTCTTGGCGCGGCGGCCGTCCTCGGCGATCCACTCGAGGTCTTCCTGGTCCTCCTCCGAGAGGGTGCCCGCCTCGGTGGCGAGCCGCTCCTCGGCGAACAGGCCGGCCTCGATCCGCTTGGCGAGCTCGACCTCCTGCTCGGCGTTCAGCAGGGGGACCTTGCCGATCTGCTTGAGGTAGTCCTTGACCGGGTCGGCGGTCGCGCCGGCGGCGGCGATCTGCTGGGCCGGGGCGTCCTCGTCGTCGTCACCGAGGGTGAAGGACTCCTCCTCGGTCTTGACCGGGGCGGCGCCCGGCTTGGCGGCGGCCGCGGGGGCGCGCTCCTCCTCGTCGTCGCCGTCCTGCTCGGCCTGGTCGGTCGTCTCCAGCTCGGAGTCGTCGCTCAGGTCGGCCTCGAGGTCGCTCAGGTCCTCGTCGAGGTCCTCGACGTCGACCTCGTCGTCGATCTCCGGGTCGTCGCCGGCCTTCTTCGCCGAACCCTTCGCCCCGGGGGCGCCCTCGGCCTTCTTCGGCGCGGCCTTCTTGGCGGCGGCCTTCTTCGGCTTGGCAGGCGCGGCCTTCTTGGCCACCGCCTTCTTCGCCGCCGGGGCCGAGACGGCCTCGTCCTCGTCGTCGCCGACGACGGCGGTCACGGTGTCGGGCTGCTGCTCCTTGGCGGCAGCGGCGGTCTTGGGCTTGCGCGCCGGCGCGGCCGCACGCTTGCGCGTCCGCTTCGGCGCCGCTGAGTCGGCGGCGCTCACGACGACGATCACACCCTCCTTGCTCAGGGCACGCAGAATCTTGGGGGCCATCGACATGGGGATCTCGGCCTCCTCGAACGTACGGCGGAGGTCGTCGGCGTCGAGGTGATTGCCCTGGGACTTCCCACGCTCGATCAGCTGCGCGATGACGGTCTCGTGCAGGTCTGATGCCTTCGAGGTCGAGCTAGCAGGCGACACAAATACCTCTCGAACGAACGTGTGGGTTGGCTGACCCAAGCGCCCTGACGGGACGGGCCTCACTAGGAGTGGGACCACGTGCACCGGGCGGGCACCCTGTTGTGCGGGACCGCAGCGTACCCGCTCTTACTAGGGTCAAGCATTCTGGCACGGCTGCGCATTCCGCTTCGGCGTGCTGCCCGGTAACACACCACCTTAGAGGGCGCACGGCGGTCCTTCGTACGGACTACGCCGTCTTCTCGCCGCCTTCGGCGGAACTTCTACGCGGGCGTCACGGGGACTTCGGCGGGACATGCAGGGCAAGTACGGTCACATCATCCACCTGCTCATACCCGGCAAGCATCCGATCGACCAGGAAGTCGACGAGTCTCTCTGGATCTCCTACCACTTCAGGTGGGGCGTCCGTCGCGACCGCGGCCAGTTCCTCGAGCCCGGCGTCCACCCCACGCCTACGGTTCTCCACAAGTCCATCGGAATAGAAGACCACAGTGTTGCCGGTTTCGATGGAAAAACTTGTCTGCTGCCGCTGGGAGGGCCAGCCGAGCGGGGTGCCGGGCTCCCGGGTGGAGACGCGGGCGTCGGCGTCCGGGGAGATCAGGAGGGGCGGCGGGTGACCGGCGTTGCTGAAGGCGCCGCGCCCGGTCTCGGGGTCGATCACCGCGTAGGCGACGGTGGTGAACTGCTCCTCGTCCTCGGTGGCGGAGAACAGCCGGTCCAGGCCCGACAGGACCGCGGCCGGGCGCGGGTCGTTCAGGGCGAGGGCCCGCAGGGCGTTGCGGACGCGGCCCATGCCCGCGGCGGCCCGGACGCCCTTGCCCATGACGTCCCCGACGGCCACGGCGAGCCGGTCGTCCGGCAGGCGGAACACGTCGTACCAGTCGCCGCCGACCTGGACGTGCCGGGTGGCCGGGTTGTACCGGGCGGCCAGCACCATGCCCGGCAGCTGCGGAAGGTCGCTCGGCAGCAGGCTGAGCTGGAGCTCCTCGGCGGTCTTGTGCTCCCGCTCGAACAGCAGGGCCCGCTCGACGGCCAGGGCGCACTGGCCGGCGAGGGCCTCGAGGAAGACCTTCTCCTCCTCGGTGATCTCCCGGGGCCGCTTGAAGGAGAACCGCAGGGCGCCGATCGGCGCGCCCGCCGCCAGCAGGGGCAGGCCGACCCAGGCCCGCTCCTCGGCGTGCTGGGTGAACAGCTCCGCCTCGTCCCCGCCGAGCTGGAGGCGCAGGTCGGTCGGGCTCTGGGCGAGGAACGGCCGGCCCTCGCGGACGGCCACCGACATGACCGTCTGGTCGCTGACCCGGATGTCGTCCCGGGCGGGGCGGGCCTGGTCGGGCTCCCCGCCGCCGGGCGGGGCCGGGGTGACGATCGACAGCCGCAGCTTGTCGTCGTCCAGCAGCGCGACGGCCGAGTAGTCCGCGCCGATCGCCGACCGGCCGACCTCGGTGATCACCTGGACGACCTGCGCGACGGTCAGGGCCTCGGCCAGCATCGAGGTGGCCTGCTGGAGCCGGGCCGTGCGCAGCGCCGCCGCCGAGAGCTGCTCGGTCAGGCGGCCGCGCATCTCCTCGGCCTCCTTCTGGCCGGTGACGTCGGTGTTCGCGCCGACCCACTCGATCACCCGGTCGCCCTGCCAGATCGGCACGGCCCGGACGTCGAAGTGCCGGTAGGCACCGCTGCGGGTGCGGATCCGGTAGCCGGTCTCGAAGACCCGGTCGCCCGCGACGGCCTCGTTCCAGATCTCCTCGATCCGCGTCCGGTCCTCGGGGTGGACGACGGCCAGCCAGCCGCCGCCCGCGTAGTCGTCCGGGGTCTGGCCGGTGATCTCGCGCCACTCGGGCGCGTCGTCGATGGCCGCGCCGTCCGCGGCGGCCACCCACACGACCTGGGAGCTGGCCTCGACGAGCGAGCGGTAGCGCTGCTCCTTGCGCCGGATGACCTCTTCGGCGCGGCGCCGCTCGGTGACGTCCAGGGCGGTGAGGACGACGCCGACCGGCTTGTCCTCCCACGCGGCCTGCTTGGGCGGGCGCGCCTTGCCCCGGCCCTTGTCCTTGGTGGTGGCGCTGCCCTTGGCCTCCTGCTGGGCCGCTCCGGCGCGCGCCGGGATCCAGCTGCACGACAGGATGCGCCCGCCCACGGCGAGCTCGGCGTCGGTGATGGGCCGGTCGTCGGCGAGGACGGCGTCGAGCGCGGCCGCGAAGGCCGCGGCGGTCTCCTCGGGAAGGACCTCGCCCGGGCGGTGTCCGGTCAGGTCGGCCGCCGACACGCCGAGCATGGCCGCGAGCGCGTCGTTCACGCGCCGGCACTTCAGCCCGGTGTCGAAGAGCGCGATCCCGGCCGGGGCCTCCTTCAGCAGGGTGGCGTACAGGGCGGCATCGGACGCATCCATGGGCTGACCCTTCAGCCGGGAGAGCCGGGGACGCGGAACGGACGTCTCGGTGCTCACAGGCAACACCTCCGCCCCAGGGGGTCCCGTACCGCGCGGCAAGTTCTCATCACTATGTGTGAATGGGAGCAGGCTAACGCTCCCGCCTCCATCACAACACCCGTCGAAGTCAGGTTCTCATCATCTCGACGCGTAGCCCCCGACGGAAGCCCCCGCCGCCGATCCGCCTGGGGCGGACACGGCGTCCGGCGCGCTGTTCGGACGGTGGATCACGCGCACACGAGGACACCCGCCGGAAAGGTGTTCTTCCGGACGGCGAGTGGCCGATGCTACGCCGGATCGGGTCCCCGCCGCCGGGCAGACGCGCCGTCCGGTCGGCCAGTCCTTCATTCCGGACACACCGAAACGACGCTGACCTGCCGCCCTGTCTGCAAGCAAAAAGAAGGTAAAGGCACCGGGGACGGAGGCGGGGTCCGCCGGCGTCCGGGAACCGGGCCTCACGTTGTACATCGGTGTAGAAGCTTGTCCTCTTTATTAGGGGACGGCCACTGAGGCCCCTGGGGCGGGTGTTCGCCGGGCCTCTTCGATCGTGCGGATCCCGGGCCTCGTCGGGCGGATGGTCACTTCGCGGGCCTGGCGGCCTTCGCGGCGGCCTTCATCTCCTGCTTGAAGGAGCGGACCTTGCCGAGGGACTCCTCGTCCACGATGTCGGCGACCGAGCGGAAGGAGCCCTCGTCCCCGTAGGAGCCGGCGGCCTCGCGCCAGCCGTCCGGGCGGACGTCCAGGCGCTTGCCGAGGAGCGCGACGAAGATCTTCGCCTTCTGCTCGCCGTAGCCGGGGAGGGCGGCGACGCGCTTGTAGAGGTCCTTGCCGGTCGCGACGTCCTTCCAGAGGTTCGCGGCGTCGCCGTCGTAGTCGACGACGATCGCGCGGGCGAGGGACTGGACGCGGGCGGCCATCGACTTCGGGTAGCGGTGCAGGGCGGGCTTGCGGCTGAAGATCTCGACGAGCCCGTCCGGGTCGTGGGCGGCGATCTCCTCCGGCTCCGGGTCGTGGCCGAGGCGCTCGGCCAGCTCCCGCGGAGCGGCGAAGGCGCGCTCCAGCGGGACCTGCTGGTCCAGCAGCATGGCGGTCAGGAGGGCGAACGGGTCCCGGTTGAGCAGGTCGTTCGCCGCGTCCTCGATCGGCAGCGTGATCGGCATGTCGTTCCTCCCCGGCGGCGGTGCGTCCGGGCCAATTCTTGCGGAAGTCTTACGGGCCGCCGCGCACCGTGGCGGGGGCGGCGAGGCGGTGCTCGAATGAAAGGCATGGACGAAGAGCGCGGCGCACCCGTCGGCCGCCGGATCGTGCTGGGGATGCTGGGCCTCGGCGCGGCCGGGGTCGCCGTCGGCTCGTCCCTGCAACGGGGGGTGACGCGGGCGTTCTCGCCCGTGAACGGGATCGGCGACGTCCTGCCCGCGGTCGGCGGCTTCCGCTTCTACTCGGTGGTGGGCACCGTCCGCACGCCGCGCGATCTGCGGGTTCAGGTGGACGGCCTGGTCGGCCGTCCGCGCGGGTACTCGCCGGCGGAGCTCGCCGCGATGCCGCAGACGCGGGTCCGGCGCGACTTCCAGTGCGTGACGGGATGGCGTGTCCCACATGTGGAGTGGTCGGGCGTGGCGTTGCCCGACCTCCTGGACGCGGCGGACGTGTCCCCTCGTGCGCGCGCGGTGCGCTTCCACTCGTTCGACGGCACGTACACCGAGTCGCTGACGCTGGACCAGGCACGGCGCCGGGACGTCCTGGTCGCCACGGCGATGCAGGGGAAACCGGTCAGTCACGACCATGGCGGGCCGGTCCGGCTGTTCGTCGCGCCCATGTACGGCTACAAGTCGCTGAAGTGGCTGGGGCGCATCGAACTGACCGAGACCGTCCACCCCGGCTACTGGGAGAACCTGGGCTACGACGTGGACGCCTGGGTGGGCCGCTCGAACGGACGTGACGATGCACCGACTTGACGGGCGCGCGCTGCTGGTGCGCTTCACCCTGGCGGAGCGCTGGGTGCATCACCTGACCGCGCTGCTGATGCTGGCCTGCCTGGCCACGGCGTTCATGCTGTACATCCCGGCGTTCGCGACCACGGCCGGGCACCGCGAGATCATCAAGCCCGTCCACATCTACTGCGGGCTGCTGCTGCCGGTGCCGACGCTGCTCGGCCTGGTGTCGCGGGCGTTCCGCCGCGATCTCGGCGCGCTCAACCGGTTCGGGCCGCACGACGCACGCTGGCTGCGCAGCGGACGGCGGCGCGCGGTGGTCGACGGGCGCGGCGTCGTCCCGGTCGGGAAGTTCAACGCCGGCCAGAAGCTCAACGCGGCCTTCACCGCGGGGGCCGCGCTCGTCATGTTCGGCACCGGCGCGATGCTCACCTGGCCCGATCCCTGGCGCACGGGCGCGACCTTCGTCCACGACTGGCTGTTCCTGGCCATCGTGGTCGTGACACTGGGCCACCTGTGGGAGGCCCTCCGCGATCCGGGCGCGCTCCGCGGCATGGCCACCGGGCGTGTCACGCGGAGCTGGGCGGCCCGGCACCACGCCGCCTGGTCCGACGCGCCCGACGCGCCCGGCGGGTCCGGGGCGGATGGCGGGTCGGGCGGCCGGCGGGTCCGGGGCGGCCGGCGGCGGACGTCTTGACAGGCGGCGCTGACACGCCGAACATCGAGGCGGCTGCGGCGGCCTGACGGGCGGTGCGCGTCCGGCCGCGCCTCCACCCGGCGGTTCACCCCCGGCCGCCGGCCCTTCGGCGCGGAGATGTGCGATGCCTGCACTTGCCGATCACCGGAGCGAGATCCGCGACCTGCTCACGCTGAGACTGGCCGCCGAGTTCGTGATCTTCCCGCTGGAGGACGTGGCGCGGTGCGTCGCCGACGTCCAGGCGCGCATGACCCACCTGGGCCTGTCCCCCACCCTCGACCTGGTCGAACGCATGGCGCGCGAGCAGCTCACCTGCCGCGTCAAGTCGGCCCCGCCGTCCGGCAGCGTCACCCCCTGGGCCCGCGGCGGCTGACCGGCGCGGCGCGTGATCCGCCTCCCGGCGGCCGGTCTCAGGGACGGGCGGGTGTGCTGGAGTTCACCTGGTCGAACCGGGGTTCGAGGTCCGCCGGGTGGGCAAGTGCCGCGTTCCGGGGTCCGGGATCTGAGAAGCTAGGGGGCGTGAGTCCCCGTAGCAGCCTTCCGTCCGCCGGGGAGCCCGCGTCCGAGCCGCCGGTGCAGAGCGGCGAGATCGCCGCGATCTTCGATGGGATGCTGCGGCACGCGCGCGAGCTGCTGGCCGTGCGAAGCCCCCTCGACGCCGAGTTGATCGTGAGCGAGATCCTCGGCTCGTGGTGGGGGCAGCGCGCCGTGGACGGGGACGTCGAGGAGGTCGTCGGCGAGGCCCTCGTCGCGCACTCCGGACGGGTCGGCAGCCCGGCGGCGCTCGCCCTGCTCACCGGGGTGACCTGCCTCGGGACGCGGGGCCAGGCGGCGCGCGCCGAGCGGGCCGCGCTCGAGCTGATGGACCTCGGCGTCGCGCGGCCGATCTGGTCCGACCGGGTCGGGATGGTCGAGCCGCGCGAGTGCTACGTGTCCCGCGACGTGTACGGCGACCAGGAGTCGGTCATCTGCGTCTTCGAGTACCCGCGCGGCGACGGCGGCGCGTCCGACCGGCACGCGCTGGTCGTCCTCGTGGACCGGGCGAGGCCGGGCGTGGTCGGGACGCGGCTGCCGGGCGAGCGCCCGCCCGCGTGCGGGACGCTCCGGGACGCGTGGGTGTCGTCCCGGATCGACCGGCTGCTCGACCACTGCCGGAACGAGGCCGCGACGAACCCGCTGATGCGGTTCGAGGAGGTCGAGCCCCGCGACGCGCGGGCGCTGCTCCAGCGCTGCCTCGACCACACCAACGAGACACCGGACGCGACGGTCGACGACAGCTTCGGGTCCTACCACGCGTTCGTCCGGCACCGGGTGCGGGCGCTGCCGACCGGCGGGCGGGTGCCGCAGCCGGCCGTGCACGGCGCGGACCGGCGCGCCGACCTCGCCGTCCGGTTCCTGGCGTCCGACGAGGCGGGCGGCCTGTCCGACACGGCCGCCGCGAGCCGCTGCGTGGACCGGATCATCGACTACGGATGCACGCACGACTTCGGCCGCCCGCTGCGGGTGAGCCCGGTCAAGTGCGAGATGTTCCTGCTGGACTGGCTGCCGCGCAAGGTGCTGCTGTCGCAGGCCGAGCAGGAGGCCGTCCCGCACGTCCTCGCCGCGTGGGTGCGATGGGCGGGACACCGCACCGGCCTGCCGGACGCCGCGATCCGCGCGACGCTCGACGCCGTATGGGACGCCACGGCGAAGTTCCCCGACGCCTACCGTGACCCGTCCTCGTTCGGCCTCGACCGCGACATCGTGGACCGGCTGCTCCCGGACGGCGACCTCGAGGCGCTGCCGCGGCGCGCCTTCGCGATGCCGTTCCTGTCCGGGCGGCACCGGGTGTCGGGACGGCACGGCACGATCGACCTCTCGGTCCTCGACCCGTCCGATCCGGCGGACCGGCGCATCCTGCTCGAACTGGAGCATCCGGGCGCGCCGGAGGAGCACCTCGAGGCCCACGAACGGCTCGCCGAGCGGCTCTGGCAGGGCGACCCGCCCCAGCTGTGGGAGACCGCGCAGGCGCTGCTGGACGTGGGCTACGAACGGCACGAGGTCATGCACCGGCTGATCGCCGTGATGGACCGGAGCGGGCACGACCCGCGCGCGTTCCGCGCCTCGCTGCACGTCCTGCGCCACGAGCCGCCTCCGGGGTGACGTCGCGGGTGTGAGCGGGGCCCGGCGGGGAGGGCCGCGAAGGGTGCCGAAGGGTGCCGTGGTCTGGGGCGAAGCTTGGGGTGGGCGAGGCTGTGACGTGGGCCGGACCGGTGCAGGGTGGGGTGTGCCGCCGCCGCCCGGGTCCGTAGCTGGAGAAACACCACGCCGCCCGCACGCCCCGCGTTCGGGTGTGACGGTGTGGCACGGGGCTCGGTTCGGAGGGTGGGCGCTGAGGGTGGGCGCGGAGGGCGCGTGCCGGGGTTGGGGCGAGCGGCCCGGTTTGCCAGAAAGCGTCCCGGCCGACAATCATCGAACCGGGCAGTGATCGACGGGGGGAACCGGGGGGCACCCCCGGGCCGTAGGGAGTGATCTTGTTGGAGTGGTCCGAGTTCGCTCGGCGCCTGGGGCGTGAGCTGGCGGCCCTGGAACGGGACACGATCCTGATCGTCCGGGAGCGTGACGAGAGCCGCCACTATGTCCAGGCGATGCGGGAGCCGGACCGGCTCTACGCCGAGGCGGTCAGCAACAACTTCCTCGACGGTCCCCTGCTTCTCACCCTCGCGGACGAAGAGGTCATGAGCGAGTCGGGCTGGCGTCCGCCGGCGGAACCCGGCATGGCCGGACCGCGCAACTGGTGGACGGAGCTGCCCGCGATCGCGACCGCGGCCGACTACGCGCGGCTCGCCGAGGTCATGGTCACGGCGCTGCGCGACGTCCAGGCCGTCCGGCGCCCGTCCGACCTGGTGTACGAGTCCTTCCACCGGCACGGCACCGGGCTCGTCGGCCTCCCGGACCTCGGACTCGACTGCGCCGACCCGTCCCGCGTCACCCGGACGCGGTCCTCCGACGCCCTGGCCGGATCCGGCCAGGGTCCCGTTCCGGAGCCCGGCGTCCTGGCGGCCGAGCCCGGCGTCCCGGCTCCGAACGGTTTCGCGGGCCACCCGGCGACGCCGGAGGCCACCGGGGGGCAGGTGCTTCCGGGGGGCGTGCCGTCCATCCAGGACGTGCTGTCCGGCGCGGCGCCCGCTCCCGGCGGGACCGCCGTCGCGGACGAGATCGAGCCGCGCCTGGCCGAGGCCAAGGAACGCGGCGACCACACGACCTACTTCGACCTGCTGCCCACCGCCGACCTGGTCTTCCCCGGCGCCCCGGGCGAGACGGTCCCGCCGACGATCAGCCTCGGGGCGGGCACGTACATCACGGTCTTCACGTCCCCGGGCGCGCTCGCCCGCGTGTCGCCCAACCAGACCGCGTTCCGCCGGACGTCCTTCGCCGACCTGTCCGCCAACTGGCCGGACCCGGCCTGGCAGCTCGCCATCAACCCCGGACTCGCGAGCGAGATCCACCTGGACATCACCGCCGTCGCCCGGCTGGGCTCCGTCCGGCCCGGGTCCGGCGCCCCGGTGCCGCCGCCGTCCGGCGGGGTGAGCATCCCGTCGGCCACGCCGCCCTCCCCGGGGGACACGTCCGGGATGTCGGACTCCGACGCGCACACCCGGCACGACCTCAAGGCCGTCCAGCCCCACGCGCAGCCCGACCAGTACGCGCCGCTGGGTGTTCCGGCGCAGCATGACGAGTTCGGCGCGCCTCGCTCGCCGGGTGTGGCCGGGGGGCAGCATCCGTCCGCGACCCCGCAGATGCCCGGCCTGCCGGTGATCCACGACCAGTTCGCCGCGCCCGGCCAGGCGGACGGGCTGCCGGGGACGACACCGTTCGGAACCCCGCAGCACGACGAAGCCGCCGCTCCGGGCATGCCCGTGCCCGCACCACGCGACGGATTCGGCCCGTCCAGCTTGGTCAACGCCCCGCAGGACGTGCCCTCTCCGCTGGAGATGACGCAACACGACGTGGTGCCGATACCGGGCCCCCTCACCGCGTCCGGCCAGGGTGCCCCGCTCACCCCGCACGGTGCGCCCGGGCAGCCGTCCGCGCCGGCCGTTCCGGTGCCGTTCGACGCCTTCACGGCCCCCGGACAGCCTCCCTACGGCCCGGCCGACGTCCCCGGCCTCCCCACACAAGGCGACGCACTCACGGGGGCCGGTGCATCCGGCCAACCGCCTGCGCAAGGCGACGCGTTCACGGCGCCCGGCCAGCCTCCGTTCGGCCCGGCCGACGCACCGAACCTCCCTCCGCAAGACGACGCGTTCCCAGCGGCCGGAGCACCCGACCGCCTGCCGCTCGGCGCGGCCGACGCGCCGGGCTTCCCCGCGCCGGGCGATGCGTTCACGGGGGCCGCTGACCCTGGACAACCGCACTTCGGCCCGGCCGACGTGCCGAACCCGCCCGCGCAGGACGACGCGCTCGCGGCGTCCGGGGACGCCGGCCGGCCGACGTTCGGCCTGGGCGACGCGCCCAGCTTCCCCGCGCAGGGCGACGGGCTCGCGGCGTCCGGTGACGCCGGGCGGCCGCCGTATGGTGCGGCTGACACCGCGGGCCTCCCTGTGCAGAGCGCCGTATTCGCGCCCGAGCAGGCGTCGTTCGGCCCAGGCGACGCACTCACCGTGCCCGGAGCGCCTGGGCAACCGCTCGGCCCGGCCGACGCGCCGAACCTGCCTGCGCAAAGTGACGGCTATGCGGGCGCGGGCGTCTCCGAGCAACCCACGTTCGGCCCGGCCGACGCACCCGGTCTGCCCGCGCAGGGCGACGGGTTCACGGGGGCCGGTGACGCTGGGCAGCCGTCGTTTGGTGCGGTTGACGCTGCGGGCTTCTCTGCGCAGGGCGATGCGCTCGCGGGGGTCGGTGACGTCGGGCAGCCGGCGTTCGGTTTGGGCGATGGGCCCGGTCTGCCCCCGCAGAGCGACATGGAGCCGCTTGGCGTGGCCGATATGGCCGGTCAGTCGGCGCAGGGTGATGCGGTCGCGGCGGCTGGGATGCCGAGTATGGGCGTGCCGGGTGGTTCGTCCGGTGTGCCTGGCCAGGAGAACGTGTTCGGCGTGGCGTCTGGGCCCGGGCAGCCGGGCGTCGCGGGTGGTTCTGGGCGGGATGTTCCGGCTGGTGCTACCGAGGAGCCCGCGGGTGCGGACGTCCGGCAGGACGAGGCGGCCGGGGGGCGGAAGTCGCGCGTGTCCGAGTTGCGGGACGCGTTCGCCGGGGCGGGAGCCGGACGGCGGGACTCTGCGGGGCTGCGCGAGCTCGACACGTCCGGGATGCCCGTCCTGCCGGGTCTGGGGGCGCATGGGACGGCGGCGATGCCGGCGGCGGCTCCGGTGCCGGACGCCGGGTTCGTGACGGAGGTGCGGCCCTCGGACGCGCTGCTGCTGCGGCTTCAGCATGGGACGGCGCTCTGGGAGACGGACGGGACCGGGGACGGGACGCCCGTCGCGGTGTACGACGCCGTCGGCGGCGTGTGGGCCCCGGTCCGGGCGGACGCGCTGCCCGGCCGGCGGGGCGAGTAGATACTGGTGGGGGCGGGGACGGCGGCGCTCCGCTACGGTCGTCTCCCCGACCCGCGGACGTGAAGGCTGGACCGAGTGGACTGGAGCGACTTCGTCGACCGGCTGGGCGCCGAGCTGCTGCGGCTGCCCGACCGCGCGTTCCTGATCGTGCAGGGGCCCACCGGGCTTCCCTACACGCAGGTGCTGCGCGCGGACCGGGCCCTGCACGCGGAGGCGGTCGGGAACGCGTTCCTGCCCGTCCCGCTGTCGGGACGGCAGGAGCGGAAGCTGTCCGGGCACGGCTGGAACGAGCCCGACGGCGACGAGCGGCTCAACTGGTGGATCCAGGTGGAGGCGCCGGACGCGACGCGTCCACGTCCGTGCGGTGATCTGGCGAAGCGGATGGCGGGCGTGCTGCGGGACGCGTACGGCGTCCGGTCTCCGGAGGGGCTCGTGTACCAGGCCGGGATGACCGGTGCGGAGAGCGGGACTCCGCTGGCGCTGCCCTCGCTCGGGATCCCGTCCGCCGTGCCGGAGGCCGAGACCGCCCCGGGCGCGCCGGCCGGTGAGGCCGAGACCGAGCGTGCCCTGGCGGTCGCCCGCGAGCGCGGTGACCAGGAGGGATACCTGGACCTGCTCGCCCGCGCGACCCTGTACCTGCCCACGCCGGGCGCGGCGGACGGCGACGGCGGACGGCATTTCGCGACCGCGCAGTTCGGCGGCGGGACGTTCGTGCTGGCCTTCACGTCCCCCGAGGCGATGGACCGGTCGCTGCGGGGGCAGGCCGTCCATCACCAGACTTCCACGGTGTCCGACCTGGTGCGGGACTGGCCGCATCCCGACTGGCGGCTCGCCGTCAACCCCGGGCTGCCCAGCGCGTCCTACCTGGACACGAACACGCTTCCGAAGACGCCGGTCCCGACCGCGCCGATCGCGGCGCCGGGCGGCGCGGTGCGGCCGCCGGACCCGTCCGACAGGCACGTGGCCGGACGGTCGCGGGCCGCGGCGGCGCCCGCGCCGCCGCAGGTGACGCGGCTCGAGCGGCTTCCGCAGGCGACGCGTCCGGACGCCGTCTCGCAGGTCACGCGTCCGGACGCCATCCCGCAGGTGACGCGCCCCGAGCCGGTTCCGGCGCCGGTGGTGGTCATGATGCAGAAGGTGCTGCGGCCCGAGCACGTCACGCACTACCTGGACGGCGGGTACGACCTGGTCGCCGGGTACGTGCACAGGCTTCAGGACGTGGCGGAGCTGACCCGTCCGGAGCGGCTCGTCCAGGCTCTGGGGCTGGAGAGTCCCGGGGCGCCGTTCGAGGCGGGCATGGACGCGGTGCACGTGATCCGGTGGCCCGCCCTGAAGTCCACGCTGTTCCGGAGTCCGCCGAGCGGGGAGGAGCAGGCGCCGTCCGGTGCGCCGGTCGCCGAGTTCAAGGTGGACAGCCAGCGCCTGCCGCATGGCGCGGAGATGCACCGGCTCGCGCGCGAGGGACGTCCGACGCTGGTCGCCGTCTATGACGCCGACCTGCGGCGCTGGCGTATCCGGCTGGCGACGGCGCGCGGCGCCGACAAGCCCCGGACGCCCCGTTCCACTCGCCGCGCCGGTCCCCCGGCCACGAGGAGGAGCCGGACGCCGACGACGATGTTCGCGGGCCCCGCGGCTCCCAAGGACGCCCCGGCCCCGCCCCGCAACCCCGCGACGGCGGCCCCGAACAACCCGGTCGAGCCCGCGCGGGAGCGAACGGCGGCGGGTGGACCGGCCGAGGGCGCGCGCGGGTTCGCGGGGGCTCCGGGCGGGGCCGTCGAGGGCGCGCGCGGGTTCGTGGCGTCCGGCCGTGGGGAGCGGCCGTCCGAGACCCGGCCTGATGCGCCTCGGGGACGGCACGCGCGTGGGGAGAGTGGGGAATGAGCGTCCGGCACGGGTACGTCGCGGACTGGCGGGGCGAGGAGTACGAGGCGAGTCCGGACGGGGACGACGTCCGGCTGTACCGGGCGCGTCCCGCCGACGGGTTCGAGGAGGTCACGGCGGAGCGGTACGTCCGGGTCGTGCCGGTGGGCGAGGTGACGCGGCTCGCGTACGTGAGCACGCGCTGCACGTGGCGCGGAGAGCCGTTCGCGGTGCTCGGCGAGCATGACGACTGGTTGCGGGTGGAGTACGCCGGGGGACGCGCGGCGGTCGCCGAGCGGCTCGGGCTGGAGTCGTTCGACCGGGGCGTGTACCAGGCGTGGGCGCCGCGCGGCGAGGTGACCGGCCTGGTGGAGAAGGCGGTCTGAACCGCGCCTCGCGGTGGTACATCTTGAGCCATGCCGGTGATGGACATCAACGCCGACCTCGGTGAGGGGTTCGGCGTCTGGGAGCTGGGCGACGACCTGGCCCTGCTGGACGTGATCACGAGCGCGAACGTGGCGTGCGGGTTCCACGCGGGCGATCCGCTGATCATGCGGCGGGTGTGCGCGGCGGCGGTCGAGCGGGGTGTGGCGGTCGGGGCGCAGGTCTCCTACCGCGACCTCGCCGGGTTCGGGCGGCGTGAGATGGACGTGGCGCCCGAGGAGCTGACCGCCGAGGTGCTGTACCAGGTCGCCGCGCTGGACGGGATAGCGCGTGCCGAGGGCGGGCGGGTGTCGTACGTGAAGCCGCACGGCGCGCTCTACAACCGGCTGGCCCGCGATCCGGCGCAGGCGCGCGCGGTCGCCGACGCGGTGCGCGCCTATGACACGACATTGCCGGTCCTCACGCTTCCGGGCTCGGCGTTGTACGAGGTCGCGGACGGTCTGACGGTCGTCGAGGAGTGTTTCGCCGACCGCGCGTACACGCCTGAGGGACGGCTCGTGTCGCGGCGCGAGCCGGGCGCGGTCGTGCACGATCCGGCGCGGGTGGCCGAGCGGGCCGTCCGGATGGCGACGGAGGGGCGGGTCACGGCCGTGGACGGGTCGGAGGTGACGCTCGCCCCGCGGTCGATGTGCGTGCACGGTGACACGCCGGGCGCGGTGGCGCTGGCGCGGGGCGTCCGGGCGGCGCTGGAGGAGGCCGGGGTGCGGCTGGGGCCGTTCGCGTGAGGACGGTCCGGCGGGCCGGGGACGGCGGGCTGCTCGTCGAGACGGCCGGCCTGGACGACGCGCACCGCCTGCACCGGGCGCTGCGGGCCGCGGCGTTTCCCGGTGTCACCGACATCGTCCCTGGTGAGCGGACGGTTCTGCTGGTCGCCGAGCCGGACGTCTGCGACCTCGACCGGCTCGCGTCCCGGGTCGCGGCGCTGGAGGCGGGCGCGGCCGAGGCCGAGGACGCGCCGCCGGTCGAGATCCCGGTGCGGTACGACGGCGAGGATCTGGGCGAGGTCGCGGAGCTGGCCGGGTTGTCGGTGCGGGAGGTCGTGGAGCGGCATGCGGCCGCCGAGTACTCGGTGGCCTACCTGGGCTTCTCCCCCGGTTTCGGCTATCTGACCGGTCTTGACGCGGCCCTGCGTGTTCCGCGGCGGGCGTCTCCGCGGACGTCGGTGCCTACGGGTTCGGTGGCGATCGCCGGTTCGTACACGGCGGTGTATCCGTCGCCGTCGCCGGGTGGGTGGCGGTTGCTGGGGCGCACGGATCTCACGATGTGGGACGTCCGGCGTGATCCGCCGTCGTTGCTGCGTCCGGGGCTGCGGGTCCGGTTCGTCCCGGAGCGGTCGCGGTGATCGAGGTCGTCCGCCCAGGGCCGCTGGCGACCGTCCAGGACCTCGGTCGTCCCGGATACGCGCACCTCGGCGTCCCGCGGTCGGGGGCCGCCGACGCGCCGTCCCTGCGCCTGGCGAACCGCCTGGTCGGCAACCCCGAGGGTGCCGCGGGCATCGAGTTCACGCTGGGCGGCGCCGTCCTGCGCTTCCGCTCCCCCGCCTGGATCTCGGTCACGGGCGCCCCGCTGGACGTGCGTCTGGACGGCCGTCCCCACGGTATGAACGCCCCCGTCCACGTGCCGGAGGGCGGCGTCCTCCACCTGGGTGCGCCGACGCGCGGGCTGCGCAGTTACCTGGCCGTCCGAGGTGGCCTGACCTGCGAGAAGACCCTCGGCAGCCGGTCCACCGACCTGCTCTCCCGCTTGGGCCCGCCGCCGCTCGCCCCCGGCACGCGCCTCACGTTCGGCGGCACCGACGCCCCCATGGCCGTCGACCACGCGCCCGTCCCGGTCCTTCCGGACGCCCCGGTCCTCCGCGTCGTCCCGGGTCCCCGCGACGACTGGTTCGCCCCGGACGCCCTGAGCGTCCTCACGTCGGCTCCGTACACCGTCACACCGACCGGGAACCGTGTGGGCGTCCGCCTGGAAGGCCCCGCCCTCGTACGCGCGCGTGAGGGCGAACTGGCGAGCGAGGGCATGGTCACCGGCGCCCTCCAGGTTCCCCCGAACGGCAACCCGATCCTCTTCCTCACCGACCACCCGACGACAGGCGGCTACCCCGTCTTGGCCGTCGTCCGCACCCACGACCTCCCCCTGGCCGCCCAACTCCGCCCAGGCGTCACGGTCCGCTTCCGCCTCAGCTGAGCAGGGTGCGGAGGCGCTCTAGTTCGTGGGTGAGGGCCTGGGAGGGGACGTCTTCGAAGAGGGTGGGGGTGGCTTCGGGGGTGGTGGCGTCCCAGGTTCCGGCCACGTGGCCCTGGTGGAGGACGACCGGGGAGATCCAGCCGGCGGGGCGGCTGACGGCGGTGCGATGGGCGGGCGGGACGAGGTGCGGTGAGCCGGTGCCGCCGGCGAGGACGTACTGGTCGAACGGCCCGAGCAGGCGGACGGACGTGGACGGCGGGGTCGCGAGCAGCTCGTCGAGGTGGTCGGGGAGGACGGACATCGGGGTGCCCTCGACGTCGACCTGAGCGAGGTCCGCGGCCTCGAACCAGGCGCGGACGTCCTTCTTGCGGCTGGCCTTGCGGAGGAGCCAGGCGTCGAAGGTGTCGGGGGTCGCGGGGCCGTGGGCGGACAGGAAGGCGCGCAGGACGGTGCGGGCGGCGTCCTCGACGGGCGGCAGGGACGTCCAGGGCGGGCGGACGAAGGTGACGCGCGTGCCCCGGGACGGGCCGTGGCACAGGACGCCCTTCCAGGCCAGGGGCTTGAGCAGCGTTCCCCAGCCGGAGCCGAGGACGTCGGCGAGGTGGGACGAGCCGGTCTCCGCGACGATCGCGGCGGTGAGTTCCTCGCGGGTGAGGGGCGTGCCGTCGGCGAGGGCGGTCCGGGCCGCGTCGGCGAGCGCGTCGACGTCGTCCGGGGTGGCGCCGAAGTTCTTCTGCCAGCTCTTCTTCTCCCAGGTGCGGGCGGCCGCGCAGAGGGCGAGGTAGGCGGGGGCGTCGTCGGCGGGCAGGAGGTGCAGCGTGCCGCGCATGGCCCACGTCTTGGCGAGGGATCCGTCGGCGATCGCCGGGGCGACGCCCTCCGGGGCGCGCCGGCGGATCCGGACGGCGAGGTCGGCGGCCGACATGACCTGGGCCTGGACGCCCGCCAGGCGCCGCGCGATCTCGACGGCGGGGGCGTCCGCCGCGGCCTCGATGTGCTGGCGTCGCATGCGCCAGGCGAGGGCCTGCGCCCAGGTCACCGTCTCCATGCGGACGATCTCACCACATTCGGGATAGGCGGTGGGTGAGCTCGGAGAGCGCGTCATGGACGTCGCCCGCGGTGAGGGTGGTGAGGTCGGCGGGGGTGGCGGCGTCGCCGAGAGCGGCGGCGCGCAGGGCGCGGACGGCGGACGCCTTCTCGTAGAGGGTGCGGGCGAAGCGCCCGTTGCCGAGTTCGTCGACGCGGCCGAGGCCGACGGCGCGCTGGAAGACCAGGGCGAGGTCGTCGAGGGCGGTGTCGGACCAGACGTCGCCGCCCTGGCGGGCGATGAGCTGGGCGATCCGGAGCAGCTCGTCCGGGCCGTAGGAGGGGAAGTCGACGCGTTCGTCGAACCGGGAGGCCAGGCCCGGGTTGGACGCGAGGAGGCGGTCCATGTCGGCGGGGTATCCGGCCAGGACGATGACCAGCCGGTCACGGTCGTCCTCGGCGCGCTTCAGGAGTGTCTGGACGGCCTCGGCGCCGAACGCGTCGCCGCCCGAGTACCCCGAGTTGACCAGGGAGTACGCCTCGTCCACGAACAGGACGCCGCCGAGCGCCGAGTCGACGACGCGGTTGGTCCGCAGCGCGGTCGCGCCGAGGTGCTCGCCGACCAGGTCCGCGCGCTGGACCTCCACGACGTCCGGGCGGGCGAGCAGGCCGAGCGCGGCGAAGACCCGCCCGAGCACGCGCGCCACCGTGGTCTTGCCCGTGCCGGGCGGACCGGTGAACACGAAGTGCCTGGTCGGCGGCCGGGTGACCAGACCCTGCTCGCGCCGCATCCGGGCCACCTGCAACTGCGCGGCGACCTGGTGGACCTGCCGCTTCACCGGGGCCAGGCCGATCATCGCGTCCAGTTCGCCGAGCGCCTCCTCCAGCGTCGGGGCCTCGGCGTAGCCGCGGTACCGCTCGGTGAGCTCGCCGAACGCGGCGTCCACGTCGCGGGCGGTGAGCGTGACGAGTTCCTCGGCGGTCGGCGCGCGGTCGCGGTCCCGGTCGGCGGCGACGACCCGGACGTCTCGTGCGCGCGCGGCGGCCTCGGTCAGCGACCGGACGAAACGTCCGTTGCCGAGCTCGTCCACGATGCCGCGCCTGTGGACGTCGACGAACTTGTCACGCAGTCGTGCGCGCGCGGGTTGGTCGAAGCGGTCGTCGCGGCGGCCCGCGTGAAGCTCGGCGATCTCCAGCAGCTCGTCCGGGCCGTAGGACGGGAAGTGGACGCGCGTGGCGAAGCGGGAGGCCAGGCCCGGGTTGGAGTCGAGGAACGCGTCCATGCGGTCCTCGTACCCGGCGAGGATCACGACGAGGTTCCCGCGGTCGTCCTCGGCCCGCTTGAGGAGCGCCTGGACGGCCTCGTCGCCGAACCGGTCCGGCTGCCCCTCGGACGCGTTGACCAGCGAGTACGCCTCGTCGACGAACAGCACGCCGCCGAGCGCCGCGTCGACCAGCGCGTTCGTCTTCAGCGCCGTCGCGCCCAGGTACTCGCCGACCAGGTCCGCGCGCGTCGCCTCCACCACGGTCGCGGACGGCAGCAGCCCGAACGCGTGGAAGATCCGCGCGAGGACGCGGGCGACCGTCGTCTTGCCCGTCCCGGACGGCCCGACGAACACCAGGTGCCGCAGCGGCTTCTCGGTCGGCACCCCGGCCTCGGCCCGCAGGTGCGCCGCCTCGATGGACGCCGCGATCGACCTGACCTGCCGTTTCACCGGTTCGAGGCCGGTCATCCCGGCCAGTTCCGCGAGGGCCTCGCCCACCGTGGGGGCGGCGCCCGTAGGAACGGCGCCCGTGGGGGCGGCACCCGTGGGGGCGGCCCTCGGATCGTCCGGCGGACGCGCGTCCGCCGCCGCCCGCTCGTCGTGGGCCACCCGCGTCGCCTCCGGGGAGCCCGCGGCCTCACCGTCATGCCCCGGCGACGTGCCGTCCGCCTTGTCCGGGGTCGCGCCGTCCGGACCGGTCGGGGTCCTGCCATCGGACGGCCCGGACCCCCGCGCGCCCCGGCCGTCCGGACGCCCGCCGGACTGCTCCTGCACCCAGCCCGTCTCGTACGCCTCCGCCGACGACGTCCGCCGCGCCTGATCCCACCGGTAGCCGAGGACGGCCAGCCCCGCCGCCCACGCCGGACCCGCGGACAGCCCGGGAACCGAGAGCGCCGACGCGGCCGCGACGACACCGGCGGGCACGAGCGCCACCGTCGCCGTCCGCCACGGCGCGTACCCGCGCAGCCGCAGCGACACGACCGCGACCGGCAGCGCGAGCAGCGCCAGGAGCACGCCCGCGTTCAGGTACGGATGCGGAGGCCCCGGGTACAGCCGCCCGATCCCCGCCGAGGACGCCAGCCACACGACGACCACCGCGACAACCGCCATCCCCGCCGGGGACCGCAGCGTCAGATGCGCCACCACCAGCAGGATCACCGTGAACACCGCCGTCGTCGGCACCGGCAGGTTCAGCACGGCCGCGACCGCGGCGGCACCCGCCGGGAGGACGACGCCGCCCAGGAACCGGAGCCCTGGCGGCACCTGGAAGTACCGGCCGCGCAGACGCTCGAAGAGGTCCCGCGCCGCGGCCCCTGCCGCCGGGCGGGAGCCGGAGCCACCGAACAACGTCATCAATCCGAGTAAAGCGTAGGAGCCACCCCAACGGCACCCTTCCCCACCGAGGTTCGCCCGTATGGCCACATCGCTCTGTGTCACCCGGGACATTTGTCCTGCGTGAACGCGGATCTCCGGCTCTGCTGCGACACACCCGCCGATTTCTAGAGTCATCGGCATGGAAGCGGTGGAAGTACACGCGGTGGAAGCACACGGAGTGACCAAGAGCTTCGGAGCCGTCCGGGCCGTCGACGGACTGGGCCTCCGGCTGGACCGGGGACGGACGGTCGCGCTGCTCGGCCCCAACGGAGCGGGCAAGTCGACGCTGATCTCGATGATCCTCGGCCTGCGGACCCCCGACACCGGGACGGTACGGGTGCTCGGCGGCTCACCGGAACGCGCCGTCCGCGCCGGACGCGTCGGCGCGATGCCCCAGACCGGGCGGCTCATCGGCGGCGTCACGGTGCGCGAGCTCGTCGGGTTCGTCCAGCGGGCCCACGCGTCGGTCGCGCGCGGCCCCATGCCCTCGACGGCCGAGCTGATGGACATCGCCCGCATCTCCGACCTGGCCGGACGCCGCGCCGACGGCCTGTCGGGCGGGCAGGCGCAGCGGGTCCGGTTCGCCCTGGCGGTCGCGGGCGCGCCCGACCTGATCGTCCTGGACGAGCCGACCGCCGCGCTCGACATCGAGTCCCGGCACGAACTGTGGGTCGCGATCCGCGCCTGCGCGGAACGCGGCGCGACCGTCCTGTTCTCCACGCACTACCTGGAGGAGGCGGACGCCGAGGCCGACCGGATCGTGGTCGTCGACCGCGGACGCGTCGTCGCGGACGGCACCAGCGACGAGATCAAGCGCCGCGTCCCCGGCCGCACCGTGAGCGTCGACGCGTCCGTCCTGCCCGACCCCTCGGGCCTGCCCGGGGTGTTGAGCAGCGAGGTCGACGGGCGGCGCGTCCGGCTGCACACGACCGACGCGGACGCGACCGTGCTCGCGCTCGCCGCCGCCGGGGCCGTCCGGGACCTGGAGGTCACCGGCGCGAGCCTCGAGCAGGCGTTCCTGACCCTGACCCACTCCGCCCCGGCGGGGACCGAGACGCCGGAGGCCGTCCGATGATGCTCGTCCACTACGTCCGCCTGGAACTGCTGCGGCTGCTGCGCGACCCCGGGTACCTGATCATGACGCTGGTGTCGCCGCTGACGATGTACCTGGTCTTCAGCAACCTCGACCTCGGCGGCAGCGCGAGCGCCGACGGCGCCCTGTACTCGATGGTCGGAATGGCCGGTTTCGGGGCGATCGGGGCCGTCATGACCAGCGGCGTCTCGATCTCCGAGGACAAACCGCTCGGCTGGATCCGGCAGCTCCGGCTGCTGCCGCTCGCACCGTCCCAGGTGGTGGTCGGACGCGCCCTGTGCGCGATGGCCGCCGCCCTCCCGCCGATCGTCGCGGTGTGCCTCGCGGGCGGCCTGGTGAACGACGTGACGCTGTCCCCCGGACGCTGGCTCGCCGTGTTCGCGCTGCTCTGGCTCGGGATCGCGCCGCTGGCCGTCCTCGGCGTCGGATTCGGGTACCTGCTGACCGCGCAGAAGGCGCAGATGGCCGGACTGGCGGTCTACATGGGCCTGTCGCTGCTCGGCGGCCTGTGGTTCCCCATCGGCAAGATGCCGTCCTGGCTGGCGTCCGTCTCGCGCCTCACCCCGGTCAACCGGTACGGCGAACTGTCCTGGAGCGTGGCGGGCGGCCACGCGCCGACGCTCGTGGGCACGCTCGTCCTGGCCGCCTGGGCGGCCGCCTTCACCGTGTTCGCCGTGGTCGGCTACCGCCGCTCCGCGCAGACGGTGTGACCCGCGCGTGCAGGAGCGTAGCCGGGTGCCCGTACGGTATCGACGTGCGAAAAGTGAACCGCTGATGCGGCGCCTGTTGTGGACGCGGCTCCCCCGGATCATCGGGGCGCGGGTCCCCAGGGTCGCCGGGGCACGGGTCCCCCGGGCCGTTCAGGAGCATGTTCCACGGCGTCCGGCCATGGACCTGAACCGGATGGACACGAAGGGCCCGACCCCCTGGGCGTTCGCGTTCTGGGCCGTCATCGCCTGGTGGCCCGTCCAGGACGTCGTACGGGGCACGGCGCGTCCCTTCTGGCTCGCCGTCCCCCTCCTGGTGGCGTTCCTCGCCGTGTACCTCGGGACGGTCGTGTCGGCGTTCGACGCCCGCGTCCCGCTGCGGCTGCCGATCGCGGGCGTCGTCGCGCTCACCGGCGGCGCCGCCCTCGCGTCGACCGAGCTCGGCCCGAACTGGTACGTGTGCTTCCCGCTCGCCGGACTCGCCGCCGGAACCGTCGCGGGACACCTCCCGAACCGGACGCCTGGTCCCGAATGGGGACTGATGGTGCTGGTCGGCGGGGTCTCCACGACCGCGGGACTGACCATCTGGCTCGGCGGCCTGAAGGGCGGCGGCTCCGGCAGCATCTGGTGGGGGACGGTCTCGGCGGGCACCGTGACCGCCATCGTCATCCGCCTGTTCTCCGTCATCGCCCTGCTCCGCGAGGCGCGCGAGGAGCTCGCGCACGCCGCCGTCGCCGAGGAACGGCTCCGGTTCTCCCGCGACCTGCACGACCTGCTCGGGCACACGCTGTCGCTCATGGTCGTGAAGGCGCAGGCCGTCCGGCGGCTCGCCGAGATCGACCCGGCGCGCGCCGCCGAGCAGGCCGCCGACATCGAGCAGGTCGGACGCCAGGCGCTCACCGAGGTCCGCCAGGCCGTCAGCGGATACCGCGGGCGCGGCCTCGCCGCCGAACTCGACCACGCCCGCACCGCCCTCGCCGACGCCGGCGTCCGGATCGTCCTGCGGCGCTCCGGCGGGCCCCTCCCGCCCGACCCGGACGCGCTGCTCGGCTGGGTCGTCCGGGAGGGCGTCACCAACGTCATCCGGCACAGCGGCGCCGCCCGGTGCGTGATCACCGTGCGGAACGACGGGGCCCAGGCGTCCGTGGAGATCTCCGACGACGGACGCGCCGGCGGGGACGCCCCGCCGCCCGGCAACGGGCTGTCCGGCCTCGGCGAACGTGTCGGGTCGATCGGCGGGACCCTCCGGGCCGCGCCGTCCTCGTCCGGGTTCGTCCTGGCCGCGACGGTTCCGGTCGCCAAGGGTGGAGAATGACCCGGTGATCCGAGTGCTGCTCGCCGAAGACCAGGGCATGATGCGGGGCGCCCTCGCGCTGCTGCTCGACCTCGAGGACGACCTCGAGGTCGTCGCGCAGGTCGCGGACGGCGCCGAGGTGCTGCCCACGGCCCTGGAGACCAGGCCGGACGTCGCCGTCCTGGACATCGAGATGCCGAACCGCACCGGACTCGACGTCGCCGCCGACCTGCGCCGCGACCTGCCGTCCTGCCGCGTCCTGATCGTCACCACGTTCGGCCGGCCCGGCTACCTGCGCCGGGCCATGGAGGCGGGCGCGCGCGGCTTCCTCGTCAAGGACGGCCCGATCGAGGACCTCGTCTCCGCGATCCGCCGCGTCCTCGCCGGTGAGCAGGTCGTGGACCCGGCGCTCGCCACCGCCGCCCTCTCCGTCGGCCCGAACCCCCTGACCGAACGGGAACGGGACGTCCTGGCCGCCGCCGCGGACGGCGCGACCGTGGCCGACATCGCCGTCCGGCTGCACCTGTCGGAGAGCACCGTCCGCAACTACCTGTCGTCCGCGATCGGGAAGACCGGCTCGCGCAACCGCATCGAGGCCGTCGGCGCCGCCCGCCAGAACGGCTGGCTGTAGGCGATCGGTTCGCCTCGGGGCCCCGCGCCGCGCCGGGCGCGGGGGTGGGGCGCCGGGGGCCTGACGGGGTCGTACGATCGGGAGCGCCGCCACGCCTCCTACGTCCGGGAGAACCCTTGTCCGCTGCCCAGTCCACCACCGCCGACATCGCCCTGCCCGGGTTCGAGAGCGACGCGTCCGCGGCGTCCGGATCACGGCTGTCCCGGGTCGCCGGGTACGAGATCGAGGACGAGCTGCGCGCGCTGACGGGCCGCCCGGTCCGGATCGCCGGGGTGGACGAGGTCGGACGCGGCGCCTGGGCGGGACCCGTCGTCGTGTGCGCGGCCGTCACCGACCTTTCGGCCCCGCCGGAACTCCCCGGCCGGGGCAGGCGGACGATCAGGCTCACCGACTCGAAGCTGCTGACCAAGCCGCACCGCGAGGCGTTCGCCGCGATCCTGCCGGACTGGCTCGACGCGCACGCCATCGGCGCCGCGTCCCCCCAGGAGATCGACGAGCTGGGCATGACGGCGGCGCTGCGGCGCGCGGCCGTCCGCGCCCTGTCCGCCCTGCCGGAACCGCCCGACCTGGTCCTGCTGGACGGCGACAACGACTACGTCCGGGACCCGCGCTGGCGCGTCCGGTCCGAGGTCAAGGCCGACCAGCGCTCGATCACCGTCGCCGCCGCGTCCGTGCTGGCCAAGGTCCACAGGGACGGCCTGATGGCGGCGCTTGACACCGGTTTTCCCGGGTACGGATTCGCCGACGCCGCCGGCTACCCGTCACCGGTCCACCAGAAGGCGCTGGAGGAGCACGGTCCGACCCCGCACCACCGGATGTCCTGGTCGTACCTGGACGACCTGCCCCGCTGGCGGCACCTGAAGCGCCACCGCGACCCGCTCGCCGGCGAGGGCCAGCTGAGCCTGCTCTGATTCGCGTCCGGCAGGCGTCAACCGCCCACGCGTGGGTACAGCGCGTTTGACGGGAGGTGCGTTGATGGACGCTGTCGTGAAGAGGTTGTTGCGTGAGGCGGGCCGGACCTACGCCGAGGAGGCGGGGATCCCGCTCAAGGACCAGCCGGGCCCGCTGTTCCGGCTGCTGGTCCTGGCCAACCTGCTCAGCGCCCGGATCGGGTCGGACATCGCGATGGCGGCGGCCCGCGAGGTGTTCGAGGCGAGCGGGGGGACCGCGCGCGGGATCGCGCGGCTGACCTGGCAGCAGAGGGTGGACGCGCTCGACCGCGGCCACTACGTCCGCTACGACGAGAGCACCGCGACACACCTGGGCGACATGGCCGACCTCGTCCTGGACAAGTACGGCGGTGACCTGCGGCGGCTGCCCATCGAGGCGGAGCGCGACCCGGTCCGCGCCGGCGAGCTGCTGCGCGAGTTCCCCGGCATCGGGCCGGTCGGCGTCGACATCTTCTGCCGCGAGGCCCAGCAGATGTGGCCGTGGCTGCGTCCGTACATGGACGCGCAGGCGCTCAAGGGCGCCGAACGCCTCGGCCTGCCCGCCGACGCGAAGCGCCTGGCCGACGAGGTCCCGGACAAGGACCTCGCGCGGTTCTCGTCCGCGCTCGTGCGCGTCGCCCGGGACAAGAAACTGGCCGAAGCCGTCCTGAAGGGCTGACCGTGCTCGGTGAGCGGCGGCCGGGGGTTCGCCTTCCGCGAGCCTCGGCCGCCGCTCCCCGGCGATCGGCGTGCCCTCAGAGGTGGACGACGATCTCGTCCATGGGCTTCTTGGTGATGTCCGGGACCATCGCGTCGTCCGCCGGGTAGCCGACCGGGATGACCACGTACGCCCGTTCTTCCCGGGGACGTTCGCAGACCTCGTTCAGGAACTTCATCGGGCTCGGCGTGTGCGTGAGCGTGGCGAGACCGGCCTGGTGGAGCGCGGCGAGCAGGAACCCCACGGCGATCCCGACGGACTCCTTGACGTAGTACGGTCGCGGCGAGTGCGGGCCCCGATGCACTTCGAACACGACGATGACCGCCGGGGCGTCCTCGAGGAACGGCTTGCGCCAGTCGGTGCCGAGCGGCGCCAGCGCCTCCAGCCACTCCGGGGACGCGCGGTGCTCGTAGAACTCCCGCTCCTCGGCCTCGGCCGCCTCGCGCAGCCTGCGCTTGCGCTCCGGATCGGTGATGACGGCGAACCGCCACGGCTGCACGTTCGCGCCGCTCGGCGCGGTCGCCGCGGCACGCAGGGCGTGCTCGACCACCTCCGGCGGCACCGGCCGGGACGCGAAGTCCCGGACCGTCCGGCGCAGCGTCATGGTGTCGGCGAACGCCCGCGCGCGCTCGACGGCGTGCTCCGCGGGCACGTCGAACCGGGGCGCGGGCACGACCGGATAGGGGTACTGGCTCATGCCCTCGTTCTAACCGCCCGCGCCGCCCGTCCACAACGGCAAGATCTGCCACCCGGAACGATCAAGGAACCGGGAGGACGGCTGCGGGCGGCGGCGCGGGGCGGGAGGGCCGGGCGGAAAGCGGGGGCGTCACGGGACGCGGGCGGTCCACTCCGGGGTGGTGAACTTCTCGGCGACGTACTTGTCGGCGAGGGCGCGCTCGTCACCCGTGAGCGTGTCCGGGGTGAGGCCGTAGCGGGTGCGGAAGTGCCCGACCATGCGTCCGATGATCTCGTCGCGGGACAGGCCGGTCTGGCGGCGCAGCGGGTCGACGCGCTTCTTCGCGCTGGTCGTGCCCTTGTCGGACAGCTTCTCCTTCCCGACCCGCAGCACCCGCAGCATCTTGTCCACGTCGATGTCGTAGGACATGGTCACGTGGTGCAGGACGGCCCCGTTCGCGAGCCGCTTCTGCGCGGCGCCCGCGATCTTGCCGTGGTCGGAGGTGATGTCGTTCAGCGGCTGGTACCAGGCGCGGATGCCCAGCTCGCCCAGCGCGCCGAGCACCCAGTCGTCCAGGAACGCGTAGCTCTCGGCGAACGACATGCCCGCGACCAGGGACTCCGGCGCGTACAGCGAGTAGGTGATGGTGTCGCCGGGCTCGACGAACATCGCGCCGCCGCCGCTGATCCGGCGGACGACCTCGACGTCCAGGCCGGACGCGGCGTCCCCGTCCACCTCGTTGCGCAGCGACTGGAAACTGCCGATGACCACGGCGGACGCGCCCCACTCCCAGATCCGCAGCGTCGGCGGGCGGCGGCCCGCGCCGACCTCCTCGGCGAGCACCTGGTCGATCGCCATGTGCAGCGCGGGCGGCTGCGGACCCTCGTGGACGAGCCGCCAGTCGTGGTCCCGCCAGTCGGACGCGCGCGCGACGGCCCGCCGCACCGCGATCCCGACCGCCTCGGCGGTCAGGCCCAGCATCACCGTCCCCGGCGGCAGCTCCGCCTGGACGCGCGCGGCGAGGTCGCGCGCCTCGAGGCCCGCGGACAGGCCGTCGAGGGCGCCGTTGATCGCGTCGAGCGCCTCGTCCGGCTCGAGGAAGAAGTCACCGCTGATCCGGGGGCCGCTGAGCAGGCCGTCGACCACGTCCACGTCGGCCACGACGAGCTTCCCGCCGGGCACCTTGTATTCGCCATGCATCACACGTGGATCAACGGGTTCCGGGCGCCGGTGATTCCACCACGCCCGGCCTTTCGCCAGGCTCGGGCCGCTGATCGGCGGCGCGGGTCTCGGGGACCCGGGGGGCGTCGCCGGGGGGCGGGGTCGGGACGGGGGTGCGCAGGCCGTCCAGGACGATCGCGAGGTTGCGCTCCCACTGGGACGGCCCGGCGTGGATGCCCATGGTGTGGGGGCCCGTGGACGCGCCGACCAGCAGGAACGACACGTCCGTCCAGGACACGTCGGCGCGGATCGCCCCGGCGTCCTGCGCGCGTTCGACCAGCCGCCGGACGCGGTCGCGCAGCTCGGCGCGCTCGTGGTCGAGCACCCCGCCGATCGCCTGGTTCACGTCGCACAGCTCGTTGCGGAGCCGCAGGTAGGAGGCCGCGAACTCGCGGAAGCCCGTCCACGGGTCGGGCTCGGCGAGGCCCTGGTCGCCGCGCGCGAGGATCTCGCCGAAGATCTCCTCCAGGACGGCCTGGAGGAGCCGTTCGAGCGTCCCGACACGCCGGTAGAACGTGCCCACGCCCACGCCCGCGCGCCGCGCGATGTCGTGCGCGGTGATCTCGGCGCCCTCGGCCGCCGCGTCGCGGGTCGCGGCGACGAGCCGCTCGACGTTGCGGCGGGCGTCGGCCCGGGGGACGCGCCCGGAGCCGTCGTCCAGCAGGCGGTCCACGGCGCTCAGGGTCTCCATGCCCCGATCGTAGCAAGCGGACGACACGCGTCCGGATTAAGTGGACAGGGCGCGTCCGCTTGTTCTAGGGTCCTCATTATCCGGACGGCAGGCGTCCGGTTATCGAACGGAGATCATCATGTCCGCGATCCGCGTCGGCATCATCGGGGCCAACCCCGACCAGGGCTGGGCGTCCCGCGCCCACATCCCCGCGCTGCGCGCGCTGCCCGGCTTCGAGATCACCGCCGTCGGCACCCGCCGCGAGGAGAGCGCCAGCGAGGCCGCCCGCCGGTTCGGCGTCCCCCACCACTTCACCGACCCGCACCAGCTCGCCGCCCACCCCGACGTCGACCTCGTCGCGATCACGGTGAAGGTCCCCGCGCACGAGGCGCTGATCCGTGCCGCGCTCGGCGCGGGCAAGGGCGTCCTCTCCGAATGGCCGCTCACCCGCACCACCGAGGAGGCCGAGGCCGTCGTCAAGCTGGCGTCGGACGCTGGCGTCCACGCCACGGTCGGCCTCCAGGCCCGCTTCGCCCCCGCCGTCATGCACGCCCGCCACCTCATCGCCGACGGCCATGTCGGCCGCGTGACCTCGGTCAACGTCCACGGCGCCCTCGCCAAGGGCGCGGACGGCACCATGCCCGCCTGGTCGTCCTACACCGCCGACGTCCGCAACGCCGCGGGCACCCTGGAGGTCGGCGGCGGCCACCACCTCGACCTCGTCCGGCACCTCGTCGGCCCGATCGCGGACCTGTCGGCGGCCACGGCCGTCCAGCGCGTCCACTACACGGTCGCCGAGACCGGCGAGCCCGTGACGTCCGACAGTCCCGACCAGCTGGTGCTGAACGGCACCCTCGCGTCCGGAGCGACGCTGGCCGCGCACGTCCACTACGCCAAGGTCACGTCCCCGGGCACCCGCATCGAGATCGCCGGCACCGAGGGCGACCTCACACTGTCCTCGCGCGGCGGCCGGGGCGTCCAGATCGACGACCTCGTCCTGCTGGGCAACCGCGAACCCGGCGGCACCCCGCAGCCGCTCGGCCTTCCGGACGACCTCGACACGCTCCCGCCGTCCCTGAAGGGCACCGAAGGCGCGAACGTGGCCGCTCTCTACCAGGCGATCGCCGACTCCCCCGCCACCGCCCCCACCTTCGAGGAGGCCCTTGAGCTGCACCGACTCCTCGACGCCATCCGCCGCTCTTCCGAGACCGGCACCCGCCAGAGCCTCACCTGACCGCCCATGTCGCGCTACGGGGCGCCCCCGACCTGGAGGGGCTGCGGGAGCAGCTCAGCGAACGCGGCCGCGGGGCTTGAGGGGCAGACCGGGCAGGGCCGGCGCGGGAGTCCGGTCGCCGTCGTATCCGTGGACGACACCGAAGCGGTCGCCGCCCATCCAGTCGGCGCGCGCCTTGGAGATCTCCTCGCCGGTCCTCCCGACGAAGTTCCACCACATGACCAGGCGCTCCTCGAACGGTTCGCCGCCGAGCAGCATCAGGGAGCCGCCGCCGTCCGAGCGCAGGGGCAGCTCACGGCGGCCGCAGCCGAGGTAGAGCATCGACCCGGGGTCCAGCGGAACATCGTCCACGACGGTGCGTCCGTCCATGGTCAGGACGGCGTACTCGAAGTCGGGCTCCAGCGGCAGGCGCACGTCCGCGCCGTCCGCGACCTCGATGTCCGCGCCGACGATGGGGGTGAACGCGGTTCCCGGAGAGGAGGCGCCGTCCACGTCGCCCAGCAGCACGGTCGCCTTGAACCCGGGCCCCGTCGCCACGGGAAGCTCGCCATGGAACTCCCAGGTCGGGCCGGTGTTGCGCGCGGCCTCGGGCAACGCCACCCAGAGTTGCGCGCCGTGCAGCATCCGGCCGTGGTCGCGCGGCGACTCCTCCGAGTGGGAGATGGCCCGTCCCGAGGTCATCAGGCCGAGCTGGCGCGGCCTGATGGTCTGGAGACTGCCCAGGCTGTCACGGTGCAGCACCTCCCCCGCGTGCAGCCAGCTCACGGTCTGCAACCCCATGTGCGGGTGCGGCGGCACCTGCATGCCCGGTTCCTGCGCGATGTCGTCCGGCCCGTAGTTGTCCACGAAGCACCACGCGCCGACCATCCGCCGCCCGAGCGTCGGCAACAGCCGCCGCACACTCGTCCCCGCCCCCAGCGACACGATCCGGGGCTTGAGCAGCTCCCGCACCGGCCCGCTCCCCACTCCGTCCAGGCCCCCGCACGCCACGGCCTCGGGCCGCGTCTGAAGATCGCTCATCCCCACCCCTTTCCCCGGCCACCACCCTGCCATCCTCCTCCACGACGCGCGGGCTCAGGCGGTGGGGCTGAATGCGGTGGGGCTGAATGCGGTGGGGCTGGATGCGGTGGGGCTGGATGCGGTGAGGCTGGAGTCGCGGGAGACGCGGATGAACTGGAGGACGACGCCGAGGGCGAGGAGGGCGGCGGCGGAGCCGTGGACGGCGAGGGCGAAGGCGACGGTGCCGCCGTGGGTGATGACGGCGACCATGTCGCCGAGCGGGATGAGCAGGTCGAACAGCATGATCCAGGCCAGGGCGCGGTGCTGGCGGAGGGCGAGGAGGGTGAAGACGGCGCCGGCGGTGGCCAGGTCGCGGACGCCCTTGACGTCGAAGTAGCCGGTGGCGTTCCCAGTGGGCCAGGGCTTGATGCCGAAGTTGTCCGCGGAGTGCGGGTCGAACAGGAAGCCGAGGCCGAAGTAGGCGACCAGCAGGCCGGTCACGATGGCGATGCCGGTGGCGGCGCGGGCCACAAGGCGGCCGGACGGGGCGGGGGACGCGGTGGTCTCGGCGGAGGGGGCGGCGGCGGTGGCGTTCATGGGGGGCTCCTCAGAGAGAGTGTCTAGCAGTGCTAGGAATGAGAGCGACGCTAACACTAGCCATGCTCGAATGTCTAGCAATGCTAGAATCCAGGGCATGTCCGTACAGCAGCGTCGTGAACGCGAACGAGCCGACCGCAGGCGGCTGATCGTCCAGACGGCACGGGAGCTGGCCGAGGCCGAGGGGTGGGGCGCCGTCACCACGCGGCGGCTCTCCGAGCTCGTCCAGTACAGCCAGCCCGTCCTGTACAGCCACTTCAAGGGGAAGGCCGCGATCGTGGCGGCGGTGGCCGTCGAGGGGATCACCGACCTCGCGGCCGACCTGCGCGCCGCGCGGGAGGAGGCGGCGGACGACGTCGGGGCATTGCGGGGCATCGCGCGCGCGTACCTGGACTTCGCGGCGGAGCATCCGGCCGCCTATGACGCGATGTTCGTCCAGCCGATCGACGTCACGTTCGGGACGGGCGAGTCACCGCAGGCCCTGCGGGACGCGTTCCAGGAGTTCATGACCGCGCTGCGGCCGTTCGCCGGAGAGCGCGACCCGGAGACGTTCGCCGAGCTGGGCTGGAGCTGGTTGCACGGGCTGGCGATGCTGACCAAAGGGGAACGCCTGCGTCCCGAGCACGCGGAGTCCCGCCTCGGCCTCCTGGTCGACGCGCTCAGCCGCGGCTGAGTCCGCCCACCTCCCGATGCGCCCGAATCGTGGTTGATCCCGGGTGACGGACGGTGTCAGGATGCGCGGGCGTTCGTCGCCGTCCACGCGGTAGCGCGGTTCATGGCGCGGCGGTGCGCGGTGCGCGGTGATGCGCGGTGCGCCCTGAACCGTGCCCCTCGGACGGCTGTTCTGGGTATCAATGGGGGTGGGAGGGGCGATGAGCGGTGTGGGGGTGGCGCGGCGGCCGGGCGGCTCGGTCGCGCTCCGGATGGTTCTGGAGACCGGAATCGTGGAGTTCACCGGCGCGGACGAACTCGACGATGACGCCCTCGCCGCGTACATCCGGGCTCATCTGGACGACGCCGACGTCCTTCCGCGCCTTCGCGGGGGGCAGGGCCAGGCGTCCTGCGCGGACGTCCTCGACGAGATCCCCGCGTTCTCGGCGGGGTTCGCGCTGGACCTGGACGGCGGCCCGCTGATGATGCCCGGATGCTGCTCTGACCTGGGTGTTCTTCGTGACTGGCGGGAGGCGGCCGGGCATCGCTCGGCCGCTCCGGCCATGCTCTGGAACGGGCATCCCTGGCTGCTGGTCGCCGCGGAGCCGGACGACCTGCTGTCCCTCTCAGGCCCGACCGAAAGCAGCCGCGGTCCGGCGGAGCCGTTGCTGACCGTCCCGAGGGCGGCGCTCCGCCGGGCCGTCGACACCGCGGCGGCCGACCGCGTCCGTTTCGCCGAGAGGGTCGCCGCCGTGTGCGTCGGCCTGGCAGGGGACGCTCTCGCCGTCCCGCTGACGCAGGTCCTCTTCGCCGACTAGGAGCTACGGCTCCAGGACCAGGCGTCCCAGGACGGCGCGGTCCTCCAGGAGCCGGTGCGCGCGCACGGGCTCGTCCAGGGGAAGGCGCTCGCCGATGACACCGCGCAGCTTGCCGGAGACCAGCAGTCCGGTGAGCTCGTCCAGGTCGGCGCGCGCCTGGTCGGGGACGGTGAGGCGGTATGGCACGATCGCGAAGCCGGTAAGGCTGCACAGGCCGAAGACGCTGGTCACGGGCACGCTCGTCAGGTCCCCGGCGGACGCGCCGTAGACGACGGCCCGCCCGAACGGCGCGAGCAGGCCGAGCGAGCGGTGCAGCGTGTCGCCGCCGATCGCGTCCAGCACCAGGTGGACGCCCTCGGGCGCGGCGGCCTTGACCTGCGCGTCCCAGTCCGGCGCGGTGTGGTCGATCACGAGGTCCGCGCCGAGTTCGGTGAGCAGTTTCCGCTTCGCGTCCGAGCCGGCGGTGGCGATGACCGTCCCGGCCCCGCGGTGCCGCGCGAGCTGGACGGCGAGGTGCCCGATCGTGCCCGCGCCCGCCGTGACCAGCACGGTCTCGCCCGCGGCGATCCGCCCGAGCCGGAGGCTGCCGAGTGCGACAGCGCCGGCGAGGGGCAGGAGGCTGGCGGTGGCGGCGTCGAGGTCGTCCGGGACCGGGACGAGCCATTCGGCGTCGGCGAGCACCCGGTCGGCCCAGGCGTCGACCGAGAGCGCGGCGACGCGGGTTCCGACGAGGGCGGGATCGACGTCGGGGCCGGTCCGCTCGACCGTCCCGACGACGTCGCCGGTCAGGGTGCCCGGAAGGTCCCGGTACCAGATCGACGCGCGGTCGGTCTCCCGCCGCAGCTGGACGTCCAGGTAGTTCGTGCCGATCACCTCCGGGCGGACGAGCACCTGGCCGGGGCCGGGCTCGGGGACCTCGGACTCCTCCACCGCGAGGACCTCGGGGCCGCCGTGGGCGTGGTAGCGGACGTGTCGCATGATGTCTCCCCAGGGCGGCCGCGCAGGGCCGCCCGATAAACTGGACCAACGGTCAAGATTCACTATATTGACCGACGGTCAACTTGTCTACGGGAGGACGGCCACCACATGCCGAGAGAACGTGCCGACGCGGCCCGCAACCGGCGCGCGATCCTGGCCGCCACCGAGCGGCTGCTCGACGCCCACCGTCCCCAGGACATCTCGATGGAGCAGGTCGCGACCGAGGCGGGCGTCGCGAAGGGCACCGTCTTCCACCGCTTCGGGAACCGCGCCGGGCTGATGCTGGCGCTCATGGTCGAGCGCGCGCGCTCGCTCGAGGACGCCGTCCGCACCGGCCCGCCGCCGCTCGGGCCCGGCGCGGACGCCCCGGACCGCGAACGCCTCCTCGCCTTCGTGGACGCGATCGTGGACGTCGTCAGCCGGAACAAGAGCCTGCTCGCCGAGCTCTCGCGCTCCGGCGTCACCCTGCCGTCCAGCGACGAGTACCACGCGGACCAGGAGGAACCGCACGGCGTCTACGCGTTCTGGCACGGCCACATCAGCGCCCTGCTCCGCGCCGAGAACCCCGCCCTGGACGCCGAGACCGTCGCGCACGTCCTGCTCGGCTCACTGCACAGCGACCCCGTCCTCGTCCAGCTGACCGCCGAGGGCCCGGACCGCCTCAAGGCCGCGCTGCGGGCGATGATCGTCGGCCTGCTCGACGCTCCCTGAGGCCCGCGGGCATGCGAAAGGGCCGGGACGAATCCCGGCCCTTCTCGCGCTCGATGTCAGGGTTTGCGGCCCACGCCGCCCAGGAACCAGACGAGATCGGAGTCGTCGGCGGGCTCCTCCTCGGGACGCCACCAGGGGACCCAGACCAGGCCCGGATCGATCATCTCGAAGTCGCCGAAGAACCGGAGGACGTCCTCGTGCGAGCGCGCCAGCGCAGGCGACGCCGTCCGCGAGTAGATCTCCTCGAGGCGGTGGACGACGTCCGGACGCAGGTCCGGGGACCCGTGCGTGATCGCGAGGTAGCTGCCACTCGGCAGGGCGTCGCGGAGCTCGTCGAGGATCGCGTGCGGCTCCGCGGCGTCCGGCACGAAGTGCAGGATCGCGAGCAGCAGCAGCGCCACCGGACGGTCCAGATCGAGCAGCCGCCGGACGTCAGGATGCGCGAGGATCGCGCCCGGGTCCCGCAGATCGGCCTGGATCACGGTGGTCCGCTGGTTGTCGGCGAGCAGGGCCCGCCCATGAGCGAGCACGACCGGGTCGTTGTCGACGTACACGACGCTCGCGTCCGGATTGATCCGCTGGACGATCTGGTGCACGTTGTCGTTCGTCGGGAGCCCGGTGCCGATGTCGAGGAACTGGTCGATCCCGCGCTCCTCGGCGAGGAACCGCGCGACGCGTCCCAGGAAGGCCCGGTTCTCGCGGACGACCCGCGGGAACAGCGGATCGGCGCCCACCGCCTCCCTCGCGCGCTCCCGGTCGACCCCGAGGTTGTCCTTCCCGCCGAGCAGGTAGTCGTACATCCGGGCCACCGAGGGCGTCCGCTCCTCGAACTCCGACGGACGCCACTGCTCCGGCCGCACGGAGGGCAGCTCGGTCGGTTCCGCCATGATCTCCCTCGTTCCACCACTGTGCCGCCAAACACACCTGAAGAGCAGTAAACCAACCCGCCCCACTCCCCCGCACCCGTTTCACACGGCCCGTCCGGCGGGAACGTGGTGCCGTCGGACCAGTCGGTCGTCTCGCCCGTGACCTGGGTGGGTTGACCTTCGCGCGTATGCCACGCCCTGACCTCGCTGAACCGGACCATGTCCGTGAGCGTGGTGGTCACGGCCTCGCTGGTGCCGGCAAGGATGCCCGGCTCGGGCACGACCCGAGCCCGCACGACCGCGTCCCGGGGATGACGCCCATCGGCGCTGGGGGCGGCCGACGCCGCCCCCAGCGCCGCGCACGCGATGGTCGCGGAGCGTCTCGTGTCGTCCGGGGACGGGTTCATTCGGTTCTGTTGAGGGCGCCCAGGGCGGTGAGGGTTCGGGTGATCTGCTCTTCCGGGCCGAAGGGGACGGCGATGAACTCCGTGGCGCCGGCGTCCGCGAACCGGCGGAGCCCCTTCTCCACCTGCCGTTCATCGCCGACGACCGCGATGTCCTCGGCTCCGCCGACGCCTTCCCGTTCGAACAGCGCCCGGTAGCGCGGCACCCGCCGGGACGCCCCGAAATGCTCCGCGATCCAGGAACGCGCCCCGTCTGGATCGTCGGTGACCGCGATCGGCAGGTTGACGACGACCTTCGGCGCAGGCCGCCCGGCGGACTCGGCCGACGCCGTGATCAGCGGGACGACGTGCTCCGCGACGGTGCGCACGCCCGTCCACACGGTGACCGTCCCGTCGGCGAGTTCACCGGCGGTGCGGAGCATGACGGGTCCCAGCGCGGCCAGGAGCACGGACGGCGGCCGTGCGCCCGGCGTGCGGATCTGCCCGGAAACATGGTGGATCTCGCCGTCGAACTCGACCTGCTCGCCGTGAAGCAGCGGCACCAGCGCACTCAGATACTCGCGGGAGTGCTGGGCGGGCCGGTCGTAGTCCATCCCGAGAGCCGTCTCGACCTGGTGTTTGTGCCCGGGTCCGATGCCGAGGGTGAGCCGGTTGCCGGTGGCCGCCTGCACGGTCAGCGCCTGGCTGGCCAGGGCCAGCGGATGGCGCGGATAGGTCGTGACGACGGCCGTTCCGAGCGGGAGCCCGGGCACCGCGAGTCCGGCGACGGTGGCGGAGGTGAGCGCGTCGGCGGTGTGCCGTTCGGCCCACCACGCGCCGCCGAGCCCCAGGTCGGCGGCACGCCGCGCCTCCTCGACGATCTCGGCGATCGTCCGTGGACGGTCGATCCCGATGCCGACGTTCGTGCTGATGCGCATTCCAGCTCCTGCGGTGGGGACGGGGCCTGGGGATCAGGAGGCGACGGCGGCCAGCGCGCGGTGGTGCTTCGGGGTCTCGATCTCGTCGACGAGCGCGACCGCGAGGTCGGCGTAGGAGAACGAGGCCGAACCGTCCCCGCCGGGGAGGATCCGGGCGCCGCCGATCCGGTACCGGCCGGTGCGGGGCGCGTCGTCGTCCAGGACGACCGGCGGCGGGGCGACCACCAGCCAGTCGATCTCGGTGTCGGCGTCACGGAACACGTCGAGCTGCGCGGCGTGTCCCAGGGAGAACTCCCGGGCCTCCGCCGGGAAACCGGGCGCGTCGTGGACCAGGACCCCCGGCGCGGTCTCCAGCGTGGTGCCGATCCCCACCAGCACCAGCCGTCCGACTCCGGCGCGTCCGAGACCGTCGAGCAGGGCGTGCGCCGCGCCGTTGAAGAACTCCCATGTGGAGACGTCGAGCCGGACGGCGGCGTTGATCGCCGCGTCGTGGCCGGCCGCGACCGCCGCGACGCTGTCCGCCTGGGTCACGTCCCCGGCCACCAGCGTCACGCCGTCGCCGTCCAGGTGCCCGTGCCGGGCCGGGTCGCGGACGACGGCGGTGACCCTGTGTCCGCGGGCGACGGCTTCGGAGACCGCGCGCCGGCCCGCGCGTCCGCCGGCGCCGAAGATGACGATGCTGCTCATGGTGGGGCTCCGTTCGACGGAGGCCGCCTGGTCGGCGACCGCTGTCCCGGACGCTACGTCCCCACCCTTTGGTTCCCGCAACGATAGGAACGTACGCTCGGACTGTGACACAGCAACTCGATCCGGACATGTTCGCGGGATGCCGCGCCTCGGAGACCCCCCTGTTCCGCGTCGGCGACAAATGGACGGGACGAATCATCCGGTGTCTGGAGACCGGGCCCCGGCGTTTCTCCGAATTGCAGGTTCCCCTGCGCGAAGTGACACCGAAAGTGCTGACGGAGACCCTCCGCGCGATGGAGCGTGACGGCCTGGTCAAACGCACCGCCTACGCCGAGATGCCCCCGCGCGTCGAGTACGAACTGACCGCGCTCGGCCGCACGCTGCGCGAACCCATGGCCGCGTTCTGCGAGTGGTCCGCGGCGCACCAGCCGGAAGTCCTGGAGGCACGCGACGCCCATGAGCGCGTCACGCTCGCCCGGGAGGCGGCCGATCGCGGCTCGGGCCGGTTCTGAACGAGCCGGGGAAGACCCCGCCCAGAACCGGCGGAGAGAACGAGAAAGGGATCTCGGAGTGATTCCGAGATCCCTTTCTCACTGACCGGTACCGCTGTGACGGCGCTCAGCCTCAGCTGCAGCCGCTGGTGGAGCCGCAGCCCTCGCAGACGTAGCAGCTGCCGGCCGGACGCATCTTCGTTCCGCAGGTCAGGCAGAGCGGCGCGTCGGCCGTCCGGCCCTGGCGGCTCTCGATGACCTCGACCGACGAGTGCGGCGCGGCGGGAGCCGGAGCGGGGGCCGGAGCCGGGTCGGCGGCGGTGGTGGCGGCCGGAGCCGGGGCCCGGGTGATCTCGGCGGACTGCGCCAGGATCTCCCGCTCGGTCTCGGCGTCCGAGGAGTGCAGGGACGCCGGGTCCTCGCCGTTGGCCTGCATCGCGCGCTCGGCGGCGGACAGGATGCCCAGCTCGGACCGGGTCTCGTAGTCGAGGTGGTCCAGCGCCAGGCGGCGGAAGATGTAGTCCATCACCGAGGTCGCCATGCGGATGTCCGGGTCGTCGGTCATGCCCGCCGGCTCGAACCGCATGTTCGTGAACTTCTCGACCCAGGTCTCCAGCGGCACGCCGTACTGGAGGCTGATGGAGATCGCCATGGAGAAGGCGTCCATCACGCCGGCCAGGGTCGAGCCCTGCTTGCCCAGCTTGAGGAAGACCTCGCCGAGACCGTCGTCCGGGTAGGACGAGGCGGTCATGTAGCCCTCGGCGCCCGCGACGGAGAACCGGGTGACCATCGCCGGACGCTGCTTCGGCAGCCGCCGGCGGACGGGCCGGACCTCGGCCGGGGCCGCGACGACCGCGGCGGCGGCCGGCTCGGCCTTCGGCTCGTCCTTCTTGCCCGCGGCGGACAGCGGCTGGCCGACCTTGCAGTTGTCGCGGTAGATCGCCAGGGCCTTCAGGCCGAGCTTCCAGCCCTCGTAGTACACCTTCTCGATGTCCTCGATGGCGGCCTGCTCGGGCATGTTGACCGTCTTGGAGATCGCACCGGACAGGAACGGCTGGACGGCCGCCATCATCCGGACGTGCCCCATCGGCGAGATCGCGCGCTCGCCCATCGCGCAGTCGAACACCTCGTAGTGCTCGGGGCGCAGGCCCGGCGCGTCCACGACGTGGCCGTGCTCGCCGATGTACTCGACGATCGCCTCGACCTGCTCCTGCTGGTAGCCGAGCCGGGTCAGCGCCCGCGGCACCGTCAGGTTGACGATCTGCATGGACCCGCCGCCGACGAGCTTCTTGAACTTCATCAGCGCGAGGTCCGGCTCGATGCCGGTGGTGTCGCAGTCCATCATCAGGCCGATGGTGCCGGTCGGCGCGAGCAGCGACGCCTGCGCGTTGCGGTACCCGTTCTTCTCGCCGGTCTTGAGGCACTCCTGCCACTGCTTGGTCGCGGCGGTGTGGATGGCCCTGTCGATGTCGTCCAGCGTGCGGATCTCGTCGTTCGCCGCGGCGTGCTTGCGCATGACGCGCTTGTGCGCGTCGGCGTTGCGGGCGTACCCGGCGTACGGGCCGACGACCCCGGCCATCTCCGCGGAGCGGCGGTAGGCGACGCCCGTCATCAGGGACGTGATGGTCGCGGCGAGCGACCGTCCGCTCTCGGAGTCGTAGGCGTGGCCGGTCGCCATCAGCAGCGCGCCGAGGTTGGCGTAGCCGATGCCGAGCTGGCGGTAGTCCCGCGTGGTCTCGCCGATCTTCTCGGTCGGGAAGTCGGCGAAGGTGATCGAGATGTCCATCGCGGTGATGATCAGCTCGGTCATCTTGACGAAGTTCTCGACGTCGAAGCTGTCGTCGGCGCGCAGGAACTTCAGCAGGTTGATGGACGCCAGGTTGCAGGACGAGTTGTCCAGCGACATGTACTCCGAACACGGGTTGGACGCGGTGATGCGCCCGGTCTCCGGGTTGGTGTGCCAGGCGTTGATCGTGTCGTCGTACTGGATGCCCGGGTCGGCGCACTCCCAGGCGGCCTTGGCCATCCGGCGGAACAGGTCCTTGGCCTTGATGGTCTCGATGACCTCGCCGCTCAGCCGCCCGCGCAGGCCGAACTCGCCGTCGTTCTCGACCGCGCGCATGAACTCGTCCGACACGCGGACCGAGTTGTTGGCGTTCTGGTACTGGACGGAGTTGATGTCCTTGCCGCCGAGGTCCATGTCGAACCCGGCGTCCCGCAGCGCGCGGATCTTGTCCTCTTCGCGCGCCTTGGTGTCGATGAACTCCGCGATGTCCGGGTGGTCGACGTCGAGGACGACCATCTTGGCGGCCCGGCGGGTCGCGCCGCCGGACTTGATCGTCCCCGCCGACGCGTCCGCGCCGCGCATGAACGACACCGGGCCGGACGCCGTGCCGCCGGACGACAGCAGCTCCTTGGACGAGCGGATCCGGGACAGGTTCAGGCCCGCGCCCGAACCGCCCTTGAAGATGATCCCCTCTTCCTTGTACCAGTCGAGGATCGACTCCATCGTGTCGTCCACCGAGAGGATGAAGCACGCCGAGACCTGCTGCGGCGACTTCGTCCCGACGTTGAACCAGACCGGCGAGTTGAAGCTGAACATCTGGTGCGCGAGCGCGTAGGTCAGCTCGTGCTCGAAGATCTCGGCGTCGTCGTCCGACGCGAAGTACCCGTTCTCGACGCCGGTCGTCACGTACATCCGGACGACCCGGTCGATCAGCTGCCGCAGGCTGCTCTCGCGCTGCGGCGTGCCGACGGCGCCGCGGAAGTACTTCGACGTCACGATGTTGACGGCGTTCACCGACCAGAAGTCGGGGAACTCCACGCCGCGCTGCTCGAAGTTCACCGAGCCGTCGCGCCAGTTGGTCATGACGACGTCACGGCGCTCCCACGTGATCTCGTCGTAAGGGTGCACGCCGGGCGTGGTGAAGATCCGCTCGACCTTCAGCCCCTTGCGGCCCCCCTTGCCGCGCCGGGCGGCCGAGCCGCTGCTCACCGTCTCCGTCATGACCTCTTCCCCCTCTCGGGCCCTCCCGCAAGGGCCCTGTCCAGGTAAAACCCCGCCCAGGGGCCGCCTCATCCCGCCCCGGGCGCTGAAAACGTACTGCTGGAAGTCTTTTGAACTGCTGAAACGTCACGCTGGAATGCGCGCCGGACGTCCCTAGCGGGACGTGCCGCCGCCCGTGGGAGGTCGTGCCCCCACGCCCTGCGGACCGGCCTCGGCCGCCGCGGTCCCGCCGCCGGGGGAACGTCCCCCCGGGGCGCCGCCCGGCCCGTCCGGTCCGCCGGGGCCGTCCGGCCCGGCC
>NZ_RFFG01000089.1 GCF_003696215.1 Actinomadura harenae | reverse complement strand
CCGGTGCCTGGCGCACCGGCCCTTCTCGCTTCGGCTCACCGGTTCCCGAACTCCGGCGGACGCCTCTCCATCGCGGCCGTCATGCCCTCCACCAGGTCCCCGGTGAAGAAGGCCAGCGTCTGGACGCCGACCTCCGCCTGGAGGTGCCGCCGCAGGCCGGGCGTGTCGAGCGAGGCGTTCAGCAGCTCCTTCGTCCGGCGCAGGCCGTACGGGGACTTGGCCAGCAGCCGGTCGGCCAGCGCGTGCGCCCCGGCCAGGTCCTCGCCCTCGGCCGCGCGCCGGTTGACCAGGCCGAGCACGTCCGCGGCGTCCAGGTCGAGGCGTTCGGCGAGGTAGGACAGCTCGGCGGCCTTCGCCGGGCCGACCAGGCGCGGCAGCAGCCAGGACAGCCCGCAGTCGCCCGCGGACAGGCCGAGGTCGGTGAACGGCAGGACGAACCGCGTCGTCGGGTCGGCGACGCGCAGGTCGCAGGCGAGCGCCCAGGACACGCCCATGCCCGCCACCGGCCCGTGCAGGGCCGCGATCACCGGCTGCGGGATCTCGCGCAGCCGCGCGGTGACCTCGGCGCCGCGCGCGATGCCGCGGTAGAGCCGCTGGACGCGTCCCTCCCGAGGCGCCCCGCCCTGGTCACCGCCCTGGTCACCGCCCTGGTCACCGCCCGCGGCGCCGCCCTGGAGGTCCATGCCGGAGCAGAACCCGCGGCCGTCGCCGGTGAGGACGACGACCCGGGTCTCCTCGTCCGCCATGAGCCCGTTGAGGACGTCCAGCATCTCCTCGGTCAGCTCGGCGGTGACCGCGTTCAGCCGCTCGGGGCGGGACAGGGCGACGGTGAGCACCCCGTCCCGCCGGTCGAGCCTCAGCGAGGCCATCGGCTCAGGAGGACAGCTGCTGGATCAGCGGCCCCATCTGCTCACCGACGTTGCGCGGGACGGTGAACGGCTCGGCCGCGTTGATCGCCGCCCAGTTGTCCCGGACGGACTCGACGGTCATGGCGTCCGAGGTGCCCCAGCCCGCGCCCTCGGCGACGAGGATCTTGGCGATCCGGCCGCCGCCGACGGTGTAGACCTCGCCCGAGTCCGGGTTCGACTCGTGCGCGAGGTAGGCGACGAGCGGGGTGACCCGGTCGACGCCGAGCTGCTCGGCGAAGTCGGCGGGGAGCAGGTCCTCGGTCATCCGGGTCCACGCGACCGGGGCGATCGCGTTGGCCTTGATGTCGTACTTGGCGCCCTCGTGCGCGAGCGTCTTGGTGAAGCCGACCAGGCCCATCTTGGCGGTGGAGTAGTTCGCCTGGCCGAAGTTGCCGAACAGGCCCGCCGGGGACGAGGTGTTGACGATCCGGCCGTGGCCGTTCTCGCGCAGGTGCGGCCACGCGGCCTTGGTGACCAGGAACGAGCCGCGCAGGTGGACGGCGATGACCGCGTCCCACTCCTCGACGGTCATGTTCTTGAACGACCGGTCGCGCAGGATGCCCGCGTTGTTGACGACGATGTCGAGCTTGCCGAAGGTGTCGACGGCCGCCCGGACGATGCCCTCGGCGCCCTCGGGCGTCGCGACGTTGTCGGGGCTCGCGACGGCCTCGCCGCCGTTCTTGGTGATCTCGTCCACGACCTCCTGCGCCGGGCCCGCGGACGCGCCCGAGCCCGAGCGGTCCCCGCCCAGGTCGTTGACGACGACCTTCGCGCCGCGCGCGGCCAGCTCCAGCGCGTGCTGCCGGCCCAGCCCGTGCCCGGCGCCCGTCACGATCGCGACGCGCCCGTCATAGCGCAGTTCCGTCATCGGTTCTCCTCACCTCGCGGCGGCTGCTGCCCCCAGGAAATCACCCGGGGCGGTTACTGAATACCACTCGACCGAATCCCGCTCGGATTCGGGGGGTGGCCCCCCTCACGCCCCGCCCCCGCCCCGGAAGCGCGCCGGAGACGCCCCGGGAGCGCCCTGCCTGTGACTCCGCTGGGAATTCTCACCAACCACCCCACGTCACAAGGCATCCCGCGTAGTCTCCTCAGCTTCGGATCTCCGGCGTACCACCCCGAACCACTCCCTACCCGGCGAGTACGGAGGACAGGCATGACCGACGTTTCCGGCGACCGTCCGCTCCGCGTCATCCAGTGGGCGACGGGCGCGCTCGGGCGCAGCGCCATCCGGGCCGTGCTGGAGCGCCCGGACCTGGAGCTCGCCGGGGTGCGGGTCTTCGACCCCGCCAAGGACGGCATCGACGCGGGCACCCTCGCCGGACGCCCCGAGACCGGGGTGGGCGCCACCCTGTCCACCGAGGCCCTCCTCGACCTGGACGCCGACTGCGTCGTCTACGCCCCGGCCCCCGGCGGCGCGCCCTTCGCCGACCTGGACACCGTCCACGCCCTGCTGGCCTCGGGGAAGAACGTCGTCGCGACGACCGGCTACGTCTACCCGCACGCGCACGGGCCCGGCCTCGTGGACGCCCTGGAGGACTCGTGCGCGCGCGGCGGGTCGTCCCTGCACGGCTGCGGCGTCAACCCCGGCTTCATGTCGGACCTCGTGCCGCTGGTGCTGTCCCGGCTGTCCCGGCAGATCACGCACGTGTTCGCCCGCGAGTGCTCCGACTTCTCCGGGCACCCGTCCCCGCGCATGCTGCGCGACCTGGTCGGCCTCGGCCGGGACGAGGAGGAGTTCGGCGCGTTCCTGCGCCGCGCCCGCCCGGCCATGCGCACCCACTTCGGCGAGAGCCTGCACCTGGTCGCCGCCGGGCTCGGCCTCGCCCCGCCCGAGGTGGACACCGACGTCGCCTACCGGGTCGCCGCCCAGGACGTCGACGTCGCCACCGGGACGATCCGCGCGGGCACGGTCGCGGCCGTCCGCTGGACGTTCAGCGCGATGGTCGGCGGACGCCCCGTCATCGGCCTGGAGACCGTCTACAAGGCGGGCCCGGCCGTCGCGCCCGAATGGGGACGGCCCGGCTACTCGGTGCGGGTCGAGGGCCGCCCGTCGATCACCCTCACGACCGGCGAGGACTGGGTCACCAACGGCATCGCCGCCGCGGCCGCGCACGCCGTGAACGCCGTCCCGGTCGTCTGCGCCGCGCCGCCCGGCGTCCGCACCTTCCTGGACCTGCCGCCGGTCCTCGGCCGCGCCTCCGTCCACCACATGGCCGACCTGCGCCCCGAGGACGTCCACCCCTGAGCGGAGGTCCCCGCTCAGGCCCGCCGTCAGCCCTGGACGGCCTGCTCCGACTCGTGCTCGTGCTCGAGGCGGGCCGCGGTCTCCTCGGCGTCCTCGCGCTTCTTCTTGCGGAAGTGCCAGACGACCAGGGCGACGACCGCGATCACCGCGACACCGACCGCCAGGCCCTGCCCGGCGAGCTTGGCCACGTGCTCGAACGCGTTCCCGGCGAAGTAGCCGCCGAGGGTGAAGGTGACCACCCAGACGACGCCGCCGATGAAGTTGAACAGCAGGAACTTCGGATAGGGCATCCTCGAGCAGCCGACGAGCGCGGGCATCAGCGCGCGCAGCAGCGCGGTGAAGCGGCCGATGATCACCGCGAGCCCGCCCCGCCTGCGGATCATCTCCTGCGTCTTGGCGACCTTGCTCTCGTGCCGCACCATGACCCGGGTCGTGAGCAGCCGGGGCCCGAGTTTGCGTCCGATCTCGTAGCCGACCGAGTCGCCGGTCACCGCCGCGACGACCGCGACCACCAGCAGCACCGGCAGCGACAGCTTGTGCTGGCTGGCCAGGATGCCGCCGACCACGATCGCGGTCTCGCCCGGCAGGACGAAGCCGAAGAACAGCGCCGCCTCGGCGAACACCAGCGCCGCGATCACCAGATAGATGAGCGCGGGCGGCAGGCCGTCCACCAACGCGTTGAAGTTCTCGAGCATCCCGTCCCCCGCGGCAGGCGCACCGCGCGGTTCGCGGTGCGTTCCCGCGCCATGCTAGTCAGCGCCCGGGTCCCCCCGGATCCCCCTGAAGTCGCAGGGAAGACCCTACTTTGGAGGGGTCCGCGGAAATTCCGCCCACGGAAAGGATCACGGACATGAGCGCGCGGGAGAAGTCCGGAGACACGTCCGGAAACAGGATCACCGAAAAGATCACCGGGAATGCGCCGGACGGCGCCGTCCAGATGACGTCGGACGTTCCCAAGGAGATGAAGGCCGGACGGTTCGTCCGGCAGCCGAACCGGTTCACCGGGCGGATCACCGCCGACGGGCCGGGCCCGTATCCCGCCGAGGCCGGGCGGTACCGGCTCCTGGTGTCGTACGCCTGCCCGTGGGCGCACCGGAGCATGATCGTCCGCCGTCTGCTGGGCCTGGAGGACGTGATCACGCTCGGCGTGGTCGACCCCCTCCGGGACGAGCGCGGCTGGCGCTTCCCCGAGCCCGACCCGGTGACCGGCGCGTCCTTCCTCTCCGAGCTGTACCTGGCCACCGACCCCGGGTTCACGGGCAAGCGGTACACCGTCCCCTGCGTCTGGGACACCACGACCGGACGCCTGGTCACCAATGACTTCCCGAACATCACGACCATGTTCGAGACCGAGTTCGGCGCCTTCCACGGGCCGGACGCCCCGGACCTCTACCCGGAGAAGCTGCGCCCGGAGATCGACGAGCTGAACGAGGTCGTCTACACGGACGTCAACAACGGCGTCTACAAGGCCGGGCTCGCCACGCAGCAGGACGCCTATGAAGAGGCCGTGGACGCCCTGTTCACGACCCTCGACGGCCTCGAGGAGCGCCTGGCCGACCGGCGGTACCTCGTCGGGAACCGCCTGACCGAGGCGGACGTCCGGCTCTACCCGACCCTCGCCCGCTTCGACGCGGTCTACCACGGCCACTTCAAGTGCGACCTGCGGCGACTGATCGACTACCCGAACCTGTGGGGCTACGCCCGGGACCTCTACTCCCGGCCCGCGTTCGGCGGGACGACGGACTTCGATCAGATCAAGCGGCACTACTACATGACGCACAAGTTCATAAATCCGTCCGGTATCGTCCCGAAAGGCCCGGTACTCGACTGGATGGCACCACACGACCGCGCCCGCCTCGGCCCCGCCTGAGCGGTTCACCCGATTTCGCTTAAACATCTGCGTAATCGTTAGAAGATACATTCAGGTACCGTTCAGGTTGAATCACTACCTTGGCTGGCTTTCCGGGACGCACCCCGCGCGTCGGCCACCGAACAGGCCCCGAAAGGTCTCCCTCAGAAAATGCGCAGCTCCTTCTTCAACAACATGGACCAGGGCGAGCCCCTCCCCGGCCACTTCGCGCTCCAGAACGGCAAGATGCTCCGCGTCCACCTCAACGGGGACGTCGTGGCACGGCAGGGCGCGATGGTCGCCTTCCAGGGCCAGATGGACTTCGAGTACCAGGGCGCGGGCGGCGTCGGGAAGTTCCTCAAGAAGGCGCTCACCGGCGAGGGCGCGCCGCTCATGCGCGCGAAGGGGCAGGGCCTGCTGTTCCTGGCGCACAACGCCGAGGACATCCACCTCTTCTACCTGGAGAACGAGCAGATCACGGTGAACGGGGCCAACATCCTGGCCTACGACGCCCACCTCCAGACCGACATCAAGCGCGTCCAGGGCGCGGGCATGATGTCCGGCGGCCTGTTCAACACCACCATCGGCGGCACCGGCTGGGTCGCGGTCCACACCCACGGCGCCCCGGTCATGCTGGACGCCGGGCGGGCCCCGACGTTCGCCGACGGCGACGCGGCCGTGGCCTGGAGCACCAGCCTCCAGATCGGCGTCAACCGCACCATGAAGGTCGGCGCGCTGATCGGCCGGGGCAGCGGCGAGGCCATGCAGCTGGCCTTCCAGGGCCAGGGCTTCGTGCTCGTCCAGTCGAGCGAGGGCCCGACCGTCCCCGAGCACACCCACTGACCGGACACCGACCGGACACCGGCCGCACGGACGGCCGACCGGCCGGTCGCATCGGCCGTCCGGCCACATCGGCCGGGCGCCGTTCCGGTGAGACCGTCACCACACCCGCGACCCACTCGGTCGCGGGTGTGGCGTACATCGCCGATTCAACCCCCGAGAATTGGGCAAAATCTACTGTTTTGGGCCGTGACGGCCGGGGGTAGGCGGGCGCTGGCATGGCGGGGGCCCAAGTGCGAGTAGCCTTGACTCGTCTCAGAACTCACCTGCGAGCTGCGGAAGAGGGCGATCTCCGCCGTGTCGACAGAGTCAGCGCAATCCAGTGCCGACCCCAAGACCACTGACTTCGGTGCCAACGAATGGCTGGTCGACGAGCTGTACCAGAAGTACCTCGAAGACCCCAACTCCGTTGACGAGGCCTGGTGGAATTTCTTCGCGGACTACCAGCCGGGCTCCCGGCCGGCCGCGACACCCCCGGTGACCACGGCCCCGGCGGCCGCCGGCGCGCCTTCCGCGCCGCCGACGACGGCCCCCGCGCCGAAGGCCCCGGCAGGCGCTGACGCCAAGAAGGCCAAGCCCGCCGGCCCGCCCGTCCCCGCGGGCGAGCAGGAGAAGCTGCGCGGAGTGGCGGCGCGCACGGCGCAGAACATGGACCTGAGCCTGTCGGTTCCGACGGCCACGTCCGTGCGCGCGGTGCCCGCCAAGCTGTTGATCGACAACCGCATCGTCATCAACAACCACCTCAAGCGCGGCCGCGGCGGCAAGGTCTCGTTCACCCACCTCATCGGGTTCGCCATCGTCAAGGCGATGGGCGCGATGCCGGAGATGAACCACGCCTACGCCGAGGTCGACGGCAAGCCGACGCTGATCAAGCCGGAGCACGTGAACTTCGGCCTGGCGATCGACCTGCGGAAGCCGGACGGCTCCCGGCAGCTGGTCGTCCCGTCGGTCAAGGCCGCCGAGACCCTCGACTTCCGCCAGTTCTGGGCGGCCTACGAGGAGATCGTCCGCAAGGCGCGCGGCAACAAGCTGACGCTGGACGACTTCCAGGGCACCACGATCTCGCTGACCAACCCGGGCACCATCGGCACGGTCCACTCCGTGCCGCGGCTGATGCCCGGCCAGGGCACGATCATCGGTGTCGGGGCCATGGAGTACCCGGCCGAGTTCTCCGGCGCGTCCGAGGAGACCCTCGCGCGCATGGGGATCAGCAAGGTCATGACCCTGACCTCGACGTACGACCACCGGATCATCCAGGGCGCCCAGTCGGGCGACTTCCTGCGCCGGATCAACCAGCTGCTCCTCGGCGAGGACGGCTTCTACGACGAGATCTTCGCCGCGCTGCGCATCCCGTACGAGCCGGTGCGCTGGGTGAAGGACATCTCGGCCACGCACGAGGACGACGTGGCCAAGGTCGCGCGCGTCCACGAGCTGATCCACGCCTACCGGGTCCGCGGCCACCTGATGGCCGACACCGACCCGCTGGAGTACCACCAGCGCCGCCACCCCGACCTCGACATCCTCCAGCACGGCCTCACCCTGTGGGACCTGGAGCGCGAGTTCGCGACCGGCGGGTTCGGCGGCAAGCCGACCATGAAGCTGCGCGACATCCTCGGCGTCCTGCGCATGGCCTACTGCCGGACGATCGGCATCGAGTACATGCACATCCAGGACCCCGAGGAGCGCGCCTGGATCCAGGCCCGCGTCGAGGTCCCGCACGACAAGCCGAACCGCGAGGAGCAGCTGCACATCCTGCGGCGGCTGAACAGCGCCGAGGCGTTCGAGACGTTCCTGCAGACCAAGTACGTCGGGCAGAAGCGGTTCTCGCTCGAGGGCGGCGAGTCGCTGATCCCGCTGCTCGACGCGGTCATCTCCGCCGCCGCGACCGACTCGCTGGACGAGGTCGTCGTCGGCATGGCCCACCGCGGCCGGCTGAACGTCCTCGCCAACATCATCGGCAAGTCCTACGGGCAGATCTTCGGTGAGTTCGAGGGCAACCTCGACCCGCGGTCGGCGCAGGGCTCCGGCGACGTCAAGTACCACCTGGGCGCGCAGGGCGACTTCACCGGCGCCGACGGCTCCACCATCCACACCGAGCTGGTCGCCAACCCGTCCCACCTGGAGACGGTCGACCCGGTGCTGGAGGGCGTCGTCCGCGCCAAGCAGGACCTGCTGGACGTCGGCGAGGCCGGCTTCACGATCCTGCCGATCCTCATCCACGGCGACGCCGCGTTCGCCGGGCAGGGCGTGGTCGCCGAGACCCTGAACCTGTCCCAGCTGCGCGGGTACCGCACCGGCGGCACCGTGCACGTGGTGGTCAACAACCAGGTCGGCTTCACCACCGCGCCGGAGTACTCGCGGTCCAGCGTGTACGCCACCGACGTGGCCCGGATGATCCAGGCGCCGATCTTCCACGTGAACGGCGACGACCCCGAGGCGTGCGCCCGGGTGGCGGGACTCGCGTTCGAGTACCGCCAGACGTTCAAGAAGGACGTCGTCATCGACATGATCTGCTACCGGCGCCGGGGCCACAACGAGTCGGACAACCCCTCGTTCACCCAGCCGCTGATGTACGACCTGATCGACGCCAAGCGGTCGGTGCGCAAGCTCTACACCGAGGCGCTGATCGGCCGTGGCGACATCACGGTCGAGGAGGCCGAGGCCGCGCTGCGCGACTACCAGGAGCAGCTGGAGCGCGCGTTCACCGAGACCCGCGAGGCGGCCAAGAAGCCGCTGGAGCCGGGCGCGGTCGTCAAGCCGGACGTCGAGGAGATCATCCCGATCGACCACGCCGCCGCCGGTTCGGCGATCAGCCCCGAGACGGTCAAGCGGCTGATCCAGTCGCAGGTGAGCCTGCCGGACGGCTTCTCGGTGCACCCGCGCCTCCAGCCGATCCTCCAGCGCCGCGTCCAGGCCGTCGACGACAACGCGTTCGACTGGGCGACCGGCGAGCTGATGGCCTTCGGGTCCCTGCTCATCGACGGCCACCCGGTCCGCCTCGTCGGCCAGGACTCCCGCCGCGGCACCTTCGGGCAGCGGCACGCCGTGCTGGTCGACCGCAAGACCGGCGAGGAGTACACGCCGCTCAAGCAGTTCGGCCAGGGCACCTCGAAGTTCTACGCGCACGACTCGCTGCTCAGCGAGTACGCGGCCATGGGCTTCGAGTACGGCTACTCCATGACCCGCCCGAACGCGCTCGTCGCGTGGGAGGCCCAGTTCGGCGACTTCGCCAACGGCGCCCAGTCGGTCGTGGACGAGTACATCTCGTCCGGCGAGCAGAAGTGGGGACAGCGGTCCGCCGTCGTCCTGCTGCTGCCGCACGGCTACGAGGGCCAGGGGCCGGACCACTCGTCCGCGCGCATCGAGCGCTACCTGCAGATGTGCGCGCAGGACAACATGACGGTCGCCTACCCGACGACCCCGGCGAACTACTTCCACCTGCTGCGCTGGCAGGTGCTGTCCGGCCGGGGCAAGCCGCTCATCGTGTTCACGCCGAAGTCGCTGCTGCGGCTGAAGGCCGCGACGTCCGCGGTCAGCGACGTCACCGAGGGCGCGTTCCAGCCGGTCATCCCGGAGGTCAACGCCGGGATCGACCCGAAGGGCGTCAAGCGGGTCCTGCTCACCACGGGCAAGATCTACTACGACGTGGCGGCGCAGCGCGACAAGCTGGGCCGCACCGACACCGCGGTGGTCCGGGTCGAGCGCCTGTACCCGGCCCCGGCCGAGGAGATCAAGGCCGAGCTGGCCAAGTACCCGGCGGGCGTCGAGGTCGTCTGGGTGCAGGACGAGCCCGCGAACATGGGCGCCTGGCCGTTCATGGCGCTGAAGCTGCCCCACCTGATCGACGGGCTGACGATGACCCGGGTGTCGCGCCCGGCGTCGTCCTCCCCGGCGGTCGGTTCGGCCAAGCTGCACCAGGCCGAGCAGGAGGCGCTGCTCGGCCGGCTGTTCGGCGACAAGTAGCGAGACGACGGCACGACGAGGGGGTCCCGGCGCGGGTGCGCCGGGACCCCCTCCCGTGTCGGGACGGAGGATCATGTACTTCACCGATCGGGGCATCGAGGAGCTGGCGGAGCGGCGCGGCGAGGAGTCGGTGAGCTTCCACTGGCTGGCCGAGCGGCTGCGCGAGTTCGTGGACCTGAACCCCGAGTTCGAGACGCCCGTCGAGCGCCTGGCCACCTGGATGGCCCGGCTCGATGACGACGACGACCTCGACGACTGAAAACGCGATACATCTTGACTTCCCGCTGACGCGACATATCGTGTTGTCCCGTAGGGTGGGCACCCGGACGGAGGGTTGAGGCGCGATGTCGCGGTGGACGATCGGCGAACCGGCCACGCTGGAGTTCGACGGGGTGGTGGCGCTGCGCGTCACCCTGATCGCGGGGAGCGTCTCGGTGGTCGCCGGGAGCGGGCGCCCCTCGGTGCACGTGTCCGGCGTCGAGGGACCGCCGCTGCAGATCGCGCACGAGGCCGGGATGCTCGCGATCACGCACGAGAAGCTGGTCGAGGGCGTGCTGAGCTGGCTGCGGACGCAGAAGGCGAGCGCGGTCGTCACCGTGACCGTCCCGCCGGACTGCCCGGTCAGCCTCAACCTGGTCTCCGCCGAGTCCGTCGTCACCGGCGTCACGGCCAAGACGACCGTGCGGACCGCCACCGGCGGCGTGACACTTCACGACGTGATCGGCGGCGTCGAGGTCAACACGGTCTCCGGCGACGTCGAGGCGCAGGGCCTGGACGGCCGGGTCGTGTTCGTCTCGGCGTCCGGCGAGCTGGCCCTCGCGGGCGGCTCGGTCGACCGGCTGTCCGCGCGCTCGATCAGCGGCCGGATCTCCATCGACGCGGACCTGCCCGGCGAGGGCCGGGCCGAGATCCAGACCGTCACGGCCGACGTGGCCGTCCGGCTGCCCGAGCACGCCTCGACCCGGGTCCAGCTCAGCTCCGGCACCGGCCGCGTCGAGGCGGCCTTCCCGGAACTCGCCCGGCAGGACCGCGCGATCGCGCGGACGCTGTCGGGGACACTGGGCGACGGGTCCGCGAACCTCACCGTGAACACCATCTCCGGCACCGTGACGCTGCTGTCCCGGCCGGCGCACGACGCGCTGGAAGACTGAAGGAGTCGACTTGAGCCCCGTCTTCGGCCATGGCCGCCTTCGGCTGTACCTGCTGAAGCTGCTGGAGGAGTCCCCGCGGCACGGCTACGAGGTGATCCGGCTGCTCCAGGACCGCTTCCTCGGGGTGTACTCGCCGTCCCCCGGCACGATCTACCCGCGCCTGGCCCGCCTCGAGTCCGAGGGCCTGGTCAGCCACGAGGTCGTCAAGGGCAAGAAGGTCTACTCCCTCACCGACAAGGGCCGCGACGAGCTGGAGCGGCGGATGGACGAGCTGGCCGAGCTCGAGGAGGAGATCACCGCGTCCGCGCAGGAGTTCGCCCGCGAGGTGCAGCAGGACGTCCGGCAGACCGTCCGGTCGCTGCGCGAGGAGCTGACCGCGGCGGCCCGCACGATGCGCGACTCGGCGGGCACCACGCCCAAGGAGGCGTGGAAGGAGGGCACCCGTCAGCAGAAGGACGAGTGGCGCCGCCAGAAGGAGCACTGGAAAGAGGCCACCGGCCGCCAGAAGGACGAGTGGAAGCGCCAGAAGGAGTACTGGCGCGAGCAGAAGGAGGCCTGGAAGGAGGAGTGGCGTCTCAACTGGGAGGACGCGTGGCGCAACGTCACCGGCTCCCGCGACGACGTCGCCCGCCTCAAGCTCGAACGCCTGATGCGCCGCTTCGTCGAGGACGTCCGCCGCGACGCCCAGGAGGCCACCCTGGCCGACATCGACCTCGAAGCCACCGAAGCCCTCCTGGCCGAAACCCGAACCCGCCTCCGCACCCAGCACTTCCACCAGAACTCCTGACCCACCCGCCGCTACCGAGCCCCCGCAGCCCCGGGTTCCGGGGGCCACCTCCTCAGCAGCCGAGCACCGCGCTCAGCACTTCCATGACGCAACGCGTTCGCATCATCACTCGAGTATGGCGGAACACCTGCGCCCGAAGTATAGTTATTCCTAAACTCGCGGCCCATGGAGGAGTGGGAGATCAGGGTCACGACAGAATGGCGCCACTGGTTCGACGGCCAGGACGAACCGACCCGGCAGCAGATCATCTGGTCCCTCGACCGGCTGGCCGAGGACGGGCCCGGCCTGGGGCGTCCGCTGGTGGACAGGATCGAAGGCTCCCGGATCCATAACCTGAAGGAGTTGCGGCCGGGGTCGGCCGGGAACTCCGCGGTCAGGATCCTGTTCGTCTTCGATCCGTGGCGGGCGGCGATCCTGCTGGTCGGTGGGGACAAGTCGGGCGACTGGAACGCCTGGTACCGGCGGATGATCCCGCGGGCCGAGGAGTTGTTCGAGGGGTACCTCGCGGAGCGCTGGGGCGAGAAGGAGGGGCGGGAGTGACCGGGTTCGAGAAGTGGAGCGACATCCGCGACGAGGCCGTGGCGGCGGCCGGGGGCGAGGAGGCCGTCACGGCGGCGGGAAGGCGGGTCCAGGCGTACATCGACGGGCACCGGCTCGCCGAGCGCCGCAGAACGCTCGAGCTGACCCAGACGGACGTCGCCGAACGCATGGGAGTGACCAAGGGACGCGTCTCGCAGATCGAGCGGGGCGAGGTCGCGACCGTGGAGGCCATCGCCCGCTACGTCCGGGCCCTCGGCGGCGAGTTGCAGGTCAACGCGGTCTTCGGCGATGACGTGTACATCCTCCGTGGCGCCGACCCGAGCGCGGCCTGACACGTGCAGAACCCGCACCGGCCACTTCGGTCGGGAGCCTGACGCCTGGAGAGTGGTGAGCCCCGAAGCCTTGTGGGTCCGGGGCTCTTTGGGGTTAGAAGATGAAGGCTTTCAGGAGGTGGGTGGCGAACTCCTCGGGGCGGGCCGTGGGGCCGTTGTGGGCGCCGGGGAAGGTGGTCAGGGGGCAGCCGATGCGGGTGGCCAGGAGGCGGGCGGGGCGGGCCGGGAGGTTGTCGCCGGTGAGTTCGCCGACGCCCAGGACGAGGCGGTCGGCGAGGGTGCGGAGGGTCGCGACGTCCGGCTGGTGGGACGTGGTGTACGAGCGCAGTTCGTACTCGAGCATGAGGGGCGCGTTGGCGGTCTGGCGTTCCAGCATCGACTGGACGCGTTCGGTCTGTGGCATCTCCCTGGGCTCCATGACGTCGCCGATGGCGGCGGCGAAGCGTCCGAACGCGGCCATCGGGCCGTCGGATTCGAGGAGCGCGTGGACCTCGTCCGTCATGGCGCGGTGGTCGGCGGCGTCCGGGAGGACGGCGAACGCGGGCGGCTCGTGCGCCACCAGCCGCCGGACGGTCTCGGGGTGCCGGGCCAGCAGTTCCATGCCGACGATCGCGCCGACGCTGCCGCCGAAGACCAGGGCGTCGCGGGCGCCGAGGTGCGCCAGCAGCCGGTGGGCGTCGTCGGCGGCGACCTCGACGCGGTGCTCGGCGGGTTCGTCCACGACGCTCCGCGAGTAGCCGCGCGGGTCGAGGGTGACGAAGGTGAACCGGTCGGACAGGGCGTCCGCCAGGCCGTCGTAGACGGCGGCGTCGCCGGGGCCGCCCGGGAGCGCGAGCAGCACCGGGCCGTCCCCGCGGACCTCGTGGTACAGCGTCGCTCCCGGGACTCTGATCGTTCCGCCACGCATCGCCTTCTCCATTCCTAGGATTCCTAGTTTTGAACCTAGAGTACCTAGTTTTCGCTGGCATGCGAGGATGTCCGGCGTGCGTTGGGCTGAGCAGGGGCGGGAACAGGCGGCACGGTGGCTGTGCGAAGGCGGCTGGCCGCCGCCCGAGGACGTCGTCGTGGTCGACGACGAACTGACCGCGGACACGGCGCTGCGCCTGGTCCGGGAGGGCAGTTCGCTGCTGTGGCGCGGGGACTTCCAGAACGCGCGGCAGCTCCTGGACGCGCTCGGACGCCGGGTGCGGCGCGGCGCGAAGACGCCGAAGGGCGACCCGCGCGCCGTGTTCCACGCGTACCGGGACGCCAGGACCCGGGAGGCGAGCCTGCTCGGACGGCTCCTCGTCCCCCTGGACGCCGGGAACGCGGTGCCGCTGCGCCGCGCGCCGGACGTCCGGCAGGCCGTCGGACGCGTGTACGAGCCCGGCGAGCCCTCCGTGATCCCGCTGCGGGAGCTCCTGGGGATCCTCGGCGCCGAGCAGTGGCGTGAGCGGGGCATCGAGGTGCCCGCCGTCGGCGGACGCATCCATCCGCACTACGGCGTGTTCGCGCCCACGCGTCAGGAGTACGTCGACCTCGTCGCGCAGGCTCCACTGCCGTCCAAGGACGTCGCGTTCGACATCGGCACCGGGACGGGCGTGCTCGCGGCCGTCCTCGCCCGGCGGGGCGTCGGACGCGTCGTCGCGACCGACGCCGACCCGCGTGCGCTCGCGTGCGCGCAGGAGAACGTCGAGCGGCTCGGCCTGGACGTCGAGATCGTGCGGGCCGACCTGTTCCCCCGGGGACGCGCCGGCGTCGCCGTGTGCAACCCGCCGTGGCTACCGGGCAAGGCGGCGTCCGGGCTCGACCACGCGGTGTACGACCCGGGCGGGCGCATGCTGCACGGCTACCTGGACCGGCTCCGCGCGCACCTGCTGCCCGGCGGCGAGGGCTGGCTCGTCCTGTCCGACCTGGCCGAGCACCTCGGCCTGCGGACGCGTGAGGAGCTGCTCGCCCGGTTCGACCGCGCGGGACTGCGGGTGGAGGACCGGCTGGACGCCCGGCCCGTCCACCCGCGCGCCGCCGACACCGGCGACCCGCTGCACGCCGCGCGCGCGGCCGAGGTCACCTCGCTCTGGCGGCTCGCCCCCACCTGAGCGGGGCCGCCTGAGCGTGCGGGTCAGACGGTGAAGACGATCTTGCCGAAGAGGTCGCCGCCGGCCATCGCGGCGAACCCCTCGCGCGCCTCGCGCAGCGGCAGGACGCGGTCGATCCGCGGCCGCACCCCGGTCTTGACCAGGAACCTCGCGAGCCGTTCGAGCTGGTCGCGCCGTCCCATCGTGGAGCCGACGACCGACAGCTGGAGGAAGAACACCCGGTTCAGCTCGGCGGGCGGCACCTGGCCGCTGGTCGCGCCGGACACCACGATCCGCCCGCCCGGACGCAGCGACTTCAGCGAGTGCGACCAGGTGGCCTGGCCGACGGTCTCCATCACCGCGTCGACCCGCTCGGGCAGCCGCGCGCCGGACTTCAGCGCCTCGTCCGCGCCGATCTCCAGCGCGCGCTTCCGCTTGTCCTCGCTGCGGCTGGTCGCGTACACGCGGTAGCCCGCCGCCGACGCGAGCGCGATCAGCGCGGTCGCGACGCCGCCGCCCGCGCCCTGCACCAGCACGGACGCGCCGGGCTCCAGCTCGGCCTTCTCGAACAGCATCCGGTACGCGGTCAGCCACGACGTCGGCAGGCAGGCGGCCTCCTCGAAGGACAGCCCGGCGGGCTTCGGCACGAGGTTGCGGCGCGGCACCGCGACCCGCTCGGCGAACGTCCCGGGGTGCGACTCCGACAGGAGCGTGCGCTTGGGGTCGAGGGTCTCGTCGCCGCCGCCGCGCGCCGGGTCGCCGATCACCGCGTGGACGATGACCTCGTTGCCGTCCTCGTCCACCCCGGACGCGTCGCAGCCGAGGATCATCGGGAGCCGGTCGGCCGGCAGGCCGACGCCGCGCAGCGACCAGACGTCGTGGTGGTTCAGCGCGGTGGCCTTGACCGTGACCGTCGTCCAGCCCTCGGGGACGTCCGGTTCGGGCCGCTCGCCGAGCGTGAGGCCGTTCAGGGGATGGTCTGCATCGAGGCTCGTGGCCGTGACTGCGAACATGCCGCCACCCTAAAGGGAGCGCTTACCGGGACGACTGAGCGGATATGTCGTTGACCGTCTTGCGCGCCAGGTCCGCACGCGTGTCGGACGTCGCGACCCGCACGTCCAGGGACTTCCCCGCCCGGACGGCGTGCGTGTCGAGGGTGTACGCGTGCCCGTCCCAGCGTTCGGCGTACCACGTGGACGCGTCGCTCCGCCGCCACCCGGGCTCGGCGGGAGGCGGGCACGAACCCTGGCAGGGCCGCTGCTCGATCTCCAGCTGGAACGGCCCCACCTTCTCCCCGGCCGGCGTGTCCTGCGCCTGCACGCAGTACCAGCGTCCGCCCTCCCGGACGCACTGTCCGAAGACCGGGCCGCGGAACGCGAACCCGAGGTCCTGCAGCGCCCAGAGCCGCGACCAGTCCCCCGGCGCCCAGGTCGGCCCGACGACGATCCGCGCCGGACGGTGCGCGTCGTACAACCGGAACCGCTCGTCGGACGACGTGGGAAGCGGGCCGGGCGGCGCGTAGCGCGTCCCCGGCTTGTAGCTCTTGGGGAACGCACCGCGGAGCACCTGGTCGAGGACGTACATCGCCCGGTCCTCCACCCGGGGGTCGGGAACCTCGGACCGGATCTCCAGCGTGTAGTCCTTCGTCGAGAGGGTCGCCGCCACCGCCGTGTCCCGGGGTCGCGAGAGGGCCGTGCCGCTCGGCGGGCTGTCCGGGGCCGGGTCGTTCTGGCCCTGCTGGTTCACGTCGGGCGAGCCCGGATCGTCGGCGATCCCGAGCGACACGGTCAGCGCGGGACGCAGCGGATCGCCCTCGACGAACCGGCACTCCCGCCGTCCCCGGTCCACCTCCAGCGGCGTCCCGACCAGCCCGGCCAGGTGCGGGCGGAGCATGTCGCAGGCGGCGATCTCGACCGTCGACGGCGAATGCCGCTGCACCCAGCGGAGCGCCCCGACGACGTGCCCGCCGTCCAGGCCGGGGAACGCGCACAGGTACAGCATCACCAGGCACAGCGCCTGCATCCCGGCCATCGCCCGCCCGTCGGAGAGCAGCCGCGGCTCGGTCCGCGGACGCGGCGGACGCCGCGACGCCTCCGCCTCCTCGGCCAGGCGGTCGCGCAGCGCGCCGTGCCGGAACCGGTACCCACCGCCCGACTGCCGCAGGACGCCCAGCCTCTGCGCCTCCTCCAGGAACGCCATGAGGTCGTGCGGGGTCCGGCCGCGCAGCGTCAGCCACGCGTGCGCCACCCGGAACCGTCCCCAGGAGGAGAGCACGACCCCGCCGTACCAGAGGACGGCCAGGGTCAGCGCGAACGCCGGGCCGAGCGAGGCCGGGTCCAGCCGGTGCTCCCAGCGCAGCGCGAGCAGGAACGGCGCGGACAGCAGCAGGGGCAGCGGCCACACCTGTTCGAGCACCCGGTTCCAGCCGAGGGCGAGCGCGGCGTCGCGGTCCCTGCGCAGCATCCCCGGCGGCCCCTCCGCCTCCGCCGGGTCGGACGCCTCGCCGAACCACCACGCGAACCGCCACAGGACGGCCACGGCCACCAGCAGCGCCGACACCGCGGCGAACCGGCCGAGCGGGCCGTCCACCCAGACCCCGAGACCCGCGAACAGCGCCGCGACCACCGGCATCGCGTACAGGCCGCCCGTGCCGCCGCCCCGCTCGCGCCGGTTCAGCGCGTGCCGGACGCCGCGCGGCCCGCGCACCCGCAGCGGGCCCATGAGCCACCGGTCGCGCGCGAGCTGCGACCAGGTCACGACGCCCAGGTAGGCGAGGAGCGGGAACAGCGCCCACACCGGCACCGACCCCGCGTGCGGGGCGAGGTCCCGCGCGATCCAGTACCGGTGCGGGATCCGGTAGCCGAGCCCGGCGATCACGGCGCCCGCCGCGACCAGCGCGGACGCGGGCCCGAGCGCGCGGACGACGGCCGGGACGGCCTCGTCCAGGCGCCACCACTCCAGGTCGTCCTCGTCGTTCTCGCGCAGATGCCAGGCGAGGAACCCCAGCCAGCGCCGCACGTCCTCGACGCGCTCCTCGCTCTCGTCCGCGTACGCCGCCGGGACGAACCGCTCCAGCAACTGGTTCTCGAGGCTCTCCGCGTCGGAGAACTCCAGCAGTTCGGCGGGGTCGTCGGACGCGCGCCGGTACGCGGTGCGCGCGAGGCCGACCATCAGCGGCGACGCGAGCGCCTCCTTCACCGGCCCGTCCCCGTCCGCCTCCAGGGCGTCCAGCACCGGCCGCCAGCGGGACGGCGCGTCCGGGCTGGGGTCGGTGAGCGGCAGCGACGCCGCGATCTGGCCCGCGACCAGCGGACGCAGCTCCACCACCGCCGCGCCCGCGAGCAGCATCCCGGCGTCCTCGACCGCGGCGGCGTACTCGTCCGGGCGGCTCGTCAGGACGAGCGGCAGCCGCGCCGTCCCCTGCCGGTTCAGCTCCTCCAGCGCCGCCGCGCGCGCCTCGGCGGGGATCTCGTCCAGGCCGTCCAGGACGAGCAGGACGCGTCGGCTCGCCAGCAGCCCGGACGTCACCAGCCGGGCGTCCGCGACGGACCGCCCGATCTCGCGGTGCGCGGCGGCGATGCGGCGCGCCGCCCAGTGCAGCAGCCGCTGCCGGGACGGAACCCAGCCCCGCAGGGACACCACGACGGGGACGGGCCCGGCCGATCCGCCGGGCCCGAGGAGCTGCGAGGCCAGCGCCGTCGCGAACACCGACTTGCCCGCGCCCGCCGCGCCCAGGATCACCAGCCTCCGTGTCGGGACGCTCCGGAACAGCTCCGCGGCCTCGCCGAACTCGCCGTCCCGCCGGAAGCCCTCGGCCCCCGCCGCCTGGCGCACCCCGTCCGGGACGCCCCACCGGACGGCGATCGCGCCCTGCCCGTCCGCGTCGGCCTGCTCCAGTTCCTGCCGGTACCGGGTGCGGACCGCCCCGGCGAGGAACCGGGCGCGCTCCTTGAGCCGGTCGTCGCCCGTCGCGTGCTTCTGCCAGCGGGCCAGCCAGAGCCACGACACGCCGAGACCGGCGAGCACCAGCCCGGCCGCGACCAGCAGCACCCCGACCAGGCCCACGCGCCCGTGCATCGTGAGCAGGAGCGCCCCGGCCCCCCAGAGCGGCACGCTCGCCAGGAGCACCGGCACCACGGGACGGGACCCGCGCAGCCCCGCGTCGGACGCCACGGTGACGTTGACCGAGCCCTGCCCCTCGATCTTCGACACCTGGACGAGGACGTCGGGCGACCCGGAGGCGTCGTTGGTGTAGTGCTCCTCCACCCGAACGCCGCCTCCCGTCCCTGAGCGCCTCTGTGCGCCCCCCGGGAGGGACACTCTTCACCAGACGCCACAGAACGGCCACCGGTTCGCCCGAAACCGAAAACGGCCCGCCCCGAGCGGGGCGGGCCGTCCGGCCGGAACGCGTCCGGCGCGCTACAGGACCCTGGAGAGGAAGTCCTGGGTGCGCGGGTGCTGCGGGTTCTCGATGACGTCGCGCGGGCGGCCCTGCTCGACCACCACGCCGCCGTCCATGAAGACCAGCGAGTCGCCGACCTCGCGGGCGAAGCCGATCTCGTGGGTGACCACGATCATCGTCATGCCGTCCACCGCGAGCTGCTTCATGACCTCCAGCACCTCGCCGACCAGCTCGGGGTCGAGCGCGGACGTCGGCTCGTCGAACAGCATCAGCGCGGGCTCCATGGCGAGGGCGCGCGCGATCGCGACCCGCTGCTGCTGCCCGCCGGACAGCTGCGCCGGGTAGGCGTCCATCTTGTCGGCGAGGCCGACCCGCTCCAGCAGCGCGACCGCCCGCTCCCGGACCTGCCCCTTCGGCTGCCCCTTCACCTGGACGGGCGCCTCCATGACGTTGCCGAGCGCGGTCATGTGCGGGAACAGGTTGAACCGCTGGAACACCATCCCGATGTCCCGGCGCTGCGCGGCGACCTCGCGCTCGCGCATCTCGTAGAGCCGGTCGCCCTTCTGCCGGTAGCCGACCAGGTGACCGTTCACCCAGAGCCGGCCGCCGTTGATCTTCTCGAGGTGGTTGATGCAGCGCAGGAAGGTGGACTTCCCCGAGCCGGACGGCCCGATCACGCACATCACCTCACCCGGACGCACCTCCAGGTCGATGCCCTTCAGCACCTCCAGGCGGCCGAAGCTCTTGTGCACGTCCTCGGCGCGCACCATGAACTCCGGCGCCCCGGCCCGCGGACCGGTGCCGGGCACCGGGTCGTCCTCGTCGGCCTTCTGCAGGGAGGGCCTGTCGTCGCTCGCCATCAGGCTCTCCTCCCGCTGCGGACCCGCAGGTTGGCCACGAACCGCTCCAGCATCGTCTGCCGCTGCGCGGTGCCCCGCCCGAAGTAGCGCTCCAGGTAGAACTGCCCGACAGTGAGGATCGAGGTCATGACGAGGTACCAGATGCTCGCCACCAGCAGCATCGGGATCGTCTGGTAGGTCCGGTTGTACACGATCTGCACCGAGTACAGCAGGTCCGCCAGCGCGATCACCGACACCAGCGAGGACGTCTTCAACATGGAGATCGTCTCGTTGCCGGTCGGCGGGATGATGACCCGCATCGCCTGCGGGAGCACCACCCGGCGCATGATCTTCGCCCGGCTCATGCCGAGCGCGGTCGCCGCCTCGCCCTGCCCCGGGTCCACCGACAGGATGCCGGCGCGGACGATCTCCGACATGTACGCCGCCTCGTTCAGCCCGAGCCCGAGGCAGCCCGCGACGAACGCGGTGATCAGGTCGTTGGCGTTGAAGTGGACGAACGTCGGGCCGAACGGGATCCCGAGCGAGAAGGTCGGGATCAGCGCCTTCACGTAGAACCACAGGATGATCTGCACCAGCACCGGAGTGCCGCGGAACACCCAGACGTACGCCCAGGCCACACCCGAGATCAGCGGGTTCGGGGACAGCCGCATCACGGCGAGGACGATCCCGCCGACCACGCCCATCAGCATCGCGATGACCGTGAGCTCCAGGGTCATGACGATCCCGTCGAGGATCGTCCCGTCCCAGAACCACGCGTTGATCGTGTCCCAGCCGAACCGCTCGTTGTTCGCGACGCTGTAGACCGCCCAGATGGCGATGTACAGGATCAGGACGGCCGCCACCCAGCGGCCGTAGTGCCGGACGGGGACGGCCTTGATCTCGGCCGGCCGCCCCCGGGGCACGTTCTCTTCAGGCAAGGTCATGCGTGTCAGCTCTGGGCGCCGTTGATGGCGGGGGTGTCGAGGGCCCCGTGCTCGATGCCCCACTTCTCGAGGATCTTCTTGTAGGTGCCGTCCGTCTGGAGCGCCTTCAGCGCGCCGAGCACGGCGTCCTTGGTGGTGCCGAGCTGCTTGCTGAGGGCGATGCCGTACGGCGCGGTGTCGTACGTCGCGCCCGCGGTCTCGAACTGCCCGTTGGACTGCTTCACCGCGTAGTCGATGACCGGGGAGTCGGCGAGGACCGCGTCGGCGCGCCCGGAGGACAGCGCCAGGTTCGCGCCGTTCTGGTCGGGGAACGCCTGGCCCGTCGGGCCGGGCTTGCCGCCGTCCTTGCACTTCTTGGTGCGCGAGCCGGTGCCCTTGGCGGCGTCGACGGTCGCCGACACCTCGTCCAGCTGGACGGTGCCCTTCTCGACCGCGACCTTCTTGCCGCACAGCGACAGGTCGTCGGGCTTGTAGGCGCCCGGGTTGCCCTTCTTGACCATCAGCGACGTGCCGGCGGTGAAGTAGGTGACGAAGTCGACCTGCTTCTCCCGCTCCTTGTTGTCGGTGATGGAGGACATCGCCGCCTGGTACTGGCCGGACTGGAGGCCCGGGATGATGCCGTCGAAGCTGGCCTTCTCGAACGAGAAGTCGATGCCGAGCTTCTTGCCGAGGGCCTTGCCGAGGTCGAGGTCCATGCCGACCAGGGTCTTGTTGTCGTTGCCGAAGAACTCGTTGGGCGCGTAGGACGGGTCCGTCGCCACGACGATCTTGCCGGACGACTTGACCGCCGGACCGAGCTGGTCGTGCAGCGCCGGGTCCTGCTTGATCGCCGAGAAGATGTCGCCGACGTCCTTGCCCTGCGAGCCGGTGTCCTTCTTGCTGCCGCCGCAGGCCGACAGGGCGAGCGCCGCGGAGAGCACGAGCGCACCAGCCGTTGCGGTGCGGCGCCCTAGAGAACCGATGTTCACTGGTCCCCCTCCAAGTCGTTTCGTCGGACCGCGTCCCGGCCCGGGTTGAAGGCACATTTTGACGCATAGCACCTGTGGCCTTGATTAAGGCTCCGAAACAATCGGACAACAAGGCAGTGCCCGAAATCCAGATGAACCCCTGGAAATTCACCCTATGTGATCGGCGCCACACGGCATGTCGCGCGTGACCGAGACCATCCCGGGTGTTCCCTGGAGGCCCGCGACCGGTGTGGCACAATCGGACAACGGGTGACCCCCGTACGTCGCGAGATGCACCCGACCGGCCCTGGCCACCAGACCAGCGCCCACCGCGGCGGCATCGCCTCAATCGCCGAAACTCTGACAGGGGTCGCTGTGGCCGCCGAGCCCATCACTCATCCCCATCCGTCCACCACGTCACTCGACGACGATCCGGCGTTCGCCCTGCACAGGGGCGGCAAGCTCGAGGTCCGCTCCTCGGTCCCCGTGCGGAACGCCGACGATCTGTCCCTCGCCTACACGCCCGGCGTGGCCCGCGTCTGCACCGCCATCGCCGACGACCCCGAGCTCGCCCGCGACTACACCTGGACGTCCCGGGTCGTCGCCGTGGTCACCGACGGCACCGCCGTCCTCGGCCTCGGCGACATCGGCCCGGCCGCCTCCATGCCGGTCATGGAGGGCAAGTCCCTGCTGTTCAAGGAGTTCGCCGGGGTCGACTCCGTCCCGATCGCGCTCGCCACCACCGACGTGGACGAGATCGTCGAGACGGTCGTCCGGATGGCGCCGAGCTTCGGCGGCATCAACCTCGAGGACATCAGCGCCCCGCGCTGCTTCGAGATCGAGGACCGGCTGCGCGCCGCCCTCGACATCCCCGTCTTCCACGACGACCAGCACGGCACCGCCGTCGTCGCGCTCGCCGCGCTGAAGAACGCCGCCCGGCTCGTCGGCCGCCCGCTGTCGGACCTGCGCGCGGTCGTCGCGGGCGCCGGCGCGTCCGGCATCGCGGTGTCGAGGATCCTGCTGGAGGCGGGCATCGGCGACCTCGCCCTGTCCGACAGCAAGGGCCTGATCCACGAGGGCCGGGACGGCCTGAACCCGGTCAAGCGGCGGATCGCGGAGGTCACCAACCGGTCGCGGCTGACCGGCTCCACCGAGGACGCGCTGGTCGGCGCGGACGTGTTCATCGGCCTGTCCGGCAGCACCGTCCACGAGTCCTGCGTGGCCGGGATGAGCCCGGACGCGATCGTGTTCGCGCTGTCCAACCCGACGCCCGAGGTGCACCCGGAGGTGGCCCGGCGGCACGCCCGCGTGGTCGCCACCGGCCGCAGCGACTTCCCGAACCAGATCAACAACGTGCTCGCGTTCCCCGGGATCTTCCGGGGCGCGTTCGACGCCCGCGCGCACACCATCACCGAGGGCATGAAGCTCGCCGCCGCCGACGCGCTCGCCGCGATCGTCGGGGACGACCTGACCGCCGACTACGTGATCCCCGGTCCCTTCGACCCGCGCGTCGCCCCGGCCGTCACCTCGGCCGTGGCCGCCGCCGCCCGCGCCGACGGGGTCGCCCGCGCCTGACCCCGTCCTTGCCGCGCCTGACCTCGCCTTTTTCGCACGGCCCGCTCTCCCGACGGAGAGCGGGCCGTCCGCATTATGAGATCCGGCCATGACCATAAATCCGGGATTTCTTGTCGCCGCCGGGAGGAGCGGCCAAACAATCACCGGCCGGGGCCCGTGGACGCCGAATGATTTCCCCTTTTTCACCGCCCCTGACCGCCGGACGAAGTGCCATACTCGGCAAAGGGGAAAAACGCATCATCGGGTCAACTCCGGCAGGAGTGCACGTGGACCTCGCTTCCTACGCCGACCTGGCGATCGTGCTCGTGAACAGCCGGCACCGCACCGGCGCGGACGACCTGCGAAGGCTCGACGGCCCGCGAAGGCTCGACGGCCTGCGCGACCTCGACGGGCTCCGCGACCTGCTCGCGGGCCGCCCGCACCTCGGCGGCGGCACGCTCCGCCCGCGCGACCTGGACGCCATGCGCGAGCTGCGCGACCAGCTCCACGCGGTCTTCACCGCGTCCGCCGCCGGCGACCACGAGCAGGCCGCCGAACGCCTCAACGAGCTGCTCATCCAGCATCCCGTCCATCCGCAGCTGTCCGCGCACGACGGCCTGGACTGGCACCTGCACGTCAACGAGGGCGGCGCCGTCCCGGACGTCTACGCCGCCCGCGCCGCGATGGGCCTGGCCGTCCGCGTCGCCGAGCACGGCATCGACCGGCTCCGCGTCTGCCGGACGGACGGCTGCGGCCGGGTCTTCCTCGACACCACCAAGGACCGCTCCCGGCACCACTGCCCCGACCACGCGGCCGACGAGGACAACGTCGGCGACCCCGGCGACCCGGGCGACCCCGGCGACGCGGAGGGCCGCGCGCCCGACGCCCCGGCGGACGGCCCACCCGTCAGCGCGGACGCGACGGACGGCCCGCGGGTCAGCGCGGACGCGCCGAACGGGAGAGCAGGCCCGCGCGCCTGAACGGCCAGTAGCGCGCCACGACCGGCCCGAGCACGAGGTCGTGCGGGACGGCGTCGAAGTCCCAGCTGTCCTGGCGTCCGTGCGCGCGCTGGTTGTCGCTCTCCAGCCACCACCCGCCGGACTCCTCCCGGACGGCCCGCTTCACGATGAGCCGGTCCTCGTTCCACGGATGCCGCGCGACGACGGCGTCCCCGTCCCGCACGGGCGCGCCCGCGCGGACGAGCAGCCAGTCCCCGGCGCGCAGCGCGGGAAGCATCGACTCGCCGGTCACCTCGACCGCGCGCAGCCCGCCACGCGCCCCATCGAACAACCCACCACGCAGCCCACCGAGCAGCCGACCGCGCCGCCACGCGAGCGCCGCGATGCCCGCGCCCGCCGCGCACACCCCGGCCGCCGCCACCGCGCGTCCGGCCCGCATCCGCATCCCCACTCCTCGCCTCGCACCCGCCCGCCGCGCACCCGGGCCGGGACCGGCCGGGGACCTACGTCCAAAGACCGAGCGCCCTGGCCGAACGCGCCGCCGCGCACAAGGGTAATCTCGGTGCCCTGAGCATGATCCGATATCGAGGGAAGGGAACGCAGGTGCTGGTCAACCTTCTGCGCCCGAAGACCACGGTCTCCGCCCACTGCGACCTGCCGTGCGGCGTCTACGACCCGGCGCAGGCCCGGATCGAGGCCGAGTCCGTCAAGGCGATCATCGAGAAGTACAACGCCAACGAGGACCCGGCGTTCCGGACGCGGGCCATCGGCATCAAGGAGCAGCGGTCCCAGCTGGTCAAGGAGCACCTGTGGGTGCTCTGGACCGACTACTTCAAGCCGCCGCACTTCGAGAAGTACCCGCAGCTGCACACGCTGTTCAACGAGGCGACCAAGCTCGCGGGCGCCGGCGGCACCAAGGGCGGCATGGACGTCGAGGTCGCCGACAAGCTCCTCGGCAAGATCGAGGAAATCTCCAAGATCTTCTGGGAGACCAAGCAGGGCTGAGCCCCGCTGACGACCTGACCGAGGCCCGTTCCCCCCAGCGGCTGGGAGGAACGGGCCTCGGCACGTCCGCACCCGGCGCGTCCGCACCCGGCACCTACAGGCCCGGCACGTACAGGCCCGCCACGTCCGCACCCGGGACGGCGTCGCCGGTGTCGTTAGCCTGGGGACATGATTCGCCCCGCGCGTCCCGAGGACGTCCCGACGATCCTGCGCCTGGTGCGCGACCTGGCCGAGTACGAGCGCGCCGCGCACGAGGTGAAGGCGTCCGAGGACGACCTGCTGCGCGACCTGTTCGGCGCGGAGCCGAAGGTGTTCGCGCACGTCGCCGAGCACGAGGGACGGGTGGTCGGCTTCGCGCTCTGGTTCCTCGGCTACTCGACCTGGCTCGGACGCCACGGCATCTACCTCGAAGACCTCTACGTCTCCCCCGAGACGCGCGGCCAGGGACACGGCAAGGCGCTGCTCTCCGAGCTCGCCCGGATCGCGGACGAGCGCGGGTACGGGCGCGTCGAGTGGTCCGTCCTCGACTGGAACACCCCCGCGATCGGCTTCTACGAGTCGATCGGCGCGCGCCCGCAGGACGAGTGGACGGTCCACCGTGTCACCGGGGACGCCCTCACCAGGCTCGCCCGGGGCTGAGCACGGTGTGTGGTTTACCGCTTCCTGACCGGGTTTGCGGCGTGAACGGTGGGCTCGCCCCCTACTTCGGACGGCGACCCGCGCGCCGGACGCTCCGGCGGGGCCCCGCAAGCGGTAGTTTCGAATCAGCGGGACCACCCCATGAGGGAGAGACGTGACCGAGGAAACCGCTGCCATGGCGGCCAGTACCAAGTTGTCCGTGCGTGACGTGGTGACCGTCCGGCTGCCGGCAGCCAGCGCCTACCTGTCGGTGCTGCGCACCGCGACGGCGGGCCTCGCGGCCCGCCTGGACTTCACCCTGGACGAGATCGAGGACCTGCGCATCGCCGTCGACGAGGCGTGCGCGATGCTGCTCGCCCAGGCCGTGCCAGGAACGGATCTGACCTGCGAGTTCGAGCTGACCGGGGACGCGATGCGCATCTCGGTGTCGGTGCTCACGGTGGACGGCGAGGAGCCGAGCCGCGACACCTTCGCCTGGACCGTCCTGTCGTCCCTGGCGGGCGAGGTGGACGCGCGCGTCGGCGCCGACGACCGGGTCACCGTGACGCTGCAGAAGCGCCGCGGTGCTGCGGGGGCCCCGTGACGGAGAACAGGACCACATCGCTCGCGGGCGACAGCCCCGGCAATACCGGCAACGAGCGCGAGGGCGGCGCGGTGCCGGACCGGGCGCGTGCCCGCGCCCTGTTCGAGCGGCTCGCGGAGCTGCCGGAGGGCGACCCCGAGCGCCAGCGCATCCGGGACCAGCTGGTCGAGCTGCACCTGCCGCTGGTGGAGTACCTCGCGCGCCGGTTTCGCAACCGCGGCGAGTGGCTGGACGACCTGATCCAGGTCGCCACCATCGGCCTGATCAAGTCGATCGACCGGTTCGACCTCGGCCGGGGCGTGGAGTTCTCCACCTACGCGACCCCGACGATCGTCGGTGAGATCAAGCGGCACTTCCGCGACAAGGGCTGGGCGGTGCGGGTGCCGCGCCGGCTCCAGGAGCTGAAGCTGTCGCTGACCAAGGCGATCAGCGATCTGGCGCAGCGCGAGGGCCGTGCCCCCACGGTCAGCGAGCTCGCCGCGCACCTGCAGATGTCGGAGGAGGAGGTGCTGGAGGGCCTGGAGTCCGCCAACGCCTACTCCACGGTGTCGCTGGACGCGCCCGACTCCGGCGACGAGGACGCCCCGGCGGTCGCCGACTCGCTCGGCATGATCGACGAGTCGCTGGAGGGCGTGGAGTACCGCGAGTCGCTGAAGCCGCTGCTGGAGAAGCTCCCCGCCCGGGAGAAGAAGATCCTGCTGCTGCGCTTCTTCGGCAACATGACCCAGTCCCAGATCGCCGCCGAGCTGGGCATCTCGCAGATGCACGTGTCGCGCCTGCTGGCGCGGACGCTGGCCCAGCTGCGGGAGGGCCTGACGGCGGACGAGTGATCCGCGCCTCCGAGGCCCGGCCGACCCCGTGTCGTCCGGGCTTCACCCTTTTGAGGGGGCCTGTGCCGGTTTGAGGGGGGCCTGGGTCAGGAGCCGGAGCCGGCCTTGTGGTCGGCGTCCTCGGCGGTGCCGGAGCCGTCGTCGTCCTCGTCCTCGTCGTCCTCCTGGTGATCGATCCAGGCGGTGACCGGGGAGCTGAGGACGAGCAGCAGCGTGATGACCGCGACGACCCCGAGGGGGATCGCGACGGCGGGCTGGTGGCTCTGCCAGAGGGACCAGGCGACCGGGAGCGCGAACAGCTGGGTCAGCACGATGGGGGCGCGGCCGCGGCTGTCGCCGCGCAGCAGCAGCCGGGCGCAGCCGAGCATGGCGAGACCGCCCCCGAGCGCCAGGACGGTCACGGCGACCGCGCTGGTCGGGTCCACGGCCGCGCCGGTGGCCGTCTCGATGCCGGAGAACAGTCCGAAGCCGACGGCGGCGAGGCCCTCGGCCCCCTCCAGCGCGGCGGCTGCGGTCACGATGCTGGGACGCTTCGACACAACCCGCCACCCTACCGGCCGCTTCCGCGGGTCCCCGCGCAGGGCGCCACCTGCGGCCCGGCGGTCCGGGAGGGGCGCCCGGAACCGTCCGGGCGACCGCGGCGGAACGGGTCCGGCGGCGGCTGGGTACCCTTGGCGCCGTGCGCGCCATGCTGATCGCCAACCCCAAGGCGACCTCCAACAGCCGACGCGCCCGTGACCTGCTCGTCCGGGCGTTCGCCGGGGACCTCGACCTGGAGACCGCCGAGACCGGGCACCGGGGCCACGCCACCGAGCTGGCCGCCCGTGCGGTCGCCGAGCGGTTCGACCTGGTGATCGCCATCGGCGGCGACGGCACCGTGAACGAGGTCGTCAACGGCCTGCTGCGCGACGGGCCGTCCGAGGACGTCCCGGCCCTGGCGGTGCTGCCGTTCGGCAGCGCGAACGTGTTCGCCCGCGCCCTGGGCCTCCCGAACGACACGGTGGCGGCGACGCGGCAGGTGCTGACGGCGCTGCGGGCGGGCCGGTACCGGACGGTCGGGCTCGGCGCGGCCGTCCTCCCGGACGGTTCGGAGCGGTTCTTCACCTTCTGCGCGGGCGTGGGCCTGGACGCGGAGGTGATCCGGGAGGTCGAGCGGGCGCGGCTGGCGGGTGCGAAGGCCGATCCGCTGCTGTACGTCCGGTCGGGGCTGCGCCGGTTCTTCGCGGGCACCGACCGGCGGCGGCCCGCGCTCACGATGGAGCTGCCCGGGCGCGCCCCGGTGGGCTCGAAGGGGAAGCTGTTCCTGGCGTTCGTGTCGAACACGGCGCCGTGGACGTTCGCCGGGCCGTTCGCGGTGAATCCGAGCCCGAAGGCGAGTTTCGCGCGGGGGCTGGACGTGTTCGGGATGCGGTCCCTGGCCGTCCTTCCGACGCTGGGGGCGCTGGCGGGGATGTTCGCCGCGCGGACCCGTCCGGTGCGGGGGCGGCAGGTGCTGAACGTGCACGACGCGCCCCAGGTCACCCTGACGGCGGACCATCCGACGCCGTACCAGCTGGACGGCGATTACCTCGGTGAGGTGGAGCGCATCACGTTCCGTTCGGTGCCCAAGGCGATACGGATCGTCATTTGATGCCGATCGAGTGATCCGTTAACAACAAAGTCACACGAACGACCCACCCGTGTGACACATGCGACACCCATACTTCGAGAAACCTTTCTCGGAGGTCTTGCGTCTGTCCGCGCCCCCCTGACACGCTCAAAGCGCGCCGGTAGTCAGGGGCCCAATGAGGCAGCCACCTGATCGCAGCGCCGCCGAACTGTCACCCCTGACGAATTTTTGACCGTTCCGGGGTGTTCGCGACATGTGAATCCGTTCACAAGTGGAGTGACTTCCGCCACCACTGACGAAGGAGTGGACGCATGGACTGGCGCCACCGGGCAGCCTGCCGTGACGTGGACCCCGAGCTGTTCTTCCCGATCGGCAACACCGGGCCCGCGATCGTGCAGATCGAAGAGGCCAAGCAGGTATGCCGCCGCTGCGACGTCACCGACGCCTGCCTGCGCTGGGCCATCGGCTCCGGCCAGGACTCCGGCGTCTGGGGCGGGATGGGCGAGGACGAGCGCCGTGCGCTGCGCCGCCGCAACGCCCGTGCCCGCGCCCGCGCGACGGCCTGACACCCCCCGCACCACGGCTCCGGGCCGCCGAACCCTCCCGGTCGGAACGGCCCACGCCGAACAAACGCGTCACGCCGGTCTCATGGAGGCCGGCCGCCCCCTTTGGGAAGCGGCCGCCCCCCATAAGATCGGCGTTTTTTCTTTTCCCCGCCCACGCGCTTCGTCTTTCCTGAAGGAAAGGCGCCGCCGCACTTAGCCCGACGCATAGGGCACGCCTTAGCCCGGCGCGCTTAGGCGGGGGTCAGGGAATCGTGGCGGGTTACGAGGGTCGCGTAGGGGCCTTCGGCGGCCATGAGGGATTCGTGGGTGCCGCGTTCGGCGATTCGGCCATGGGACAGGACGACGATCTGGTCGGCGTCGCGGATCGTGGAGAGGCGGTGCGCGATGGTGATCGTGGTCCGTCCGAGGGAGAGCGCGTCGATCGCCTTCTGGACGGCCTGCTCGGTCTGGGTGTCCAGGGCGCTGGTCGCCTCGTCCAGGACGAGGACGGGCGGGTCGCGCAGGATCGTCCGGGCGATGGCGAGGCGCTGCTTCTCGCCGCCGGAGAAGCGGTAGCCGCGTTCGCCGACGAGGGTGTCGTAGCCGTCCGGGAGGCCGGCGATGTGGTCGTGGATCTGGGCGGCGCGGGCGGCGGCCTCGATCTCGGCGTCGGTGGCGTCCGGCTTGGCGAAGCGGAGGTTGTCGGCGACGGACGCGTGGAACAGGTAGGTCTCCTGGGAGACGACGCCGACGGCGTCCGAGAGGTCGGCGAAGGACAGGTCGCGGACGTCCACGCCGTCGATGGTGACGCGGCCCTCGGTGACGTCGTACAGGCGCGGGACGAGGTAGCTCAGCGTGGTCTTGCCCGATCCGGTCTCGCCGACGACGGCGAGGCTCGTCCCGGCGGGGACGGTCACGTCGACGTCGCGGAGGGCGGGCGGCGCGTCCGGGTCGTAGGAGAAGCCGACGTTCTCGAACCGCACCTCGCCCCGGACGCGTCCGGGGACGCTCGCCGGGGTCTCGGGCTCCTGGATGTCCGGGACCATGTCGAGGTACTCGAAGACGCGGTCGAACAGGGAGAGCGAGCTCTGCACCTCGACGCCCGTCTGGAGCAGGATCATCAGGGGCCGGAACATGCCGGTCAGCAGGGTCGTGAACGCGACCAGGGTGCCGATGGTGACCAGCGGGTGGCCCTGCGAGACGGTCAGCCCGGCCGCCCAGTAGACGATCGCGGGCATCGCGGCCATGACGATCGAGATCGTCGACTGCCGCCAGCGTCCGGCCATGTTGGAGCGGATCTCCAGGTCGACCAGGGACTCGGACTCGGCGGCGAACCGGTCGGTCTGGGCGCGGGAGCGGCCCATGGTCCGGCCGAGCAGGACGCCGCTGACCGACAGGGACTCCTCGACGATCGCCGACATCGCGGCGAGCTGCCGCTGCCGGACGGTGGTGATCCGGCGGCGCTCGTTGCCGACGCGGCGGCTGATCCACACGAACACCGGCAGGACGGCCAGGGAGACCAGGGTGAGCCGCCAGTCCAGCGCGACCATGGCGATCAGGCTGGCGACGACCGTGGTCAGGTTGGCGACGAGCTGGGTCGCGGTCTGGGTGACGGTGGACTGCATGCCGCCGATGTCGTTGGCGATGCGGGACTGCACCTCGCCGGTGCGGGTCCGGGTGAAGAACGCCAGCGGCATCCGCTGGAGGTGGGCGTAGACGCCGGTGCGCAGGTCGTGCATGACGCGCTGGCCGACGGCGGTCGAGATGTAGGTCTGCAGGACGCTGAACACGCTGGTCAGGACGGACACGGCGATCATGCCGAGGACCAGCAGGGTGAGCAGGCCGGTGCGGCCGCGGGGCAGCGCCACGTCCACGACCTCGCGGAGCATGAACGGCGAGGCCAGGGAGACCAGGGCGGACAGGCCGACCAGCAGGCCGACGACGGAGAGCCTGGCCCGGTACGGCCGGAACAGGCGGACGATCCGGAGGATCTGGCGCGGAGTCTCCGGACGGTCGGCCGAAGGGTCCTGCGTGGGGTTCTGTATGGGCTGCTGGGAGGGCTTCTTCGTCGGGCTCGGCACGGGCGGCTCCTCTCGGGGGGATGCGACCTCCCCGCTAACTGAGCTTAGCTCACAATTATTCCTGTGCAACAGTGAGCTAGACTCAGAAGCATGCCGGAGAGCACCGTGAGCGACCGCGCCGAACTGGGCGAACTGTTCCTGCGGGCGGCCAAGCGCGTCCGCCGCGGGATGGCCGACCGGCTCGCGCCACTCGGCCTGACGCCCGCCCAGGCGCGGGCCCTGCGGGTGATCGGACGGTGGGACGAGGCGCCGCGCATGGCCGAGCTGGCCGAGCGGCTCAAGATCGTCCCGCGCTCGGCGACCACCCTCGTGGACGCCCTGGAGGCCGACGGCCTCGTCCGGCGCGAACCCGACCCGGACAACCGGCGCGCGACCCGGGTCGTCCTGACCGGGGACGGGCGCGCGGCCCTCGCCCGGATGCACGAGGCGCACGTCCGCGGCGTCGAGGACCTGTTCGCGGCCCTCTCCCCCGACCAGCGCGAGACCCTCCGCGACCTCCTCGCCGCCATCGACGCCGACTGACAGTGATGATGGAGGTGAGCACCTCCCGTCCGGGGTCTGACCCGCCGACTGACTGACCTTGGGTCCTCAACGGGATCTGTCGGCCCTGGTCGGGAGGTGCTCGTGTGCACTCACCGG
>NZ_RFFG01000088.1 GCF_003696215.1 Actinomadura harenae | reverse complement strand
GGCGCGCCGGGACGCGGCGAAGGCGCCGAGCAGCGCGACGGCCAGCCCGGCGACCGCCGCGAGCAGCGGCGGGCCCGCGCCGAAGCCGGGTTCGAACCCGGACGGCGCCAGTCCCTCGGAGACCAGCCAGGACGCCAGGAGCCGGGCCGGAAGCGGGCTGAGGACGGCTCCGGCGACGGCGGCGGTGAGGCCGACCAGCAGGGACTCGGCGAGGATCAGCGCCCGGATCTGCTGGGGTGTCGCGCCCGCCGCCCGCAGCAGGGCCGTCTCGCCGCGGCGCTGGGCGACGGCGAACGCGAACGTTCCGGCGACCACGAAGACCGCGACCAGGCCGGTCAGCCCGGCCATGAACTGGAGGAGCTTGGCCGGTGAGGGGGCCTGCGGGTCGACGGGGTCGGGGACCCGGGCGACGAGCTGCCCGACGGCGGCGATCAGCGCGACGCCGAGCGCGAGCGCGGTGAACGAACCGGCCATCGCCGTCCGGCGGTGCCGCAGCGTCGCCGCGGCGACCGGGACGAGGGCGATCATTTCGCGGTCTCCAGCGCGGTCATCCGGGCGGCGACGGCCTCGGCCGACGGGGCGGCCAGCTCGTCCACGAGGCGGCCGTCGGCCAGGAAGAGGACGCGGTCGGCGTGCGCGGCGGCCGTCGGGTCGTGGGTGACCATCACGGTGGTCTGCGCGGCCTCGTCGACGAGGCCGCGCAGCAGGCGCAGGACGGCGCGTCCGCTGGAGCTGTCCAGGGCGCCGGTCGGCTCGTCGGCGAACAGCACCTTCGGGCGGGTGACCAGCGCGCGGGCGATGGCGACGCGCTGCTGCTGCCCGCCGGACAGCTGGGAGGGCAGGTGCGTCAGCCGCTCGCCGAGCCCGACCTGTTCCAGGGCGGCGCGGACGGCCGCCCGGTCGGGGCGGCGCCCGGCGAGCCGGAAGGGCAGGCCGACGTTCTGCTCGGCGGTCAGCGCGGCGAGCAGGTTGAACTGCTGGAACACGAAGCCGACGTGGTCGCGGCGCAGTTCGGTGAGCCGCTTCTCGTCGAGCGCGCCCAGGTCGACGCCGTCGATCCGGACGGCGCCCGCGTCGGGCCGGTCCAGCCCCGCCGCGCACTGCAGCAGGGTGCTCTTGCCCGACCCGGACGGCCCCATCACGGCCGTGAACGAGCCGCGCTCGAAGCCGACCGACACCCCGCGCAGGGCTCGGACGGGCTCCGGACCCGTCGTGTAGGAGCGTTCCACCTGCTCCAGGCTGACCATCGTCTCAGGACCCACCGGGCCCCCTTCTCTCAAAACCGATGTGCTCGGCCGCCGCCCGGGTCGGGGCCGCCGGCGCACGGATGGGCGCGCGCACGCGGGAGCGCCGTGCGGTGACGGCGGCATCGGGCGGCGCGGCTCAGCGCGACATCAGAGAGTGGCCCCAACTCGGGGCGAACGCCCGAAGTCGCCCACTTTGGCACAGATTCGCCGAGGTGACACGGGACCTAACCCCCCGCTTCGAGGCCGGGCGGCGGTCAGCGGTCGAGGGCGTGGTCGATCCAGTCGTCGGACTGGGCCAGGAGAAGGTGGCCCGCGCCGAGGATGCTGGCGTCCCGTCCGGAGCGGGAGGTGCTGATCTCCAGGTTGCGGGTCGCGAGGGGGAGGCAGCGCTCGTAGATGGCGCCCCGGATGGTGGCGACCAGGGGTTCGGCGTTGGAGAGGCTGCCGCCGATGACCAGGGCGTCGGGGTTGAAGAAGTTCACCAGGGCGGTGAGGACGTCTCCTATGAGGCGGCCCGCGTTGCGGACGGCGGCGGTCGCCTGGGGGACGCCGTTGGCGACGAGGTCGACGATCTCGGACGGCGCGTCGGCGGTGAAGCCCTGGGCGGCGAGCGCCTCGGCGAGGGCGGCGCCGCTGGCGTGGGCCTCCAGGCAGTCCGGGTGCCCGCACGAGCAGTCGACCGTGGCCTCGGAGCGGATCCGGACGTGGCTGATGTCGCCCGCGGCGCCGCGGCCGCGGTGCAGGCGCCCGTCCACGATGACGCCGCAGCCGATGCCGCTGCCCAGCTTGATGACCATGAGGTTGTCGAGATCGGGCCAGGACGCGCGGTGCTCGCCGACGGCCATGAGGTTGGCGTCGTTCTCCACCAGGACGGGGATGCCCGCGTGGGCGGCGGCGAACTCGCGGACGGGGAAGTCGTTCCAGCCGGGCATGCGCGAGGGGGAGACGACCTGGCCCGTGGCGGGGTCGACGGGGCCGGGCATGCCGAGGGCGAGGCCGCGGACGGGGACGTCCCGCAGGCCGTGGTCGCCGGTGAGGGCGCGCAGGCTGTCGATGACGGCCGCCAGGGTGGCCTCGGGGCCGACCGAGATGTCGCAGGCGAGGTCGGAGATCACGCGGGGCGCGCCGCTGAGGTCGACGGCGGCGAGCCGGGCGTGGTGGGCGCCGAGGTCGGCGACCAGGAAGACGCCCGCCTCGCGGGCGAGCCGGAGCCGGCGGGGGCGGCGTCCGCCGCGGGACGCGCCCGCGCCCTCCTCGGCGAACAGGCCGGCCGCGATCAGCTGCTCGACCCGCAGGGAGACGCTGGACGCCGCGAGGCCGGAGAGCCGGGCGAGTTCGGCCCGGGACTCGGCCTGGCCGGTGGCGACCATGCGCACGAGTGCCGCCGGTCGGTCGTCTCTGGGGTTGCGCACCCCAGATAGATAGCATGCGCGGTCTTTGTACGGCAACGCGTTGACTTCCATCGATTTGACCGTCTAATCTCCGTCTCGACTTCGATTTCGAAGGAAGTTGGATCGAGGATGACCGAATGATCGAGGTTCGCGGCCTGCACAAGCGCTTCGGCGCTCACACGGCCCTGCACGAGGTGGACCTGGACGTCGCGCGCGGCGAGGTGGTCGTGGTGGTCGGCCCGTCCGGATCGGGCAAGTCGACGCTCTGCCGCTGCCTCAACCGGCTGGAGAGCCCCGACGCGGGGACGATCCGCATCGACGGCGCCGAGCTGCCCGCCGAGGGGCGCGAGCTCGCCCGGCTACGGGCCGACGTGGGCATGGTGTTCCAGTCGTTCAACCTCTTCCAGCACAAGACGATCCTGCAGAACCTGACGCTGGCGCCCACGCGCGTGCGCGGGCTGTCACGGGACGAGGCCGAGCGGAACGCCCGCGAGCTCCTCGACCGGGTCGGCATCGGCGCGCAGGCCGGAAAGCTGCCCGCGCAGCTGTCGGGCGGCCAGCAGCAGCGCGCGGCCATCGCGCGCGCCCTGGCGATGAAGCCGAAGGCGATGCTGTTCGACGAGCCCACGTCCGCGCTGGACCCGGAGATGGTCGGCGAGGTCCTGGACGTCATGACCGAACTCGCCCGCGACGGCATGACCATGGTGGTCGTCACCCACGAGATGGGTTTCGCCCGCCAGGTCGCCGACCGCGTGGTGTTCATGGCGGACGGCGAGATCGTCGAGTCCGGCACGCCGTCCGAGTTCTTCGACTCCCCCGCCACCGACCGGGCCCGGGACTTCCTGGCCAAGGTCCTGAGCCACTAGGCGGGCCACCCCAGGCCAGGCGAACCACCCCGAGTCCTGGGTGTCCGCCTCGGCCACAAGGGCTTCCGCCTCGGTCACCCGGAGTCCCCGCCCTCGCGGGGCCCTTGAGCTCCCGACCCGGTTCCACCCCAGGCGCGCCGCAGGGCGCGCCACCCGAGAAAGGTTTTCCAACATGGTGCGTACGTCTGTGCGTATGCGGTGGGCCGCGCCGGTCGCCGTCGCGGCGCTGTCGCTCGTCGGCCTGACCGCCTGTTCCTCCAGCGACGACTCCGGCTCGTCCGTGCCGGGCGCCGCGGGCGGCGGCAAGCAGGACGACCTGGTCGCGGCCGCCCCGGTCGCGGCGAACCTGCCCGCCGGCTCCACCATGGAGAAGATCAAGAAGCGCGGCCAGCTGGTCATCGGCGGCTCGCTGGACGCTCCGCTGCTGTCCCAGCAGAACCCGGCGAACAAGAAGGTCGAGGGCCTGGACGCCGACTTCGGCCGCCTCCTCGCCAAGTACATCATCGGCAAGCCGGACGTGAAGATCGTCAACTCGGCGTCGGAGACCCGCGAGGCGCTGCTGTCCAACGGCACCGTCGACGTCGTCTTCCAGACCTACAGCATCACGCCGGAGCGCGCGAAGCAGGTCGCGTTCGCCGGGCCGTACTACAGCTCCGGTCTCGTCGTCGCCACCAAGAAGGACACGACGGGCATCACCTCGGCCTCCGACCTCAAGGGCAAGACGGTCATCGCGGGCGCCAACACCCCGGCGATCGCGGCCATCAAGAAGGTCGCCCCCGACGCCAAGATCGTCACCTTCGGCACCGACCCCGAGTGCGTCCAGGCGCTGAAGCAGGGCCGCGGCGACGCCTACGTCCAGGACGAGGCGCTCCTGCTGGCCACCGCCAAGCAGGACCCGAGCATCAAGATCCAGGGCAAGCCGTTCACCAGCGACCCCTACGGCATCGGCCTCAAGCACGGCGACGCGCAGATGAAGCAGTTCGTCAACGACTGGCTGAAGCAGATCCAGGCGTCCGGGCTGTGGGCCAAGGTCTGGAAGAACTCCATCGGAACGGTCGTCGAGGGCGACGCCCCGCAGGCTCCGGCCCTCGGGTCCGCGCCGGGCTCCGAGTGAGCGTGACCTTCGAGTAGGAGGGGGCCTCGCCCCGCCATGAACGTCATCACCGACCACCTCTCCGAGTTCGGCCACGGGCTGGTGCTCACCGTCGAGCTGACGCTGCTGTCGCTCGCCGGGGCGCTCGTCGCCGGCGTCGTGGTGGCCGCGATGCGGGTCTCCCCCGTGCGCGCGCTGCGCGCCGCGGGGATGGCCTACGTCGAGGTCCTGCAGAACATCCCGCTGCTGGTCTGGCTGGTCATCGCCGTGTTCGGGCTGCCGGAGATCGGAGTGATCGCCGGACTGTTCACCACCTCGGTCGTCGTCATCGTCCTGTACCAGGGCGCCTACACGGCCGAGGCGATCCGGTCCGGCATCAACTCGGTGCCGGCCGGGCAGGGCGAGGCCGCCCGGGCCCTCGGGCTCACCTTCACCCAGTCGCTGCGGCTGGTGATCCTGCCGCAGGCGCTGCGCACGGTCGTGCAGCCCCTCGGCAACATCGCGATCATGACGCTGATGAACACCGCGCTGGCCGCCGCGGTCGGCGTCGTGGAACTGACCGCGGCGGCGAACCGGGTCAACCTGGCCGAGGCGAAGCCGATCTGGATCTTCGTCACGGCCGGTCTGGCGTACATGGCGCTGTCCGGGCTGTTCGGCCTGGTCACGGGCGTCCTGGAACGGAAGTGGGCGATCCTGCGATGAGCGCACCGTCCTCGCGGCTGCTGTTCGACGAGCCCGGGCCGCGCGCCCGGCGCCGCATCCGCGTCGCCACGGCGCTGTCGGTGCTGGCCGGCCTGGTGCTGGTCGCGCTCGCGCTGAAGCAGTTCGCCGACAACGGGCAGATGGCCGCCGACCGCTGGCGCCCCTACGGGACCTGGCCGATGTGGCGGTACCTGCTCGAGGGCCTGTGGTCCACGCTGCGGGCGGCCGCCGTGTCGATCGCGATCTCGGCGGCGGCGGGCGTGCTGCTCGCCCTCGGGCGGGTCTCCCCGTCCCGGTGGCTGCGCGTCCCGTCCACCGCGTACATCGAGATCGTCCGGACGGTCCCGGTTCTGCTGCTGGTCTACATCGTCCTGTTCGCGCTCCCCCGCTACGGCGTCGACCTGCCGCTGTTCTGGAAGCTCGTCGTCCCGCTGTCGGTGTCCAACGCCGCGCTGTTCGCCGAGGTCTTCCGGGCGGGCATCCGCTCGGTGGAGCGCGGGCAGCTGGAGGCGGGCCTCGCGCTCGGCCTCACCCGCGGCCGGGCCATGCGGACGGTCGTCCTCCCGCAGGCGGCGCGGCGCGTGCTGCCGTCCCTGGTCAGCCAGTCCGCGGGCCTGCTGAAGGACACCTCGCTCGGCTACGTCGTCAGCTACGCCGAGCTGCTCTACAGCGGGAAGGTGCTGGCGAACTTCAACCACCTGCTGATCCAGACCTACCTGGTGATCGCGCTGGTCTACCTGGTCATCAACGCGTCGCTGGCCAAGCTCGCGCGGACGCTGGAGGCGCGGCAGCGCACCCGTCCGTCGCGCGCCGCGCGTCCCGCGGCGGCCGCGGCCGAGCCCGACGTGGCGCAACCGTAATGAGGAGTCCGATGTACGAAGTTCTGGCCGAGGTCGTCCGCAACGACTTCGTCGAGAGCCGCCACTACGGCAGCGTCGTCGGCCTCGCCCCCGACCGCGGCGTCGTCTACACGCGCGGCGACGTGGACGAGACCGTCCTGCCGCGCTCGACCACCAAGCCCTTCCAGGCCGTCGCCTGCCTCTCGGCGGGCGCGCCGCTGTCCGGCGAGCGCCTCGCGATCGCCGCGGGCAGCCACACCGGGGAGGACTTCCACGTCGCGACGGTCGAGGCGATCCTCGCGGACGCCGGTCTCGGCGCGGACGCGCTCCAGTGCCCGCCGACCTGGCCGGAGGACGAACCGACCCGGGACCGGCTGATCCGGGCCGGCGAGGGCGAGTCCCGCGTGCGGATGAACTGCTCGGGCAAGCACGCCGGAATGCTCGCCGCCTGCGCCGCCAACGGATGGCCGACCGAGAACTACCTCGACCCGGACCACCCGCTCCAGCGCGAGGTCGCCCGGATCATGGGCGAGGCCGCGGGCGAGACCCCGTCGCCGGTCGCGGTCGACGGCTGCGGCGCCCCGCTGTTCGGCCTCACCCTGACGGGCCTCGCCCGGGCGATGGTCACCCTCGTCCAGGCGGACGGCCCGTACCGCGCCGTCGCCGACGCCATGCGCACCTACCCCGAGTACGTGGGCGGCACCGGCCACGCCAACACCGAGTTCATGCGGCTGCTCCCCGGTTGCGTGGCCAAGGGCGGCGCCGAGGGCGTCCTCGTCGCCGCGACCGCGGACGGCCACGCCGTCGCCGTGAAGGTCATCGACGGCAGCCCCCGCGCCACCACCGCCATCGCGCTGCGCGCGCTCGCCGCGCTCGGCGTCGACACCACTCCCGCCGCGCCACTCGGCGTCGTCCCCGTCCTCGGCGGCGGACGTCCCGTCGGCGAGATCCGCACCACCCCGGAAGGACAGCAGTGAGCCTCACCCACGAGATCTGCATCGACAGCGTCGCCGGCGCCGTCGCCGCCGAGAAGGCCGGCGCCCAGCGTGTGGAACTGTGCTCGGCGCTGTTCGACGGCGGGCTCACCCCGACCCTCGGGACGGTCCGCGCCGCGGTCGCCGCGGTGTCGTCGATCCGGGTGCACGTCATCATCCGTCCCCGCGGCGGCGACTTCATCTTCGACGAGCACGAGATCGCGGCGATGGAGGACGACGTCGTCCTGGCCCGCGAGGCCGGCGCGCACGGGATCGTGATCGGCGTCCTCACCCCCGAGGGCGAGATCGACCGCGCGGTCACCGAGCGGCTCATCGCCGCGGCGGGCGGCCTGCCGATCACCTTCCACCGGGCCTTCGACATGGTCGCCGACCCGTTCGCCGCCCTGGACACGCTCATCGAGCTCGGCGTGGACCGCGTCCTGACCTCCGGCCAGGACACGACCGCGCTGGAGGGCGCGCCGCTGATCGCGGACCTGATCCGGCACGCGGACGGCCGCATCGTCATCATGCCGGGCGGCGGGATCACGAACCGCAACGTCGCCCGCGTCGTCGCGGAGACGGGCGCGCGGGAGATCCACTTCGCCGCGCTCGCCCCCGAGCCGAGCCCGGCCGTCCACCGCAACCCGTACCCGTACATGGGCGGGGAGCTGCGCCGTCCCGAGTACGAGCGGCTCGTCACGAGCGGCTCCGACATCTCCGCGGTCATCACCGCCGCCGGCTGACCGGACACGCGCCCTACGGCGTGTGGCCTCGCACTGTGCGAGGCCACACGCCGTTTTCGCTTCCGTTCAGTTAGAGGGTCTCACGAAGGGGATTGACTGTCGCGATGTCCAGGTGTTATAACTTGTAACGAACGCGAGAGCTACTATCGAAGGGAGGGTGGCCATGGACAGCCACCCGTTCGTCCGGGTCGTCCTGCCGGGGATCGTGGAGCCGGAGGAACTGCGGATCGAGCACGGGACCGTGCCGGAGCCGGGGCCGGGACGGGTCGTCATCGCGATGGAGGCGACCGGGGTCTCCTTCGCCGAGCAGCAGATGCGCCGCGGGCGCTACTACGACCAGCCGCCGTTCCCGTTCGTGCCCGGATACGACCTGGTGGGACGGGTCGTCTCGACCGGCGCGGGGGTCGACCCCGGCCTGGCCGGACGACGCGTGGCCGCGCTGGTCAAGGTCGGCGGCTGGGCCAGCCACGTGGTCGTCGACGCGCGGGACGCCGTCGAGGTGCCCGCCGGGCTGAGCGCGGCCCAGGCCGAGACCGTCGTCGTCAACGGCGTCACCGCCTGGCGGATGCTGCACCGGATCGCCCGGGTGCGCGCGGAACGGACCGTCCTGGTGCACGGCGCGGGCGGCGGGGTCGGGCTGATCCTGGTCCAGCTCGCCCGCGCCACCGGGGTGACGGTGATCGGGACGGCGTCCCCCCGGCACCACGACGCGCTGCGCGACCTCGGCGTCACGCCGATCGACTACCGGACCGAGGACGTCCCGGCCCGCGTCCGCGAGCTGGCGCCCGGCGGCGTGGACGCCGTCTTCGACCATGTCGGCGGACGCGGCGTCGTCGACTCCTGGCACATGCTCGCGCCCGGCGGCACCCTGGTCTCCTACGGCAGCGCCTCCACCCGCGACGACTCCGGCTCGAAGCAGTGGCCCGTCATGAAGCTCCTCGTCCGCACCCTCCTCTGGAACACGCTGCCCAACGGCCGCCACGCGTTCTTCTTCAACATCTGGGCCGGGCGGCGGTTCCGCGCGGACCGGTTCCGCGCCCAGTTGCGCGCCGACCTCGCGGAGGTGTTCGCCGCGCTCGGCCGGGGCGACATCAGCGCGCCCATCGGCGCCGAGCTGCCGCTCGCCAGGGCGGGCGAGGCGCTGCGCCTGGCCGAGTCCGGCACGGTCACCGGCAAGGTCGTCCTGACCGCCTGACGCTCCGCCGGGGTCAGGCCTCGCGGGTGAGGTCGTGCGTCACCGTGCGGTCGGCGATGACCGTCGAGTAGACGACGGTCGTGGAGGTCGAGCCGAAGCGGGCGAGGCCGGAGACGACCTCCTCGAGGTGCCGCATCGACCGCGCGGCCACCTTGGCGATGAAGCAGTCGTCCCCGGTGACGTGGTGGCATTCGACGATCTCGTGGACGCCTTCGAGGCGGCGCACGTACTCGCGGAAGTCGCTCCCGGGGAAGCGGATCATGACGAAGGCGAGGATGGGCAGGCCCACCCGCTCCAGGTTGATCCGCGCGGCGAAGCCCTCGACCACGCCGCGTTCGCTCAGGCGGCGGACGCGTTCGGCGACGGCCGGGGCGGTCAGCGACACCCGCCGCCCGAGCTCGCTGAAACTGATGCGGGCGTCCCGCTGGAGTTCGGTGAGGATGCGCCAGTCCGTCGCGTCCAGGTCGTGCGGGTCCCGGTCGTGCCTTGAGTCTCCGGCCACGTCTCGACCCTAGTGTTCAGGATCGAAAGCGAAACCCGCCGATCGCCTTCGAATGTGCCTGTAAGGCCGTCCGTCGTGCTCGGTACGTTCCAGCCATGGACGGATCTGCGGCGAGAACAGGAACGACGACGACGGCACTGGAACTGGGCGCGGACGAGCGGCGGCGGCTGTTCGGCCACGTCCTCGAACTGATCGAACGGCACGCCGAGGGCGTGCGCGACCTTCCCGGCACCCCGGTCGCGGATCCATACGACATCCGCCGCCACCTGGAACGTTACGACTTCGACGGCGCGATGACCCCGGAGGCGGTGCTCGGCGACACCGCCGCGATGCTGCGCCGCTGGACCGTCCACACCACCCATCCCGGCTACTTCGGGCTGTTCAACCCCAACCCGGCGCCGCTCGGCGTGCTGGGCGACCTGCTGACGGCGGCGTTCAACCCGCAGCTCGCGGCCTGGTCGCACGGGCCCGCCGCCGCCGAGATCGACCGGCACGTGGTCGCCTACCTGGGAGAACGCCTCGGCCTGCCGGGCGATCCGGTGGCCGGGCACTTCACCAGCGGCGGCGCCGAGGCCAACCTGACCGGCGTCCTGCTCGCCCTCACCCGGACGTTCCCGGAGGTCGGCGAGGAGGGCGTCGGAGCGCTCCCCGGACGGCCCGTCCTGTACGCCAGCGCGGAGAGCCACCTGGCCTGGCTGAAGATCGCGCACATGTGCGGGCTGGGACGCGGCGCGGTGCGGCTCGTCCCGGTCACGCCCGACCTGCGCATGGACCCGGCCGCCCTGGCCGAGGCGATCGCCGCCGACCGCGCGCGGGGACTGCTGCCGTTCCTGGTCGTCGGGACGGCGGGCACGACCGGCGCGGGCGTGATCGACCCCCTGCACGACCTCGCCGACCTCGCCGAAACCGAGGGGATGCGCTTCCACGTGGACGCGGCCTGGGCGGGCGCCGCCGCCCTCTCCGACCGGCTCCGTCCCGTCCTGGACGGCATCGGACGAGCCCACTCGGTGACCCTGGACGCGCACAAATGGCTGTCGATGCCGATGGGCGCGGGCACGTTCCTGACTCCGGACGCCGCGGGCCTGCGGGAGACCTTCCGCGTCACCACGTCCTTCATGCCGGACGAGATCTCCGGCGCGACCGACCCCTACGCCTCGTCCGCCCAGTGGTCGCGCCGGGCGATCGGCCTCAAGCTGTTCGTCACGCTCGCCACCGTCGGACGCGCGGGCTACGCGCAGGTCATCGAGCGGCAGACCGACCTCGGCGCGTACCTGCGCGGCCGCCTCACCGGGATCGGCTGGCGCGTCCTCAACGACACCCCGCTCCCCGTGGTCTGCTTCACCAACGCCCGCGACGCCCAGGCCCACGACGCCGCGCGGTTGGAGGCCGTCGCCCGGCGCGTCCTGGACTCGGGCCGGGCGTGGATCTCCCTCACCAGCCTCGCGGGCACCCCCGCCCTGAGGGCGTGCATCACCAACTTCGCCACGACCGAGGCCGACGTGGATTCCCTGGTCGGCGAGCTGGCCCGCGCATGAAAGCCGGGGCCGGGGAGCCCCCGGCGTCCTCAGGCGGCGGCCGGGGCGAGCCTCATGCCGGACAGACGCGTCCGCAGCAGCTCGGGGTCGAAGGAGATCACGGCGGTCCGGGCCTGGTGCCCGAGATCGTGCAGCGTCTCGATCCAGTCCCAGCCGGCGTCGATCTCGGCGTCGATCGGGTCGAGCAGGTCCGCGATCGCCGCGCCCGCCCGGTGCCGCAGGACGAGGTTGCGCCACTGGCCGAGGAACCGGCGGAACTCCTCCATCAGGTCCCGCGCCTCGCCGACCAGGGCCGCGACCGCGCGCAGGCCGTCGTTCACCCGCCGCACCTGGGCGGACATCTCCAGCGAACCGGACTCCGCGGCGTCGCACAGCAGCGGCACCGCGCCGAGGGACCCGGACGGCGCGGCACCGTCGGCGACCTCGGCCGCGAACGCGGCGGCCGTGGTGTTGTAAAGCCGGGCGAGCGAGATCCGGAACCGGAGTTCGGCCACGTCCGCGCGGACCTCGTCGAGCCGCGTCCGCATCCGCTCCAACGCGGCGGTGGCCTTGCGCATCGGGGCGTCCATCACGCGGGCCACGTTCGCCAGGACCGGCGCGGACCCGGCGACCGTCTCGGACGCGCGCTGGGCCGCCGCCACGGAAGCGCTCATCCGGAGGCTGATGTCGAGCACGTTCGCCGAGGTCGTGGCGAGCCGCTCACACAGCACGCCGTACGCCGACAGGTGCCCGACGAGGCCGTCGAGCAGTTCGTCCACCGTGGCCGCGCCGGCGAGCACCTCACCGATCCGCCCGGACGCGCCGGGCCGCGCATAGGACGTCGACACCAGGTGGCTCCGCGCGGAGAGCTCGGCCGGCAGCGCGTCGAACATGAACGCGTCGTACGAGGCGAACCCGTGCCGCCGCAGCGACTCCTCGATGTGCGCCATGCCGTGGAGCGCCGCGTCCCGGCGGCTCATCGGCGTCTCGCGCTCGGCCCGGGCCGCCTGCGCGTACACCTGCTCGGCGACGTCGAGGAGCCGCGCGCGAGCGGCCATCCGCACCGACAGGTACCCGTCGCGCACGGGGCTCATCGTCGCGAACACCCAGTAGGGACGCCCGTCCCGCGTCAGGTTCTTCACGTACGCGCCGACGGACCATCCGGCGTCGAGCCGGTCCCAGACCAGGCGAAAGGCCCCACCGGGCATGTCCGGATGCCGGACGATGTTGTGCGGCGCCCCGGACAGCTCCTCCCGCGAGAACCCCGAGACGCGGACGAACACCGAGTTGCCCTGGCGGATCACCCCACGCCGGTCGGTGGTCGAGAAGAACAACTCCTCGACGCCCATCGTCATCTCCCGGTCGTCCCGACACGACGACACGCGGCCATTCATTCGGCTGTCTCCGTTTTCCCAAGAAGCTGACCAACAGCCGCCGTCGCGGCGAGATGACCGGCCGGCCGGGCCGGACCACCGCCCGCTCACCGAACGCCCGCCCGACCCGTCCAACAACGTACTGGCCCACCCCCGAAACCCCTCACCGGGGTAGTCCTGGCCGTGCGCACGAGCGCCACCTCGCTCGTCGCGCTCCCATCGCCCCGCAGCTTTCAGGACGTTCACCCCAAGGTGAACCACGGGTCCTGCGAGAAGATCTGCCCGAGCCGCTCACGGACGACCTTCCGTACCTCCGCGTCCGCAAGCCGAACGATCGGCTCCCAGCAGTGCTCCCGGACGGCCGGGTGCCCCGACGCGTCCGGGCACATCAACACCGCCATGACTCGGATGGGCCAGAGCAGCTTATGGACGTCGCCTTTGGCCAGCAACGTCGCGAGGCTTCCAGCACCCGATGCCACGACGATGCTCGCGAGGACATAACGCCAGGACCACTGAACCGCGGCGCCGATCACACCCGCCTGACGCAGGTCATCCGGAAGGGGGTGCTCGCCATGCCGGTGGAGCACACCTTCCACCCAACGAAACATCTGGCCACGGATCTTTTCGTACTGGGCAAGGGCACATGCCATCTGAGCGAGCAACTCGCACCAGAAGTGCGACTTGCACGCCCATTCCTGAAAACCTTCCATGGGATCCGGGCCGAGGAGTTCGGTGAGCTTACGAAGGACCATCCCCCGGGTGGGTGTGTCCGGGTCGTCCTCGAATGCCGTGGCCTGCGCCGCCCTGGCGCATTCGAGCAGGTCACGATCACGGTGCAGCCAGTGGACGACGTCCGCCCGGGCGCAGCCGATCACCGCCTGCCCGAACGACATCCCGGCGGGCCTGTCGCGCCATTCGTCTTCCCACTGCCGCACATAGGCCAGCACGTCCTCGATCGTCCCGTCCGCGGTCTCGAACGCCCCTCCGCAACCATGCCTCGCGCCACCACACGCGCAAAGACAACGAGTGCGCCGAGCCCGCGCACACTGCAGGTTGTGGGCCACGCGCTCCTCCAGCGGATCAACCTGAAAGGCTCATCATGTAAGCCGAGGAGAATGCAGGTAAGTCTCTGTCTGGCAAGATGTGCCTGCCGCTACTGGACGACACCCTCCACGCCGAAGAACCGGCTCGTTCAGACCCTTGTGCACCGGTGTGTCCGCTGCCGGAAACTTGCATAATGCATCGGTCGTCACCAGGGCCGGGGAAGCCGCGTAATCCCTGGTTGTTTTGACCGGTGGTTGCCGTCGGGGAGAGGGGGATGCGGGTAGGCCACGGCACGGGTCCCGTGCGGCGCTTCGGTGGTGCCGGGGCTCTTTCGGCGCGTCCGGAACGGCGCGTGTCCCTATTCCGGGGGTGGTCACGATGGACGAAGAGCGCAGGTCGCTGGCCGAGTTGTACGACGAGGCGCGGGCCGAGGGCGGGACGCTGACCGTGTACGCGGGCGGCGACACCCCCGGCCAGCAGGACGCCACCGTCGCCGCGTTCAACGCCGCCTTCCCGGACGTCACGCTCGACATGGTCGTGGACTACAGCAAGTACCACAACGTGCGGATCGACCGGCAGCTGGCGACCGGGACGCTGGTCGCCGACGTCCCCCAGGCGGCCACCCCCGTCTGGGACCTGCCCAACGCCAACGTCGAGGAGTTCGTCGCCTTCATGGCCGACCGGGCCGAGGTGGAACGCTGGCGGCAGACCCTCACGCTCTACCTCGGCGAGGTCCACGGCGATCCGACGCCCGGCCGGCTCGGCCTGCACCCCACGAAGCATGCGCCGTGAGGACTCACAAGGCGAACGACGCCCCGATCAGATGTCGGGCATTCGGTTGAGCAGCCACAGGGTGCTGTTGTCGCCGCCGAGCCGGGGGAAGTGGTGGACGGCCTCGTTGCACAGGTTGATGAGGTGCTGCTTCTTTCCCGTGGCGGGGAGTTCGACGTATTCGAAGGTCGGCGCGATCTGCAGGTCGCCTTTCACGCCGTTCGGCGTGAGGGTGTGGGCGACCATGGTCTCGGCGATGGAGGCGAGGACGCCCTGCATCGCGGCCATGAAGGTGCGTTCGAGGCCGTAGCGCTTGCTCTTGGCACCCGGGGCGATGTCCTTGGCCGAGGTGGCGTAGAGGACGTCGATCATGTGGAGCACGTAGCAGTAGGCGGCGTTGAACAGGTCGTTGATGCTGGTCGCCGCGTCGTCCCCAACGTAGTCGAGTGACATGGGGTCGGTGTCGACGAGCCACACCGGGCCGATCGGCTCGATCCCTTCGGCGATGCGCTGGAACTTGGTGTAGTGCGGGAGCTCGTCGAGTCCCGGCTTGGGGTTGAGGGGGTCGATGGGCACCGACGGCTTCTTGGGGTCGACGCCCTCTCCCTGGTCCACGATCATCTTCAGCGCCTGCTGGGCGGTCTTGAGATCCTCGACGACGAAGGGCTCGCCGCCGCCGTCCTTGTTCCAGTAGGCGCCCATGTACTGGAGATCGCGCTTGTTCTTTCCCCAGAGCTTCTTCTTCTCCACCTTCTCCAGGTGGTCCAGGCCCTTCATGATGGACTTGTAGAACAGGCCGATCGTGGAGTACTGCCCCTTGGGCGGCTTCCCTTCGTCCTTCGGCGCGGTGGGGCGCTCGAACTCCATGAACACCGTCCGGACGATCTCGGTGTCGCACTTGCCGAGGTGCAGCAGGAGCGGCGGATGGCGGTGCAGCATGTATTCGGGATAGGCGGGGACGAAGTTCTCCTCGTAGAACTTCACCTTGTCGCCGTGACCGAGGGCCACGATGATGTTCCGGACCATGCACAGGTGCAGCATCTCCTCGACGACGATGCTGCGGACGAGCCGCAGCGCGCCGATCCCGGGGTCCCAGCGCGAGTTGCCGCGTCCGGACATGGAGAACATGGCGTACAGGTACATCGGAATGGTCTGCATCTCCACCGCCGCCGCCTGGAGCAGGTGGTTGAGGAGCTCCTTCTCGGTCGTGATCCCCTTGTCGGCGTCGACCGGGAACGCCTCGAGGATGGTGGACAGCGTGGCGACGGGCCCCGCGGTCGGGGTGTTCGTCTGCGGGCTCACTGCATGCTCTCCTGTGGCGTGAAGGGTGCGGACGGCGCGTTCGGTGCGGACGATGCGTTCGGCGGCGCCGGTTCGGCGGACGCGCGGATCCAGCCGCTCGCCGTCCATGCGCGCAGGTGCGCCCATGCCGCGGCCGGTTCCAGGGACGACGCGGCGCGGGCCTCGTCGAACGTGGCCCCGGCGAGCAGGGCTTCGAGCAGGTCGTGTGCCTGGGGGGCGAGGGCGGTCACCCGCACGCGGTAGTCGCGGCGCCAGAGGACCAGGCGGGTCGGACGCGGGGTGAGCGGCGGTGGGGTCGTCCCGCCGCGCACGGCCGCGTGGTACTCGTGGACGGCCGCGCCGACCCGCAGCGAACGCACGCAGGGGGCCATGACGACCCGTCCGCCGTCCAGGGCCTGCGGGCCGGTGGACGGGGCGTCCCGCTCGGTGCCGGGGCCGTCGTAGACCTCGGCGAACACGCGTTCGTAGCGGGCGAGGTCGATGAGGATGTCGACCCACGCCTCCGAGCCGCCCGGGTCCGGGCGTTCGGCCGTCAGGTAGTCGACGAACCCCTCGTCCAGGCGCGCCAGCGTGGAGGAACGCGAGGGATGCGCGTCCAGGTATCCGGAGGCGAAGTCGCGGAACAGGTCGTCCCCCAGCAGGGACCGCAGCGCCGGATGCAGGTGCTCCATCGTCTCCAGCAGACGGGTCCGGCATCCGTTCCGGTAGATCCCGAGGCGCTGCGCCGCGCTCAGCTCCGCCGTCCCCGCCAGCATCGCGGTGGCCTGGTCCGACAACGCGCCGGAGGCCAGGACGGCGTACTGGAAACGGTGCTGGACGTCGGCGAGCACCGGCCCGTCCTTCCTGGTCGGCGCGTGCGGCGTGTCATCCATGGGCGGCCGCCGTGACGCCGTCCTCGGCCTCGAGGTAGGGACGGGCCTTGGCCAGTTCCGCGAGCAGGTCGGGGAAGGCGGGGAGCGCGTCGTCCCACTCCAGGAGGGTGGCGGTCGGGCCCGCCAGCGCGATGGCCTGGGCGTACAGGTCCCAGACGGCCTCCGAGACCGGACGGTCGTGGGTGTCGATCTTGTGGGTGCCGTGGTCGGCGTGGCCCGCGATGTGGATCTGCGCGATCCGGTCGTGCGGCAGCGCCCGGAGGTACTCGCCGGGGTCGAAGCCGTGGTTGAAGGCCGACACGGCGACGTTGTTGACGTCGAGGAGGAGCAGGCAGCCCGACTCCTCACACAGGCGGCCCAGGAACTCCGCCTCCGTCATCGTCGAGTGGGTGAACGAGGCGTAGGTGCTGGGGTTCTCCAGGACCAGCGGGCGCCGGAGCGCGTCCTGGACGACCTCGACGCGCCGCGCCACGTGGCGCAGCGACTCCTCGGTGAAGGGGATCGGCAGCAGTTCGTGCGTGTTCATCCCGGCGACGCCCGTCCAGCACACGTGGTCGGAGACCCAGGCCGCCGGCAGGGCGTCGGCCAGGGCGCGCAGCCGCGCCAGGTAGTCCGGGTCGAGGGGGTCGCTGCCGCCGATCGACAGGGACACCCCGTGCATGACGACCGGATACCGCTCGGCGATCCGGTCCAGCGCGTGCCGGGGGTATCCGCCGGAGTCCATGAAGTTCTCGGAGATGATCTCGAACCAGTCGACCTCGGGCCACTCGGCGAGGACGTACGCGAGGTGGGGTGTCCTCAGCCCGAGGCCCAGCCCCAGATCCGGCAGCCCGGCCGCGCCCCCGTGGCCGTGGCCGGTCCCGTGTCCGCCGCCGGTCACTTGGCGGGGCCGGAGGGCCGCGGATGCTCGTAGGAGGGGACCTGGTCGTCGGGGATCCCCTCGCCCGGGGACGGCCCGAACGGGACCCCGGCCTCGAACATGCGCTGCTCGAACACCTTCCGGGCGCGCTTCCACACGCTCGTCCCGCGGAACGGCCCCGCCGAGTGAACGCGGCTCTCGTTGATCGGGCTCGCGCAGCTCCCCGAGTAGCGGCAGTGCTGCCCGCCGGGGATCGCCTGCTCGGCGTCGAACCCGCTGTAGCCGCACCCGCCCTGGCCACGGCATTCGTTCGCACCGTGGCACACGTGGGAGACCGTGGCGCACTCCCCCATCCCCGCCATCGGCCCGCTGCCTCCGGCGCCGTGCCCGACACAGGCGTTCAGCCCCATGCACACGTGCAGGTCCGTCGCCGCCGTCCCCGCCTCGGCCCCTGTCCGCGTCAGCACGGCGGCCTCGCGCTCGGGCCCCGATTCCTGGACCCTGCGGCGCTGCTGGAGGCCGTTCTCACCGCCCTTGACGAACGCCTCGATGTCCTCCGCCGACAGCCGCGGGTCGTGCCCGTCCTGACCTTTGTCCTCAGCCATGCTGAACAGCCCTCATCCCGTCATTTCCCGTCTTCCGGCACCGCCCGGAACGGCCCGTGGCCCGGTCGGCGGATCGGCCACGTCCATGCTGCCCGGCGCACTTTCACGACAAACCCAGGAGGGACGAGGGAGCACTTTTGTCACTCTTCTGTAAGGATCGCCCCTTTCTCTCCACACATAAGATCCATTTGCCAATAATTACCCCATAGATCACCCTTTGGCTTGTGCGGGTGTCAGTGCGCGGGCGGGGCGGTGCAGTCCTGCGCCGGCGGGTGGCCCGTCGGCCAGGCGAGTCCGGCGAACCTGATGTGCGGCTCCTGCGGGACGAGCCGGACGATGGCCACGGCCTTGTCGTAGGCGTCGCCGTTGTTGTCGAGGCAGATCCAGCCGCTGGCGCCCCGCACCCGTCCGTCGCCGTGCATGCGGGCGCGCGCGTTGAGGACGTCGGCGATCGCCGGGACGGGGGCCCGCGGTGTCACCCGGCTCCGGATCGCGGTGATGGCCGTCCAGGCCGAGTCGTGGGTGGTGATGGTCCGGCCGTCGTTGAGGTCGACGGGGCCGATCGGGCCGACGGGCGTCGCGGAGCCCTCGCCCGCCGCGAGCCTGCGCAGGGCCTCGAAGTCGTCCTTCGAGCCGCCGGTCGGCGGCGCGCCCGCGGTGGTCCAGGCGTCCGGATGGGTGATGGTCGCGTACTCCACGGTGAGGCCCTTGCCGGGGTCGAGCGCGGACCAGTCGAGCTTGGCGTCCAGCGCCAGCGTCGAGGCGCCCGAGACCGTCACGACCGTGTACTGCTTCTGCTTGCACCATCGTCCGCCCAGGGCGTTGACGAACAGCCGGAGCTGGAGGGGACGGCCCGCGAAGTAGACGGTCTCGGCCGCGGAGTTGCACATGCTGTTGACCATCTGGGCGAAGTCGTTCGCGTTGGTGCCCGGGTCGAGGGGGTCGTCGGGCGAGCGGAACTGCTCGGCGGCGCGGGGAGCGCCCTCGGTGGTCTTCTCGAACGTCCGCGCCAGCGTCGCGACGTAGTTGTCGTTCGGCCGGGTGTCCTCGACCACCAGGGTCTTCCGCACGTCGATGTTCTTGTTGAACGAGGTGAGGGCGGCGGCCTGCTCGCCGTTGGACGGGACGATCGCGAACAGGCCGGGGATGTCGCGGAAGTCGTTGGCGGTGACGGGACCGCCGACGACCGGCACGCCCTTCCCGGTCAGGCGCAGGATGGTCGCCTTGGTGGCGGCCGTGCTGAGGTTGATCCCGAAGACCGCGCGCAGGTGGTCCCCGCCGCCGACCATGCCGACGAGCCGGTCGGCGACGGGCCGCCACTCGGCGCTCTCCCGGCCGGGGTTCGCGAGCACCAGCCGGATCGCGGGCAGTTCCTCGCTCTGCTCGTTCGCCCGGTACTGGGCGAGATAGGCCCCCTGCACCTCGCGGAGGGTCTGCTGCCGCTCGACCTGGTCCTCGGGGGCCATCGGGACCATCATCGCGATGGTGACGTGCGGCCGCCGCACGGCCCTGTCGTTCTCGGCCTTGATCCGCGCGGACACGTCCCTGAGGTTCGGGTCGAACACGTGCGAGCCGTCGGTGACGCCCGTGCACTCCTGGTGCCGGCCGCGCTTGACGAGGCCCTCCCCGCAGGACGGGTCGCTGAGCCGCCGGTAGCCGGCGAAGCCGCCGGCCGCCACGACGATCACGGCCGTCGCGAGGATCAGCGTCCTGGTCAGCGGCCCGCGGCCGGTCAGCCAGCCACGGGCGCCGCCCCGTCGCCTCGATCGTCCCCGGCCGTTGGCACGCCGGTCGCCGCCGCGATCTCGGCCGTGGTCGTGGTCCCGGTCCTCACGGTCGGGCATCGTCCCTCTCCCTGATCGGCAGGTCGGGGGCCTGGACCCCCTGTTCCAGCGCCTCGGGCCACTCCCACTTCGCGTGGACGAACGCGTTGCCACGGTCGGGGGCGCGGTGCTCGAACGCCTCGCGCAGGTCCTGGAGCGCGTACTCGACGGCCTCGAGGTCCCGCTCCCGGGGCCTCGGGCGGACGGCGAGCGGGGCCGACATGCGCCACACGGTGTCGAGGAGGTGGCCGATCCGCCGGTGCTCGTCGGCCGAGGCTCCGTCATCGGAGCACGCCGGGCATCTCCTGGGTCCCCGGGGCGGCGCGGGGAAGCCGTCCGGTGGCCGTGGGGCCGCGCAGATGATGTTCAGCGCGTGGAGCCAGGACCGGGAGTCGGCCTCGTCCGCCGCGAAGAGCCGGTGCAGGTTGGCGACGACCCGCTCCCGTTCCTCCAGCGCCAGCGAGTGGTGCAGATCGCGGACGTCCCGGATGCCGGGGCCGGCCGCGCCCGGCCCGAGGGGGCTCGGGAGGTAACGGTCCCTGAGGTGCTCGTGGATCCTGCGCCAGCGCTCGTGCGCCACGCGAACCTGATCGGGGCCCGTCGCGGGCGTTCGGAGCCGCTCGATGAGCACGATCCGCAACCCGGGGTCCTGGACGAGGGGCATCCCGCGTTCGCCGGGCCAGGGCCGCTGGTCCCAGTGCCCGGCGTCCAGCACGTCCCTCCTGAGCCGCCGCACGAGATTCTCCGCCTGCCTGATCGGATACTCGCCCTCCTGGAGGAGGCTCCACAGGCTCGGCGCCACCACCGGATCGAGGGCCGTGGACAGGTCGGTCAGCGCGTCGCGGTCCCTGGGGTCGGGGACGAGGAACGCCGCCAGCCGGTCGAGGCAGTCCCGGTCCAGCACGGCGAGCCCGTCCCGCTCGGCGAAGAAGCGCGCCAGTTCGAAGGCGACGCCGATCCGGCCGCCGCTCACCCGGCCGATGACGGAGATCACGTCGTCGCGCGCGGGCACCTGCCCGAGCCGCTTGCGGATCATCCGGTCCGTCACCCGGGGCAGCCCCAGCCGCACGTGCCATGCCGCGGGCGGCAGCCTCGGCATCTCCCGCCACGGGTTCGGTGTCGTCGCCTGCACCACGGGCCCGCCGTCGCCGTGCGAGGTGGCGATCACGACCGGCCGGACGACCTTGCCGAGCGCTCCCCGGCGGGCCCGCACGCGTCCGAACTCGGCGGCCAGCGGCAGGAGGAACCGCTCCCGGCAGTCGTCGACGTCGTCGAGCAGGATCAGCGGTGGGTACGCCTGGTCGAACCGGGCGTAGAGCCCGTACCCGTGGTCGATGTCGGCGAGGAACGCGGCGATCAGATGCCCCTCGGCCTGGACGCGGTTCTCGCCGCCGTCGTGGAAGTCCTCGGCGAACGCCATGAGCCGGTCGAGGGCGTTCCCGGTGTGCTCGGGCAGTTGCTCCACCCACCACGCGAGCGCCTTCCGGTTGGCCCCGCGATCCTGCAACTGCCGGATGGCCACGCGCAGGATCGGGACCGGGTCGGGCAGACCGGGAAGTAACGCGCCCAGTGCCGGGCCGACCGCCGCGGCCAGCACCTCCAGCACCTCCACCTGCAACTCGCTCGTCTTGCGCGAGTCGCTGAGGACCTCTCCGACCAGGTGCTTGAGCTTGGCGAGTTCGCGCCCCCGCCGCGGCGGCGCCTTGCTCCCGCCCTCGGTCTCCGCCGCCCCCTCCGCGGCCCAGGACGTGACCACGAGAAGTCCGACGGACAGGCGCGGGAACGGCAGTTCCCTGCGTCCGGCGGGCTTCTCCAGTTCGTACTGGAGTTGGTAGAGCAGATTGCTCACCGCCGAGGCGTTCTGCGAATCCACCCGCCGGAACGCGGGCTCGGTCAGGCGGACCCTGCCCAGCGGCACCGCGTTCTTGTAACCGTCGTACAGGACGTCGATCAGCGTGGTCTTGCCGCTCGCCCGGCCCCCGACGATCTCGACGACCGGCTCGCCCAGGGGGAACTCGCGGCTCACCCGCGCCCCGCCGTTCGCCTTCCGGCCGACCAGCCCGGGGACGATCCCGTCCACCAGGATCCGCAGGTTGTAAAGTTCGTCCATCTCCGCCCCTGTCGCGAAGTATCGGAACTCCGGCAAGCAGCGTAAGACGATCCTGTCCATGACGACAGTAATTAGCCGGTTGCGGCCCGGGGGCGCGAAGAAGGTTTTCCGATCATTCGCGGAGACCCGGAAAGGGGTCCGCGTCAGGGTCGGCGGGCGGCGTCCGGTGGTCGTGCGGCGTCGGATGGGCGTGCGATGGCGTAGCCGTAGGCAGCGCAGAGGAGCATCAGGGCAGCGGCCGTCCAGAGCGGGGTGGCGGGCGACACGTGCCGCAGGAGCACTCCCCCGAGGAACGCGCCGAGCAGGAGGATCAGCACCGACGCGGTGCGCCAGCCCCGTTTCCACGGGTTCAGCACCTCCGCGAACAGGGACGTCATGGTGCTCGTCACGAGCGTCGTCTTCAGGTCGACCGCCTTCACTCTCAGGACCACCGCGTTCTGCGCGCCCATCGCCAGGCCCAGGAGCACGATCAGCACATGCCGCAGCGGCTCCGCCGGCACCGGGTGGACGGTCATGAGAACCGCCACGGCGACCGTCAGCACCGCCTCGCACAGCGTCGCGACGGCCAGGACGAGGCCGTGGTGCGGCGCGCGGCGCGTTCCCAGGCGTCCGGCGGCGGCCGCCCCGAGGCCGAACGCGGCGATCGCGACCAGCGAGCGGCTGACCGATCCCTCCGGCGAACCGGCCAGGCCGAGGCCGAGGAAGATGACGTTCCCGGTCATGTTCGCCACGAAGACCTGGCCGAGCGCCAGGTAGCAGACCGAGTCGACCAGGCCCGCCACCACGGTGAGCGCGACGAGCAGGATCGGCAGGGGTCCGCGCTCGTCGCTCTCCGGCCCCTCCCTCACGCGTCGCCCGTGACGAACTCCGTGTCGGTTCCCTCCTGCTGTTCCTTGTCGGTCATGCGCATCCGGAACAGGGCGTCGACGACCTTCCCGATGGCGAACGTGACGACGAAGGTGTAGACGCCGACGACGATCACCGCGACGATCTGCTTCCCGAGCAGCGACACCCCGCCGCCGTAGAACAGGCCCGCCGGGCCGTGCCGCCAGCCAGTGGCCAGGAAGCCCAGGGCCAGGACGCCGACGATGCCGCCCGCGCCGTGGATTCCGGTGACGTCGAGGGTGTCGTCGTATCCGGCGACGAGCTTCAGCTCCACCGCGTAGGTGCAGACGAGCGCCGCGACGATCCCGATGACGAACGCCCCGGTGACGCTCACGAAGGCGCAGGACGGGGTGATGGCCACCAGTCCGGCGAGGGCCCCGCTGGCCGATCCCATGCGGGTCAGGTGCCGCGTCCGGATCCACTCGACGAGCCGCCAGGTGAGCATCGCCGCACATCCCGCGACCAGTGTGCTGGCAAAGGCGCGAACGGCCGTCGCGCCGTCGTTCAGCGCCGATCCGGCGTTGAACCCGAACCAGCCGAACCACAGGAGGCCGAGCCCGAGCATCACCCAGGGGATGTTCGCGGGACGCGGTCCCTCGCCCCGGCGGAAGGCGATGCCCTTCCCGAGGACGAGGGCCATGGCGAGCCCCGCGATCCCGGAGTTGATCTCGACGACCAGGCCGCCCGCGAAGTCCAGGACGCCCCACTTGTTGAGCCATCCGGAACCGCTGAACACCCAGTGCGCGATGGGGATGTAGACCAGGGTCACCCAGGCGACCACGAAGACGATCCAGGGGCCGAAGCGCGCCCGTCCCGCGATGGATCCGCTGATCAGGGCGACGGTGATGATGGCGAAGGTCGCCTGGAAGCAGACGTAGATCAGCAGCGGGATCCGGCCGTGCAGCGCGAACGGGGTGATGTCCCGCAGCGCCCAGTCACCCCAGCCGAGAAGGCCCCCGTGGTCCTTTCCGAAGGCCAGCCCGAATCCGTAGAGGAACCACAGGACCGTCACCAGGCTGATGCAGATGTAGCTCATATAGAGCATCGTCAGCATGTTCTTCGAACGGACCATTCCGCCGTAGAACAGCGCGAGGCCCGGCGTCATGAGGAGCACCATCGCCGTGCTCACCATCAGCCAGGCGGAATCACCGGTGTTCAATCCGAACGGCATCGCGAACCCCATCGGCTTCCATGCCCCGAACGCGGGGCGTCCCCGCCAGGGGAATCACCGACGACATGCCCCGGCAAACTCGACTTGACAATATTTGGCGCGCCCTTGGATGTATGTGGCTCTTTGTTGTCGATCCTGGCGTTTTTTCGTTCGTGCCGCCGGGGATGCCCATCCCCGGCGGCGATCGACTGGTCTTTGTTCGTGTCGCGGCGGTCGACTCGGCGTCTTCCGCCCGGAACCGGAACCCGATTCGGGGCAAGGGGAATCGATGGCGTCTTCGTCGGCGCGGACGGGCGGCCAGGACGCCGGACCGAATCCCCTCCGCGGCGGAATGCGGCCCGTCCGGACGATCCTGCGCGGCATCGCTCAGGTCGACTTCCAGCCCAACCACTGGACCGGGCTCATCTTCCTCATCGCGCTGTTCGCCGGTGGCTGGCAGTACGGCGTCTTCGGACTCCTCGGGACCGTCGCGGCGACACTCACCGCCTCCCTGCTCGGCGCCGACCGGCACGGGATCGTGCTGGGCCTCGAAGGGTTCTGCGGCACGCTCGTCGGCGTCGCCCTCGTCCTCTACCTGGGGGCCGGGTGGATGACGGCGGTGGTCGTCGTCGGCGCGGGCGTCGCCACCAGCGTCCTCACCTCCGCCCTGACCGTCGTGCTCAAGCCGTACGGGATACCGGGGTTCACCGCGCCCTTCTGCATGGTCACGACCGTCATGGTGCTCGGCGCGCCGAGCTACGACCGGGTGTGGGCCGGGCACCCGGACACGCCCGCGCCGTCGGCGTCCCGTCCCGGCACCACGATGACCTGGACGGACGTGTGGCACGGCTTCTTCAACGGCGTCGGGCAGGTGTTCTTCCAGAACAAGTGGTACGTCGGCCTGATCTTCCTGATCGGCCTGGCGGTGTCGAGCCGGCTGGTCGCCGCGGCGGCGGCCGCGGCGAGTCTCATCGGGTTACTGGTCGCCTGGGGGCTCGGTGTGGCGGCGGCCGACATCGGGGCCGGGCTGTACGGCTACAACGCCGTCCTGACCGGCATCGCGCTCACGGGGACCTTCCTGGCGCTCAGCCCGGCCGGCGTCGTCTTCGCGGCGATCGGGGCGGCGACCGCGACCGCGCTGACCGCGGGCATCGGCAACCTGTTCACCGTCGTCGGCGGCCACACGCTGACCTGGCCGTTCGTCCTGGTCACGTGGGTGTTCCTGGCCTCTGTCCCCCTCTTCTCCAAGCTCCTGCGGGCCACCTGACGGCGCCCGCCGACCACGTCCACATCCACATCCACGTCCCGAAAGAACGAACCGGTGAGAGGAACGCTCATGAACCTGGCACCACGCGAGATCGACAAACTGATGATCTTCGTCGTCGCCGAGATGGCGGAACGGCGCAGACAGCGCGGCCTGAAGCTGAACTACGGCGAGTCGGTCGCCCTGATCAGCTCCGCGATCGTGGAGGCCGCGCGGGACGGCAGGTCCGTGGCGGACTGCATGGAGCTCGGCAAGCACGTGGTCGGGCCGGACGACGTGCTGCCCGGGGTGCGCGGCATGCTGAAGCTGCTCCAGGTCGAGGCCGCCTTCGACGACGGCACCAAGCTGGTGTCCTGCCACGACCCCATCGGCGGCGGCAAGTGACACCACCGTCCCTCCCCTCCGGACGCGACGTCCTCGCGGTCGGCGGCCACGAGGCCGCGGCCTCTCCGCTGCGCGGCCCGCCCCTGGGCGGACCCGCCGGGATTCTCTCCCCTGGTCGTGGGCTTGCCGCGGCTCTTCGGACGCATCCGAGCGCCGTCGCGGTGCCGGTGACGCTGGGCCGCGACCCGGGCCTGGCCCCGGCGGCGGCGCAGGCGCTGGCCTGGGCCGCACGCGACCGTCCGCCCGGGTCCTTCCTGCTGGCGGACCCGCTGGGCACGGTGACGCACCTGGTCGGGTGGCTCCGCTCGAAGGTGACCGGGATCCTGCGCGGCGGCGACTTCACCGGCGCCGTGCTGCTGGTGGCGCCGCCCGCCGATCCCGAGGCCGACGCCGAGCTGTTCAAGGTCGCGCGCCTCGTCTGGCAGTACCTGCCCGTCCGCTGGGTGGAGGTGGCCCTGGCGGGCGACGAGTCCGCGCTGGCCGAGGGGGTCGACCGCTGCCTGCGGCTGGGCGCGGACGAGGTCGTCGTGGTGCCCGCGTCGCTCGTCCCGCCTCCGGCCTGCCCGCCGGGCGGCCGCGACGCGGGACCGCTCCTGGGACCCGCCGCCCTCGCCGCCCTGATCGCCGAACGCGCGACCCAGGCCGAACGCCGCTGGGAGCGGGACGGCGACGACGGCCTGCGGATGAAGCCGCACCACGGCCACGGGCACACGCTCGGCCGTACGCCCGAACCCACTACGGAAACGCCTGAAGGGACGCTCACTCATGGCTGACGACGTCTACATGTTCGGCGAGGGGCCGATCGAGCTCAACGCCGGTCAGCGCCGGGAGACGCTGACGGTGCAGAACACCGGCGACCGGGCCGTCCAGATCGGCTCGCACTTCCACTTCTTCGAGGTCAACCGGGCGCTGAGGTTCGACCGCGAGCAGGCGATCGGCATGCGGCTGGACATCCCCGCCGGAACCGCCGTCCGGTTCGAGGCCGGCGACACCAAGCAGGTGACGCTGGTCGAGTACGGCGGCGGGCTGCGCATCGTCGGGTTCGGCGGCCTGCTCGACGGGAGCTGCCGGTCCGGGGAGGCCCGGCGGGAGGCGCTCATCCGGATGCGCGAGCGCGGCTACCTCGACGAGCCGGTGACCGGCCCGGCCCGGAGCGGCAGGGCGGCGGGCGGCTTGGCCAAGAAGTCCGCCGCGAAGAAGACCGCGCCGGCGAAGAAGACCGCCAAGGCCGCCAAGCCCGCGAAGGCCGCCAAGCCCGCGAAGGCGGCCAAGGCAGTGAAAACGGCCAAGGCGGCGAAGGCAGGGAAGAAGACGGCGAAGAAGGCGGCCACGTCCCGGGCGCGGAAGGGCTGACGGCGATGACGAGGATCTCTCGCGAGCAGTACGCGAGCATGTACGGCCCCACCGTGGGCGACCGTCTCCACCTCGCGGACACCAACCTGGTGGTGGAGATCGAGTACGACCACACCGAGGGCCACTACGGGGACGAGACCCAGTACGGCGGCGGCAAGACCGCCCGGGACGGGATGTCGTCCGACCCGGCCTCGATGAACGCCACCACCGCGCTCGACACCGTGATCACCAACGCGGTGATCATCGATCCGGTGCTGGGGATCGTCAAGGCCGACATCGGCATCAAGGACGGCCGGATCGCGGGCGTGGGCAAGTCCGGCAACCCGCACACGCAGAACGGCGTGGACCGGCGGCTGATCGTCGGGGTCGGCACCGAGGTGATCTCCGGGGAGAACCTCATCGCCACGGCCGGGGCGATCGACACGCACGTCCACCTCATCGCGCCGCAGCAGGCCGAGCACGCGCTGAGCAACGGCATCACCACCCTGGTCGGCGGCGGCACCGGTCCCGCGGACGGCTCGCGCGGCACCACGTGCACGCCCGGCCCGTGGAACATCGCCCGGATCCTCCAGGCGTACGAGGACATCCCGATCAACATCGCGGTGTACGGCAAGGGCAACAACAGCCTGCCGGGCGCCCTGGACGAGCAGCTGCGCTCGGGCGCGGCGGGCCTGAAGGTGCACGAGGACTGGGGCTCGACCCCGGCCGTCATCGACTGCGCCCTGCGCGTCGCCGACGACCACGACGTGCAGATCACCATCCACACCGACACGTTGAACGAGGCCGGGTTCGTCGAGGACACCATCGGCGCGATCAACGGCCGGACGATCCACACCTACCACTCGGAGGGCGCGGGCGGCGGTCACGCGCCCGACATCCTGAAGATCACGTCCGAGCCGAACGTCCTGCCCGCCTCGACGAACCCGACGCTGCCGTACACGGCGGACTCGGTGGACGAGCTGCTCGACATGACGATGGTGTGCCACCACCTCAGCTACGACGTCCCGGAGGACCGGGCGTTCGCGGAGAGCCGCGTCCGGGCCGAGACGATCGCGGCCGAGACCGTCCTGCACGACCTGGGCCTCATCAGCATCGTCGGGTCGGACTCGCAGGCGATGGGACGGGTGGGCGAGTCCTTCACGCGCACGTTCCAGGTCGCGCACCACTGCAAGGACAAGCGGGGCCCGCTGCCCGAGGACTCCGCGCGCAACGACAACCACCGCGTGCTGCGCTATCTGGCCAAGCTCACCATCAATCCGGCGCGGGCCAGCGGGCTGGCCGACACGATCGGGTCGCTGGAGGACGGCAAGCTCGCCGACATCGTCCTGTGGCCCGTCCATTCCTTCGCGGTGAAGCCGTTCATGGTGGTCAAGGGCGGGCTGATCAGCTGGGCGCAGATGGGCGACCCGAACGCGTCGCTGCCCACGCCGCAGCCGGTCTACCTGCGGCCCATGTACGGGGCGATGGGCCGGGCGCTGAAGGAGACGTGCGTGACGTTCATGTCGGACGCCTCGATCGCCGGCGGCGTCCCGGAGCGGCTCGGACTGGAACGGCTGATCCGTCCCGTGCGGCAGTGCCGGACGGTGGACAAGCGGCACATGATGCACAACTCGTCGGTCGCGCGGGTCGACGTCGATCCCGAGACGTACAAGGTCACCGTGGACGGCGAGCTCGCCACCATCGAGCCCGCCGAGTGGCTGCCGCTGAACCGGCTCTTCTTCATCGCATGACCCGCCGGGCCCCGAAGCCGTCCGGCGTGCCGAAGACATCCGGCGGGCTGGGCGCGCTGCTGGCGCAGTTCCAGCTCACCGACTCCGCCTTCCCGAGCGGGCTCTACACCCTGTCGCACGGCCTGGAGGGGTACGTCCAGCTGAGGATCGCCGGTGCGGACGACGTCCACGACCTGGTGTCCGGCGTGATCCGGGCCGCGGGCACCGCGGACGCGGCGGCCCTGGCGCTGGCGCACCGCGCGGTCGCCTCGGACGACTGGGACGCGGTCGTGGAGGCCGACCGCAGGCTGCACGCGATCAAGCTCGGCCCGGAGCAGCGCACCGCGTCGGTGCGGACGGGACGGCAGCTCCTGGGCCTCGCGGAACCGGCCTTCGGGTCGGCCCCGGCCGTCCGGCTGGGACGCCTGGTCGCCGGCGGCGCGACGCCCGGCAACCACGCCGTCGTCGTGGGGGCGGTCCACGCGGGCCTCGGCGTCCCGGTCCGCGACGCCGTGGCCGGTGACCTGTACGCCCTCGCGGCCAGCTGCGCGACGGCGGCGGTCCGCCTCGGGCGCAGCGACTTCCGGCGGGCGCAGGGGCTGCTGCGCGCGCTGCGCCCGGAGATCGTCCGGGCGGCGGAGACGGCGCTCGCGGCCCGGGACCCGCGCGACCTGCGCTCCTCCACCCCGCTCGCCGACGTCGTCGCCGCGGCGCACGAGCGGGCCGAGGCCCGGCTGTTCATCACCTGACCCGACGATTCGGAGCGACCCATGGAACTGGAGCAGGTCTACAAGATCGGGATCGGCGGCCCGGTGGGATCGGGCAAGACCGCCCTGATCGAGGCGCTCGTCCCCCTCCTGGTCGGCCGGGGGCACCGTCCCGGCGTCATCACCAACGACATCTACACCCAGGAGGACGCCCAGCACGTGCGGCGGACCCTCGCCGGGACGCTGGACGCCGACCGCGTCGTCGGCGTCGAGACGGGCGCGTGCCCGCACACCGCCGTCCGGGACGACCCGACGATGAACCTCGCGGCGGCGGCCGAGCTGCTCGACCGGTTCCCCGACATCGACGTCCTGCTGTTCGAGAGCGGCGGCGACAACCTCACGCTGACCTTCAGCCCGGCGCTCGCGGACGTCTTCGTGTTCGTCCTGGACACGGCGGAGGGCGAGAAGATGCCGCGCAAGCGCGGTCCCGGCACGACCGACTCCGACCTGCTCGTCATCAACAAGATCGACATCGCGCCCTACGTGCGCACCGACCTCGCGGTCATGGAACGGGACGCGCACGCGGTCCGCGGGAACGGCCGCGTCATCCTGACCGACTGCCTCACCGGAACGGGCGTGTCCGACGTGGCCGACTTCGTCCTCGATCGCCGGGAGACGCTGTGCTCGTCGACGGGATGACCGGCGCCGCCGGCATCCGCCCCCTCGCGGACCGGACCGCCGGAGGCCGGACGTCGGTGGAGCGGTGCACGCCTCCGTGGCTGCCCACCGCCGTGTCCGGGCTCGGGGCCGTGCCCGACACCCTGCCCGTCGGATCGCCGGGCAAGGTCGGCGTGCTGGAGATGGACTTCGCCTCGGTCGCAGGCCGCACCGAGCTGACCGGCCACTTCCAGAAGGCGCCGCTGCACACCGCGCGTCCGCTGTACCCGGATCCCGCTCGTCCCGACATGCCGCATGTCATGTTCCTGTCGTCCGGGGGCGGCGTCCTGCAAGGTGACCGCTACCGGATCGCCGCGTCCTGCGGGCCCGGCACGGCCGTCCATTTCAGCACCCAGACCGCCACGCGGCTGTACCGGATGGAGCGCGACTACGCCACGCAGCTCGTCGACGTCACCGCCGCACCCGGCAGCTATGTGGAGTACCTGCCGCAGACCACGATCCCGTTCGGGGGCTCGCGCTATTACCAGCACATGCGCGTCACCGCGTCCGCGGAGTCGACGATCGTCCTGGGCGACAAGCTGATGGCCGGGCGGCTCGCGCGCGGAGAACGCCACGCCTACACCGCCTACTGCGCGGACCTGGACGTCCACGGCCAAGACGGGCGCCTGCTATTCGCCGACCCGATCCGGCTCGTCCCCGCCGAGGACGCCGTCACCGCCCCCACCGTGATGGGCGGCTTCGGGCTCATGGCCACCCTGTACGTGATCACGAGGGCGGCCCCCGCGCAGGAGCTCGCCGACACCATGCACACCACCCTCGCGGGCACGGGGCTGCGCGGTGGGGCGAGCGTCCTGCCCGGGGAGTGCGGCGCGTGGGCGCGGGTCTTCGGCGAGCGCTCCCCCGAGGTCGAGGAGGCGTTCTTCCGGACCTGGGACGCCGTCCGCCGCCGCCTGCTCGGCGCGGCGGCCCCCCGCCCCCACGGCGCCTCGTGGGTGGAGCCATGACCGACAACATGATCCACCGGCGCGGGCCTGGCCCTCTTCGTGGCCCTCCGCCAACTGCCGACCCGTTCACCTGACCGCTCCGCGAAGTGGTCAGGTGAACGGGTTGAGTTCGTGGAAGGTGCGGAAGTCGAAGAAGTGAAGGCCGTCCTTGACCGCTCCGGATCTGATCTCCTCCAGGGTCCAGGGGTGGTCGGAGTAGTTGTCCATCGCCACTCCCCCGTGCGCGAGCAGCAGTTCGGCCAGGTGGTGGAGTTCGGTGGTGCCCTCGACGCGTCCGGGGACGCCGATCTGCACCGCCCAGGCGGGGTGGTGGCCGAGGGCCGCGTCGAGGACGGTCACCTCCTCGGGGGGCCAGTCCGAGAAGAGGTGGCCGTCCCGCTCGTCGTCGATGTCGACGTAGAGGGCCCTGTCCATCAGCCACGGATAACGCTGCTCGGGGAAGTGGCGGTCGAGGAGCGAGACGGTGTCGGCGCGCTCGCCCACCGGGAACATGAACGCGGTACGCATGGCGGGGAGGGTAGCCGGTGCGGTCAGGAGGACGGGGGCATGAGGCGGAGTTGGAGCATGGCCTCGAAGCGGCTGTCGGGGTCGGTGAGGTCCAGGCCGGAGACCTCCGTCAGGCGCTTGAGGCGGTAGCGGAAGGTGTTGGGGTGGACGTGGACGGCCGCGGCGGCCGCGGGGACGTCGCCGAAGGTGTCGAGCCAGGCGGCGAGGGTCTCGGTGAGGGCGGTGCGGTGCCCGGCGTCGTAGGCGCGGAGGCGCGGGACGGGGCCGTCGGGGATGTCGTCCTCGCCCGCCATGCGGTCGGTGAGGTCGGCCAGGAGCGAGGCGGTGTAGACGTCGGCGAGGCGGGCGGCGCGGGTCCGGGTGCGCCCGTGGCGCAGGACGCGGAGCGCGCGGTCGGCGTCCTGGCGTGAGCGGGGCAGGTGGGCGGGGCGCGCGGCGACGCGTCCGATGCCGATGACGGCCGGGACGCGGGTGCCGACGCGGGCGAGGAAGGCGCCCGCGACGCGCAGCGCGGGCTCGTCGGAGGTGGTGGGGAGGATGGCGTAGGTGACGCCGCCGAGGGTGGCCGTGGCGGTGCGCGGGTGGACGGCGGCCAGGTGCAGGGCCAGGGCGTCGGAGACGCGCTCGCCCGCCGCGATCCGGTCGGGCGCGGACGACCCGCCGGTGATGGCGAGGGCGAGGACACAGGCGGGCTGGGCGGTGAGGCCGAGGCGGGCGGCGGCCTCGGGGGCGCCCGCGCCGCCTTCCAGGACGGTCGCGAGCAGGTCGGCGCGCAGGCGGCGTCCGACGTCCTGCCCGGCCCGGAGGCGGAGGAGGTGGAGGGCGACGACGCGCGCGGCCTCGGCGAGGGAGCGTTCACGGTCGGCGGTGAGGGGACGGTCGACGACGGCCCAGACGGAACCGAGGATCTCGCCCCCGGCGCGGACGGCGATGGCGGCGCGGGGCTTGTCGGCGACGCCCTCGATGTAGACGGGACGGTCGCTGCGGTACAGGGCGGTGAAGGCCCCGTGCTCCTCCAGGGCGCGGAGCCGGTCGGCGGGCACCTGGCGGTCGAGGATCGTGGCGATGCGGTCCGGGTCGCCCTCGTCCTGGCGGCTGGAGAAGGCCAGGACGCGGCCGTTGCGGTCCTCGACGGTGACCGGGCCGTCGAGGAGCGCGGCGACGGCGTTGGCCACGGCGAACAGGTCGGGGGCGGCGCCGCTGTCGGTGCCGGTGCCGGTGCCGGTGCCGGTGCCGGCGCCGGCGCCGGTCTCGTCCAGGCCGACGTCGTCGACGGCGAGCAGGGAGCGCAGCAACGCGGCGACCTGAGCCCAGGACGCGCCGGGGGTGAGGCCGAGCACGGCGACGCCGGTGCGCGCGGACGCGGCGCGGACGGTGTCGTCGACGGCGGCCGGGGACCGGACGATGACCGCGGCGGCGTCGAGGGCGGCGGCCCGTTCGACGAGCGCCGCGACGGGCCCGGCGCCGTGCACGCCGACGCCG
>NZ_RFFG01000087.1 GCF_003696215.1 Actinomadura harenae | reverse complement strand
CGCGCCGCCGCGCGCCCCCGCCGCGCCGGCCGACGTCCCGGGGGCCGAGCACCCCGTGCCGCCGATCCCGCAGCAGGTCAAGGCGGCCCCGGCGAAGCCCGCCCCGGCCGCTCCGATGCTCGACGCCGAGCCGCCCGCCGACCTCGGCGGCTGAACTCCGACCTCGGCGACCGGGTTCCGCTCCCAGGACGGCCACGCGCCGCCGCCCCCGCGCACCGGGGACGGCGGCGCGTCCTCGTTCCCGGGACCTTCTCGCGGCCAGGAAGGCGTCTCCGGTGCGTCAGGGAGGCGCGGGCCCTGGCCACGCCGGGGCGTCCGCTTTGTACGATCGTGTGTCATGGCCGCCGTACGACCCGTCCGCCTGCTCGGGGACCCTGTGCTGCGCACCGGGTGCGACCCCGTCCGGGCCTTCGACGACTCCCTGCACCGACTGATCGACGACATGGACGCCACGCTCGCCGCGCAGCGCGGCGCGGGCCTGGCCGCGAACCAGATCGGCGTTCCGCTCCGCCTGTTCGTCTACGACTGCGCGGACGACGACGGCCGCCGCCACAGCGGCCACGTCGTCAACCCGCGCCTGGTCGAGGCCGACGGCGGGCTGCTGGTCGAGAACGAGGGCTGCCTGTCGTTCCCCGGCCACCGCTTCCCCACGCCGCGCCACGCCCGCGCGGTCGTCGAGGGACAGGACGGGGACGGGAATCCCGTCCGGGTGGAGGGCACCGGCTATTGAGCGCGCTGCCTGCAACACGAGACCGACCACCTGAACGGCATGGTCTACATCGACACGCTCGAGGGACCGGCGCGGAAGGACGCGCTGCGGGCCGTCCGCGAGCTTCGCTGAGCCCGCGTTCTCACGATCGATTCACCGGCCATTCCGCCCGCCCGACAAAGGCGCGTCGCGCCCGGTTCCTCAGGACCAGCGGTTGGAGCGGCCGCGTTTCACGTCCGAGCGGCGGCGCTTGTTCTCCAGGCGCCGTTCGTTGATACCGCGCGGCATCTTCTTCGCGATCCGCTTCTTCGGCGGGGGCGCGATCGCGTCCGACAGGACGGCCGCCAGCCGCGCCTTCGCCGCCTCGCGGTTCCGCAGCTGCGACCGGTGCTCCTCGGCGCGGATCGACAGGACGCCGTGGACGAGCCGTCCGGCGAGCCGTTCCAGGGCGCGGGCGCGCAGCGGCTCGGACAGGGACGGCGAGTTCGCGACGTCGAAGGAGAGTTCGGCGGCGGTCGAGCTGGTGTTCACGTGCTGTCCGCCGGGCCCGGACGATCGCGAGAAGCGCCAGGTCAGCTCGGTCTCCGGGATGAAGACCGAGTCGCGGACGTTGATGATGCCGGGCATGTGTCGATTATCCCCGCCACGGCCGGATCATGTCGTCCCATTTCCCGGTGGCCTTTCGCCGGACCCGAGAACAAAGGACACGGCCGCGCGGACTCCCTCAAGTCCGCGCGGCCGTGCTCCTTCCACCGGGCCGCCGGGGACGGGGATCCCTGACGACCCGTGTTTCACCACCGGGACGGCGTGCCGTCCGCCCGCTCCCCCCAGAGCCCAGGTCCGGACGACGTCCCGGTGGTGAGTCTTCGCGCGCTCAGACGGATCCGGTGGTGAGGATCCGGTTGACCGCCTTGCGGGCGTCGTTCACCGGGATCGCGAACCCGACCCCGATGCTGCCCGAGCCGTCGCCGGAGGTGGCGATGGCCGTGTTGACGCCGATGACCTGGCCCGCGCCGTTCACCAGCGCGCCGCCCGAGTTGCCCGGGTTGATGGCCGCGTCGGTCTGGATCGCGTTCTTGATCACCGTGGTCTGCTGCTGGGTGAAACGGCCCTGCATGAACGGCGGGAGGTCCTGCTGGTCTCCGCCGCCGTCGCCCTCCTGGATGCTGCGGCCGAGCGCCGACACGATCCCGGACGTGACCGAGCCGTCCAGGCCGAGCGGGCTGCCGACGGCGAGCACCGGGTCGCCCACGGCCAGCTTGGCGCTGTTCCCGAGGACGGCGGGCCGCAGGCCGGACGCGCCCTGCGCCTGGATCACCGCGATGTCGTGCGCCGAGTCCACCCCGAGGATCTTCGCGGGGGCGGTCCTGGCGTCGCTGAACTTCACCGTGACCTGGCGCGCGCCGGACACCACGTGCGCGTTGGTCATGATCGTCCCGTCCGCGCGGAGGATGACGCCGGAGCCCGTGCCCTCGCCGGACGTCGCGACGGTCTGCACCGACACCACCGACGGCTGGACGGCCTTGGCGACCTGCGCGGTCGTGGCGTCCCCCTTCGTGGAGACCCCGGCCACCGCGGACGGGCCGAACTCCGAACCCGGGTCGCCGCCGAACGCGAGCGTGGCCGCCGCGCCGACACCGCCGGCGCCGAGCGCGATCGCCGCGGCCGCGCCGAGCAGGGCGAGCCTGCGCCGCGCGCTCCAGCCCCACGAGGGCCGGGGAGGCGGAACGGGACCGGCGGCGCCGAAGGGCACCGGACCGCCCGGCGGAGGCCAGCCCGCGCCGGGACCGCCGGGACCGCCGAACGGTCCGGGAACCCCTGGTCCACCGGGCACTCCGCCGAACGGAGCGGTGGACGTCGGATGGGCCGGTCCGGGCCGGCCGAAGGAGGACGAGGACGAAGGGGCGGGCGTCCCGCCCGGGACCGGGCCCGCAGGCGGGCCCACGTGGGGAGACGAAGAGAAGACCGGTACGGCCCGGGACGGCTCGACGGGGATCGAGCCGTCCCGGACCGAGGTGGGTGCGTCCGGGGTGCCTTGCCACGGGGACGGCTCGGCGGGTCCGGACGACCCGGTTCCGGCAAGCGGCGGTTCGGGGTGCCGCCGTGCCGCTCGGGGCGGTTCGGCAGGGGTGGCGTGATGAGCGTCCGGGTGCCACGCGGCGTCCGGTCCGTCCTGGCGAGGAGCGAAGTCCTGCTGGTCGTTGCTCATTCCGAGCCCCCTGTCGTTCCGTCGAACCCAGGATGGGCGACGGGACTGAGACCGCCCTGCACTGCGCCTGAAAGTCTTCTGAACGCGGACGAATCGTTGGACTCCGCCCAACCGTGCGCTCCCGCGCCCCGGGACGCGCCCGGGACACGCCCGCGGCTCGCCCGGGGCTCGCCGGGGGAGGCGGCCCGTCAGTCCGGGGCGAGCGGCAGGATGACGCGGAAGACGGCGCCGGTGCCGGTGCCCGCGTCCACCTCGACGCGGCCCTCGTGCGCGGCGACGAGCGCGGCGACGATCGCCAGGCCGAGGCCGGTGCCGCCGTCCTCGCGGCTGCGCGCCTTGTCGGCCCGGTAGAAGCGCTCGAAGACCCGCTCGGCCTGCTCGGGGCTCAGCCCGGGGCCGTGGTCGGCGACCTCGCAGACGGCCGCCGGGTCGCCGTCCAGCTCGCCGGGGCTCAGCCGGACCTCGATCGCCGAACCGGCCGGGGTGTGGACGATCGCGTTCGTCAGCAGGTTGCCGAGCACCTGCCGCAGCCGCGGCTCGTCGCCGAGGATCTGGTAGGCGACGCCGCCCTCGACGTCCAGGTCGACCGGACGGTCCGGGGCGAGCACCCGCGCCTCCTGGACGGCCTCGGCGGCGACCGCGAGCAGGTCCACCGGACGCCGCTCCACCGGGCGCTGCCGGTCGAGGCGGGCCAGGAGCAGCAGGTCCTCGACGAGCAGGCCCATCCGGGACGCCGTCTCCTCGATGCGCCCGATGAGCCGGTCGAGCTCGCCGGGGGTGCGGGCCGCGCCCTGCCGGTAGAACTCGGCGAACCCGCGGATCGCGGTCAGCGGGGTGCGCAGCTCGTGCGACGCGTCCGCGACGAACCGGCGCATCCGCTCCTCCGAGCGCAGCGCGTTCTCCTCCGAGCGCCGCGCCGCCTCCTCCGACCGCCGGGCCGCGGCCTCCGACCGGGCCTGCGCGCCGAACGCCGCCTCGATCTGGCTGAGCATGGAGTTGAAGGACGCGCCGAGCCGTCCGACCTCGGTGGCCGGGTCGGCGTCGGGGACGCGCCGGGACAGGTCGCCGCGCGCGATCGCCTCCGCGGTCGCCTCCATCGTCCGGAGCGGGCGCAGGCTGGCCGTGACGACGAGCGCCGCGAGCGCGCCGAGGCCGCCGAGCACCAGGACGCCGACGGTGATGTCGATCGTGACGAGCTGCCGGACGGTGTCCCGGACGTCCTTGAGGTTGCGGCCGAGCACGACGACGTCGCCGGTGCGGGTGGTGAACGTCATCACCCGCCACACCGAGTCCTTGCCGGGGCCGTGGACGGTGAAGATCTCGTCCTGGCGGCGCAGCGCCTCGCTCTCGGAGGTGTCCGGGATGGTGCGCGGGTCGACGGCCAGGCCGGGCTGGTCGATGGTGGGCAGCCCGTCGCTCTCCCCCGACCAGACCTTCACGTACATGACGTCCGGGAGGCTGTTCTTGAAGGGGTGGCGCAGCGAGACCGCCAGGCGGACCTTCTGGGCGGTGGCCTGGAGCTGGTCGTCGGCCTGCTGCATCATGTAGCCGCGCAGCGCGGCGCTGCCCGCCGCGCCCATCACGGTCAGCCCGAGCGTGACCAGGACGAGCATCCCGACGATCAGCTTCATCCGCAGCGGCACGCGCCGGGACGCCCGCCGCAGCCGCGCCGCGACGCCGTCCCCGGTGGGCACCGGAACGCCGTGACCGGCCGAGTCGTGGCCGGGCGCGCTCATCATCCCTGGTCGGGCGGTTCGCGCAGGACGTAGCCGACACCGCGCAGGGTGTGGATGAGGCGGGGCTCGATGTTGTCGACCTTGCGGCGCAGCGCGGAGACGTAGGACTCGACGATCCCGGCGTCGCCGCGGAAGTCGTAGTTCCACACGTGGTCGAGGATCTGCGCCTTGGACAGCACGCGGCCCGCGTTGGCCATGAAGTAGCGCAGCAGCTTGAACTCGGTCGGCGAGAGCTGGATGACCTTGCCGCCGCGCCAGACCTCGTGGGTGTCCTCGTCCAGCTCGACGTCGGCGAAGACCAGCCGGGGCGGGGGCTCGGTCACGCCGCCGCGGAACCGCCGCAGGACGGCCCGGATCCGGGCGATGACCTCCTCCAGGCTGAACGGCTTGGTGACGTAGTCGTCGCCGCCGATGGTGAGGCCCTTGATCCGGTCCTGGACGGCGTCCCGGGCGGTCAGGAACAGCACCGGCGTGTGGTCGCCGCCGGACCGCAGCCGCCGCGCCACGTCGAAGCCGTCGATGTCCGGGAGCATGACGTCCAGGACGATGAGGTCGGGGCGGTGCCGGCGCGCGGCCTGCACCGCGTCGGCCCCGTTGGTCGCGGTGACGACCTCGAAGCCGGTGAAGCGCAGGCTTCCGGCCAGCAGTTCGAGGATGTTCGGCTCGTCCTCGACCACCAGCAGAACCGCCTCCGGCGTCCTGCCGGCCATGGTCACCGTCCGCTCAGCCAATGAGAAGAACCTCCTAGTCCAATCTTCCCCGAGGCTTCCAGGCGAACCTGAAGGGAGCCTGAACGCGCACCGAGAGTCCGTTGAGAAATGGTTCAGCCCCCGGAAGCCTGGGACTCCGGGGGCTGAACCTCACCACCTGGGCGAATGCGCGGGACGGGTCGCCCCGGGTCAGCCGAGCAGTTCGATGAAGGGGGTGCGCGCGTTGCCGGATGAGGCCATGCCGACGCTCACGACGCCCGTGGTGCCGGGCCGCTGGTCGGCGTCGGCGACCAGGACGGTCCCCTTCCGGGCGGGGCCGTAAAGCGTGGTCCACGTCTTTCCGTTGAAGTGCAGGTAGCGGGACTTGCCGTTGTTGCCGGCGGGCAGGACGACCACGCCGCCGCGCCCGTCCGCGGAAAGGCCGAGCCCGGCCGAGTTCAGCGGGGTCGTGAACGATTTCCAGGTCTTGCCGTCCCAGTGCAGGAGCGCGTTGGTGGTCTGGGCGGCCTGCGCGTCCTTGATCGCGTACACGCTCGTCGGGGACAGGGCGACGATCCGGTAGATGATCGCCTGGTAGGCCGTGACCCCGAACTCACCGGGCACGTCGATCCGCTTCCAGGTCCTGCCGTCGTAGTGGTAGGCCAGGCCGGTGACCTTGCGTCCGTCGGCGGTGGTCGTCCCGGCGATCCACACGTCGGTGCGGCTGCGGACGTCCACGGTGGTGATCGTGGTGGACGGCGGCAGCGGGACCTTCGCGTCCGCCCAGGCCGTGCCGGTCCAGCGCAGGACGGTGCTGACCCCGGCCGCGTAGGTGATCCCGGCGGTCGAGTAGGCCGTCCCGTCGGACGCGGCCGCCACCTGGAACGGGATCCCGACCAGCGGGTAGTTGGCCTTGGCCCACTTCGTGCCGTTCCAGTGGATCGAGACGGGGTTCATGAACGGGCCGTAGCCGACGACCCAGGCGTTCTTGGCGGACGAGACGGCGACGTCCATCGGGGAGAACTTCTCGGGGCTGGACTGCGCGGCCCAGCCCTTGGCCGTGTAGCGGGCGATGACCGGGTTCGGCGAGGTCACGGTGCCCTTGGAGCCGACCGCCCAGCCGACGTCCTTGCCCGCGAAGTCGACGCGGTCGAGGCTGCCGGAGTACTTCAGGGCGGCGCCGCCGCCGACGTTGCGCCAGCCCGCCGCGAACGCCGCCGGTGAGGCGGCCAGGACGAGCGAGGCGGCGCCCGTGGTGGCGACGGCCGTGCTGACAATCGCGTTCCAGCGCATGGGACCCCATCCCGAGATCGATCAGAACCCGAAAAGAGTACGGGAAGACTTACTCGGAAGTAAGACGGAACCCACCAGGCACGACAGAACGCCCGGGGGCTTCCCGCCCCCGGGCGCTCTTGTCGTCCTGCTTGTCGTCCGGGACCTCAGCCTCGGCCGGGTGTCACTCGCCCGTCCAGACCGGCTTGCGCTTCTCGGCGAAGGCGGCCGGGCCCTCCTGGGCGTCCTTGGAACCGAACACCGGGATGACGATCTCGCTCTGCTTCCGCCACCGCTCCTCGGCCGACCACTCGGGCGACTCGACGATGACCTTCTTGGTGGCGGCGAGCGCCAGCGGGGCGTTCTCGGCGACCTTGAGCGCGAGCTCCTTGGCCGCGGCGAGCGCGCCGCCCGACTCGGTGAGCCGGTTGACGAAGCCGAACTCCGCCATCCGCTCCGCCGGGTACCTGTCGCCGGTGAGCGCCATCTCCATGGCGATGTGGAACGGGATCCGCTGCGGCAGGCGGAGCAGGCCGCCGGCCGCCGCGACCAGGCCGCGCTTGGGCTCGGGCAGCCCGAACTGCGCGTCCTTCGCCGCCACGACCATGTCGCACGACAGCGCGATCTCGCAGCCGCCCGCCAGGGCGTAGCCCTCGACCGCCGCGATCAGCGGCTTCGCCGAGGGGCGCTCCACGATCCCGGCGAACCCGCGGCCCTCCACCATCGGGTTGTCCCCGGTCAGGAAGCCCTTGAGGTCCATGCCCGCGCAGAACGTGCCGCCCGCGCCGGTGAGGACGCCGATGGACAGGTCCTTGCGCGAGTCGAGGGTGTCCAGGGCGGCCGCGATGCCCTGCGCCACCGCGCCGTTGACCGCGTTGCGGGCCTCCGGCCGGTTGATGGTGACGACGAGGACGGCCCCGTCCTCCTCGACCAGTACAGCTTCGGACATTCAGGGCCTCACTTGGGCTGGAAGCGGATGCCGCCGTCGAACCGGACCGTCTCGCCGTTCATGTAGTCGTTCTCGACGAGCGAGCGCACCAGGTGCGCGAACTCGCTCGGCCGGCCCATGCGCTTCGGGAACGGCACCGGGGCGGACAGCTTCGCCTTGAACGCCTCGGCGGCCTCGCCCTCGCCGTAGATCGGCGTGTCGATGATGCCCGGGCAGATCGTGTTGACCCGGACGCCGATCGCCGCGAGGTCGCGGGCGGCGGGCAGCGTCATGCCGACGATGCCGCCCTTGGACGCCGAGTAGGCGAGCTGGCCGGTCTGGCCCTCGAGCGCCGCGATGGACGCGGTGTTGACCACCACGCCGCGCAGGCCGTCGGCGTCGGCGGGCTCGGTCTTGGCGATGGCCGCCGCGCCGATCCGCATGAGGTTGAAGGTGCCGATCAGGTTGACCTGGATGACCTTGGTGTAGGTCTCGAGGCTGTGCGGCGAGCCGTCGCGGTTGACGGTGCGCTCGGCCCAGCCGATGCCCGCGGAGTTCACGATGATCCGCAGCGGGGCGCCGGTGTCGACCGCCGCCTGGACGGCCGCCTCGACCTGCGCCGCGTCCGACACGTCGGTCTTGACGAACACGCCGCCGAGCTCGTCGGCGAGGGCCTTGCCCTTGTCCTCGTTGAGGTCCGCGACGACCACCTTGACGCCGTTCGCGGCCAGCTCGCGCGCGGTGGCCTCGCCGAGGCCGCTCGCACCGCCGGAGACGACGGCGGATACTCCGTTCAGGTCCATAAGCAGCACCTTACGTCAGAGACCGAATCTGGTTCGGGGTGATGTTACCCACAGGTCAGATTACGGTCTCGCGCCGGGTCATGGCGCCCCGGGGTCACGCTCCCCCGGCGGGGCCGGTCGTCATCACTGAGCGGGCGGGGTGGGCGTCGGGACGAGGCAGGTCGACGGGTCCTCGACCGTGCACCACGCGGGCTTCCGGACGGGCGTGTACCCGGACGGCACGCCGCGTCCGGCGATGATCCCCCGGTAGGTCGCGACCGCGTCCGTCGGACGGCGCGTCAGCTTCGGATCGGTCAGGGCGTCCACGGTGTAGAGGCCGAAACGCGGCCGGTAGCCACCCCACTCGTAGTTGTCGGTCAGGCTCCAGTAGTTGTAGCCGACCACCTTCACACCGTCGCCGATCGCGCGCTGCAACCAGTAGATGTGGTCGCGCAGGTGCTGGGAGCGCGTGTAGCCGTCCGCGCGCGCCTTGCCGTTGTCGGTCGGGAACCCGTTCTCTACGACGTAGAGCGGCAGCCTCGGCAGGCGCCGCTGGTAGTTGCGCAGGACGTAGTAGAGGCCGTCCGGTTCGGGGTCCACCTTCCAGGGCTCGCCCGTGGCGGCGTTCGTCGCGGTCGTGTTGGTGAGGCTCGCGCCGTAGTAGTAGTCGACGCCGACGAAGTCGAGCTTGTCGGTCACGTGGTCGAACAGGACGCCGTCCATGAAGCCGTTCAGGATCGTCCCGTAGGCGACGTTGCTCGACACCGGGGCGCCCGGGTCCAGCCTGTGGATGAGGTCGTAGGCGGCGCGATGCGTCTTGACCAGGGCCGCCTGCATGGTCGCGGCCTGCGCGGCCGTGAGCGGCTCGTCCGTGAACTCGCGGACGAGGTACTGGCTCGCCTCGTTGAAGGTGATCCAGATGACGCCCATGCCCCGGTAGCGCCGGACGACGAAGGCGGCCTCGTCGAGCCAGTCGCCCACCGTCCGCGGGTTGGTCCAGCCGCCCTGGTCGACGACCCAGCCCGGAACGACCCAGTGGTCGAGCGTGAGCATCGGACGCATCCCCGCCGCGCGGATCCGCCGGACGAGGTCGTCGTAGTAGGCGAGCGCGGCGGGATCGCGCCGTCCGCGCTTCGGCTCCACGCGCGCCCACTCGATCGACGTCCGGAACACCTTCACGCCCAACGCGCGTGCGCGCGAGATGTCCTCCGGGTAGTGGTGCCGGAAGTCGACCGAGTTCTTGTACGGGTCGGTGACGCCGGGCTTCTTCTGCGCGGCGTACCGCGTCCAGTTGCTGTCCGGGAAGCTCCCCTCGGCCTGGAAGCCGGACGTCGCGACGCCCCACATGAAGTTCGCCGGGACCTTCGGCACCTTCGCCGCTCCCGCCCGCGTGGCGGCTCGGGCCGGCCTGACCGGGACGAGCGCGGACGAGGCGGCCAGGGCGAGCGCGGTCACGGCCGCACGCCGCCCCACCCCGGACGCCGGCTCGTTCGGCTCGTTCGGCCCGTTCGACTCGTTCAGCCCGTTCGACTCGTTCAGCCCGTTCGGCCCGGTCGGCCCGGTCGGCCCGGGCCCGGTCGGCTCTGGCTCGTCAGGGCCGGGGTCGGTTCTTCCGGACGTGGTTCCTGGTGGCACGACGGCTCCCTCCGGGGTTCCCGCTTGCGATCACAGGCGCGGACGGGACGGCCGTCAACCGGCGCGCCTGACCGGATGCGGCAAGCGACGGGGAAGGGCCGTCCACGAGAAAGCGGCCCGCGAGAAAAGGCGATCTTCGAGAAAGGCGTTCCGGGAGAAGGCGAACCGGGAGAAAGTGGCCGGTTACCTAGGCACCTGGCGGGCGGATTGAGTAGCGGTCCCCGTCCGGCTACTCAGGCGCGGCCGCCCGGCGCGGAGGAAAGTGGACGACATGGACCGATTCCTCCAGCTCAAGGGCACGACGGCGTTCTTCGTGCAGGCGATCATCTCCTTCATGGTCTCGGTGGCGGCGGTGACCGCCGGGATCGTCTACCTGCCCGCGCCCATGTGGGTGCGCGGCTTCCTGGCGGTCGGCATGCTCTACGTGACGACCTCGACGTTCACGCTGGCCAAGTGCGTGCGGGACCGGCAGGAGGCGTCGGCGGCGCCGCGTCCCGGCCAGCCCGGCTCGCCGCTGCCGCCGGGCGCCCCGTACGTCGAGTCGGCCTCGGGATCCTGGGGTTGATCGACCCCGCCCCCTCGCCCACCCAACCGCGGATGGCCGGATCGGGCCATCGGACGCGCCGCCCGGGAAGCGGCGAAGCGCTCGCGACGGGGACGCGACGCGCGGACGGACACCGACACGGACACGGACACCCACGCGGACACCCACACGACACGGACACGGAACGGCGTTCGGGCTCGGGCCCGGACGCCGTTCTCGTCCGTCCGGCGGGGGTTCCGACAGGGCCGGGAAACCGGACACAAGGGCATTGAAAGGCCGTCCGCTCCGCGTGTCGCCCGTTTGTGGCGCGGTTCACAGAACCATTACGAGCGGGCCGTTCCGCAACTTTCGATAACCCTCGGTTATCACCATTGCGGCGATCAGAACAACTTCCCCATTGCGCCCCCGCATAGCACGCCGGGACCTTTCGCCCGTTCTTCGTCTCCGCCGGTCGGCGGGGCTTGAACAGGGAGCATTGCCTTACCTCGCCCCGGCCGCACTCCCTCGTCCCGTCCGTCAACAAAGTGTGACGGGGGCGCTACGAGTGGGCGCGGGAACGTCCGCCGCCGCGCTCCTCGACTACCGAGCGTCACCGGCTTCCGGGTGCCCCGCGGCCCCGAAATCGCCTCCGAGAACCCCTGAGTGATGCAGATCACATCGCACGAAAGGGGCGCGGAAAATCGCAGGCAGAACGCCCATAAGCGGAACCGCAGCGATCGTTCGGACACGTCCGGCGGCTCCCGGGATTTGCCAACAAAGGCGAAGTCTGGCTACGTTCCTGCCGATCACGCGGCATGGACGCCGCCCCGACAACAGAACACCCGACGCACGGCGGCGCACCTGCCCGCTCCGCACCGCCGACGTCGAGCGCCGAGTCCGTGCAGCCCTGAGTCACGGAGCCGGTCGCGGCCCCCAAGGCGTCCCCCCCCGGACCGCTCCCGCCTGGAGCGTCGACCGGCACGCCCCCCGGGTCCGCACCGCGGCCCGCCGAACCTCGCGGCCCTTCCGACGCGAGCGGCGGACTACCCACGCCGCACCGGCAGGCCACCCACTGCGAGGTCTGGAGTCGTTCTGCATACCCCCCGAACCCTCACGCCGCTGAAGCGCGCCGCCCTGGTGGCCACCGCCCTCGTCGTCGGCGGGTCCGCCCTGGTCGCGGCCCCCGCCCACGCGGCACCGGGATCGCCGGTCACCAGCGTCAACGCTCTCGCGTCCCTCACCGCGAAGCAGCGTGCCGCCCGGCAGAAGGCCCGTGCCAAAGCCGCCGTCGCCTACGCCTACAAGCAGATCGGTGACCCGTACCGCTACGGCGGCACCGGTCCCGGGTCCTGGGACTGTTCCGGCCTCGCCGGCGGTTCCTGGCGCAAGGCGGGAGTGAAACTCCCGCGCACGACACAGCAGATCTACCGCGCCGTCCACTACAAGGTGTCCTGGAAGGGCGCGGTCGCCGGCGACCTGCTGTTCTTCTACGGCGGACGCACCCACATGGGGATCTACGTCGGCCACGGCTACATGATCCACGCGCCCGGCTCCGGCCGGACGGTCCGCAAGGTCAAGCTCAACAGCTACTACAAGCGCGTGTTCAACGGGGCCGTCCGTCCCGGTTACTGAGCACCGCCCAAGTGAAACCGTGCGCCACCCCTCAGGGCGGCGCACGGTTTCCTCGTTTCAGGCCAGGGACGGGTAGTCCGTGTAGCCCTGGTGGTCTCCGCCGTAGAAGGTCGCACGCTCCGCCTCGTTGTAGGGACCGTTCGCCTTGATGCGCTCCGGCAGGTCGGGGTTCGCGAGCCACAGCTCACCGAACACGACCGCGTCCGCGATGCCCTCGCGCAGCGCCTCGGCGCCGTCCTCCGGCTTCGCCGGGAAGGACTCCGGGGTCGGGTGCGGGTTGAGCAGCAGCGTGCCGTCCCAGGCGTCCCGGACGCGCCGCGTCAGCGCCCGGTCCCCCATCTCCATGATGTGCAGGTAAGCGAGGCCGAGCGGGTTCAGCTCGCGCGCCAGCGCCGTGTACTGCGCGTCCGGGTCGCTCTCCTCGATGCCGTTGGCGAACGTCCCGGGCGACACGCGGAACCCGACGCGGTCCGCGCCGACGGCGTCGGCGACGGCCTGCGCGACCTCGACGGCGAACCGGTTGCGGTTCTCGACCGAGCCGCCGTACGCGTCCGTGCGGTGGTTGCTGCCGTCCGCGAGGAACTGGTTGATCAGGTAGCCGTTCGCGCCGTGCAGCTCGACGCCGTCGAAACCCGCCTCGATCGCGTTGCGCGCGGCGGAGGTGAACTCCTTCACGGCGAGCGCGATGTCGTCCAGGGTCATCTCGCGCGGCGCGGGGTGCTCGAGCATCCCCTGGTCCGGGGTGAACAGCTTCTGGCCGGACGCGACCGCGGACGGGCCGAGCGGCAGCGCGCCGTCCGGGTACAGGTAGGGGTGGCCCACCCGGCCCGAGTGCATGAGCTGCGCGAAGATCCGTCCGCCCTTCGCGTGGACGGCGTCGGTCACCCGGCGCCAGGCGACCACGTGGTCATCGTCGTGCAGGCCCGGCGTGAACACGTACCCCTGGCCCATGACGCTCGGCTGGACGCCCTCGGTGATGATCAGGCCCGCGCCCGCGCGCTGCCCGTAGTACTCGGCGGTCAGGTCCGTGACCTTCCCGGCGTCCGCGGCCCGGCTCCGGGTCATCGGCGCCATCACCAGCCGGTTGCGCAGTTCCAGTCCGCCGACCGTCACCCGCGTGAAGAACTCGTCCATCCCGTCCATCTCCCTGTGTTCATCCGTGCGTTCCTGCTGATCACGAAGGTATGAGGCGGGACCTACGGGGCGAATCCGTAAGACTTCGGTACTTGCCCCCGTAAGTTGGTTCTGTGCTTTACGGGCGGGACACCGAACAGCAGCGGATCGCGGATCTGCTGGAGGACGCGCGCGACAACGGACGCAGCGGCGTCCTGCTGCTACGCGGCGAAGCCGGGATCGGCAAATCGGCGCTGCTCGACTGGGCAGCCCACACGTGCGCGCACGAGCGCATCCTCCGCGTCACCGGATACGAGGCCGAACAGAACATCGCCTTCGGCGGCCTCAACCAGATGCTGTGGCCCGTCCGCGAACGCGTGAACGCGCTGCCCGGCCCCCAGGCCGAGGCCCTGCGCGCCGCCCTCGGCCTCGCGGACGGGGCGAACAGCGACAGGTTCGGCGTCGGACTCGGCCTGCTGACGCTCCTCGCCGACGTCGCCGACGGCGGCCCCGCGCTCTTCCTCGTGGACGACGCCCAGTGGCTGGACGCGGCGAGCCGCGACGCCCTCCTGTTCGCCGTCCGGCGGCTCGCCGCCGAGGGCGTGGTCGTGCTGATCGGCGCCCGCGACGAGGCCCTGCTCGGCTCCGGCCTGCCCGAGGCCGAACTCACGCGACTCGAGACCTGCGACGCCGTCCGCGTCCTCGAAGGACGGGACCTGACCGCCGACGTCGTCCAGCGGGTGCTGGACGAGGCCGCGGGCAACCCCCTCGCCCTCCTGGAGTTCGGCGCGGCCGGGCCGGGTGGCGCCGGGGTCCTGCCCGTCGCCGACCGCGTGCTCGCCGCGTTCCGCGCCCGGATCTCCGCGCTGCCCGAACCCACCCGCGAACTGCTGCTGATCACGGCGGCCGAGGGCCGCGGCCACCTGCCGAGCGTCGTCCACGCCGCCGCGAGCTTCGACCTCGGCCTGGACGACCTGACGGACGCCGAGCGGCAGCACATGGTCGAGGTCACCGGCACCGCGATCAGGTTCCGGCACCCCCTGATCCGCGCCGCCGCCTACCAGGGCGCGCCGACCGCGCGCCGGATCGTCGTGCACCGCGCGCTCGCCGCGGCCGCGACCGACCCCGAATGCCGCGTCCGGCACCGCGCCGCCGCGGCCATGGGCCCCGACGAGGACGTCGCCGCCGACCTCCAGGCCGCCGCCGAACGCGCCCGCGACAGGTCCGCGATCGCCGTCGTCGCCCGCCTCTACCGGCAGGCCGCCGCGCTCAGCACGGACGACCGCTCCCGGGCCGTCCGCCTCACCGCCGCCGCCGACGCCGTCCTCACCGCCGGAAGCCCCGACCGGGCCGAGGACGACGCGCGCGAGGCCGCCTCCCTGACGTCCGACCCCGTCCTCCTGGCCCGCCTCGCGTCCGTGCGCGCCGCCGTCCTCGCCGAACGCGGCGACGGCCGCCGCGCCGCCGCCCTCCTGCTCACCCACGCCGGGCACGCCGAACCGGACGACTCCCGGAACATGCTCCGCACCGCCGCCGCCCACGCCTGGACCGACGGCGACACCGCGTCCGTCCGCGACGCCGCGTCCCGGCTCGGCGACGACGCGTTCGTCACGGGCCTCGCCGCCCTCACCACCGAGGACTACGCGACCGGCCTCCCCCTGCTCGCCCGGACCGTCCACGACGGAGGACCCGACGCCGTCCAGGCGGCCGTCATCCTCGGCGCGGACGAACGGGCCCTCGACCTCGCGACCGCCGAGGCGTCCCGCGCCCGCCGCCTGGGCCGGATCGGTGCCCTCCCCGACCTCCTGGCGTCCCTCGCCCCGGTCCCGACCGCGTTGGGCCTGCGCGCCGCCGCCGAGGCGTCCGCCGCCGAGGCCGCCGCGCTGGCCCGCGACACCGGCCTCCGGCACCGCGGCGCCGCCGTCCTCGGCCGCCTCGCCGCCCTCTCCGGCGACGAACCGGCCCTCCTCGCCGCCCCGCACGGCGACGCGTTCACCTCCGCGTCCCGGGCCCTGCTCGACCTGAGCCTCGGACGCCACGACGACGCCGTCCGGCGCCTCGAGGACGTCCTCCACGGCCCGCACCGGCACGCCGCGCCCGTGATGGCGTCGTCCGCCGACCTCGTCGAGGCGGCCCTGCGGATCGACCGTCCGGACGTTGCCACGACCGCGCAGGCCCGCCTCGCCCGCTGGGCCGACGCGAGCGGACAGCCGTGGGCGCGCGCCGTCGCCCTCCGCTGCCAGGCCCTCCTGGACGACACCGAGGCCCCCTTCGTCCAGGCCCTCGACCTGCACGAACGCTCCTCCCGCCCGTTCGAGGCGGCCCGCACGGAACTGGCGTACGGCGCCTGGCTCCGCCGCCACCGCCGCCGCTCCGACGCCCGGGCCCGCCTGCACGCGGCCCTGGAGGCCTTCGACCGGCTCCGCGCCGTCCCGTGGACCGGCCTCGCCCGCGCCGAACTCCGCGCCGGCGGTGAGGGCGCCGCCCCCGCCGCCGCGTCCGCCCCCGTCCTCCTCGACCGCCTGACCCCGCAGGAACTCCAGGTCGTCCGGCTCGCCGCCGAGGGCATCAGCAGCCGCGAGATCGCCGCCCAGCTCTTCCTCAGCCCCCGGACCGTCGAGTACCACCTCTACAAGGCCTATCCCAAGCTCGGCGTCTCCTCCCGCCGAGACCTCGCCCGCCTCCCCCTGCCCACCCCCGCCTGAACCGAGGCCTCCCACCCGCCAGGACCGGGTACGCCCCAGAGACACGACCGAGCACGAGCGGGAACGTGCGGGCGCGGGGAGGGGAGGCGTGACGGGCGTGAGCGATGTGGCTGATGTCGTGGGGCGGGTTCGGGAGGCGTTCGCGCGGATCGACGAGGTCGGGCGGCCGGAGATCTGGATCGTGTTGCGGGGGCGCGAGGAGGTCGAGGCGGAGGCCGCCGCGGTCGATCCGGATCTGCCGTTGGCCGGGACGGTCGCGGTGGTCAAGGGGAACTTCGACGTGGCGGGGTTGCGGACGACCGCGGGCTGCCCGTCCTATGGACGGGTCGCCACGGCGGACGCGCCCGCCGTGGCGCGGCTGCGGGACGCCGGGGCCGTGATCCTGGGCACGACGAACATGGACCAGTTCGCGACCGGTCTGGTCGGGACGCGCAGCCCCTACGGCGTGGTGCGCAACGCGGTCGATCCCGCGTACGTGTCCGGCGGGTCGAGTTCGGGGTCCGCGGTCGCCGTGGCGCTCGGCATCGCCGACGTGGCCCTCGGGACGGACACGGCGGGCTCGGCGCGCGTCCCCGCCGCGTTCAACGGGATCGCGGGCCTCAAGCCGACGCCCGGCCTGATCACGACGGACGGCGTCGTCCCCGCATGCCGCAGCCTCGACTGCGTCGGTGTCTTCGCGCGCACGCCGAAGGAGGCCCACCGCGTGCTCGGCGTCCTCGCGGACGGACCGGTCGCGCCCCCACCGCGGCGCCCCGGCCCGTGGCGCGTGGCGGTGCCGCACACCACCGCTGACCTCGGTGAGCTGGCCCCCGGCTGGGCCGGCGCCTACGAGTCGGCGGCGCGCGCCCTAGATATGGATCTGCTGCCTGTCGATGTCTCCCCCTTCGTCGACGCCGGCGATCTCCTCTACGGAGGAGCGTTCATCGCCGAGCGGTACACGGCCGTCGGCGCGTTCATCGCCGGCGGCTCCCCCGATCTCGACCCCACCGTCGCGGCCATCGTGGCATCCGCCTCCGACATTCCCGCGTACCGCCTGTTCGGCGACCGCGAGCGGCTGGCCGCGCTGCGCGACGAGGCGATGAGCGCGCTGGGCGAGGCGGACGCGCTGCTGCTCCCCACGGCCCCGTTCCACCCCACGATCGCCGAGGTCGCGGCGGATCCGGTCGGCGTGAACGCCCGGCTGGGACGGTTCACGAACTCGACGAACCTGCTGGGCATGGCGTCCCTGGCCGTCCCGTACGGCCAGGTGGACGGCCGCCCGTTCGGCGTGATGCTGCTCGGACGGGCGGGAACCGATGACCACCTGGCCGCGATCGCGACCGCGCCGGCCCCCTGACCAGATCAGGACACGGGAAGGCGGCGCGCGAGGAAGTCCTCGGTCAGCGCCCACGCGCGAGCGGCGGGCTCGGGCTGGTGGAACATCGGCGCGGTGCGGTTGTGGAAGGCGTGCCCGCCGTCCTCCTGGACGTGGAACTCGACGTTGTCGCGTCCCGCGAACGCCCGCTCGACCTCGGCGACCTCGTCGCGCGGGATGAACGGGTCGGATCCGCCGAAGTGGAACTGGATCGGGACGGTGACGTCCCCGGCGCGGTCGAGACTGTCCGAGACGCGCGAGCCGTAGAACGACACGACCGCGTCCAGCTTCGCGGACGCGCGGGCCGCGAGAAGGAACGCGAGCGTCCCGCCGAAGCAGAACCCGAGCGCGCCGACGCCGCCGGACACCTCGGGCAGCCCGCGGAGCCGGTCGAGGGCGGCCTCCAGGTCGTCCGGACCCTTCGCCCAGTCGAACCGGGACACCTTGTCGCCGGCCTCGGCCATCATCGTCTCGCTGTGCTCGACCGACCAGTCGCGTTCGAGCCGCCAGAACATGTCCGGCGCGGCCACGACGTAGCCGAGCGCGGTCAGGTCCTCCGCGACGGCGGCCATGTAGTCGCCGACGCCGAAGATCTCCTGGATGAGCAGGATCCCCGGGCCGGCGCCCTTCTCGGGGAGCCACACGTGCAGGGAGAACTCGCCGTCCGGTACCCGGACGGTCTCGGTGCGCTTCGTCATCACCCCAGGATCGCGTAAACCGTGGTCGCGTGCGCGACGACATCGCCCGGACGTCCGTCCGCGGTCATCGCGATGTCGGCGAACGCGAGCGTCCGGCCGAGCTTGGTCAGCCGGACGTCCACCAGCACGTCGGCGTCCTTCACCGGACGCTGGAACGTGGTGTTGAGCTGGACGGTCGTCATCGGGACGAACCCGCCGCGCGCCCCGGACACCGCGAGCACCGTCGCCGTGTCCGCGGCGGCCATCATGGCCTGCCCGGACAGTCCGCCGCCCTCCCGCGCCAACCGGTCCGACCAGGGAAGACGCACGCGCGCGGTGCCCTCCCCGACGTCCTCGACCCGCAGTCCGAGGTCGAGCACCCACGGCGCGAAGTTCTCGCGCAGGACCTTCTCCGCCTCTTCTACCGTCACCCCGTCATGATGCACGCTGGGATCATGCTCGAGGAGGTCTTCCTTCCCGCCACCTACGCCCAGGGCGTCCCCTACGACACCTTTGCCCGGCTACGCGCGGAATCGCCGGTCTGTCGCGTCCCGGAGCCGGCCGTCGGGCCCTGGCCGTCCGGCCCCGGCTACTGGGCCGTCTTCCGGCACCCGGACGTCAAGCACGTGCTCCGCACCGCCGCGGACTTCTCGTCCCACCTCGGCGCCACCCAGATCCGCGACCCCGACACCCCCGAGGACCTGCGGTTCGTCCAGGCGATGATGCTCAACCAGGACCCGCCGGACCACTCCCGGACGCGCCGCATCGTCGCCGCCGCGTTCACCCCGCGGGCCGTCCGCGCCCTGGAGGAGACGATCACCGACCGGGCCCGCGCGCTGGTCGCGTCCGCCCGCGGCGAGATCGACTTCGTCGACCTGGCCGCCGACCTGCCCGTCTGGACCCTCGCCCACATCATGGGCATCCCGGACGGCGACCGCCGCCTGCTCTACGACTGGGCGTCCCGCATCATCGGCTACCAGGACGCCGACTACGCGGGCCTGTCCACCGCCGACCTCGACGCCCTCAGCCCCCTCGGCCGCGCCGCGGTCGCCCAGCGCCCCACGACGTCCACCCGCCCGGACGGCCGTCCGATGAACCCCCGCTCCGAGGCCGCCCTCCGCGACATGTTCGCCTACGCCCACGCCCTCGCGGACGACAAACGCCGCTCCCCCGGCGACGACATCATGTCCCGCATGCTCGCCGGCGGCCTGACCCGCCCCGAGTTCGAGAACATGTTCTTCCTCTTCGCCGTCGCCGGGAACGAGACCCTCCGCAACGGCATCCCCGGCGGCCTCCTCACGCTCCTCGACCACCCCGCCGAGTTCCGCCGCCTCCGCGACGACCCGTCCCTCATGGACACCGCCGTCGACGAGATCCTCCGCTTCTGGCCCCCGGTCATGGACTTCCGCCGCACCGCCACCCGCGACCTCACCCTCGCCGGCCAAACGATCCGGGCCGGCGAGAAGGTCGTCGTCTACCATGCCTCGGCCAACCGCGACCCCGCCGTCTTCCCGGATCCCGACCGCTTCGACATCACCCGCGCCCCGAACGACCACGTCAGCTTCGGCTTCGGCCCCCACTTCTGCCTGGGCGCCCACCTCGCCCGCACCCAGATGCGCGCGATCTACCGCGAACTCCTCTCCCTCGACATCACCCTCGCCGGCACCCCCGTCCGCCTCGTCTCCAACTTCCAGAACGGCCTCAAACACCTCCCCGTCCAGATCAAGCCCACCTGACCCGCCCTCCCGATTCCCGGATGCGCCCACCGACCACCCGGCCTACACTCGGCGGAGGCCCGGTAGGATCAGCCTCCTGATCCGTCCACCCGCCCACCGGCGGACCACCGGACCAGTAGGGTCGCTAGCTCAATTGGCAGAGCTCCGGACTTTTAATCCGTAGGTTGTGGGTTCGAGTCCCACGCGACCCACCACCTCTGAACTGGGCAAACGCGAGAATGTCGCGTTTGCCCAGCGTCATTTTCACCCCAGTTTGTCCCCATGGTCGCTCCGTGGTTGCTCCGTGGTCGTCCGGCGGACAACATCCCCCCTGGTCATCCCCGGTTTCGACGGCCGCCGTGGGCGGTAACGGGCCCGGGTTACCGCCCCGGGGGCCGTTGTCGGCGGGGCTGTGGGTGACGTTGTGGGGCCGTTCCGGGCCGTCGGGGGGCGTGTGGTCGGCGGGCATGCGTCCGCCCCGCCGTCCGGTGGTGCGGGGCCGGTCGGCGGGGCGGGTGTGTGCGGTAGGCCGGGTCAGATGGTGGTGAGGGCTGCCTGGGCGTCGGCGTTGAGGATGATGGCGGCAGCATCTTCGGCGGACTTGCGGGCGACCTGGGGCAGCAGGCTTGTGTAAGTGTCGGCGGCGATCGTGATGGACGACAGTCGCAGGGTTTCCTGGACGGTCTTCATGTCGTGCCCGGCGGCGAGGAGGAACGAGGCCGCGCCGTGCCGCAGGTCGTGCAGCCGGACCGGCGGCAACCCCGCTTCCATGGACAGCCGTTCGAACTGGTCGGTGACCTCGTTGGGGCGCAGCCGCTGCCCGGTGCCGTCGGTGAACACCAGGCCGGCGTCGTGCCAGGCATCTCCGGCGGCCAGGCGCATGGTGTTCTGCCGAGCCTTGTGGGCGCGCAGGACCGCGACGGTGGAGGCGTCCAGGCTGATGGTGGCCTCCCCGGCGTCGGTTTTGGGTTTGCCTTCGAAGATGTCGGGGCCGATCTGGATGAACTGCGAGCGGACAGTCGCGGTACCCGCGTCCAGATCCACATCACTCCAGCGCAGCCCACACCCTTCACCGCGCCGCAGCCCACGGAACGCGATCACGTAGTACAGGGCATGCCACGGATGCCGCTCGGCACGTTCCAGGAAGCATTTGGTCAGTGCGGGAGTCCACACCATGACCTTGGACGGGCGGGGCGCGCCGACGTAGGCGTCCACCCGGTTGATCTTGTTACCGACTCCCTTCGCGGTTCCACGCTGGCGCGCGCGGCGTTCATTCACCTCAATGGTGTAGGTGTCGAGGTCCCGGCGCCATCGGGTGATGCGCTCAGGGGTCCACACCAGAGGCTTCGGGGCCTTGCCTGAGGGCAGCTCCACCAGCGCGGCGACGTTGACCTCGATCATCCGCTGTTTGATCGCCTTGCCCAGCGCGGCACGCAGGGTCGCGCGGATGCGCTGCTTGGTGGCCGCGCCCACCACCCGACGCCCCTTGACCTGGACGCGCAGGTCAGGATCACCGGTCTGGCGGGCGCGGATGATCAGCTCGTTGAGTTCATCGATGGCGTCGAACATGCGGTCCACGTCGGCGACACCAAGCCGGTCCAGCCGCAGATGCCCCAGGTGGGGCACCAGGTACAGCTTGAGGTGGCTGGCGTAGCTGCGGCGGCTGCTCTCCGACAGGCCCCTGCGGCCCGCGAGCCACTCGGCCAGGAACTGCGCCACAGTGAGAGTGACAGCGAGATCCTGGCGGGTGCGGACCTTACGGCGGACCTCATCGGGATCGGGAAGCCGCCCAGTCTCCTTGATCGTGGCGGCGATCAGGTCCGCGATCTGGATCCGGGTCGCCTCGTCCTCGCCGGCGATGCCGAGGAGTTCCCGGGCCTGGTTCATCTCGGCCTCGGCGTCGGCCTGGCTGCTGTAGCCAGAGCGGCGCAGCGGACCACGCCGGGCGCCATCGGCATGACGCGGCATCTCCAGCTGGTAGTTCCACTTGCCGTGGGTCGGGCTCCATCGGCCGTCGGCGCGGAACAACTTGGGGCATTTGCGGCCGAGCTTCGTCCCGCCTTCGCCGCGGCAGCCGCAGGACTTGAAGGTGCTTCCGGTCGCGGCCACCTCATCCCTCCTTCCGGCGCGAACCCGACTGCGGCTGCGGCTGGGGCGGGGTGGGGGTGGTGGTGGTGAGGCCGAGGAAGGTCTGCAGGTCGCTGGTGCGGACCCGGTAGGAACGGCCGACCTTCCAGACCGCACACGGGAACCGGCCGGTCCTGGCGAGTTCATAAGCCTTGGTGCGGCCAATGCCCAGCGCGCGGGCGGCGGTGACCAGGTCGATGCTGGCGGGCAGGTCACTGATCTGCGCGGCCGTCAACCCGCGGTTCAGCGGCTCGCCCCGTCGCGGAGCCGGTCCGCGATGCGGGCGTGGAGGGAACGCGGCCGCGGGTCGCCGATGGGGGCGGCGACCCCTTGCGGTGAGTGTGCTGGAGGTGCGGACGGTGGCGTGTTCGGGCACAGAACATCCTTCACGTGAGATGACTTGGGAAACGGAGAAGGCGATGCGGTAAGCCGAGGACCCGCGCCCGGACCGAAACGGGGGTGGCCCGTCCAACCCGACCAGGCGCAACTTCCTGCACGGCACGGTCACCGGCCGCCCTCTCCGGGCTCAGCGCACCGGATAGACCCGAACGCGTTCCCACCGCGCGCGGGCGCGCGGTGGGAACGATCTGGCGATCGTTCGGACCGCTGCCGGGACGGGTGGCGGTGACCATGGCCGGATGCACCCTCACCTCCCCGATCAAGGTCAAGCCCGTCCCGTTCGCCTCGTCGAGGGCGGCGCAGGTGCCAGCGACTTGCCAGACCCCTCTCTCGTGCCGGAGGCCGGGGCGAGGGTGACCGGCGCGGGTGGCCCCACGGACGGCGTCCGTCGTGCTCTGGGCTGTGCTGGTCGAGGTGTCGGTTATTTCGGAGCAGAGCCAGAGGTCATCGGCACCAGGCGGCGAACCTCGGCTCCGACGCGTCCGCCTCGGCCCCGGTCGTGCGGGTTGGACGGTGTGCTGTTCATGCTGGGTGACCCGAGGCGGCCACCCGATCCCCTTCACCTGCGTAGAAGACCGATCCGGCCAGCGATTGGACATCCGGGAAGGTAAAGATCCGGGGTGCCGACCTCACGTCAGAATCCGCCCGGCCGTTTCCGCAGGCCAGGAAGCGAATAAGTGAAGGGTCTGTGCGCCGGGAGTCACGAGTCCGGTCTTGACCCCGTGGAGCCGAACCGCTCTGACAGCGCTTACTACCAGCGGCGATGCTCTCAGGCGGCTCCCCGGCCTCAGCTTGGCTCGATTCGGCTCCGAGGCAGTCAGGCCAGGTCACACCCGGTCTCGGGTCTCATCGGGCGTCTGTGGCCGCCCATGAACTGCCAGAGATCAGCCATTGATCGCCAGACCGTGCCGGATGCCAAATGGCACCCGTTCCGCCGCTCCCGAACCAATCCGCTCAGCGGGGTGGAACATGGCCACCCGCCGCGTCTTCCCCACGCACCAGCCTCGGCCAGCCTGCCCGTCATCTTGAACCGTTCTGGATCACCTGCGCCACCTTGGAGCAAGCCCGTCCAGAGCACCCACCACCTGCCCCTTCGCCGGCGCGGTGAGCGAGGTCGGTGACTCCGTCAAGGCGGCATGCGGAGCGGTGCGGGCTTGTCCTTGTTCGGGGAGGTGCGGGTGCATGCGTGTCCGGTCCCGTCCGGGACCGGACCCATGCGGTGTGTGGATCGCCCCGCCCGTCCAGTGCCTGAGCACCGGTCCGGGCCGTGGCCTGTCCCGCGCCACCCGATCGAAAGGGCATCACCCGGCATGAGCCACAACGACCACACCATCCCGCCCGCCCGGCGCGGGTCCGTCCCGTCCACCACCCGCAGGGCCGTTCCGGCCGTGTCCGCGAGCATGGCGCGCCGGGTCCGCGACCTGGTGGACCCGTTCGCGCTGGCCTCGCTGCTGTCGCCCGATGACGCGGGCACCGTCCTGGACCTGCACGAGGGGCAGGTCGGTGTCCTGCCCTTCCGACCGGGCCTGACCTGCCCCGGCCGCGCCTGGTCAGCCCGCCTGGCCTGGGCGGCGCTGATCCTCTACCCGCAGACCACAACGCCCATCAAGTACCCCATCACCGAGGACCGGCTGGCCTCCGACACCGCCCAGGCCAAGGTCTACCTGTTCCCCGCCCACATCTTCACCGAGCAGGCGTGGCGCAAGGGCGACACCTTCCAACACATCGACCACATCAACGACAACCAGCCCGGGGTGTTCTGGATCAACCTCGACGACGCACCCGCACGAGGCGACCTCAACCACTACGAGATCACCAATCTCTCCATAACCGACCAGTCATAACGAGAATGCTCCTCGGTATCGGGCGGGACGGCCACCGGCCACCCGCCCGATACCTCTTCCCCCCAAGGAGCGCCGTGCCCGGATTCGGTCACCGGGCACGCGCGAATCGACGGTCTCGCAGGCCACGTGGACACCCGCCGCCCCGCTCCCTGGCAGCAGGTGTCCAGCCCAACGCCGAGGAGGCGCGAGACGCCCCGCATCTCCTCCGGCCACCTCACCCCCGACTCGTCCGCGCAGCAACTCTAGAGAGGATCAGCGATCGGGACGCGGACTCTCCCACGCCCATGCCGACACCGTGCTCGCGGCCATCAAAATCTGATGGCTGACGGCCAGGAAGTGGCGTGTGGTCGGTGAGGTTGGCGGTTGGCGGACGCGTCGTTGGCGGTAGATGGCCAACGGGGCGTTGACGGGTGGCCCATGGCTCGGTGACGGGCGGACCGGGAAGGTGGGGCAGTGGCGTTGGCCGGGTGAGGGTCAGGAGTAGCCGCCGGGGAAACTCATGTTGGTCTGGGTGTCGGTGTACGCAACGACCATCCAGCGCCCGCTCGCACGAGGCCGGACCGCGAGGGGGCGCCCATAGCTACTTTCGAGTTGGAGGGCGGTGGTCGTCCTCCCCCGGTCGGTGACCACGATCCGTTTCCACTGCTGCCCGGCGGGGTCCTTTGTGCAGGGACTCATCTTCAGGCTCTCCTCAGGATCGAAGTCGCCGGGGGTGGTCAGGCACTTGCCTGCCAGGTCGGGAGCCTCACTGACGATCGTGTGATCACGGGGGCTGTAGAGCCACCGCTGGCGGTCGACGGAGCCGCAGCCCGCACTGATCAGGTAGTCGTTCTGATCCACTTGGGCGCAGCGCTGGAGGTATTCGCTCTTGATGCGGAAGGAGCCTTGGGGCAGCGGGTCGGCGGACGCGGAGCCGACAGGCGTCAGCGAGCCGAGTGCGACTGCCGCGAGCGCGGCGATCCTGGCGGTGGTCTTCATGGGAGCCCTTCCTGCGGTGGCCTTGATGACACGCCCCGCTTCTGTCGCGGAACCCAACACCGGGTTCTTCTCGCCCCCAGTGCACCCCCGAACCCGCCCACCACTCTAGGCAACACTTCCTAACCGAACGTGACAGTTGCGTGGTGGGCGAATCGCGACCTCCCCGCGATCTACGCCCGCCGCCCGAGCCGAGGCCCAGGCGTCCTCACGCATCCGGCCACCACTTCCTTGACCACCCATCACCGGCCGACACGGCCACTCACCGGCGGAGCGGTTGACCGCTCATCACCAGAGCGAAGATCGCCCACCACCAGTCCCGGTGGGCGCATAACGCCAGAACCGCAACCGCTCACCCCCACCGCCCGAATCTGAGGGTTGGCGACCAGGAACTGGTGGCGTGTGGCCAGTGAGATCGGCGGCTGGCGGACGTGTCGTTGGCGGTGGATGGTCAACGAGGGCGCTGGGGGAGTGGCCACGGCCTGGTGACAGATGGACGGGGAGAGTGGCGGTCCGGGCCGATGTCACGGACGGCCCGTTCCCGCCGATACTCCGGCCCCACCCTGCGCGGGCCGGTCGGCCCGGTGCCCCTGTGGGCCGACCGCCGGGCGGGCCGTCCCATCCGTCGCCGGACCGGCTCAAGCAGTTTCGCGTCACAAACAGCAATCTTTCTTTCACTGTGAGTGATCACGCGCTGTCGGGGAATCGGTACCGCATCACCCTGCGGCCTGCGAGAACCTGAAGGAGATCTTCTATGCGCTGGTTCGTATCGCCCGCACTGACCGGTGCGGTGCTGGTGGCCCTGGCTGGAGCGGGTCAGGCGGTGGTGGCGGCCGCAGATCCGCCGTCCGGAGCGGTCGTCCGGATCGAGTCGACCTGGGGGTGCCTCACCAACAACAACGTGGAACGCACATCCATGACCAAGTGCGTTCAAGGCAGTCGCAACCAGCGGTGGGCATGGACCCCGGCCGCCGACAAAACCGTGCGGCTGCGCAACGTCGCGACCGGAAGATGCCTGGACAGCGACGCCAAGGGCACCGTCTACACCTCGCGGTGCGACGTCAACGACCGCGCCCTGCGGTGGCGAACACCTGGCCCCGACAACTCCAAGCGGTTCTACAGCAGCGTCACCAACCGCTACCTGCGCACCAACGCCTTCAACGACCTCTACGCCACCGACACCGATCGACCCACCGATTTCAAGGTCACCCGGATCTCCTGACCACCCACCACCAGCCGACAGGGGCCGCTCACCACCGGCACGGCTGGCCGCTCACCACCAGCCCGATGACCGCCAGCACACCGCCACGCTGGGCGGTTCCGACGCGGCGGGCACATGGCCCTAGCTGTTGCCGTCGCCGGGGCCCTGACGTGCCCGCACACGCACGGACGTCGCCAGCGGACGGCGACAGCCCGCCGGGCGTGGGGCGCACACGGGGTCGCGCGGCATGTCCGGCCGCGTACACCCGTGGGACGGGCGGCGATATCCGGACACCCGAGCAGGCACGTTCGGCGCGGTGCGGATGGGGCGACCGGCATCGGCCGTCCGGCGGTGGCCGTCTCCATGCCGTTCACGGGTGTCGGCCACCGCCATGGCCCAGGAACCTCGCACCCGTCCGTACGGGGACACGGCCGCAACGCCAAGGGGCGGGGCCGGTTCCCCGGCCCCGCCCTTGGCATGGGTGCTACGCGGCGGTGTCCGTTCCGGTCGCGGCGTTGTCGGCGTCGGCGGGGGTGGCGGCGCGGTAGCGCATGGGCCTTTCGCACGTCAGCACGGCGTCGCCTTGGGTGGCCATGGTCGCCAACGCGTTGGCGACCGCGCCGGACGACCGGTCCAACACGCGCGCGATCTCACCCGGGGTGAAGTCGGTGTAGGGGTGGGCGTTCATGTGCGCGGCCACGGCCGGACGCAACGGGGTAGGGGGCTTGCGGTCGCCAGTGGCGACCGGGCCACCGGTCGGGATCATCCCGCCGGTGGTGCGGGCGCGGCGGGGGCGGGCGTTCCCGGTCGCGACCGCCAGCGCGTTGACGGCGTCGAACACCGGCACAAGAGCCGTAATGATCGCGTCGGCGTCCGCACCGTCGGCTACCGCCGCGTACGCGGCCGTAGCCGACGCGATCAGGTCCGCCAACCCCTCACGCGCCGACTCGATCGCGTGAGCCCGCGCCAGTTCCGCCACAGCCGCCGCACGGCGGTCCTCCTCCCGCCGCTCACGCTCCTCCAAATCGGCTTTCGCCGCCGCCCGCCGCCCGGACTCCTCACCCATGATCCGCATCGCGTCCGCGATCTTCTCCGGCGTCAACGCCGGAACCGGGGCCGGGGTGTCCGGTGCGGGTGCGGTGTCCCCGTCCGTGACCGGGGCATCCGTGGCCGCGCCGTCCGTGGCCGCGCCGTCCGTGGCCGGGGCGTTCGGTGCGGGCGCGTCCGGCGCAGCGTCCCTACCGTCGTGGCCCGGGGTGGCGGGGGTGGGACGCCACACGTCGCCGTCACGGACGACCTGCCCCAAGTCGACCATGGTCTTGAGAGCGTCCCTGACGGCTTTCTGGGGCGTCCCGGCCGTCTTCGCGATCACAGCGACCGTGCCGCCACCCGTGGCCGTGAGCGCATCCCACACGCGCCGCATGTCCTCATCCCAGGCGGCCGGGTAGTCCGCCGCAGCGGGCGGCGCAGCGGGCGCGGTGGGGGCGGCGTCGCTCACATCAGGGGTGGTGTTCGCGGGGGCGGGGATGGTGTTCGCGGACATTCCATGACTCCTTTTCTCCATCCCGGCGCGGGAACATCATTTCCCACCGGAACCAGGATTCGCACTTTCGTCTACATTCACCATCCCTCGATCACGGCCATTCCACACCCACAACACACAACAAATACCGTCACCCGAACGGCTGGAGAGGCTTCCCTAACATGCGAACGAACACCCGAAAGATTATCCGATCCCGACCGTGAAATACTTGACGCGCTCACGCGCCGCCACATCCTCAGAATAGACGTGCACGAACCCCCCTGCGGATCACGACCACATCTTCATTCAGAAAAGCCCACCAAGGGGGTCCAGTCGTCTCGCCACACGTCTCCCCCGAAGACTCAACTTCCCGCCCCCGCAGGAAGCGTTGGCGTCGCTTTCAAAGCGAAGTGAATAAAGGGTAGAGAGGGAACGAGGAAGAGGATGACGCACCGGCGGGCCTCGCCGTCGCATCGCGCGCGTCTACTACAGGGGTGTCTCTGGGAGACAAGTCGGGGCGCCCGAAGCCACCCCAGACCCCACCTGACCTGCGCCTGGAATACCACCCCGGGGGTATGCGTCCAGAAGACCCCCTCAATCACCCCTCACAACCCCCTCACAACCCCCCCATTGCTTCGATACCCCTTGCCCGACTTCGCCCCGAAATAGTGTGGATCGCGGATCGGTTTTAAAGATTCCAGACGGCGACCTAAAGTCACCACGGGTCGCGCGCCCCATGCGGGCACACTCCAGTGCCTCTCGCCTTGACGGACTCGAAAGAAGGTTGAACAAATAGGCCAGTACTTGTTTCGCGACACTCCAACTTCCGACCCTGAGGATTCACGCGCTGGAGGACGGCTCTACTTAACTGCGGACAGATCAATTTGGCGACCGACGGCAGGTGCGCCGTTCCGCATCATGCCGGACGGGCATTGTCGTCCGCCGCAACGATTCCATGGCCGCAGGATCACAGCGCCGAGACTGCGGCCTCGCCCGCCTGTGCCGGCGTCTCTGAGGAGGGAAAAGAGGTGCCACCCACCTGTGCGGATTCTCCAGCCGAATCAACGAATGCCCTCGGAAGCCCGTGTCCGTCCCAGGCGATCAGGAAATTCTCTGGATCAGCGCTTGGCCTTCGGCCACCCGCAGAGGGAAGCTGGAGGATCTCGTTCGTGACGGCAACACACCGCCGACTCCGCCGGAGCCGACCCAGGTCGCGGTCCAAACCGCCTCGGCCCTGACCCGGTAGGCAGAACCTGGCATTCCCGCCGACGAACGCCGGTACAGGTACGTGCAGCCGATGTCCTGCGACCTCGGTGAACGTGAGAAGTCGAAGGGGGTTCCCGGCCCGGAACACGTCACGGGCTCGTCGGTTCCTGGGTCCACGACAAGGCTGTGGGGAGTCGCCGTGACCTGCGCCCAGACGCCGCCAGCTTCGGCTCGTTTGGTGAGCGGGTGCCATCCCGAGCGTTCGGCCCAGAAGAACTCCCGCAACCCCACCAGGCCGTCCCGCCCGCGAGGCGGCGCGGTCCGGACCTTGAGTACGGGCAGCACCAGACGGCTGAGTGCCTGTTCCGCCAGCTCTTGTGGTGTCACTGACGCAGCAGCGGGTCCTATCGATGCCGCGTGATCGGAGGCGTTCGGCGAATCGCCCCGGCCGCAAACGTCGACGGGCGTCGTCGTGCCCGGCTCCACCACGCACGTCGGGCTCGCCCCCGCGCTGTTCCCCGCTCGTGGGGCGTGCCCATGGCTGCTGCCGCCTCGATGGGGCTGCGATCCCGGAACCCGGGCGAAGACGTTGTAGCCCCAGGGCTCGGTCTTCGCGCCCTGCCGGGGACCGGGATCCAGGAGCACCGCAGGGGCCAGGGCCGCCTGCCCGGCCATCAGTACCGATGTCAGGAGCGCTGTGCTGAGCACGGGGTCTCCAGGATCGTCAGTTGCTTGAGCCGCCACCGGCCGTCTGGGTCGTGCTGCATGTCCGCGGCGATGTGAACATCCGGGCTGCCGGTCGTCCCGGAGATCACCGCGTGGGTCTTGGCCTTGGCGACCGCGGCATGCGAGGCGTCCTGGCAGTCGAGCAGCCGTGCCGTGGAACCGTTCACCTTGACCGACTGCGCGTGGGCGACGACGTACCCCCACGGCTCGATCCCCTTCCGCTGCCATTTCCCCACGCGTTCCAGGAGCTGCTCGGTGTGCTCAGGCTCCGAATAGGGCGCGAGCACCGCCCACCCCTGATCTCGCGGCAATCCCGCCGCACGCGTCGAGACGTCCCAGTAGGCGGCGTACGCATCCGTCACAGCCTTCTCGGCGGTCACCGACGGAGGCCCCGTTGGAAGACGCCCGGTGACAGGGCTGCCAGCCACCCGATGCTCCGAACACGCCGTGCACGCCAACGCGCTGCCGATGGCGCAGACCGTCCCGAGAACGACCAGCCGACGAGAAACCACTGCCAAATCCCCCAAGCTACGCTAGGTGGCCGCTTGACAACGGCGAGTAGCTTAGGGAGGCGTCCCACGGCCCACAAGGGCGCATCAGTCTCCGGCCTGGACCCTTGACTCGATCGTGACATCACTCCATGGACGCGACCCCATGTGTCCGGACATGGAACGTCCCCCTGACGCCCGAGCCACCTGGAACGCCGCGGGACGCAGAAGGCCACATGGAGTGGTGTGCACACGCCCAGTCGTTGGGTGCCTCGGTGAACGACGGAGGCCCCGCCCGTTGCGTCCGAAATCGGCACAATGGGCGGGGCCTTCAACCCGGCTCCCGTATCCTTAGCGCGGGGACCAGCCTGATATGCGCAGGCTGGTCCCTGCTACGAGGCGGCAGAGACCTCCAGGCCGAACGAGCCCCCCATGGGCTTGTCGAGGTCGAGCTCGACCCAGACCTTGTGCCCGAGCCCAGGGCTGCCCTCGATGCCCATCTTGTAGGCGAGCTGGGAGACCAGGTACAGGCCCCGGCCGCTGGTGGCCAGCAGATCCACCGGCTGCTTCACAGCCGGGATACCCCGGCCACCGTTGTCGACCACCGCGATATAGGCCGGGTCGTCATACACCAGCTCCAGCCCGAACCAACCACCGTCCTCACACGTGCGCGTGTGCCGGATGGTGTTGGCGGTCAACTCCGACACCACGAACTCCACCACGTCCACGCACGCCGACCCGGCGAACAAGGTCGTAGCGAAGTCACGCGCCGAGGCCGTCTGATCCGGACGGCCGGAGAACGTACGCCTCCACCGCATCTCATCCGGCCCCCACAGCCACTCACCCGCCGAGCCCAGCGGCCCCTTCTTGAACCCCATTTCGTGTTCCTCTCTGATTCTCGCCCGCCGACCGATCACCGATCCCGGATGTTCCACGAGCGAACCGACCAACATGGACCAACACCTCCATCACCAAGGTCAAGCACGTCAATGTCATGCACTCCCTCAGCCGCCCTGCACGGCGGCCGAGCCGGGCTGATAGGCGTCGCTACGTCCTCGGAACCTCCCTCTGGTTTGACGAACGGGCCTTGGTCCACCGAGTCCAGCTGGATCGGTATCGGAGCCACCCGTTCATGGTGGAAATCCCGGCTCTTGTGACGGGGCGATTTCCAATTCATAGGGAGTCCAGCGGTGCCGGTAGCCGCCGCGTCCCTGGTAGGGGCTGGTCAGGATGTGGTGGAAGGTGGCCCAGTGCATCAGGTCCGCCCATCGGACGGGGCGCAGGTCGCAGGGCGGGTGAGTGAGCGCGGAGTTGTAGACGGTCAGCGCTTCGCGTATCGGTGCGGTGGGCAGCTGGCCGTGGGTCATCACCAGCGTCACAAGCAGTTTCGCCAGGTCGTATCCGGCCGGGGCCAGGGTCAGGGCGTCGAAATCGACCAGGACGGGGCCGCTCGGGCTGATCAGGAAATTCCGGGGGTTGCTGTCCTTATAGAGGCAGGCGGGGCCGTCGAGCGCGGCATAGATGACGCCAGTGGCCTGGCCGAACGTGAGGCCAGTCGACGGGACTTCCCGGTCGTGGAGAAGCCGGTCGAGAGCGTCCAGACGCCGGTGGAGGAAGTCGGGAATGACCGTGCCGTCGGCCGTCCGGAAGGGCCGGTCCAGGCGTGCCCGGTGGAGTTCGGCGACGTAGGCACCCCGGTGGAGTCGGCCGAGGAGTTCGGCGAGCGCTGGGAGGTCTCCGGGGAGCGCGTGGCGGCCTGGCACACGCTCGAACACCAATTCCCGGGGGCCGACGGTGTGCAGGGTGGGGACCGGGGCGCCGAGCGCCGCCCACCACGCGTGATGGGCGGCGGCTGCCGCGCATGAGGCGCTGTCGCGGTAGGGCTTGCGCCAGTTCGCACTCGGGGTCATGCAGCGCCCCAGGCGAGGACGTAGGTGATTGTGGAGGTCATGGTGAACGAGCCGTCGCCCCGGTGGCAGCGGAGGTGCGCGGCGACGGCGGCGGGATCTTCAGGTAGCCGGGCAGGAATCTGGAACTTGGGCACGGTCAGCAGGTACTCGGCCACGGCCGCGACGCTTCCGAACCGGAAGAGGTGCCGATCATGAAGGACCGTCTGCACGGTCAAAGCGGACGCGGCCAGGTCGGCGAGGATTTCGCCACTGGCGGAGGCATACAGGCTCGGCCGGTCGGGCGCGCCCGGATCCAGGCCGCTGGCGGCTAGGAGCAGGTCGAGTTCGCGGTAGCTGTCGGCGGACTTGCTGACCAGCATCGCCACCCCGCCCGGCCGCAGCACGCGGGCGATCTCGCCGACGACCCGCTCCGGGTGGGCGGAGTGGTACAGGCAGAACACAGCCGTGGCCGCGTCCAGGACGCCGCTGGACAGCGGAAGCCGGTGGAAGTCTGCGGCCAGCAGCTCCACCCCCGGGCCCGGCGTGGGGTTCAGGAGCGCGCGGGCCTGGGTGAGCATGGTGGGTGAAGCATCGACCGCCAGGACGCGGGCGAGCGGGAGCCGCCTCCTCAGCGTGCGGGTCGGACGTCCCTGCCCGCATCCGATATCGGCGATCACCGCTGGGCCGCCATCGGCCCCAAGGCCCGGGGCTGGGACAGTCGACCCCAGAAGCGCCGCCGTGGTCTCGCCGACGTGAAGCCCTCGGATCTTGGCCCCGAGTAGGGAGTCACTGCGGCGGCGGACACGGTCCCGGTCGGCGTACAGCCCCGGCACGGCCTCGGGATCGGTGAACGGCCGGTCTGTCGGCGGCATCGTTCACCGCCTCCCGCAGGTCAGGTGCGGGCGGCCCGCTCCAACTCGGTGGCGAGCCGGTTGGCGGCCCGCCGGGAGGTGACGACGTGAACCTGGGCGTCTCCGCCGTGTTCGGCCAGCAGCGCACGAACCCGAGGAGCCATCTCCCGGCGGTATCCCCAGATGTAGGTGATGAAGCTCCAGGTGATGCGGTCGTAGACGCCGTTGGTGTGCTGGCCGCCCCGGTAGCGCATACGGCGCTGGGCGATGCCCCACAGGCAGGTGCGGGCGGGCAGGTCCAGGAAAACCACGTGGGTCGCGCGGCGCAGCCGGATCGGCAAGGTGGAGGCGTAGTTTCCGTCGATCACCCACGTGTCGGCGGAGACCAGCTCTTCCTGCCGCGCGGCGAACTTGTCGGCGGGGAGTTTGTTCCACTCGTCGTCGTAGAACTCCGCGTCCAGGTGCGTGATCTGCGTACCGATCGCGTCGGCCAGACGACGGCCCACGGTCGTTTTGCCGCTGCCTCCGCAGCCGATGATCGCCAC
>NZ_RFFG01000086.1 GCF_003696215.1 Actinomadura harenae | reverse complement strand
TGGCCCCGGCGCGTTCGGTCAGCCGCCGGGCGGCCCGAACTGGGCGCCGGTGCCCGCCCCGCCGTCCGCGGGGCGCGGCGGGCCGGGCCTCGGCGCCCTGGCGATCATCGGACTGCTGATCGCGCTGGTCGCGGGCGGTCTGGGCGCGGGGATCGTCGCGCTCGGCACCGGCACCCGTGACGGTGACGGCGGCTCGGTGAGCCTCGGCAGCGGCAACGACAACGCCCCCGTGCAGAACCGTCCGCCGGACTCGGTCGCGGGCGTCGCGCAGCGCGTCCTGCCGAGCGTCGTCATGATCCGCGTGTCCGGCACGAACGGCGAGGACGCCGCGGGCACCGGGTTCATCGTCAACGACGGCTACATCATCACCAACAACCACGTGGTGTCCGGGCTGGGCGCGGGCGCGTCCATCCGGGTGGTGTTCAACGACAAGTCGTCGCTGCCCGCCACCGTCAAGGGCACCGACCCGTCCTCGGACGTGGCCGTGATCAAGCCGTCCGGCAGCCACGCGCTGCCGCCGCTGGCCCTCGGCGACTCCGACAAGCTCGCCGTCGGCGACCCGGTGATCGCGATCGGCTCGCCGCTCGGGCTGCAGGGCTCGGTGACGACCGGCATCGTGTCCTCGCTGAACCGCGCCGTCCCGACCCGGGGCGAGGGCGGCGGCGAGTCGACGGTGATGAACGCGATCCAGACGGACGCGGCGATCAACCCCGGCAACTCGGGCGGCCCGCTCGTGGACGCCAAGGGCCGCGTCATCGGGATGAACACCGCGATCCTCACCGGCGGCGCCGACCAGCAGGGCTCGATCGGCCTCGGCTTCGCCATCCCGGTGAACCAGGCCAAGCGCGTCGCCGAGGACATCATCAACACGGGCACGGCCAAGCAGGCCAAGCTCGGCGTCCTGCCCGACCCGCAGTGGCAGGGCGGCGGCGCGAAGATCATGTCCCAGCCGGTGCAGGGCACCGCCCCGGTCACCAAGGGCGGCGCGGCCGACCGCGCCGGGATCAAGGCCGGCGACGTGATCACCAAGATCGACAACCGTCCGATCGAGAACGCGTCCGACCTGATCGCGACCATCCGGAGCAAGGCCCCCGGCAACGTGATCAAGGTGTCGTACCTGCCCGGAGGCAAGGGCCAGGAGAAGACCGTGGACGTCACGCTCACCTCGGGCTGACCTCCACCCCGGCGCCACCGGCGGCCGGCGTCCCCCACCCGGGACGCCGGCCGTCGGCGTCTCCCCGGACAACGTGCTGGGTGTCGTGCGGGCGTCGTGGGGGGAACGGGCGGCTGCCGGGGTGGGGAAGCCCTGGGGCGGCGGGGGTCCAGGGCGGGACCGTGGGAGCCGGGCTCGGCCGAGTGCGGATACGCTGGGGCATCGGGCGCGCCAACCGCGTCCGGTCCCCTTGGCGCGTGTGGAGGACGGGTTGTTCGACGTAGGACTCGGCGAGATGGTCGTGCTCGTCGTACTCGCCTTGGTGATCTTCGGGGACAAGCTGCCGACCGTCGCGGGCCAGGCCGGACGCGCGCTCCGCCAGCTCCGCCAGATGGCCGACAGCGCCAAGGCCGACCTCCAGGACGGGCTCGGGCCGGAGTTCAAGGACTTCGACATCGCCGACCTCCACCCGAAGACGTTCGTCCGCAAGCACCTGCTCGACGACCTCGACTCCGAGCCGGAGCACCGCAACGGCGCCATGGTCGGGGACACCTCGTACGCCGCGTCCGCCGCGAGTCAGCTCGAGTACGGCGAGCGCCCCCCGTACGACACCGAGGCCACCTGAGCCCCGCCGGGAAACGTCCCGGCGCCATTTCGACGGCGGCTCGCCGATTTCCCCGGGCGAGGCAATTCAGGAAGTACGAAGAAAGGCCCGGCCGAAATCGGCCGGGCCTTTTCTCGTGTCGGGCGTCAGCGGCCCTTGGGGGAGATGCCCAGGGACATCCCGGCCAGGCCGCGGGAGCGGGCGCCGAGCTTGTCGGCGATGCCGCGGAGCTCCTTGGCGGCCTCGGCGTCCGGGTCGGACAGGACGAGCGGCCTGCCCTCGTCGCCGCCCTCGCGCAGCCGGACGTCGATCGGGACCTGGCCGAGCACCGGCACCTGGGTGCCGAGGGTGCGGGTCAGGGCGTCCGCGACGGCCGCGCCGCCGCCGGAGCCGAAGATCTCCTGACGCTCGCCGCAGTGCGCGCAGGTCAGGTAGGACATGTTCTCGATCACGCCCGCGACCTGCTGGTGGGTCTGCGCGGCGATCGCGCCGGCGCGCTCGGCGACCTCGGCGGCGGCCTGCTGCGGCGTGGTCACGACCAGGATCTCCGCGGACGGCAGCAGCTGCGCGACCGAGATCGCGATGTCGCCGGTGCCGGGCGGCAGGTCCATCAGCAGGACGTCCAGGTCGCCCCAGTACACGTCGGCGAGGAACTGCTGGAGCGCCCGGTGCAGCATCGGCCCGCGCCACACGACCGGCTGGTTCCCGGCGGTGAACATGCCGACCGAGATGACCTTCACGTCGTGCGCGGTCGGGGGCATGATCATGTCCTCGACCTTGGTGGGCGAGTGCTCGACGCCGAGCATGCGCGGCACCGAGTGGCCGTAGATGTCGGCGTCGACGACGCCGACCTTGCGGCCCTGCGCGGCGAGCGCCGCCGCCAGGTTCACCGTGATCGAGGACTTGCCGACGCCGCCCTTGCCGGACGCCACCGCGTACACCTTGGTCAGCGAGTTCGGCTTGGCGAAGGGGATCTCCTTCGACTGCTCGTCCGGGCGGAGCTTGGAGCGCAGGGCCTTGCGCTGCTCGTCGCTCATGACGTCGAGCTCGACCTGTACGGAGGCGACCCCGTCGAGTTTCGCGACGGCCTCGGTGACGGTCCTGGTGAGGGTGTCCTTCATGGGACAGCCGGCGACGGTCAGGAAGATGCCGACGCGCACGGAGCCGTCCGCGGCGATGTCGACGCTCTTGACCATGTCGAGCTCGGTGATGGGCTTGCGGATCTCAGGGTCGTTCACCGTGGCGAGAGCCGCGGTCACCTGCTCGATCGTCAATGGGGAGGCCATACCCCCATGCTACGAAGTCCACACCACCCCTCGCGAATCCCGGGGTGTGACCCGTGTCGCCGCAGGTCACAGGCCCAGATGTTGGCTAGGTCACGGAGGTGGACGGGCGTACCCTGGGGGCGTGACAGTGCCGTCCGCCGCTCCGCCGGCCTCGCAGCAGCCCGTCCCGCCGTCCGCCGGGCCCCTGGAGGGCCTCGCGGACGTGCTCTCGCAGGGGGCGCCGACGGGGGCGATGAGCCCCGCGGAGCTGACCGTGTGGCGGACGATGCTGCGCGCACAGGCCAAGATCTCCCGGCGGCTCCAGGCGGACCTGCTCGCCGATCACGACCTGGCGCTCGGCTCCTACGACGTGCTCCTGCACCTGGGCGAGGCGGTGGACGGGCGGCTGCGCATGAACGATCTCGCCGACCGCGTCCTGCTGTCCCGCAGCGGCCTGACGCGCCTGGTCGACCGGCTCCAGCGGGACGGCCTGGTCTGCCGCGAGTCGTGCAGCAGCGACGCGCGCGGCCTGTTCGCCGTCCTCACCGCGTCCGGCCGCACCCGGCTGACCGAGGCGACCCCGACCTACCAGCGCGGCGTCCGCGAGTACGTGCTGAGCCGCCTGGACGAGCACGACCTGCGCGTCTTCGGCGCCATCCTCAACCGCCTCGCCGCCGGCTGACCATTCCTGCCCCGCCCCGCCGGCCTGATCGCGTGAGGGTTTCCCCGCGGCCTTGGTTCGCTGACCGGGAGGCGAGGGCGTCCTCACCCTTGAGAACGCCCTGCACGGGGTGACCTTGCAGGTCAGAGGGCCTGGCGGTCGGCGGTGTCGAGCAGCTGGAGCTCGTCGCCGGTGAGGCGGATGCCTCCCGCCGCGACGTTCTCGGCCAGGTGCTGGAGGTCTCCGGTGCCCGGGATCGCGAGGACGTGCGCGCCCTGGTGGAGCGTCCAGGCGAGGCGGATCTGCGCCGGGGTCGCCTCGTGCGCCCGCGCGACGGCCAGCAGCTCCGGACTGTCCTCGCCTTCGACGGCCCCGGCCTCCCGCCGCGTCCCGGCGAGGGAGTAGAACGGCACGAACGCGATCCCCAGCTCGCCGCACAGGCGCAGCATCTCCCGCTGCTCGGCGAACGCGCCGAACCCGAACGGGTTCTGCACGCAGACGACCGGCGCGATCGCCCGCGCGGTCTCCAGGTGGTCCGGCCGCACGTTGGACAGCCCGAGGTGCCGGATGAGCCCGGCCCTGCGCATCTCGGCCAGTGCCCCGAACCGCTCGGCGAACTGGTCATCCCGGACAATCCTCAGGTTTACAACATCAAGGTGGTCGGTCCCCAGCTGGCGCAGGTTCTCCTCCACCTGCCCGCGCAGCGCCTCGGGCGTCATGGCGTGCGTCGCGAACGCGCCGACGGCGTCCCGCGCGGGGCCGACCTTGGTCGCGATGACCAGATCGTCCCGGTAGGGCGCCAGGACGCTGTTGACGAGCTCGTTCGCCGACAGCAGCGGCGAGAAGTAGAACGCGGCCGTGTCGAAGTGGTCGACCCCGAGCTCCACGGCCCGCCGCAGCACCGCGACCGCCTGCCGCCGATCACGCGGCACCGCGTCCGGGATCAGTGCCTTCCCCGTCTGGGGCAGCCGCATCGTCCCGAATCCGATCCGCCGGACCTCCAGGTCCCCGAGCGTCCAGGTCCCCACCGCGTCGATCACCTCAGTCGTCATGCCCGGAACCCTCCCGTCTCCGCCACGCGAACCCCAAGGCCTTCGCCCCCACGCGAAACCTCCACCTCGATACGCGCGCGGCCGGGATCGTCCCGACCGGCGGGGGTAGGGTCCCGGGCAAGATCGTTTCTGGAGGTCGGCGTGGGTGCTGGTGGGGGCGGGGCGCGGGACGGGTTCTCGGCCGAGGAGCGGGCCGCGATGAGGGAGCACGCGGCGGAGCTCCGGAAGGAGGAGCGGCGGAACGCGCGGGAGCTGAAGGCGGCCGAGAAGGCGGCCGAGGCGGAGCGCGACGTCCTGGAGAAGATCGCCGAGATGCCGGACGAGGACCGCGTCCTCGCGGAGCGGCTGCACCGGATCGTCAAGGACGTGGCGCCGTCGCTCGAGCCCCGGACCTGGTACGGCATGCCCGCCTACGCCAAGGACGGGAAGGTGCTCTGCTTCTTCCAGGCCGCCGACAAGTTCAAGGCGCGGTACGCGACCCTGGGCTTCAACGACGTCGCGTCCCTGGACGACGGCGAGATGTGGCCGACGGCGTTCGCGCTGGTCGGCCTGACCCCCGAGACCGAGGCCCGGATCACCGACCTGGTCACCCGGGCCGCAGGCTGATGCGGCCCCGGGGTCGGCGGTCCTGGTCGGCGTCATCCGCGACGGGCTGAGACGAACCGCGCAGAGGAGAAAGGTCAGGTCAGCAAGGCGATGTCACGTCATCGCGTGGACCGTCGTGGCGGCCGCCGCGGCCCTGGTCAACATCCGGCCCGCGTTCGCGGAACCCGATCCGCAGACCGTCATCGAGGGACCCGGGACCGGCGCTCCGACCTACACGTGCGACGGAATCGACCAGCCCGGTGACATCTTCTCGGGCACTCCCGCCAAGGGCAAAGGCCACTGCGTGGCCCTCAACGGTGCCCCGGAGAAGGGACCCGTCCACGGGGTCTTCTTCATCCACTGGAGGCCGGACGAGAAACAGCCCGACAACAACGACAACATCCACGACGTCCGCTGCGTCCCCACCGAGGCCGACGGAAGGTCGGGACGGGCCTCCATGCCGCACAGCGTTTCGGGGACGTCCTGCCCCGCGAGCGAGGTGACGGAGCCCTGGAAACACGAGCCCGCCCACGAATGCGACACCGCTGCCGGCGCCGGCTTCCCGATGACGGCCGCCGGGACGGGCAACTGCCGCAGTATCAACGGCGCGCCCGACAGCGGCGACACCGGCCACTTCATCGTCATCTCCCGCGACCGCTCCAACGACCCGAACAGCGACATCGAATGCAGCGCCGGCACGGCCCAGGTGCCCGACCGGGTGGACGGCACCAGCTGCGTGTACTTCCACTGAGACCCGGAGCCGGGCCCGGTGGCGCCCAGCCGCCGGGCCCGACCGCGTTCGTCTCCGACCCACGGTGCAACGAGGTTCGTGATGTCTACGATGGCCGGTGTGTCGTTGACAGACCTCGCGTCCGGTTTTCGGGACAAGGAGCAGCTCACCCGTATGCGAGCGGTGATTCACTCGTGCCTGGCCGATGACCGGCGGCAGGAGGAATGCCGCTACCTCATGCGGTTCTGGTGGCAGTTGTCGATGTCGTACACCGAGGTCTCGCCGGAGGAGCTGCGAACGCATGTCGGTGAGCGGAAGCTGGCGGCGGTCGAGGCGCTGATCACGGCCATCAGGACGTCACCTGAGCGCATCGACGCGTGGTTGGACGTCATCGAGCTGGAGTTCCCAGCCATCCTCGACCGCGCCTACGAAGCGCAGTCGAAGTCGTGGGACGACGAGAACTGAGCGCCGTTCACAGGACGACGTCCTAAGCTCCGAGCAGCGGGTCGTCCGGGTGCCGGAGACGGCCGGGCCGTGACGGGAGTGCCGCCAGGATCTCCGCGTGCCGCATCTCGGCCTTGGCGCTGAGCGCGGCGTCCAGGGATCTGAGGCCGGCCCGCGTCTCGGAGCGGAGGGTCTCGATCTGGATCTCGAGGCATCGAGTCCGAGTGTCGTCCCTGGCGAGGCGGGCGCGGTTACGGCCGACGAGCTCGCCGAGGACGGCGATGCCGATCAGCGCGACGCAGGCCAGGGCCCAGAACAGTGCGGGGTTCATACGGTCCTTTCGCGAGCCTCGGTCAGAGCCTGTTCGTGGCGAGGACGTGGACGATGCGACGGGCGGCGATGGACGGTGCGGCGGCGGGCGCGATCGTGTCGCCCCACGACCAGAGGTAGTGAGGAACGTTCCGCACGCTGATGTCCTCGCAGAAGCGTCCGCCGACGTCGGGGTTGTTGACGTGCAGAAGCAGCCGCGCGTCCGGGCCGTGCCGAAAGCCGGTCTTGATATGCGGTGCGACGGACAGGATCGCGTCGCGCAGTTCCTCCAGCTCGACGAGGTCGGGATCGGGCCCGGCCACGGCGTCGAGATCAGTGAGGTTCTTCTGCGCGTAGGACGAGATGACCGCGATGGTGCTGCCCAGCATCCCGTGCCGACGCATGCCCTCCTCATAGGCGGCCCGGACGATCTCGGCGGCGAGCCGCAGCGACGCGTCGTCGACCCGTCCGCTCGTCATCGCCGCCCCCAGCCGGACGTCCGAGCTGCGATGGCGGCGGCGACGGCGTGGACGTCCTGGACGCGGCCGAGGATGCTCCCGTCCGCGACCCACGTGAAGGCCCAGCCGGAGGCACGGTCGAAGTCGCACCCGACTTCCCCGCTCCGTCCGGGATCGGCGGCGTCGAAGACGAACAGAACCTGACATCCCGCCCGCAAAACCAGAGTGGATTTCACACCCGGTCGCGTCTCCTTGATCACCTGATGCAGCACCTCCAGAAAAGCCCGCCGCTGATTCGACGGCAACGGACGGTTCATGCCCCTCGCGGACTGCTGGATCTTGTCGGCGAACATTGATCTCCTTCGAATGGATTCATCTGTTCGGTTCGTCGCTCCAGCGTGCTCGCGTCGGGCTACCTTGAGCCAGAGGTCTTTTTCGTCGGATGAAGTTCGACTAAAACGCGGAGGCGACATGGGACGCCCGGGAAAGCCCATCGATCCGACCGAGTCGCTCACCTTGTGCTATGGGAAGAAAATCCGGACTTTGCGGGAAAGTCGCGGCTGGTCACAGACCGAACTCGGCAGGCACATAGGCGAGACCAAGGACGGCGTCTCCAAGCTCGAACTCGGCAAGCAGTCCCCGGGCAACGGAACGGGCAAGCTCCTCGACCAGGTACTCGACGGCGGCGACTACTTCGAGAGTCATGCTCCGCTGGTCCGCAAGGAGCATGCAGAGAAACTGCCCGAGTCCGCCCGAAGCCTTGCGCAGAGCGAGGCCGAAGCGTCACACCTCCGGATCTATGAGCCTGCGCTGATCACGGGGCTCTTCCAGGTTGAGGAGTACACGCGGGCCATCGTGCTTGCAGGTATCCGTCCAGACGCTGTGGACGAGGTCTGGGAGGAGCGTCGCCGCAGGCAGGAAATTCTCGATTCTGCTTCTGCTCCGCTCATATTTGCGGTCATGGACGAGGGGACGCTCCGTCGTCCGGTCGGTGGAGAGGTCGTGCTCAAGACGCAACTCCTTCATCTGGAGGCACTCCTTGAGCGCCCCAACATCACCCTTCAGATCGTCCCGAGCGTGACAGGCGCCTACCCCGGTCTGAAGGTTGGCTTCACGCTGATCTCCTTCGGCGCCTGTACGGACGATGTCGCATATATGGAGGGCGCCGTACGCGGGACGGGCCAGTTTCTGCATCAGCGAGAGGTTGTCGGCGAACTCCATGACGTGCATGATCTGATCAGAGCTTCGGCTTCCTCGGTGGTGGAGTCGGCACGCATGATCAGAGACATTCGGGAGACGCTATGACCAAGTCAGCCCCGGTTTGGCGTAAGTCCAGTCGCAGCGGCGATGACCACGGCCAGTGCGTTGAGGTCGCTGACCTGGGAAATGTGGTTGGGATCAGAGACAGCAAGTCTCCTCAGTCAGGTCACCTGGTGCTTCCGGGAGTGGGCTTTGCGTCGCTTGTGGAGTGTGTGAAGCAGGTGAGGTAAGGAGACTCCTGTGATCTGGCGTAAATCCAGCTACAGCGCCAGCTCGGGTCAAGAGGACTGCGTAGAGCTCGCGCGTGTCCACCGGACGATCGGCGTGCGCGACTCCAAGACCCGTCTCGCTGGTCACCTGCTCCTTGATACGACAAGCTTCGGGGTTCTTGTAGAACACCTGAAGCGGGACGACGCGACGCGCTGAGCTTCCGGCGACGTGACGTGCGAGCCTCGGCCTGCGGACCGGGCCTCGCTGTGTGGGGCGTCCGAGGGTTCTGGTCCCCAAGGCGAACTCGCCATTCAGGTGACCGTCGGGCCCCGTCGCGGACGTGACGGGGCCCGACGGCGAGCGTCAGGCGCTCTCCGGAACGACTTCCAGGTGAAGGACGTCGTCGCTGGTGAGGGCTCGGTGCAAGGTCACCGACTCGCCCCGACGGAGGTCGGCGAGTGCGGCGACGAGAGTCCTTTTGGAGTAGTGGCCATGAGCTGACAGAGCCTCGCGCAGAAACTCCACGGCTCCCTCTGGGCTGGTCCAGACTTCGCCCGACTCAGCGTTCGGACGAACCGTGTTGACTGCCCCCTGCCAGGCATAGCAGCGCCACGGACGGGTCATGCCCTGACCGCGGAGCCGTCCACCACAGCGCGGACATGGTTCAGCAGTTCGGCGGTCTCGCGCCTCGAGAACTCCAGAACCGGACCGCCCGAGTCCTTCGAGTCGCGGACGCCGACGACACTCGCCGCACCCGCCATCTCCACACAGTCGTCCCAGCCGGGACTGTGACTGGACTTGCGCCAAGACTGGGCGTCCCACTTCTCAACCATGACTCCTCCTAGAGCCTGCTCGGCTCGGCCGGTTGCCGCGCCTGGAGATCTGCGAGCTGACGATCTGGACCACAAGCCCTATGCCGTTGACGCGCGTCCGCCCGGTAAAGGATTCGGTGACGGTTGAGCCGACGGGAGCCCATCGGGGCCTCGAGTTCAGGCCGCGTCGTTCAGGACGGGCAGGGGCGCATGCCGCCGTGCGCGGGGGGTCCGTGCCCCCCGCTGCCGAGTTCGTCGAAGCTCATGTCCACGACGCTAGAAGCGGACCGTCGAGCGAGGCCAGGGAGTTGCTTCAGGTTCCTCGGAGACGTCTGCGGGCTGATTCGATCTCCGCGTGCGCAGCCTCTCCGTGGACGGCCTGGGCGCGGAGGGCGGCGAAGGCACGGACGAAGTAGGCGATGTCCTCGGGACGGGATGACCTGAGCAATCCGGTCCAGAACTCCTGTCTGACGTGCTGCTCGTCGAACAGGTAGAACGCCTCGCCCGGGTAGAGCGTCCGTCGGTGCCCGAGGGGGATGATCCCGATCGACACATAGGGCATCGCGGAGATCTCGAGCAGCCGGTCGAACTGACCGCTCATGACTTCGGCGCCTCCGATGTTATTGTGGAGGGCCGAGGCTTCCAGGACGAACGAGAACGCGTTGGTTCCCGTTCCGAGCAGGCGCTGCCGCGCGAGCCGGTTCCGAGCTGCCTGTTCGACGTCCTCGAGTGGTAGCCCGTGCAGCTGGGCGTGGATCGAAAATTGGGCCACGGAGTACTCGAACGTCTGAAGGAAGCCGGGGATGAACAGGGCCTCATACGCACGGAGAAGCTTGGTCTGCTCGTACAGCGCCATGCTGCGGAGCTGGATGTGCTTCTGACCGGCCCGAAGTTCACGCCGGTACTCCAGCCACATCTGCTCGACATCTCGGTGCGCGGCGACCAGCTCGGGTATCTGCCCCTGGGCATCACACGCTGTGGCCCACGCTCTGATGTCCGGCTCGGACGGTGTCTGCTTTCCGTGCTCGATCTTCGAAATCTTGGTCTTGTGCCAGCCGCACCGCTTGGCCAGTGCCACCCCGGACAGACTCGCGTCGAGCCGGAGATCACGTAGACGGACGCCGAACGCCTTCTTCGCAGCGTCCGAGGGCCGCAAGGTGGACATGGGTGATCAGGCAGGCTTGTACTCGGAGTGTGGGGTGGCGAGCTTCCAAGCCGCCTCGAATGCATCTCGGCAGAACTCGACCACGTCCGGCTCTCGGTAGAGCTGGATCTCCACGCGCTCGTCGGATCCGCCGAGCACGTTGAAGATGACCAGGTCATCAAGGATGAAGCAGTCGTTGCCGGGGAGCGGAAGCGCGGACACGAGCCGACGAGGAAGCCACCGCAGCTCTTCTCCCGCCTCGACCGCCGATCCGCTGATGTCCACGGCCATGCGCTGATACTCCGAGAGTGGTTCGGAGACCACGCGAACCCGTCGCAAGCGCCTGCCGGCGGCGACCTCGGAGGCGACTCTGTCGCGCCAGCCGTCAACCACGGGGGCCATGGCTTCCTCGTCCTGTCGCCTCCACGCGTCGAACAACTCGGCGTCGAAGGCGTAGCTGTCGCGAAGCTCAAGCTTCAGGAAGGGACGACCCGCCCAGATCAGACTCGCTCGCTGCTTCACCGAGATCAATTCCATAGTGCTCCCTGACGTACCTCCGGACGAAATGCTCCATGGTCCGGTCGGATATCTCACTGAACGTCTCGTCGTCAGCGAGGCTGATGAGCTGGGCGGCGACCTTCGGACCGCGCAGCTTGCCCTGCACGATCCACGATGCCCGGTCGGTCCTGTAGACCGTCTCGCACTCGTCCGCCCCATGAGACTCGGGGTCCTTGCAGAAGAAGGTAGCGGTGAGGTCATCGCCATCGCTGTGAAGTTGCCCCATGTTGCAGAACCCCTTCGTGCCGGGTGTTTGGGAGGACTATCCGATCCTGCGGGGTTGCGGTGGTCAATGGCCGTGGTCGTCACACTCAGATAGAAGCGCTGCACTCTGCCCGGAGCGGTGATCGAGATCATCGCCGGCGCTGTTGTGCAGCTTGCGCTGAGCTGCGGCGGCGCGGACAGGAAATTCGCACATCATCCCGTTGCGCATGAGGGCTTTTGGGGGTCTGGGGCGGGAGCCCCCAGCTTGGGGGTTGGGGCGGGAGCCCCAATGAGGGGAGCCCGAGCGGAGCGAGGACCTTTGGGAGAGGCGCGGCGGCCCCGGGGGTGCCCGGCCCCCCCCGGGGTGGTTTGGGGGAGTAACTGCGGTCGTTGCCAGGGCCCCCCGTGGGGGCGCCCGCGGGGGGCGTGCGTAATTGGGGGGGGCCGGGGGGGGCGGGGGGGTCCCGGGCCCGCCGCGGGGTTCGTTGGGCTGAGATCAGGCGGTCTTGCCGAGGCCGCGCATCAGGATCGTGGTGGTCTTGGCCAGGACGCGGTTGTCGAACGCGGCGTCCTTGGCGTCGCGGTGGGTGAAGATCGCGATGATGACGGGGGCGCCGCCGGACGGGGGCCAGGCGATCGCGATGTCGTCGGCGGCGGCGTACCAGCCGTCCGCGGTGCCGGTCTTGTCGCCGACGATCCAGCCCTGGGGGACGCCCGCGCGGATGCGCTCGTCGCCGGTGTCGGTGGCCTTCAACCAGGTGGTCAGCTGCTGCCTGTCCTCGGCGACCAGGGCGGTGCCGACCGTGAGTTTCTCCAGGTCACGGGCCATGCACGCGGGCATGATCGTGTCGTGCTTCTCGCCGGGGTTCCAATGGTTGAGCTCGGTCTCGTACCGGTCCAGGCGTCCGGCCGGGTCGCCCAGGGACCGGTAGTAGCGGGTCATGCCGGCGGGGCCGCCGACGACCTGCTTGAGCAGCACGTTCGCGGCCGTGTTGTCGCTGGTGGTGATGGTCGCCTCGCACAGCTGCGCGGCGGTCAGCCCGTTCTTGATGTTCTCGTCCGTCCCCGTGACGGGGGAACTGTCGACGACGTCCTCCTTGGTCCAGTGGAACGTCCGGCTCATCAGGCCTGGGTCGGCAGTGCGGGCCTTGTGGAGGACCGCGCCGCACAGGATCGCCTTGAACGTCGAGTTGCTGGGCATGCGCTCATGCGCGCGGTAGCCGACGGTCTTGCCCGTGCCGGTGTCGATCGCGTACGCGCCGATCCGTCCCTGGTAGGACGTCTCCAGCTTGCGCAGTTCCTTCTGGACGTCGGCGGTGGCGGTGACGGGGGAGTTGCTGTTCGCCACGCGTTCTCCGGTCACGGTCTTGGGGCTCGTGCCGCAGGCGGTTCCGGCGAACAGCGTGGAGATCGCCAGGACGGAGATCCCGATCCTCGTCCGGCCCTTCGGTGCGTGGATATGGCGCATTTCCGGCTCCTGCTCTCGTGTGCCGATCTTGATCAAGGCACGAGCAGACCAGACGCCTTCGCATCGTGTCCAATATTGATATGGGACGTGAATTGATGGAACTTCCCATATCAATGCAGGTGAACGCGGTCGCCGGAGCTACGGGTTCGAGGGTGAGATCGAGGGCCCGGGGTCCTTCTGGCCGTTCTTGTTGTCGAGGTCCCGGAGCATGCGTTCGAGTTCCGAGCGGAGGAAGTCGCGGGTGGCGACCTCCGAGATGGCCATGCGGAGGCCGGCGATCTCGCGGGTGAGGTACTCGGTGTCGGCGATGTTGCGGTCGTTGCGGGAGCGGTCCTGCTCGTACTGGACGCGGTCCCGGTCGTCCTGGCGGTTCTGGGCGAGCAGGATCAGGGGGGCCGCGTAGGACGCCTGGAGGGACAGGACCAGGGTCAGGAAGATGAACGGGTACGGGTCGAAGCGCAGGGACGACGGGGCCAGCGCGTTCCACACGATCCACGCGACGATCACGGCCGTCATGTAGACGAGGAAGCGGGCCGTCCCCATGAAGCGGGCGATGCGCTCGGACAGGCGGCCGAACGACTCGGGGTCGTAGTGGACCCGGGGGAGGAGGGTGCGGCGCAGGTCGCGCGGCTGGTCGAGGCGTGAGGTCATGCGATGCCCCCGGCGCGCAGGGCTTCCTCTTCGGGGTCGGAGGAACCGTCGGCGGCGTCGGCGTCGGCGTCCATGACGGTCTCGCGCCAGTCCTCGGGCAGCAGGTGGTCGAGGACGTCGTCGATGGTGACCGCGCCGAGCAGGTGGCCCGTCTCGTCCACGACGGCGCCCGCGACCAGGTTGTAGGTGGCCAGGAAGGTCGCCAGGGCCTCCAGGGACATGGTCGGGCGCAGCGGGTCGAGCTCGGTGTCGACGATGCCGCTGACCAGGGTCGGCGGCGGTTCCCTCAGCAGCCGCTGGAAGTGGACGGTGCCGAGGTAGCGGCCGGTCGGGGTCGCGGTGGGCGGACGGCACACGTACACCTGCGCGGCGAGGGCCGGGTTCAGGTCGGGGTTGCGGATCATGGCGAGGGCCTCGGCGACGGTCGCGTCCGGGGCGACGACGATGGGGTCGGTGGTCATCAGGCCGCCCGCGCTGTTGTCGGCGTAGGTGAGCAGGCGGCGGACGGGCGCGGCCTCGTGCGGCTCCATCCGGGTCAGCAGGCGTTCGCGCTGGTCGGTGGGGAGCTCACCGAGCAGGTCGGCGGCGTCGTCGGGGTCCATCGACTCCAGGACGTCGGCGGCGCGCTCGACCTCCAGCTTGCCGAGGATCTCGACCTGGTCGTCCTCGGGCAGCTCCTCCAGGACGTCCGCCAGACGCTCGTCGTCGAGCGCGACGGCGACCTCGGTGCGGCGCTTCTCCGGCAGGTCGTGGACGAAGTTGGCGAGGTCGGCGGGCTTCATGTTCTCGAACGCGGCGATCAGCCCGGCCGCGCCCTGCCCGTGCTCGATCGTCGCGAAGCCCTCGACGGCCTCCCAGTCGACCACGGACGTCGGGCCCCCGCGGCCACCCGTGCCGCGACGGCGCAGGCCGCGGCCGGTCGCGCGGCGCACCGCGACCTTCGCGACCAGCCAGTCGCGGGTGCGGGTCGGCTCCATCGCGACGTCCACGACCGCGACGGGGTCGCCGGACTCCCGCATCCGGACGGTCCGGTCGAGCATCTCGGCGAGGACGAGCGTCTCGGACGCGCGCTGCTGGAACCGGCGCACGTTCAGCCGCCCGTCGAAGATGATCGCGTCCGCCTCGATCGTGGTGACCCGGGTGATCGGCAGGAACACGGTGCGGCGGGGCGCGACGTCGACGGTCAGGCCGAGGACGCGCGGAGGGCGGTCGTCCGGGCGCAGCGCGACGACCACGTCCCGCGCCCGGCCGATCTGGTCACCGGCCGGGTCGAACACGGCGATACCGGCCAGCCGCGCGATGAAGACCCTGCTCGGAGCTCCGCTCATGCCCGGAGCCTACCCATGATCTTGACGGTCATCCGATTCCCCTAACCAACGTTAACCACGCGTTTTCCCCAGATGTCACACTCGCGGACGCCCGGTCGTCCATCAGGTGAAGGGTAGGAGGACAGACATGGCACGCATCTCTCTCGACCCGCCGCGGACGCTCCGGTACCGCGCCGCCGCGTGGATCGTCCTGCGCATGTACGGCAAGGAGCTCGACCCGGTTCGCGCGATGGGACACCACATGGGCGTCTCCACGGCGTACTCGCTGTTCGAGATCCAGGCACAGCGCTGGAAGGCGCTGCCGCACCGCTACAAGGACCTCGCCGAGATGGCCGCCGCGGTGCGGATCGGCTGCTCCTGGTGCGTCGACTTCGGCACCTGGGCCGCGACGACGCACGGGATCCCGCTGGAGAAGCTCGAGGCCGTCCCGGCCTGGCGCGACTCCGACCTGTTCGACCGGGAGGAACGCCTGGTCCTGGAGTACGCCGACGCGATGTGCGCGGACCCGCCCGAGGTGACCGACGAGCTGACCGCGGAGCTCCGGACGTTCCTGGACGAGAGGCAGCTCGTCGAGCTGACCATGATGGTGGCCGTGGAGAACCTGCGCTCACGCTTCAACGCCGCCGCCGGGCTCACCGGCCAGGGCTTCAAGGACCGCTGCGACGTCCCCGCGAACCGCGCCGCACAGGGGGACGCCCGTGCCGTCTGACCAGCGGCGGCCACCGTCCGGCGCGGGGCTCGCGGAGCGGTTCCAGGCGCACCGGGACCGGTTGTTCGGGGTCGCCTACCGGATGCTCGGGACGGTCACCGACGCCGAGGACGTCCTCCAGGACGCGTGGCTGCGCTGGTCGTCGGCGGGCCGGGACGAGGTCGCCGACGACGAGGCGTACCTCGTGCGCGTCACGACGAACCTGGCCCTGGACCGGCTGACGTCCGCCCGGGCGAAGCGCGAGCAGTACATCGGGCCGTGGCTGCCCGAGCCGCTGCTCACCTCGCCGGACGCGGCGGAGCACGTCGAGGTCGCCGAGTCGGTGTCGACGGCCCTGCTGGTGGTGCTGGAGACGCTGACGCCGCTGGAGCGCGCGGTGTTCGTGCTGCGCGAGGCGTTCGGGTTCCCCTACACCGAGATCGCGGCGGTGCTCGGACGGTCCGAGGCGTCCGTGCGGCAGGTCGGGACGCGCGCGCGTAAGCACGTGGACGCGCGGCGCCCCCGCTTCGACCCGCGCGCGGACGAGCGGCGCGCCGCCGTCGACCGGTTCCTGGAGGCGGCGGTCGGCGGCGACATCAACGAGCTGATGGCCGTCCTCGCGCCGGACGTCGCGCTGTGGACGGACGGCGGCGGCAAGGTCCGCGCCCCGCTGCGCGTCATCCACGGCCCGGAGAAGATCGCCCGGTTCTTCCTCGGGATCATCGGCCGCCCCTGGCAGGGCGTGCCGGTCGGCGAGTGGACGATCAGCTGGGCCGAGATCAACGGCGAGCCGGGGCTGATCCTGGAGGGAGGCGGACGCGTCCTCGGGACGATCGGCGTCACGACCGACGAGGACGGCCTGATCTCGACCGTCCACATGGTCGGCAACCCCGACAAGCTCCACGCCGTCCGCGCCGGACGCACCTTCGACGGATAGAAGGCGGGACAGAAGGCAGGACAGAAAGCGGACAGAAGGCGGATGGACGGGGCGTGTCAGCGGTCGGCGCGACGGCGGCGGGAGCCGATCAGGCGGGGCGGGGACCCGGCCGTCGTCGCGGGGGTCGGGAGGGGCCGGACCACGGCGTAGGAGTCGTCGTAGTCGCCCGGTTCCTCCTCGACCTCCTCGGTCGGGGTGAGCCGGACGATCCAGGAGTCGGTGGCCCAGGTGTCGATCTGGCCCTCGTGCGAGCGCGCGTTGAGGCGTTCCTTCGCCATGACCGGGGTGATCTCGTCCCAGAGCGCGGTGCCCGGTTCGACGATCTCCACGGCGGCGGTGAACGTGATGAGGCGTCCGCCCTTGTCCTTGCTGCGGACCATCACCTTCGCGCTGGTCGCGTCCGGCAGGCCGGGGAGGGGCTGTTCGCCCTCGCCGCCCGTGAGCACGTACGCCGACCCGTCATGCCAGACGTGCCAGGCCGCGCGCGGTTGCGGCAGTCCCGAGAGGACCAGCCACAACATGCCGGACTTCTTGAGGGCCTCCTCGATCAGGGCCGATCGCGTGTCACCCATGCCGCCAGCGTCTCACACGCCGCGCGTGGGTAGCATCCGCGCCATGCGATCCCGACGTACCACCCTGGCCGTCCCCGGCAGCAATCCCCGGTTCATCGAGAAGGCCCAGGGGCTCCCGGCGGACGAGATCTTCCTCGACCTGGAGGACGCGGTCGCGCCGTCGGCCAAGGCGGACGCCCGGAAGAACGTCGTCGCCGCGCTGAACGAGGGCGACTGGTCGGGCAAGGTCCGGGTCGTCCGGATCAACGACCTCGACACCCCGTTCGCCTACCGGGACGTGATCGAGGTCGTCGAGGGCGCGGGCGCGAACCTCGACTGCCTGATGCTGCCCAAGGTCCGGGACGCCTCGCACGTCCAGTGGCTCGACCGGCTCCTCACCCAGATCGAGCGCGCCGTCGGCCTGCCGGTGGGACGGATCGGCGTCGAGGCCCAGATCGAGGACGCGCGCGGCATGACGAACATCGACGCGATCGCCGCGTCCTCGCCCCGCCTGGAGACCCTCGTCTTCGGGCCCGGCGACTTCATGGCGTCGATCAACATGAGGACGCTGGTCGTGGGGGAGCAGCCGGAGGGATACACCGAGGGCGACGCCTACCACTACATCCTCATGCGCATCCTCCTCGCGGCGCGCGCGCACGATCTCCAGGCCATCGACGGGCCGTACTTCAACGTCCGGGACGTGGACGCGTTCCGGCGCGTGGCGCGGCGGTCGGCGGCGCTCGGGTTCGACGGCAAGTGGGTGCTGCACCCGTCCCAGGTGGACGCGGGGAACGAGGTGTTCTCGCCGTCCCAGGACGACTACGACCACGCCGAGCTCATCCTGGACGCCTACGAGCACGCGACGTCCGTGGAGGGGCGCGGCGCGGCCATGCTCGGCGACGAGATGATCGACGAGGCGTCCCGGAAGATGGCGCTCGTGATCGCCGCCAAGGGACGCGCCGCCGGGCTCGCCCGGACGCGGTCCTCCGAGGCCCCGGAAAGCTGAGACCCGGCTGCGAACCTCCTGAAAGGTCGGCCCTGGACCCGGGCGTCCGCCGCGACGCGACCGTACTATCGACCGGGGACCTTTTCTTGCCGCTGACCGGGGGAGACGCAGGTGTCGGAGCGACCAGGGCCGCCGAATCCGTCCGACTCGCCGCAGGAGCCGGACCCGTCCGGCTGGGCCCGTCCGGACGCTCAGCACCCCCCGCAGGACGACCCGCCACCGCCTCCCCAGCCTCAGCCGGAGTGGCCGCCGCAGCGGCCGCAACCGCGGGCTGAATGGCCGCAAGGCCCGTACGCGCAACAGCCGCAACAGCCGCAACCGCAACAGCCGCAACCGCAACCGCCGCAGCCGCAGGCCGGGTGGCCGGAAGGGCCTCAGGGGCCGTACCCGCAGCCGTATCCCTACGGGTACGGGCAGCAGCAGCCGCCGTACCCGTACGGCGGATACGGATATCAGCAGGTCAAGCGGCCCTGGGCGGACGATCCGCCGCCCGGGAGGCGGTTCCACCAGCTCGCCCGGACGGAGCGGAACCGGTGGTGGCGTCCGCTGGTCGGGTCGCTGTTCGTCCTCGGCGGCGCGTTCGTCGCGATGATCGTCCTGATCGTCCCGATGATGATCGTGTGGGCCGCGTCCGGGCGCCGCCTGAACGAGTCGGGCGACGGCGGTTCGATCTTCGGGAACACCAACGCCGACCTGGTGTTCAACCTGGCCGGGCTGGCGCTGCTGATCCCGGTCGCGGGGTTCGCGGCGTGGTGGATCCAGCGCCGCCGTCCGGGGACGCTGCTGTCGGTCACGGGCCGGATCCGGTGGCGCTGGCTGCTGGCCTGCTGCGGGCTGTCGCTGGCGTTCCTGGCCGTGTCGTTCGGGCTGTCGGCGCTCGTCGGGATGCTCGGCGGTGGCGACGACGGCGGGGACGGCGGCCACTGGGTCGGCTGGGGGAACTTCCTGGTCCCGGCCGTGATCGTGCTGGTCCTGGTGCCGTTCCAGGCGTCCGCCGAGGAGGTCGTCTTCCGCGGCTGGCTGGTGCAGGCGGTCGGCGCGTACACGCTGGAGGGACGCGCCGCGCCCGTCGCCCGCGCCCTGAGCCGCGTGCTGCGGACGCCGTGGCCGGGCATCGTCGTCGCGGGCGTGGCGTTCGCCCTCGGCCACGACTACACGGGCTGGGGCCCGGTCGACATCTTCATGTTCGGCGCGATCCTCGGCTGGCTGGCCGTCCGGACGGGCGGCCTGGAGTCCGGCATGGCCGTGCACACCTTCAACAACGTGATGTCGTTCCTCGTCCCGGCCGCGCTCGGCACCCTCGACCTCGACCAGGGCAGCGTCGGCTGGCAGCCCGTCCTCGCGGACGTGACGGCCCTCCTGCTCTACGCCCTCGCCGTCACCTGGCTCGCCCGCCGGATGGGCATCACGAACCGGACCCCGGCCCCGGGCGACGACCGGCCCCAGGAGACCCAGGAGCCTCAGGAGACCCAGGCCCCTCAGGAGACCCAGGCCCCTCAGGACGCCCCGGCTCCCGCGCGGGAGCCGGAGGCCCGGCCGGAGCGTCCGGCGCAGGGGGCAGCATCCCCCACTCCCGCAGAGCCTCCAGCAACCCCGGCGTGAGGGGCAGCGCGTCCAGTTCGGGGACGGGCACCCAGCGGGCGTCGGCGGCGTCGTCGCCCGCGCGCAGGACGCCGCCGACGGCCGTGGCCGCGTAGTCGCTGATCACGAACGTGACGCCGTCCGGGCCGGGCCGCTCGACGACGCCCGCGAGGGCGCCGACCGAGACGACCAGGCCCGTCTCCTCCAGCAGCTCGCGGGCCACGGCGTCGGCGTCGGACTCGCCGGGTTCGACGCGTCCGCCGGGGACGGACCACAGGCCCACGCCCGGCGGGCGCCCGCGCCGCACCATCAGCAGGCGTCCCTGGCCGTCCCGCACGATTCCGCCGACGCAAAGAACACGCATAGACACATTTGACCAGGCCGACCTTGCGTTCGCGAGGGGCGCGGCACACCGTGGATTGTTATGAGGGCCGATACGGCGTGCCCACGCTGCGCCGGGCGTCTACGCGCGCCGAACGCCTGGTCGAGCGACTGGTGGTGCCAGACGCACGGAGCCGTCCTCCCCCGGCAGCCCGCCAAACGGCCGAACACGGACGGCATGAAAGCGGTCGTGCGGGACGCACGCGTACCGGTGTGGCTTCCCTGGCCGCTGCCCAAGGGATGGCTGGTCACCGGGTTCGCCACCGTGGGGGACGAGCGGTCCGGGGCGCGCGCCGTCGCCGTGGCGCTGGCCGGGCCGGGACTGCTGCACGGGCCCGCCGACCTGCTGCTCGTCGCGGAGGAGCCGGGCGTGGGGCTCGGCGCGCACTTCGCGGGCCTGCCGGGCCCGGATCCGGGCCTCGGCTTCGACGCGGACCCGCCGCACGTGAAACTGGAGGCGGGCGGGCCGTCCGCCGGGCACGGGGTGCCCATGTGGGCCGTGCCGTCCGGGGAGGACCGCGCCGCCTACGTGGGCGAGGCGAAGGGCCTGTGGCTGTGGACGGTCCTGTGGCCCGCCGAGGCCGGTGCGCTGATGCTGGAACGTCCGCCCCTGCTGGACCTGCGTGAACCCGGCATCGAGATCAGCGTCCCGTTCGGCGCCCCTTCCCCTCTCCTCGACTCCTGACCTCCCTGCGACCGGTCCGACCGGTCCGACCGCTTAGCCTCGGGGCATGCGGATCGACCTGCACACCCATAGCAGCGTGTCCGACGGGACCCGTCCGCCCGCCGAGGTGATGCGCCGGGCCGCGCTGGCCGGGCTGGACGTCGTGGCGCTGACCGACCACGACACCACGCGCGGCTGGGACGAGGCCCGCGCCGCGCTTCCCGGCGGCCTGACGTTCGTCCCCGGCATGGAACTGTCCTGCGAGCTCGACGGCCGCAGCCTGCACCTGCTCGCCTACTACTTCGACCCGGACGACCCGGAACTGAGCGCCGAGCTCGCGCGCATCCAGGAGGCACGGGACACCCGCGGGCGCGCGATGGTGGAGCGGCTCCGCGAGCTCGGTTCGTCCGTCACGCTGGAACAGGTCGAGCGGATCGCGGACGGCGCGCGGATCGGCCGTCCGCACATCGCGCGCGCGATGGTGGAGGCGGGCACCGTCGCGTCCCCCGACGAGGCGTTCACCGAGGAGTGGATCGGCGGGGACGGCCGCGCCTACGTGACCCGCTACGGGCTGGACCCGGCGCGGGCCGTCCGGCTGGTGCGGGACGCGGGCGGTGTGTCGGTCCTCGCGCACCCGCGCGTCCGGCGGGGCGGTGAGGTGTTCGACGACGAGGTGATCCGGACGCTGGCCGGGACCGGCCTGGACGGCGTGGAGATCGACCATCCCGGCCACGAGCCGGACGACCGGGACGCCCTGCGCGTCCTCGCGGCGGAACTCGGCCTGGTCGGGACGGGTTCCAGCGATGATCATGGAGAGCTGAGCGGCGACCGGATCGGCTGCGAGACGACCGATCCGGAGGCCTTCGAACGGCTCGTCGCCCGCGCGGGCGGGGCGCGGTAGGGTGCGGGGCGTGGACGCGCGCATCGAACAGGTGGTGACGTCGGGTCGGGTGACCCTGGACGACACCGAGTACGAGGTCGAGACCAACACCTACATCGTCGGCGACGACGACGAGGTCATCGTGATCGACCCGGCGAACGACGCCGAGGCCATCCTCAAGGAGGTCGGCGACCGCGAGGTCATGGCCGTCCTGCTGACCGACGGCAACGAGCACCGCCTCAGCGTGGTCCTCGAGGTCGCCGCGGCCGGCGAGGAGGACGAGGAGAACTGGGCCCCGATCGCCCTGCACCGCGCCGACCGGCTGCTCTGGCGCGACTTCTTCGGCCGCCTCGCCCGCGAGGAGGACGACGAGGACGACGCCAAGGCACTCCGCTCGCTGGAGCCGGACATCTGGCTCGAGGACGGCGGGATCTTCGAGATCGCCGAGGCCCAGCTGGAGATCATGCACACCCCCGGGCACACCCCCGGCAGCGTGAGCGTGATCAGCGAGCAGCTCGGCGTGCTGTTCTCCGGCGACACCCTGCACCGCGGCCGGCCGGGCTCGATCGGCGGCGCCTTCGAGGACCTGCGCAAGCAGCTGAACTCGATCGGCGCCCTGCTCACCCCGCTGCCGAAGGACCTGCGGGTCCTGCCGGGCCAGGGCGAGGAGACCACCGTCGGCGAGGAGGACGCCCGCTGGGAGAGCTGGGGCGCGCTCGCCACCGAGGGCGACGACGAGTAGGACGCCCGCCTTGGCGCAGGAGCAGCTCGGCTTCGAGGGCATGCCGCGACGGCTGTACACGTGCACGCCGTCGCGGCTGAACTCGTGGCTGGACTGCCCGCGCAAGTACCGGATGACCTACCTGGACCGTCCGGCCCCGCCGAAGGGCCCGCCGTGGGCGCACAACAGCGTGGGCGCGAGCGTCCACAACGCGCTGGCGAACTGGTGGAAGCTCCCGTTCGAGGAGCGCACGCCCGAGGCCGCCGGGACGCTGCTGCTGCGCGGCTGGCTCACCGACGGGTTCAAGGACGGCGAGCAGTCCGCGCGCTGGCGCGTCCGGGCGCGCGAGATGGTCGAGCGGTACGTCGCGAGGATCGACCCGGCCGACGAGCCGGTCGGCGTCGAGCGGACGGTCGCGACCCGGACGTCCCGCATCGCGGTGTCCGGGCGCATCGACCGCCTCGACGAACGCGGCGGCGAGCTCGTCGTCGTCGACTACAAGACCGGGCGCCACGTCCTGACCCCGGACGACGCGCGCGGCTCGCTGGCCCTCGCGATCTACGCGGTCGCGTCGTCCCGGGTGCTGCGCAAGCCGTGCCGCCGGGTCGAGCTGCACCACCTGCCGTCCGGCGGGGTCGCCGTGTGGGAGCACACCGAGGAGTCCCTCGGACGGCACATCACGCGCGCCGAGCAGATCGCGGACGAGGCGTCCGCCGCCGACGAGGCGTACAAGGCGTCCCGGGTGCCGCGTCCGCGCACCGGCGAGGCGCCGCCGGTCGACCACGCGCGCTGGGACGAGCTGTTCCCGCCGCGTCCGAGCAACCTGTGCTCCTGGTGCGACTTCGCCCGGCACTGCCCCGAGGGCCTTCAGGCCGCGCCCCGCAAGGAGCCGTGGGCCTCCCTCGACGCCGCCGAGGCCCAGACGGCGTCCGAGGCGACGTCCGAGTCCCCGCAGTCCTGACGCCGCAGTCCTGACGCCACGAACGCGGTCCTGACGCCGCGTCCCAAAGTTCTCAGGGAATCGTCAGGCGTCGGTGAGGGCGTGTCCGGGCCAGCGGCGGGGGTCGCGGAGGCCGTAGAGGCCGTTCCGCGTGTCGTAGCCCTCGGCCGCCAGACGCCGCCGGGAGCGCTCCAGCATGTCGCGGGTGGGCCTGGCGAAGGCGAAGTCGTGCAGACGCTCAGGAACGGCGCTCAGGGCCGTCCGGAAGGATCGCAGCGCGGCCGTGACGGCGGGCTGCGGCATTTCGGGCAGGACGCCGTACATCCGGCGGGCCCAGACGGGCAGCGAGTAGTAGCAGAGCGCGCCGAACGGGAAGTAGCCCGGCTTGCCCGGCGACAGGAACCGCAGGTTCTCCGGCAGCGTCGGCCACAGCAGGAACCGGACGGTCTCGGCCGCCTCCTCCGTGACGCGCAGCGCCGGCCGCATGTCGTTGAGGTACTCGTCCATCTCCCGGACGCTGCCGGGGACGTCCTCGGCGTGCAGGCCGACGAACGTGGCCGTGTGGCGCTGCTCGTCCAGGTAGCGGTCGGCCATCGCGTCCGTGATCGGCAGGCCGGAGCGGCGCGCGACCTCCAGGTAGGAGGAGACCTCGGCGCAGTGCACCCAGAGCAGCAGTTCGGGCTGGTCCAGGCGCTCCTTCCTGCCGGTGTCGTGGTTCAGGATGCGCAGGCTGCGGTGGATGCCGCGGACGCGCGCCGCCTGCTCCTCGATCTCCGCCGGGCTGCCGAACGTCGCCATCCCGACGAAGTCGGCGGTGCGCTGGAGCCGCCCGAACGGGTCCTCCTGGAAGTTGGAGTTCTGCCAGACGCCCCACATGGCGACCGGGTGCAGGGCCTGGAGCATGAGGCCGCGGACGCCGCCGACCCACATGGACCGGTCGATGTGCACGCGCCAGGTGACGCTTTCGGGGGGAACGACCGTTGCCGCCATCACGCACCTCCGGTGAGACAAACCGATGTAAGTGTGTCATTACCGAATTCGGCTCGGCCAGCGCGCCCGCCCGAATGTGGCGGGCGCCTCAGTGGACGGGCGGCGCCGGCGGAGGGCGGGCGGCATCGGCGGTGTCGGCGGTGGACGGGCGGCGTCAGCGGAGGGCGCGTTCGGCGGCGGCCCAGAAGTCGGTGAGGGCGGTGGCGGTCGTCTCCGGGGCGTCCACGGCGGGGGAGTGCGCGGCACTCGGGATCACGACCTTCTCCGCGCCGAGGGCCTCGGCCATGGCGGCCTGGGCGCGCGGGTCCCACACGTCGTCGTCCTCGCCGTACAGGACGAGCGTGCGCAGGCCCTCGTCGGCCATGAACTTCGCCAGCTCGTCCACCCGGTCCGGGCAGGAGGTGAGCTCGGTCGCCATGGTCGTCAGGCCGGTCTCGCAGTTGCCGAGCGTCCGCGCCTTGAGGAACGCGACGATCTCCGGCGGGACGCCGCGTCCGACGGCGTCGGGCTCCAGCGCGAGCGACCAGATCTGCTCCATGCCGAGCTGCGGGATCGAGTCGCGCAGCAGCAGGGCCTTGTCGGCGGACGGCCCGGTCAGCGCGCCCGGCCCCGAGCTCATCAGCGTGAACGACGCGACCCGCGCCGCCCGGGACAGGACGGTCTCCCGCGTGACGAGCCCGCCGAAGGAGTGCCCGACCAGGTGGACGGGCACGTCGCCGTCCGCGCCGAGGTACGCGGCGAGGGCCGCCACGTCCGCGCCGAGCGCGGCGCGCGTGTAGGACTCGGGGCCCGTCCCGGCCGGGCTCTCGTACTGGCCGCGCAGGTCGATCGCGAGGACCCGCCGCCCGGACGCCGCGAGCGTCTGCAGGACGGACAGGAAGTCCTCCTTGCTCCCGGTGAAGCCCGGCACCAGAAGCGCCGGCCAGCGCTCGGGCACGCCCGAGCCGGGCAGCGCCTCCAAGGCCGCGAACCTCCCGCGGGAGGTCTCGGCGAACGTCCGGCGCACTCCGGAGGGCAGGGTCAGGAACCGGGGCGTACTCACGGGCCGCCAGCATACTGAACGCCCCGGTCACAACACCCCTGAAGAGGCTTCGGTGGTAGCGTTCGGGCCGTGGCCCAGCACCCGGCGGTCTCCGCCCACCGCCGTGACGCGGCGGGCCTGACCGGACTCCACGACGCCGCCCGATCGGGCGCCGACTACGTCGAGATCGACGTCCGCCGCACCGGCGACGGCGCGCTGGTCGTCCACCACGATCCCACGGTCGGCGGCCTGCCGCTCTCGCGCCTCGCCCACGACCGCGCCGCCGAGCTGTCCGACCATCCGATCCCGCTGGTCAGCGAGGCGATGGAGATCATCGCCGGACGCGCCCGGGGCCATCTGGACCTCAAGGAGCGCGGCTGCGAGACCGAGCTGGTCGAGCTGGCCGAGGCCGCCCTCGGACCGGACGGCTTCGTCGTCACCACCCGCGACGTCGCCAGCATCCGGCAGATCAAGCGCGACTTCCCGCACGTCCGGGTCGCGATGTCGGTCGGCCGCAGCCTGTGGGAACGCGGCGCGCACCGCGACTTCGCCCCGGTGCGCGCGATCCGCGCGTCCGGCGCCGACCTGGTCGCCCTCAACCACCGGCTGGCGCGGGTCGGCGTGCTCGCCCAGATCGCGCGCGCCGGGTTCCCGGCGATGATCTGGACGGTCAACGCCGAACCCCAGATGCGCCGCTTCCTCGCCGACCCGCGCGTCGAGGTCCTGATCACCGACCATCCCCGCCAGGCCCTCGGCCTGCGCGACGCCGCCTCCTCCTGACTCAGCCGGTGGCCGAGGCGCGGCCGTTCTCCAGGTGCCCCATCAGGCGGCGGCGGAAGGTCCGGTCCTCGGCGGCCGTGATCTCGACGTCGTACCAGCCGTTCCAGGTGGGCCAGGCGATCGTGCGGGACGCGCCGGCCGCGATCGTGACCTTCTGGTGGGACGTCCCGTAGGCGAGGGCCCCGAGGGTGAAGGCCAGCGCGTCCGGGCCTCCGTTCTCGATCGTGATCGCCAGGCCGCGGACGCCCTTGACGGACGAGGCGACGGCGGTCTTGGCGGCCTTGCCCGCGGACGTCCCGGCGAACTCGCGGCGGAAGCCGTTCGGGCCGGTCAGCGTCAGGCGGTACCGCCCGTCCTGGAGGGGGACGCGGTCGGTCCGGGTGCCCGCGACGTCGTAGTGGCGCGGCGTCGCGAACTCCTTCGCGTACGGGTAGAGCGCGAAGTGCACCGACGTCGCGCCGCGGTCCTCGAGGCTGATCACCAGGGCGCCGCCGTCCAGGCGGGCGCTCGCCTCCGGCCGGTAGGGCAGCGGACGGGACGGCTTCGCGCCGGGCTCCACGACCGGGTCCTTCTGGACGACCGGAGGCAGCGCGGGCCAGCGCCAGTAGAACTTCGGCGGATCCGAGGGCCGGTCCGGACGCGCCGGACGCGCCCGCCGGGTGAAGTCGAACGCCGAGGTCAGGTCGCCCGCGACCGTCCGGCGCCAGGCGCTGATGTTCGGCTCATGGACGCCCAGCCAGCGCTCCAGGAACCGGATCGTCGAGGTGTGGTCGAACACCTCCGAGCAGACGTTGCCGCCCGCCGTCCACGGCGACACGACGATCATCGGCACCCGGAAGCCCAGCCCGATCGGCTTGCCGTCCACCCACTCGTCCTTCGCGGACTCGGGCGGCAGCGGCGGCGGGACGTGGTCGAAGTAGCCGTCGTTCTCGTCGAACAGCAGGAACAGCGCCGTCGACTCCCAGACCCCGGGATGCGAGGCCAGCGCGTCCAGCACCTCGTAGGTGATCCCCGCGCCCTGGATCGGGCTGCCCGCCCCCGGATGCTCGGAATCGGCCGCGGACGCCACGATGTACGACACCTGCGGCAGCTCGCCCTTGGCGACGGTGTCGCGGAAGTGCCCCGCGAGCGTCCCGCCGTCCACGCGGCGCAGCGCCCGCTCGAACAGGTCCCGCTCGGACGGCGGGAGCGCGGCGACGGCCTTGTCCAGGTTCGCCAGCATCGCCGTCCGGTCGGCGGGCTTGGCCTTCGCGACGTCCCCGTAGAACGCCGTCAGGCTCCTGTACTGGCTGAACGAGCCGAGCGCCTTCCGCATGACCTGCTTGAACGTGACCAGGAACTCCAGCGGGTTGTCGGTGAAGTTGTCCCACTCCTGGAACACGCGCCAGCTCACCCCGGCCTTCGACAGCCGCTCGGCGTAGGACGTGAGGGCGTACCCAGGATGCGTGTCCTCGCTGTACGCGTCGTTCTCGACCGCGCGGTGGCCGTTCGGCTCGACGCCGATCGTGCCCGTCCAGTGGAAGGTCCGGTTCGGGTTCGTGGGGCCGAACACCGAGCTGTGATAGGCGTCGCAGATCGTGAACGTGTCGGCCAGCTCGTACTGGAACGGCAGGTCACGGCGGTCGTAGTGGACCATCGTGGGCAGCTGCTTGGCGCCGATCCAGCCGTCGTGCCAGCCGTTCCCGCGCGCCTTCTGGCCGCCGTCCCACGAATGGTCGAGGCCCGCGATGTAGTTCACGTCGGTCAGCGGGCCGTGGCCCACGGCGTCCCGCGCGAGGAACGGCTTCACGTGCCGCAGCAGGCCCTTCTGCTGGAACACCGGGTACCCGTCGGGCAGCTCGATCGCGTTCCGGTCGCCGTACCCGCGCACGCCCCGCAGCGTCCCGAAGTAGTGGTCGAACGAGCGGTTCTCCTGCATGAGGAACACCACGTGCTTCACCGCCCTCAACCCGCCCGGCGGCAGCGGGCGCGCCAGCGCGGCGTGGACGGACGGCGGGAGCAGCGACGCGGCCGCCGCGCCCCCGGCGACGGCGGCGCCGGACGCGAGGAAACGGCGGCGGGAGGGACCGGAGTTCATGCCGAGAACGCTGAACGCGCCCGGTAACGGGAGCACGGCGGCCCGGTATCACCCCGGCAACGGACATGAAATTTCTTCAGTAGCGAGACGAAAACGCCGGCCCCGGGAAACCGGGACCGGCGCTTCTCACCTTGGGAATCAGACGCCCTGCGGCGCCTCGACCGGAGCCCCGGCCGCACGCCGCGCACGCCGCGGCGTGGCGACGGCGCCGTCCGCCTCGGCTGCCTCGGCCTCCGCCGGAGCGGCGGCCTTCCGAGCGCGCTTGGGCTTGACCTCGGCACCGTCGGCAGCCTCGGCCTTCCGCGCCCGCGGAGCCTTGACCTCCACCGGAGCCTCGGCCTCGGCGGCGCTCTTACGCGTCCGCGTCCGCTTCGGCGCGGCCTCCACGGCCGGGGCCGCCTCGGCCTCACTCGCGGCGGCCTTACGCGTCCGCGTCCGCTTGGGCGCCGCCTCGACGGCGTCCTGCGCGGCCGGAGCCTCGGCAGCGGCGCTCTTACGAGCGCGCGTCCGCTTGGGCGCGGCCTCCGCGGTCGCGGCGGTGTCCGTCGCGTCCGTGGCCGTGACCTCGGCAGGTGCCTCGGTCGCGGCGGCCTTACGAGTCCGCCTGGCCTTGACCTCCGTCGGAGCGTCGGTCCCCGCCTGCGCGGCCGTGTCCTCGCTCACGGTGCTCTTGCGAGCCCGGGTGCGCTTCGGCGCGGCGGTGTCCACGGTGGCCGTGACCTCGGTGGACGCCTCGGTCGTGGTGGCCTTCCGGGTCCGCGTGCGCTTCGGCGCGGCCTCGGTGGCCTCGGTGGCCTCGACGGTCGCCTCGGCCGGAGCCCCGGCGGCGCGGCGGGCCCGCGTGGGCTTGGACGCAGCGGCGTCCACAGCGTCCGCGGTCGTGACCTCAGCAGCCGTGACCTCAGCGGCGGCGGCGCTCTTACGAGCGCGCGTCCGCTTCGGCGCGGCCTCTGCGGTCGCGGCGGTGTCCGTCGCGTCCGTGGCCGTGACCTCGGCGGGTGCCTCGGTCGCGGCGGCCTTACGCGTCCGCGTGGCCTTGACCTCCGCCGGAGCGTCGGTCTCCGCCTGCGCGGCCGTGCCCTCGCTCACGGTGCTCTTGCGAGCCCGGGTGCGCTTCGGCGCGGCGGCGTCCACGGTGGCCGTGACCTCGGCGGGTGCCTCGGTCGTGGTGGCCTTGCGGGTCCGCGTGCGCTTGGGCGCGGCCTCGGTGGCCTCGACGGTCGCCTCGGCCGGAGCCCCGGCGGCGCGGCGAGCACGCGTGGGCTTGGACGCGGCCTCCGCGGTCGCGGCGGTGTCCGCAGCGTCCGTGGTGGCCTTGACCTCCGTCGGAGCGTCGGTCCCCGCCTGCGCGGCCGGAGCCTCGCTCACGGTGCTCTTGCGAGCCCGCGTGCGCTTGGGCGCGGCCTCGGTGGTGTCCGGCGTGTCCGCGGCGGTGACCTCGGCGTTCACGGCCGTCTTACGGGCGCGTGTGCGCTTCGGCGCGGCTTCTGCGGTCGCGGCGGCCTCGACGGGAGCCTCGGCCGTGACGTCCTGCGCGGCCGGAGCCTCAGCCGCGGTGCTCTTGCGAGCCCGGGTGCGCTTGGGCGCCGCCTCGGCGGTGTCCGTGGCGTCCACGGTGGCCGTGACCTCGGCGGGTGCCTCGGTCGTGACGGCCTTGCGGGTCCGCGTGCGCTTCGGCGCGGCCTCGGCGGTCGCGGCGGTGTCGCGCGGGGCCTCGGCCTCGGCGTTCCGGCGCGTCCGGGTGCGCTTGGGCGCGGGCTCGGCGTCTCGCCTGGTCGCGGCCCTGCGGACGGCCTCGCGCTCGGCGGCCAGGACCTCGTCCTGGGACGTCGTGACGCGGCGACGGGGACGCTTGGGGGCGTCCTCGACCAGGGCCTCCGCCGGGGGCGCGGTGTCCAGGGTGGACACGGCCGGCTGCGCGGCCGCACGACGGTCCTTGCGGCCCCGGCCGCGCTTGCGGCGGCGCGGGGTCTCGGTGGACTCGTCCTGCGCGGCGGGACGCGGCGCGGGCTCCACGGCGGGAACGGCGGGCTCCGCGACCGGCTCGACGGCCGGCTCCACGAAGGCCTGCGCGTCGGCCTGCTCCTCGGCGAGCGGACGGCCGGCGCGGGTGCGCGTGCGGGAACGGGAGCGGCGGTTGCGGCGCGGAGCCTCCTCGTCCTGGTCGCGGTCGCGGTCGTGCTCACGGTCGCGGACCCGGCCCTGAGGCCGCTCGCGGCCCCGGTCGCGGTCGCGGTCACGATCACGGCCGTGGTCACGGTCACGGCCGTGGTCGCGGCTGCGGGTCTTGCCGGTCTCGCCGATGTCCTCCAGCTCCTCGGCCTCCAGGCCGGCGCGGCCGTGGCGGCGCTCCTTGGGGAGGGTGCCCCGGGTGCCCTTGGGGATGCCGAGGGCCTCGAAGAAGTGGGGGCTGCTGGAGTAGGTCTCCTCGGGCTGGGCGAAGTCCAGGTCGAGGGTGGTGTTGATCAGCTTCCACCGCGGGATGTCCGACCAGTCGACCAGGGTGACGGCGGTGCCCTCGCGTCCCGCGCGGCCGGTGCGGCCGATGCGGTGGACGTAGGTCTCCGCGCTGTCCGGGCACTCGAAGTTGACGACGTGCGTGACGTCGTCCACATCGAGGCCGCGCGCGGCGACGTCGGTGGCGACCAGCACCTCGATCTTGCCGTTGCGGAACGCGCGGAGCGCGCGCTCGCGCTGGGACTGGCCGAGGTCGCCGTGGACGGCGGCGGCGTCGAAGCCGCGCTGGACCAGGTCGGCGGCGACACGGTCGCAGGCCCGCTTGGTCTGGCAGAACACCATGGTCAGGCCGCGGCCGTCCGCCTGGAGCAGGCGGGCGACCATCTCCGGCTTGTCCATCTGGTGCGCCTGCCACACGAACTGCTGGACCTGCGGCGTCGCCTCGGACTCCGAGTGCGCCTCGGCGCGGACGTTCGTCGGACGGGTCAGGTAGCGGCGGGACAGCGAGGCGATCTCGCCCGGCATGGTCGCCGAGAAGAGCATCGTCTGGCGCTTCTCCGGGACGCGCTTGATGATCCGCTCGATGTCGGGCAGGAACCCGAGGTCAAGCATGCGGTCGGCCTCGTCCAGCACGAGGACCTTGACCTCGGAGAGGTCGAGGTGCTTCTGCTTGGCGAGGTCGAGCAGGCGGCCCGGGGTGCCGACGACGACGTCCACGCCGGAGCGCAGCGCGTCGATCTGCGGCTCGTACGCGCGGCCGCCGTACACCGACAGCACGCGGGTGCCGAGCTTGCCGCCCGCGACCAGCAGGTCGTCGGTGACCTGGAGGGCCAGCTCACGGGTCGGCGCGATGACCAGGGCCTGCGGCTTCACGTGGCCGTGCTCGATGCGCTGCAGCGCGGCGATGCCGAACGCGAGCGTCTTGCCGGTGCCCGTGCGGGCCTGGCCGATGATGTCGTGGCCGCCCAGCGCGATCGGCAGGGCGAGCTCTTGGATGGGGAACGCGTCGACGATGCCCTCGGCTTTCAGGGCATCGGCTATCTCGGGTACGACCCCGAGGTCAGCGAAGGTAGTCAGGGCTTCCAGCCTCCAATATGCGGGGTCCTCGCTCCCGTTCGCGGCGCAGCGCCGTCGGCTCCGCCGGAGCCCGTTCGCCGGTGCTCCGGGCCGACCTCGCACGGCTGCGGTCCCGGCAGGCCGCTTGCCCGCCGGTCGCTTTCCGTGGCCGCGCGCTCGCGCGGGAGGGACCAGCCGTCGATCAATTCCTTACGGCGACCGCAGTCAGGGGTTGAAAGCAGTCACTCACTGTGGCTGCGTGCGGTCACACTCCGCGACGCAGTGTACCGGCGCTGGTGTACCTACACCAATAGCCGATCACCTGTCCCAACGTTTCCCCGATCTGGGGTATTCCCCATGCCCTGCGGTACCGGGGTTTTCCGCGTTCCAGGTGGCCGGTCCCGGCCGCCGTTCCGTCCAGATCCTGACATTCTGTGATGCGCCCAGATTGACGGACGAGGGAGGCGGCACGGATGCGGACGGTCATGCGGAGTGTGGCGGTGGTCACGGCCGCGCTGGTCGGGACGGCTGTGGCGGGGTGCTCGTCCGGAGGCGGAGGCGGAGCCGGGGGACCGGCCGCCGCGGACGTCCCGGCGAAGGGGACGGTCGTCCTCCAGGACAACAGCGACCACCCGCAGCAGCTGGTGAGGTTCAAGGACGCCGAGTACGTCAAGGTCGGCGGGCTCGCCGACAAGGCCGCCGAGGAGCGCATCGGGCAGGAGTTCCGCGCCCCGCTGGACTGGGCGGTCAAGTGGTTCGGCGCGACGCTGGACGCCGACCGGCGCAAGCAGTGCCAGGGCAAGCCGAGCATCATCCAGACCAAGGTGCGGTTCGGCCTCGGCGGCCCGGACATCGTGTCCGCGACCAGCGCGTTCACCATGATCCCCTGCTTCGAGAGCGAGGAGGCGCTGCCGACCGTCCCGGTCACCGTGGACGTCAAGGCCGGCAAGGCCCTCGGCGCGAAGGACGTGCTGACCGACAAGGCCTTCAACGACCCGAAGGACCTGTGGGACGCGCTGTCCGGCCCGAAGGACGACTGGAAGCAGTGCGGCCTGTCCGACCTCCAGGGCAAGGACTTCCTGCCCGGCAAGCAGGAGGGCCCGGTCGAGACGCCGCCGAGCGCCGGGCTGTACTTCGACCGGAACGGCCTGAACCTGGTCTGGTCGACGATCGGCACCGACTGCTCGAGCTTCAGCTTCAACACGCCGTACTCCAAGCTCAAGGGCATCGTGAGGCCGGACGTCCTGTCCCGGCTCCAGGACGCGGCGACCAAGAAATGACCCCGCCCGGCGGGACCGCCGCCGGACGGTGGCGGGTCGCGGGGTTCGAGGAGCTGCGCGAGCTCGGCGCGGGCGCGCAGGGACGGGTCGTCCTCGCGCGGCACGAGGGCGACGGGACGCCGGTCGCGATCAAGTACCTGGACGTCGCCCCGGACGCCGCGGACGACCCGGGCGAGCGGGAGCGGCGCCTCGCACGGCTGCGGGACGAGGCGGTCATGCTCGGCCGGGTCGCCGACCCGCACGTCGTGCGGCTGTTCCGGTTCGTGACCGCGCCGGAGGGCGCCGCGCTGGTGATGGAGGCGGTGGACGGCGTCCCGCTGGCGCGCGTCCTCGCCGAGAACGGCGCGCTCGCGCCCGAGGCGGCCCTGACCGTCCTCAAGGGCTCGCTGCGGGGGCTCGCCGCCGCGCACGCCGCCGGGATCGTCCACCGCGACTACAAGCCGGGCAACGTGGTCGTCCGGGCGGACGGGCTGAGCAAGCTCGTCGACTTCGGGATCGCGGTGCCGGTCGGCGAGGCGTCCGCGGTGGGGACGCCCGCGTACATGGCGCCCGAGCAGTGGCGCGGCGGGCCCGCCACGCCCGCCACCGACGTGTATGCCGCGACCTGCGTGTTTGTGGAGGCCGTCACGGGCGGGCGGCCGTTCGCCGCCGCGAGCCGGGCCGAGCTCGCGCACCTGCACCTCACCGCCGCGCCGCCGCTGGACCGGCTGCCCGAGGGCCTGCGTCCCCTGGTCGGACGCGGCCTCGCCAAGGACGCTCCGGACCGTCCGCCGTCGGCCGCCGAGTTCGCGTCCGAGCTGGAGGCCGCCGCGTCCGCCGCGTACGGGGCGGAGTGGGAGACCCGCGGCGTCCGCGCCCTGGCCGGACTCGCCATGGCCCTGGCCGCGTCGTTCCCCCTCGCCGCCCTGGGCGGCGCCGCGTCCGTCGCCGGAACGGCGGGCGCGGCGGGTGC